>CAYNHM010000004.1:0-184645 GCA_964397135.1 uncultured Rikenellaceae bacterium
AAAATAAGGGGAACGAAGCAAACATACCTGCCGCAAACATTACCAAAGTGGTAAACGTAAACTCCCACTTCCTACCAATGGAGTTTATCACCATATTCTTTTCCTCCTTGGTTTTTCCAAGGATATTGATAAGGGTTTGCCCACCCTGCACGAAGAGCAGGAAAACCAGTAGCGATCCAACAACCGACATCAGAAACCACCAGTATTGCTGAAGCTGCAAATGTGTAAGTGCGCTAAACATGTGAACCTCCTTCCTTATTATCTTTATTATCTGGGCCTTTACGGATAGTTGTTATCATTATCTTAACTTCAGCAATCACTAGCAGGGTAAGCAAGGCAAGGAACATCCAGAATGTTAGAATTACAGCGTTTGAGTTGATGTTCGATGTTGAAACCATGGTTGGTAGCAATCCTTGAATAGTCCATGGTTGCCGACCAACCTCGGCCACAATCCATCCAGCCATGGAAGCCAAAAATGCGAGGGGAAAACTCCAAATACCCACATGGAGCAACCATTTGTTTCTTTCGAGCTTGTCCTTGACGGCGAAAAACAGGAATCCTGCAGCAACAGCGATTAGGAAGAATCCTATCATCACCATAATCCTAAAGCTGTAAAAGATAAATGGGATATTAGGCATAATTCCCTCTGGGTTATAAAGATGCCCGTAACCCATATAGTAGTAGTTCTCGCGGAAAACCTCCATGGATTGCTCCATCAATTCAAAATCACCCTCTGCCTGAGCACTCTTATAAGCTGCAAGGGCATCGAGAGCCATTTTCCCCTTCTCCATTTTCTGAGAGGCAGAAAGAATGCCTTGCTCCTGGTTACCATAAACAAGATCGTTTACCCCAGGCACAAAAGCATCGAATTTTCGATAGCCAAGGAACGAAAGGAGTTTTGGTATTTCAATCTTCACCACAAAATCTTCAATATCATCTCCTATCTTTTTACCCGGATTAAGTATACCGAATGCAACCAGTCCAGCACCCTCCTTGCCATCGTACATCCCCTCCATAGCCGCCAACTTTGCGGGTTGATGCTGCGCCACATTGTAAGCCGAACCATCGCCAGTAAGGACAACAAAAAGGCTTGAGAGCAGGCCAAAAACCGATGCTAGAATAATACTACGTTTAACCAGAAGTATGTTCCTCTTCTTAAGCAAATACCATCCACTCACGGCAATCACAAAAAATGATGAAATGACAAAGCACGATGCAATGGTATGCAGAAACTTGTTGATGGCAAATGGAGAAAGCAGAACAGCCCAGAAATCGACCATCTCATGACGGGCATTATCGGGGTTGAACATCATGCCCACAGGGTAGTTCATCCAAGCGTTGGCCACTAAAATCCAAAGTGATGAGAGGGTTGCACCCAATGCCACAAGGTAAATTGAAACAAGGTGGAATTTCTTGCTTAACCTTCCCCACCCAAAGAACATTACTGCAATAAATGTTGACTCCAGAAAGAACGCCATTAATCCTTCGGCAGCAAGGGGTGCCCCAAAGATATCGCCAGAGATCCAAGAATAATTGCTCCAGTTTGTTCCAAACTCTAGACCTAGGATAATGCCAGTTCCAACACCTATGGCAAAATTTATCCCGAAGAGTTTAGCCCAAAACTTTGCTATCTTCTCCCAGTGCGAATCGCCAGTTTTAACATGAATGGTCTGCGCAAAGGCAATGATGTAGGTTGTACCAATGGTAATGGGTATAAAGAGCCAGTGGATCATGGCAGTCATGGCAAACTGCAACCTACTCCAGTTTACCAGAGTCATATCAATAAGATCGAACATAGAAAAAGGTTTTAGGTTTGTTCAAAAGATCTTTGATTACCTCATTGCTACGGTGCTCATTACTCTCCCACTTAGGTTTGAGGTATCGGGGAAACAGGAATCCTTTGAGAAAACCGTAGAAAATGAGAATTTTTAGGAAAACTATCAGAAGTAGAATCTTTGCCAACTTTGAACTTTTGATGGCATTGTATATAAAGGCAAAAAATTGCCCGATATTGAAAAGCAAGGACTTTGTCAATGTTACAATATCAAAGGGATACTAATTAAACGTTGCATAAACCCATTAAACAGAAAAATGTTTAATGAATCAATTCTAACTGCGAATAAAAATAGAAAAAAAGATTGAATCAGAATTCAGATCACCAAAATCAATTCATTTTTATTTTAGTCCATACTTGCTTTCTAAAACAAACCAAAAAAAACTATTCATGCATCATCAACTCAACATCTAACTTTGGCTTTTTGCTTTTGCGTGAGTGGAATATTCTGAAAACCACTGGAACCACAATTAGCGTAAGTAGGGTTGATAGGGCCATGCCCCCAATAATTACCCATGCCATACCATTCCGAAGTTCGGCTCCAGAACCAGTTGAGAGGGCAACGGGTAGCATCCCAACAATGGTTGAAATGGCTGTCATGAGGATAGGTCGTGTGCGAATTTTTACCGCTCCAATTAAAGCTTCGTCGGCAGTTTTTCCTTGGCTTATGGCCTCGTTGGCAAAGTCGACAAGTAGAATGGCATTTTTGGCCACAAGGCCAATAAGCATTACCAAACCTAGCATGCCATAGATACTTAGGGGCGTATTGGTAAGCGCAAGGGCTAGTATGGCACCCAGAATTGAAAGTGGGATGGAGAACATCACCACCAATGGGTCGGTCCAATCGTTGTACAGAACCACCATGGTTAAGTATATTAGAACAATGGAAAGCAGCAGTGCAGCCGTTAAAACGCTCATGGAGTCAGCCATTGATTTTAAATCGCCAGTAGCCTCAATTTTTACTCCCCTAGGGATACCCATAGTATTTATCTCATTTAAAAACTGGGTTGATACAGTACCCGATGTTGTACCAAGAACCTGCGATCGTATGGTTACTGAGCTGTTGCGGTTATATCGCTCCAATTTATTCGGTCCGGTGCTAAGGTTGATGTCAGCAAATTGGTCGAGCCTAATAGATTCGCCGCGGCTGTTCACAAAGGTCAACCCCTCCACGTTACCTGTTTGCTGGCGATATATCCTATCGGCTCTTATGTTGATATCGTACTCGTAGTTATTCTCAGTGTACTTCAGCGTGTTGTTCCCTTGAAAAACAGTTTGCATCGTAAGCCCAACATTATCCATAGTAAGGCCAAGCGCCGACATCTTATCGCGATTTACCACCACCGATATTTCGGGTGTTCCGCTCTCCACCGATAGTTCCTGCTGCATTGTACCCGGTATGCTTCGCATAATCTCCAGGGCTTGCTCGGCAAAAATCATCAGCGTGTCGAGGTTAGTACCACTAATTACGTACTCCACGGCAGCCTTGGATGCCTCACCGGTTAGGGCAACGTTAAAGATCTTTATCTTGGCAACCATCAGAAAATCGGAGAGAGGTTGCTTTATAAAGGTGATGTACTGACTGGTTTCCATATTCCGCTTATCGCGAGCAACCAGTTCAACATTCATCTCGGCGAGGTACGCCGTGCCTCGGGTGCTCTGCGTATTGTCGCTGGTGGAGCCCACGGTGGTAATTACATTTGAAACAATGGGTTGCGAGCGCATCCAATCCTCAGCCCTGCGAACAAGTGCGTTTGATTCCTCAATTGAGATGTCCTTGGGCATTTCGAGTTGCACCATAAATTCGCCCCTATCCACACTCGGCAGGAACTCAAACCCGATGTATCCTAATGGGAAAAGCGAGAATACAGCAATGGCAATGGAGGTTACTATTAGCCCAACCCATCGTTTATGCGATAGCGACCACGATAGAATATTCGAAATCCATAGGCTAAACCCTTCGATTAGCTTTTCGAAACCAGTCAAAATCTTTCTAAAAAAACCTTTGCCTGAAATTTTATCGGCCTTTGCAAACCGTGAGGTTAGCATTGGAGTTAGCGTGAGCGCTGCAAGGGTGCTAATGATTGTAGCTATTACAATTACAAGTGAAAATTGGCGTAGGATATCCGATACCAACGTGTCAGTAAGCGCAACGGGGAGGAAAACCACCACTAGCACAACCGTAGTGGAGATCACCACAAAACCTATTTCCTTCATGGCATCGTACGAGGCGCGAATGCGGTTTTTACCCATTTCGATATGTCGATACACGTTCTCGATCACCACAATGGCATCGTCAACCAGCACGCCAATTACGAGCGAAAGCCCCAGCAGCGACATCAAGTTCAGCGTGAAACCTAATAGCTGCATGCCAATAAATGTGGCAATTAGCGATACGGGTACCACGGTCATAACAATTAGCGCATTGCGAAAGCTGTGCAGGAAAAACAGCATCACAAGGGTAACCAGTAGAACAATCAGTAGCAAGTCGTTAATAACCGAGTTGATTGACTGGCGGGTGAAGTCGGTTGAATCCTGTGCAATTTCCATACTTAGGCCTTCGTCAACAAATTCCCTCTCCAGTTCAGTAATACGTTTGCGAACCATATCGCTTACCTCAATGGCGTTGGCGTCGCCCTGCTTGAGTAAGTTTACCAGCACGGCTTCCTCTCCATTTACACGGGCAAGCGTGGTGGCATCCTTTATGGCATCGGATATTTCGGCAACATCTTCAAGCCTAATTTGGCTGCCTGTTGGCAAGGTTGTAATTACCAGATTTCGAATCTGCTCAATGCTTTCGAGTTTACCCGATAAGCGCACAATGGTAGAGGTTTCAGTACCCCGTAAACTCCCTGTTGGGAAATCGAGGTTTGAGGCTCTGATTAGCCCCTGAATTTGAATTGGGGTGATTCCTAGCGCCCGCATCTTATCCATATCCAGGTTAACCTGTATTTCGCGAGCCTGTCCGCCCAGCAGGCTAACCTTGGCAACCCCTTTTATGCTGTTGATGTCGGGGAGAATTCGTTTGTCCATCAGATCGTAAAAGGCCGTAGCCTCAAGGTTTGAGGTTGACGCAATGGTGATAATGGGTTTGTCATCAACCGTTACCTTATTGATGGTGGGCGACAGGATATCGCGGGGAAGCTCCATTGCTTTTGATGCAATAAGGTTCTGCGCGCTGGTAATGGACTTGTCGATATCGGTGCCGTAGTTGAAAAGCACGAATAGCATCGACATTCCCTCAAAGGAGTACGACTGTATTTGGTCAATCCCCTCCATGCTCGAGAGGGCATCTTCAAGTTTTCGCGTTAGCGAATTCTCCACCTCCAGTGGCGATGCGCCGGGGTACACCACCTGCACGTTTATCATAGGTGGGGTGAACTTGGGCATCAGCTCGGCGCTTAGGTTGCGGAACCCTAGGTAGCCGAGAATGGTGAGCACGGCAAACAGTACAATTACGTATATTGGCCGTTTTATGGATATTTCGGATATTTTCATCGCTTGGGCTATTTTCTGTTGATCACTTTTACACCATTGGCCACATTGATAAGTCCGGCCACCACAATGCTATCGCCTGCCTGTAGGCCTTGAGTTACCTCAACTCTAGAGCCAACCATCTCGCCAATGGCTACATCGCGATGCTGTGCAATACCATTGTTAACAACGAATACACTGGCCGATTTAACGCTGCCACTAACGGCATTTCGGGGGATAAGTATGCCTTGTCGTAGGGCGTTCGACTCGAAATGGGCTGTAACGTACATCCCAGCCATAAGTTCCTGCTTGTCCTTTAAGATGATTTCGATGGGGTAGCTAAGTCCTGCGCCACCTTTTTTGCCAATAAACGATATGATGCCCGGGAATGATTGGTTCTGGAATGCATTGCTTGTTATTGTAACCTGTTGCCCTTTTTGGAGCCTTAGTACCTGCGATTCAGTAACACTGCATCGTAGCTTCAACTGCGAAACATCAACAATATCTAAAAGCCTTGCACCGGGATTTAGGTATGCGCCCACCTCAACGTACCGCTCGTTTATGTAACCAGCAATTGGGGCTTTTATGGTGGCGTCGGCAAGCCGACGCTTGCTGGTGAGGTAGCGACTCTCGGCAGCAATAAGCTGGGTGCGCATATTGTCGAGCTGCTGAGCCGTAACGCCACCGCCCTCCTTGGCCTTTTCAAATCGTTCGTAGTCGGTTTTTAGGGCTTTGAACGATGCCTCGCTGGCCAGGTAATCGGCTCGGAGCATCTCGTCATCAACATTGATAAGGGTTTGTCCCTTCTGCACCCAGTCGCCTTTATCTACAATAATATTCACAATTCTGCCCGATACATCCGAAACGTAGGCTAACTCCTTTATAGGTTCAAGCGTTCCGTTTGATGAAAATTCGGTGGTGAATGTTTCCTCGCCAACCACATCTATTTGCACTGGTACAGCGGTTGACACCACCGAGGCCAGTTCGGTTTTCTGTTGGTTTGTTCTTTTGTTCATTCTAAGAACTAGGATTATGGCGGTAAGAATGGCCAGAATCACAAGTATATTAATCGCTCTTTTCATATTTGTTGTGTTTTTCTATTTAACAAGTTCTTTAATTGTACCGTTTGCCTTTCGCAGCTCGATGTATGCGGCCATATACTTGCCGAGGGCATCGGCGTAGCTAATTTGCGATTGGATAAGGGACGAGTTGGCGTTGAGCACATCGGACATTGAGGC
Organism: uncultured Rikenellaceae bacterium; assembly: GCA_964397135.1. Lineage (GTDB taxonomy): Bacteria > Bacteroidota > Bacteroidia > Bacteroidales > Tenuifilaceae > MWFE01. The sequence continues at coordinate 6,547 of CAYNHM010000004.1, forward strand.
CAATCCCTGCTGGTAATTCTCCTCGGTGATTCGGAAAACCTCAGCAGCCAGCTCCAAGTTCTGGCGTTGTGCATCGATGGTTTGCCTGCTATCGTTTAGCTTGAGCAGTGCATTCTGGTAGGCCATGGTTAGCGATTGTCTAACCGATTGCTCATCCTCTCTGAGCTTCATCAGCTCAATTTGCGCTCCTTTTAGCTTGGCATTCTTCGACATTCCCGAGAAGATAGGAATCCGCAGGTTTAACCCAATTACCGACGATGGGTAGGAGTAGCTGTCGTCGCTCCCAAAGAGCTTGTCGCCAAGCAGGTTGTACTGGTAGTTTACGCCAAGCATCAGCGACGGTAGCAGCTCGCTTTTTACAGATTTTACCTGCAGATGACCAATTTTATGCTGTTGCTGGATTAGCTGAAAAGGGATCAGCTGTGTTAGTTCAAAACCTTGCAGCTGTGGCGCTTCGACCTTTTGCTCAAAAGCAGCTAGGTCTATTTCTTCAATTTCAATGGGTTGGTTCATATCCATCCCCATTTGCAGCTTGAGTAGGTTTTTTTGAATATCAATGGCATTTTCGATTGCGCTCTGCTGGGTCGAAAGGTTTACGCGGTTTACCTTTAGCCTATCTAAATCAACCTTTTTCACAAGCCCATTCTGGTAGTTCGATTCCATGGTTACAAGCATCCTGTCGATTAGCTTGATGCTCTGCTTGAACTGCTCGGCGGCATACGCTGTAGATTGTACTGCATAGTAGATGTTAGCGGTTTGAGCTATAACCTCCTCTTCCTTCGACTCAACGCCAAGTGTGGCCATACTTTCGGCAGTTTTTGCAATTTCCAGCGTGTTAAAAAGCGTAAAGTTGAGTATTTGCTGGTTAAGCGTTGCGCCCACTCCGGCCGAGTAGTTGGTGCCCATCTCAATGGTCATATATTTCGCTGCGTTGGGATCCTGCATGTTGGGGGGCAGCATTTCGTTCACAAAGTTGGGCATTACAAACTGAGCTTTTTTCAGGTTGTAATTTAAGCTACCCGAACCACTTATTTGTGGCAGCAGGCTCCCCATAATCTCTCGGCGCGACTCAAAGCTTTTTTCCAGTTCAAGCTTCGACTTCTTTAGGTTACTGTTGTTCTCCAGCGCATAGTCGATACACCTTTGCAGGTTGAATATTTCCTGGGCCTCAACTCGCAGTATGGCGAGTATGCTCAGGGAAAGTATGATAACTATTTTGGTTCGCATCATATGGATGGTTTTTGGTTACAGGAGTAATCGTCCCTTTTCGGTGACCAGCCCTTTGAGATGATACTCAAGGACGGTTTCGAAATAGTTAGAGGTTGAAAAATCGTTGTTGCTAAGTACAGAGTGGAAGTAAAATCCGAATACCGAATGGCTTATGTACTGGCTAATAAATGAAACATCGAGTTGCCGATTGTAAATGCCTTCACCAATTCCTTTCTCAATGTTTGCCATCATTCTTTGCTTAAAAAAATCGATATCGGAGGCGTGGCTTGAGTATACCATATCGGGGTAAAGCCGTTGCATATCGTGAATAAATAGCGGCGAAAGTTGGATAAAAACTGCCTTTAGCCCCTTAAACCCTTCGCGAAAGCATTCAATGGCATTCATTGTAGGGTCGGTTAACACATCCATCTTCTGGTTTAGCTCCGAAAACATGCTTCGCATACAGGCCGAGTGCAAATCCTCCTTTGAGCAAAAGTGGTTGTATAGAGTTTTTTTTGATATTGACATTTTAACTGCCAAGTCGTCGAGCGAAAGCTTTAACCCTTCCTGCTTGAAGATTTGTATCGCCTTTTGTATGTACTTGGTTTTAATGCTACTCATTGCAAATTGTGTTTTTTATAATGCAAAGATAATTACAATATTTACACTATCAAAATATAATAAGTGAAAATATTTTAAAAAACAAAGATTTTAGTATTGGGTTAATAGCTAAAAAGTACTTTGGTAATAATAGGTTGGTTAACAAGAGTTAATGGGGGCTTGTTGTGGCTGGTTTAATTTTTAAGTTTGATTAAAAAAAGTTGAAATCAGCACATTTAATAGTTCTATTGCTTTTGGCAAGCTATGCAAACTCACAGCATAACGATGATAAGGGAGGATGGAAAGCCTTCCAACTATTGGACTCGGGTACACACCTACCCGTTGCTCACGCCCATATTATTTTGCTAGCGAAAAGGCAGGGGACAATATCGAACGAGGAAGGTTTTTTTAGAGTTTCAATTGGGCGAGCAGATACGCTAATTATTTCGGCTGTTGGATACCGACGATTAAAAATTAATTGTGTTGAGGATATTGAAGGTGCCGGCGAAACTCAAACTATTTACCTACAGCCCGAATCGTATGCCATTGACTCGGTATCCATAGTTCGTTATAGATCGTACTACAATTTTATTAAGGATGTGGCAACTCGCGAAATTCTCATGAGCGAAGAAGAAAAAAGGGTAGAGAAGCTAAAACGAAATATTAACGATGTTAATACGGATTCATTGATTATTCCTCAGCAAAGTCCCTATGAGGTTCCCTACCTGAAAATTGCGAGTAAAACCTTTTATTTTGGAGAGGATTGGTACTCGAAGCAGCGAAAAAAGATAAATCGAAAGATAAAGAGAGATCAAAAGATGCAGCCTATTTATGAGATTATCTCGGCAGAAGGAGTGCATCGACTCACTGGTTTAGAAGGGGCTCAGGCTATTGAGTTTTTAGTGTTTTGTAATTTCTCCACAAAGTTTTTAGAGAAATCAACCGAATACGAAGTGGTAAAAGCTGTGCTCGATAAGTATGAGGAGTACAAGGATACTATCGCTTCCCAATCTTACTGAATTCCCATTTCAGGCTAAAGATATTTGAGTAGCGCGAGAACCCAACGCTACCCACATTGGTTAGGGCATAATCCAGTGAAATCCCCCTAAATCGGATACCAAGCCCTAGGTTGGGTTGTACTATTAGGGCAGTTTTATCGTCAAACTCGGTTATTCGTTGCAGGTTGTTTACTCCGGCCCTAACAAATATCAAATCGATATATCCAACCTCAATGCCTACGCGTGGTTCAATGCTGGCAAACGATGTGCTTAGTGGAGTGTTGCGCTGCCCATCGAAGAAAAAAACACCGTTAAATTCTGCAGTTAAGTTAATATCATCGGTAATGCCAAATGTGCGGGCAACACCTAGCGATAGCTGCGGTAGCGTAATCTCGAAATTGTTGTCGGGGGCACGGTTAAAGGTGCTGTCTCCAATGGTAATCTCCAGCTCATCGGAATTGAAACTCCAGATATTTACGGTTGTGCTTACATCCCTAAAGTTTGCTCCAAATTGCCACCCATTGCGTTGGTACTGGGCAGCCACATCAACACCAAATCCCCAGGCATTGGCAAACTTGCCCACGTTGCGGTAGATGATTTTGGCGTTGCCACCAACGGTAAGCCCCTTGATGGGTAGCCTGCGAGCGTAGGAGAGGAGAAAGGCGTAATCGGCCACGGAGAATAGCTTTAGCCTGTCGTAGCTGAAGTTACCATCGGAATCAATTAGGTCGGTGGTGTTGGGTATATCGTCAACCCCAAAGCGAATAGCGGTGAAAGCCAGCGCCGATAGGGTGTCGGGTTTATGGGCAAAACCCATATGGTTGTAGCTGGCCATCCCTGCAAAATAGCTGGCGTGCATGGCGCCCAGCTCGTAGGTGTTTTGTATGCCAGTAAGGCCAGCTGGGTTCCAGTATGCCGATTCCACATCGGAGCTTGTGGCCACACCAGTATTACCCATTGCCAGCCATCTTGCTCCAACGCCAATATTCAAAAAATCGTTGCTGTACTTGGCGGTTTGTGCAAATGCTGAAAAATGTAATGCTAAAAGAAAAATATATAAAACAACCCTTTTCATTGATTTTGTTAATTCTGATAAAGGAATAATACTCTTATTGACGCTGCAAACTTAAAGCTTTTTGAGTGTATATTAATACTGTTTTCAAATCAAATAACTTACTTTTGCCCTAATTATTGCATCAAACTTAAAACCATGAGCAAGCTAAACCCAACAAAGCATATACCCAACGCCTTAACTCTAATCAACCTTTTTTTGGGTTGCCTTTCCATCGTATCGGCATTTGAGGGCGATCTTTTAATGGCAGGATACTTAATACTGCTTGCAGCAGTATTCGATTACCTCGATGGATTCATGGCACGATTACTAAAAGCATATTCGCCACTTGGAAAGGAACTCGACTCGCTCTCTGATCTGGTTAGCTTTGGTTTGGCTCCATCGGTAATTATTTTCCATCTTCTGAAAAGTACGCTAAGAATTTCTGAAAGTCAAGGCTTTTTAACCGGAAATGTTATACTTGTCATCCCTTTTCTTATTGCAGCTTTTTCTGCCCTAAGGTTGGCAAAATTCAATATCGATACCCGGCAAACCACCTCATTTATCGGATTGCCCACACCTGCTAATGCCATTTTTATTGTTGGGTTGGTGCTCGGGCTGAACAGCCCCTTCGGGGCTTGGTTTGAGGTAGTAACCTCATCATCCACAGCAATAATTGTAATGGTTTTGGTTCTATCGGCGCTATTGGTTTCGCCCATTCCCATGTTCTCGCTTAAAATAAAATCGTTCAATCTGAGGGAAACATGGCAGCAGCAACTGCTAGTCGTACTGGCACTGCTCACCATTTTCGCCCTTGGCAGGGCATCGGTAGCACCAGTAATCCTTTTGTATATTTTGATATCGGTGATAAGCGGGATATTTAAAAAATCACACTAATTTGGAAGAATACTCTCTCATAGAAAAGGCGTCAAGTCTTGCCCAGCAATTCCACTCCTCCGATACAACTGGGCACGACTGGTGGCATGTTTGGCGGGTGTGGAACCTGGCAAAGCATATCGCCCAGCGCGAAGGCGCAAATCTGCTTGAGGTTGAGTTGGCAGCCCTGCTTCATGATATGGACGACCATAAAATTGATGGTTCCGATGGGGAAAATCTTCCCAACGCACGGCAAACTCTGCTCAAGCTAAACGTTGATAAAGAATTGGTGGAAAAGATAATCGGAATTATCAAAGAGGTATCATTTAAAGGTGCAAAGGTTGATACTGTTCCAACATCTTTGGAAGCAAGCGTGGTGCAGGATGCCGATAGGCTCGATGCCATCGGTGCCATTGGCATTGCCCGCGCTTTTGCCTATGGTGGCTCAAAGAACCGTCAGCTCTACAATCCTAATTCAAAACCTGAAATGCATAGCACATTCCAGGAGTACAAAAATTCAAAGGGTAGTACCCTGAACCACTTTTACGAAAAGCTGCTCCTGCTAAAGGACAAACTTAACACCAACACAGCCAAAACAATAGCAACCCAACGACATAGGTGCATGGAGCAGTTTGTGGAACAATTTTTGGATGAGTGGAATTTAAGGGATATAGAACACGGATGACGCAGACCCGCCCTACCTACCGGCCAGGCAGGCTGCCGCGGGTAGGTTTAGCAAATAATCGTGGATTTTATTTTGGAGACGGAAGACGGAAGAGGGAATAGGCGAAGTATTATTTACCAAATATTTTAAAAACCATGAACTTTAAATTTGAAAAATTGGTTATCTGGCAAAAAGCAATGGATTTTGGAGAGGAGATAAATTTGCTATCGCAGAGTTTCCCTAAAAAAGAACTCTATAACCTTACAAGTCAAATTTGCAGGGCTGCCGATTCAATTGCCCTTAATATTTCTGAAGGCTCTATTGCTCAATCAAATCCAGAAAATAAACGGTTTATTGGTTACGCAATACGTTCCCTAGCAGAAACAGTAACCTGTTTGCATAAAGCTATTCGAAGAAAGTATATAACAATAGAACAATTTGATAAGCATTATTTGATAGCATTTAATCTAATGAATATGATTATTGCTTTTTATAAAAAACTGTAAAGTAGTTGTTTGATTTCTTAGTTGCTCTTCGGTCTTCGGTCTTCGGTCTTCGGTCTTCGGTATTCAAACTATTTCAAAATGAGTAAAGTAGCCATCATCGATTTAGGAACCAACACCTTCAACCTTTTGGTTGCTGGGGTGAATGGCGATGGAACATACCAGATAATCCATAGCGGCAAGTTACCCGTTAAACTGGGCGAGGGAGGGATTAACCAGAAATTTATTGCTCCAGCAGCCTACCAGCGGGGGCTAAACGCCATTGGCGAGCATCTTCGCACAATTCTTCTTCACGGTGCCAGTGAGATTTTTGCATTCGCAACCTCGGCAACCCGCAACGCCAGCAATGGCAACAATTTTACTGATGATATCAAAAATCTGTATGGTATTGATGTAAAAGTAATTGATGGTGATGAGGAGGCTGAGCTGATTTACCTTGGCGTTAGGCAAGCCGTTTTGTTGAACGATCAGAATGTGCTAATCATTGATATTGGCGGCGGTAGCAACGAGATTATCATTGGCAATGGCCAGCGGTACCTCTGGAAACGAAGTTACGATCTGGGTGTATCGCGGTTACTGCAAAAGTTCAGTCCCTCCGATCCAATAAAGCCCACCGAGATTGAGCAGGTTGAAAAGTACCTTGAGAAAGAACTTTCCGATATGGTTGAGCCCATGCAAAAGCATCAACCAGCCATTATTATTGGTAGCTCGGGATCGTTCGATACATACCGAAGCGTGCTAACTGCTGCTAAAGCAATCGAACCAAATGGTAACCCCAGCGTTGAGATTCCCTTGAAAGAATACTTCAAGTTGCACAGCCACCTGATCACCACCACTAAAGAGCAAAGAAACACCATTCCTGGTATGGACCCCATGCGGGTTGAGATGATAGTTTTAGCAACCATATTCACCAATTTCCTGATCAAAAAGTTTGGTATTGAGCGAATGATGCAGTCAGTTTATGCGCTGAAGGAAGGTGCTATATGGAAGTTGATACGCTCTAGTTTACTAAGATCTAGATAATTAACAATTCAATTTTTCTTTTGTAAACATCCGTTTAAAAATCCTAAAAATTTCTTGACTTGAATTGATTGATAGTTTACCTTTGAACCTATGCGAAAAGTTTGAAAGAATTCCATTTCAGCATAGGAATACCACCTCAGACCCTTCGTTTTTTTAATGCCTTTCACTTTTATTGAAGAATTGTTTTTCAGTTTGCTCTGTTTTCGTTTTGCTCAATATCCCGCAAAGCCGAGCAATTATTGTGTTCAAACTATTAAACCCTAGTACTATGAAAACTGCTAAAAGATTAATTAGTTGGAGTATTTTAGTGTTTGTGCTATTGATTATATTCAATATAAACACATACTCCCAGTACAGCGGCACGTACTATATTGGTGCCGGGCAGGATTTTGAAACCTTACAGGGAGCCATTGATGCACTGGCATCCGATGGGGTTAACGGTGCCGTAACCATGCAAATCAAAACGGGGAACTACAACGAACAGATTAGCATACCAGCTATTACTGGGGCAAGTGCGGCCAACACCATTACTTTCAAATCTGAGACCCAGAACCCCGATGATGTAATGTTATATTTTGCCCCAACAACCAGTGGGGCAAACTGGGTAATTCGCTTTGATGGATGCAGTTATATTACCATGGAATATCTAAAAATTGTGAATACTACCACTGGCTCCTATGCAAGGGTAATTGCCTTTAACGGAACCACTGAGTACAACTCCATAAAGAACAATACCCTTATCGGGAAAAGTGGTAGCCAAACCAGCAGCGAGCAGGCGATTTTTTACCATTATCGCCAAAAAATTAATTATTCAGAAATACTTAACAACACTTTTTTAGGCGGATCGTATGCCATTTGCTTCGATATTTATAGCTACCCAGGAGAATTATCGAATACTGTTAAAATCAACTCAAATACCTTTAGTTCATACCGAGGGCTTTACATTGAAGCGATCGATAAAGTTGAAATTATTGGGAATACCATATCAACAAACTATGGGAATAGTCTGTATTTGAACAGATGCAATCAGGATATAAAAGTGTTGGATAATAAGATAACCAGCTATGCAACTACTGCCCATGACGGAATGCTCCTTGAATGGTGTGAAGCAGCCATCGCTTTCCGAGGAATAATTGCCAACAATGCTGTATACGTGTACGATGACGGTAGCAATTTCTTTAACTCAGGGATAGAGTTAAGCAACTGCACCTATCAGGATATTTACCATAATACGGTTTTTGTAAAGAATACAAGCAGTTCGGGGTATGCATGCCTAATCAATCAAGGGAATAACATGAAGGTTAAGAATAACCTGTTTGCCGTTGAGAATAATGGATATGCCTTTGGCAACAATACCACCTTAACCGAATGCGACAACAATAACTACTTCACTCCAGGTAATCACATTGCAAAATGGAACAATGAGAACATCTATACCCTAACCGATCTTAAAACGGTAAGCGGAGCAAATGCCACTTCCATGGACTACCTACCCAGCTTCGTCTCAACCAATAATGTGGATGAACTGATCCCCCAAACGCATTGGTTGGATAATACGGGGGCAAATATGCTTAGCATTGTGCCTGAGGATATTGAAGGAGTTTCTAGAACCGAGACTCCCGATGTGGGAGCCTATGAATTTACAGCAGCTAGTGACTTAACATACAGCGGCGAGCTTACCATTAAGACAAGCGGTGGCGATTTCACTTCGTTCAATGGAGCAATTGCTGCCCTAAGTTTGCAGGGAATTTCTGGTGCTGTAAATATCCTGGTTGATCCCGGAACCTATACCGAAAGGGTTGTTATCCCTGCAATACCAGGTGTCACCAGCGATAATGCCATTACCATAACCTCGGCTACTGCCGATTCCACAAGCGTTACCTTACAGTACGCCTCAACCTCCGAATCTAATAACTCAACTCTGGTATTCGACGGTGCTGATTACATTACTGTAAAAAAGATTACCCTGAGAAATACAGGAAGCACCTATGGACAGGTTATTACGCTTATAGGTCATGCATCGAACATTACCATTGAAAACTGTGCACTTGTGGGTAGCGGCAGTGCAGCAGAAACAACCAATAGGTCGATTATCTATGTCGATAAGCAAAAACCTCAGTGGCTTCTTGTAAAAAACAATAGGTTCAGCAATGGTTCCAACTCAATTACCCTAACTGGAGTAACTTCTGATCGTTCGGATAAGGCAACCATAACGGGAAATGTTATCAGTGGTGGATATGCTTCGATTAAACTTACCTACTACACCGACTTTGAAATTTCGGGAAACCAGTTAAACAGCTTCACAAATAGTGGGTTTTACCTTTACTATTGCGCTTCTCCTTACTCTGTTAATGCAAATAAGCTGAGCTCAACGGTTACCCCCGGAAGGGGAATGCTCCTTGAGCGTTGCTCTGGAACCAACGAAGGGGGTTTAATTTTCAATAACTTCGTGCATGTTGAGAACACTTCTACAGTTTATGGCATCTATTTGTATATCACTACCAGTAATACCAGTATATACAACAACAGCATAAATGTTGTGAGCAGTAACACGGCTAGCAGAGCGTTGAACTACTATTACTCAACCAGTGCTGAAAACATAATCTTTAAGAATAATAACTACGTTGTAACCGGACCGGGGCATCCCTTTTACAGTAATAGCACCATCGGAATTATTGAGTCCGATTACAATAATTTCTTTACCTCAGGCACAAACATTGCAAACTGGGGAGGAACTAACCACACTACTTTAGCCAGCCTAACAGCGGCATCGGGTATGGATACACACTCGGTCAACTTTGATCCAAACTATTTGTCGGATTCCGATCTCCATACAAACTCATACTGGCTCGATAACAAGGGAACTCCCATTCCAGGAATTGTTACCCATGATGTTGATGGCGATGAGCGCCACCCCACAACACCAGATATTGGTGCCGATGAGTACACATCAACCCTGATTCCTTATGAAGGGGAATATACAATTGGCCCTACGGGTCGATTTGCAACTTTCAATACCGCTATCGATTCACTAGTTGAACGTGGGATTTTGGGGCATGTGGCATTCAAGGTTCAGTCTGGTATGTACTCCGAACAAATGGTTATTCCCCAGATTGCAGGCGCATCGCTTGATGCCACCATAACCTTCGAGTCGGAAACAGGAAATGCTCAGGATGTTACCATTGCCTTTGATCCAGGTTTATCCAACAACTACATTGTCAAGTTTGAAGGAGGCGATTACTTAACGTTTCAAAAAATGACTTTCCAGTCAGGAAGTAACCTGTATTCAAGAATATTCGTTTTCGAGGGCAAGTGTGAGCATAACGGAATTATTGATAACATCCTATACGGAAGATCTGAATCAACTTCAGATAATAAAGATGCTGTAATATGTGCAATTGATAATAACCCATTGATTCACAGCGCAACCATAACCGGTAATAATTTCATTTATGGAAGTTACGGGATTTTCTTCGAAAACATTAATAGCACTTATGGAGAGAATCTGGTTATTTCGAACAATATACTAAACACTTTTCAGCAAGGGATATACATAAAATATTTTAGCTCTCCCAAAATTGAGGACAATACCATTACCTTTAACAGAGCAGAAGGAGTTGGGATTAATGCCCAGTACTGCAACAGCGCTACCGGTGCTGGTATGATTATCAGGAATAACAGGATTTACGCTGATAACTATACGAATATTACAACTTCTGGGGGAATATATCTAAATCAATGCAATGCCAACGAATCCTACCGTGGTCTAATCGCAAATAATCTTGTTCGTGTTGGCATTGATAATAGCAGCAAATCATATGGTATTAACATTTCCAGCTCCAGCTACCTTAATTTTTATTTCAATACGGTGAATATTACAAGCAATCATCTGGACGATATTGCATTCTATGCTACGAACAGCAACTACCTCAATATCAGTAATAACAATTTTGTATTGAAAGGGAATCTTGGGGATAAGAGCTCCTCAATGGGCTGGGCGTACTACCTAAACAACTGCACCGTTAACGTTTCAAATTTCAATAACTACTACACCGCCAGACGGCATTTAGCCCATTGGAATGGGACTAACTGCCAAACACTTGAAGATTTGAGAAATGCTAATAGCATGGATGCCAATTCGGTAAGCTATTTTCCTGCATTTAAGGATGGGGATAACCTGATCTCTAATTCACCCTGGATTGACAACAAAGGGACACCCATTGCTTCTGTAACCACCGATATTAATGGAAATCTCCGAAATGAAACCACACCCGATATTGGTGCATACGAGTTCACCTCATCCCTTACACCAATTCCGCAGGGGACATTTACTGTTGGATTTGGCGGGGACTACTCAGATGCCGAATCGATGGTAAATTCATTGATGGAGTTGGGTATTGCAGGTCCGGTAACCTTCAACTTCTTAACAGGTTCGCATCCAGGTACCACTTTTGCTCTAAAGGATATTCCAGGAGCAAGTGCCATCGATACAGTTGTTATACAATCGCAATCGGGTGATCCTTCTAACACGATTATTTCATTCGTTCAAACCGAAGCAAATAACTACATTGTTAAGCTCAATGGAACCGATTATATAACTTTCCAGAACCTAACATTCAATGCTGGTGGAACAACCTATTCCTCTATTTTTAGTATTGATGGTAACGCTAAGAATATCAACATGCTCAGTAATATCCTTAATGGGGTGTCAAGTTCTTCCGATGATGCAGCCAACAAATCGTCCATTTACATTCCAGAAAATCAGATTGTTGACAACTTGCTTGTTGAAAATAACACCTTTAATAATAATAGCTGTGGTATTTACTTTGGAGGTTACGCAAGCTATAACCACTCAGCTATAAGGATAACAGGAAATACGTATGATGGGCAGTACCGACAGATATATCTTTACAAAGTCAATAAGCCACATATTTCGAACAACACTCTGAATAATGGAAAGAGGTATGGTGTGTATTTACACTACTGTCCCAACGATTTATTAGTAATTAGTAATAAAGTATTCTCCACCAATACAAATTTCTATGGAATCTACATCCATTATTGCGATGGATCTACTGCAAACAGGGGGCTAATTGCAAATAACTTTGTAAGCGCAAACAGTTCAGCTGCTTATAATTCACATGCCATAAAAGTTGATAATTCGAATTACCAAAGAGTTTACCATAACTCAACTATGATAACTGGTGCTGGTGCTGGAGCGGCTTTCGATGTTTACCTTGGCGGGAATATACAATCGGCAAACAATATTTTCACAAATCTTGGTTCCGATACCTATACCTTCAAATCGCATAATAATACCGCAATAACCGTATCCAACTACAACGATTTCTACTCAACCAGTTCAAGAAATATACGCTACAATTCAGTTGACTATGCTACCTTGGGGGCATACCAAGCAGTAAGTTTTTTTGATAATAACTCCCTTGAGATTGATCCTGTATTTACCTCTTCTGCTAACTTTCATTTACTTGGAACATCGCCAGTTATTGGAATGGCCATAGCACTTACAGATGTTACAACCGATATCGATGGGGAAGATCGTGACCCGATCTCTCCCGACATTGGTGCCGATGAATTCTCGTGCCTGTTCTTTATGCCCCCCATAGTGCAGGATGCCGCTGGATGCTCAAACGAAGCTTGCCCAAGCCTGTATGCCGAAGGAACTAATATAAAGTGGTACAGTGATCCTGAACTTACCAATGAAATATGGGCAGCCAATACTTTCAACCCGGGTGTTACCGAGGCTGGGGTTTATACTTACTATGTTACACAAGCAGAGGGAGAGTGCACCAGCGAAGCGGCAGTTGTAACATTAACCATATGGGCAGCCCCCGAACTATCGGCTGAGATTACCCATATTGACTGTCAAGGCACTGAATTCGGCTCAATTAACCTTACGGTTAGTGGTAGCGCTGGTCCTTTCAGCTACCTATGGTCCAACGATGAAGTAACTCAAGACATCACCGGGCTTTCAGCAGGCGACTATACCGTATTTGTGACTGATATAAATGGTTGTTTCGAAACAGAAACGTATACTGTAACCAGCCCAAGCGAAATAATCCTGCTTATCATAACCGAAGATACCGAATGTAACACCAATATGGGTAGCGCTACGGTTGTAGCATCCGGAGGTGAGGCTCCATACACATACTACTGGACAACAGGAGAGACTAGTACCGTTATCGATAGTTTATACTCTGGTATTTACTTTGTTACCGTTACCGATGCACTAGAATGTAGCCAAATAGGTGTTGCAACAATAAATGATATTGGAGGGCCTTCCATTACCATTGAATCTGTTACAGATGTTTCCTGCTATGGTGGATCAAATGGAGCTATATCACTATCAGTTTCTGGAGGGGCAACACCATACGAATACATGTGGTCCAACGGAGCTACAACGCAGGATATCAATAATATTCAAGCAGGTCAGTACGAAATAGAAGTAACTGATGCCGATGGTTGTAAAGCAGTTGAAAGTATTATTGTTAATGAACCTAGTCCCATTTTGATTTCACTTAACATAACGCAAACATCTTGTGGAATGAACAACGGTTCAGCACAAGCAACTGTAACGGGAGGTACACCTCCTTATACCTATTCATGGTCGAATGGTAGTACTGGAACTCAGATTACCGGCTTAGGATTAGGAGTATATAATGTCACTGTACTGGATGCCAACGCTTGCTCTGCAATAAAATACTTCTCCATTAGTGAGATAGGTGCTCCAACTGTTATTATCGATTCGATTTACAACGGCACCTGTGGCAATTCCGATGGTGCAATCTATATATCAGTTTACGGTGCTTATGTAACGTATACCTACCTATGGTCAAATGGCGATGAAACGGAAGATTTAGTTGGAGTTGATCCAGGTACATACCATGTTACTGTATCCGATGAAGGTGGTTGCGATGCAATTCAAGTTGCTACAATTCCTGCCGATAAGCCTGACCCAAATCCAATTTGTTTGGTGTCAGTTAATTCAGATACATACTACAATGAGGTTGTGTGGGAAAAAGAATACACCGAGGGTATTAGCCACTATAATGTTTACAAAGAAGGCTCACAAAGTGGTGTTTATACGCTAATTGGCAGTGTTGGAATAGATCAAGAGAGTGTATTTGTTGACACGCTTTCGAACGTTATGCAACGTTCCTGGAGATATAAGATTTCAGTAGTAGATAGCTGTGGAATTGAATCAATTTTGAGCGAATACCACAAAACCATGCACTTAACCATGAATCTTGGGTTAAACAATTCGGTAAATCTAATTTGGGATCATTACGAAGGGTTTTCATACAATACATATTCTATCTATAGACGTACTAATGATGAATGGGAATTAATAGCAACTGTTCCTAGTAACCTTACATCCTATACTGATTTTGACCCTGTTTTGGATGAAACTCTCTATTATGTGATTGAAATTCAGCATCCTTACGGGTGCGATCCAACCAAAACTAATCGAAATATATCACGTTCTAATGTTACAAAAGGAACAGAAGTACAAACCGTACCACCTCCTTTGGTTGAAAATGTGACAGCCTGTTCCAATGATGATATTCCAAATCTTTATGCAGAGGGTGAAAATATCAGTTGGTACGACGATATTGACTTATCAAACCTAGTGGGAACTGGAAATGAGTTTGATCATGGATTAACTGAGCCCGGAGTTTACACATTTTACGTAACCCAAACAATAAATGGCCTTCCTGGTCCTGCTGCCGAAGTAACTCTAACTATTTGGGCTGCGCCTGAATTATCAGCAATAATAACCAATATCGATTGTCAGTATACCGAGTTTGGCTCTATTGACCTCACCATAACAGGTAGCGATGGTCCCTTCAACTATTTGTGGTCAAATGACGAGATAACACAGGATATCACAGGTTTAAACGCTGGCAATTATCACGTTATCGTATCAGATATAAATAGATGCTCAGAAACTGGGGAGTACTCGATAATTGGTCCATCTGAAATAGTTCTTTCAATCACAACTGAAGACGCTAATTGTAACACTAATAATGGAAGTGCCACTGTTATAGCCTCTAATGGTGTACTACCCTATACCTACGAGTGGACGAATGGTGGAAATAGCAACACCATTGATAACCTATACTCTGGAATTTACTATGTTACCGTAAAGGATAATCTAGGTTGTAGCAAGTTTGGTATTGCAACTGTAAGCAATTATGAAGGACCAACAATAACAGTTGAATCAGTTACTAATATATCATGCTTTGGGGGGTCCAATGGAGCTATATCCCTCTCGGTTTCTGGTGGGGCAACACCATACTTATACTTATGGTCCAATGGAGCTACTACTGAAGATATCGATAACATTCTGAGTGGACAACACGAAATTGAGGTAACGGATGGCAATGGATGTAAATCCATTAAAAATATTATGGTTGAAGAACCTGACCCAATTAGTATTACGCTAGTTGTTAATGATGCTACCTGTGGCCTGAGTGATGGTTCTGCCCAAGCAAATGTAACTGGAGGAACTTCGCCTTATTCATACTCTTGGTCAAACGGAGATAACAATTCTCAAATCTCGGGGTTAAGCGCTGGAGTATACAGCATAACTGTATCCGATTATAACACTTGTACAGCATCAAAAAATTTCTCCATTAACGATAGAAATGCTCCTGTTATTATTGTTGATGAATTAATTCAAGGGACATGTGGCAACTCAGACGGAGCAATATATATATCTGCTTATAGCTCAAATGAGCCATACAATTTCCTGTGGTCAAATGGAGATGAAACAGAAGATTTAATTGGTGTTGATCCAGGATTATACCATGTAATTGTAACCGATGATCTGGGGTGCAGCAAAATACAGTTTGCATCAATCCTTGCTGTTAAACCCGAAGCAAATCCTTTATGTATAGTTTATGTTGATTCAATATTGAATCAAAATGTAATTGTTTGGGAAAAGGAATATACTAATAATGTTGATTACTACAATGTTTACAAGGAAAGCTCTCAGTTTGGAGTTTACAACCTAGCAGGCAGCGTTGATGTGAGTGAGCAAAGTGTTTTCGTTGACGATGTTTCTAATACTATGCAACGACCTTGGAGGTATAAACTTGCAGTAGTTGACGACTGCGGAGTTGAATCGATCTTGAGTGAAAGCCATAAAACTATGCACTTGTCAATAAACCTTGAAGAGGATAATGGCATCGTTCTCTGCTGGAATCATTACGAAGGTTTCGATTTTGATACATACTATATCCATCGACACTCAAACATAGGATGGGAACAGATAGGATCAGTTTCAAACAGCACACTCTCCTTTACTGATGATAATCCTATTTTGGATGAGTTTCTTTACTACATAGTCGAAGTTCAGCATGCATCAGGATGCAATCCTGCAAAAACAGAAATAAATTCATCCTTTTCCAATGTGAGTAAAGGGGTTAAAATTGTTTCTGGTGTATTAATCTTCGACAGCCATATTCTATCATTACACTTGTATCCAAATCCAAGCGATGGTTCGTTCATCGTTCAAATTGAAACATCGAAACAACAAGAATTCTGGTATTCAATTTATAGCATTAGCGGACAACTTATTGAAAAAGGACCCATTGGAACTCTTTCAGGAAAATCTGAAAAGAAAATAATCATTCCTCATATTCCTAGCGGAACTTACTTCTTCAAGGTTTATGGGAACTATGGAACTGCTATAAAAAAGATTGTTATCAATAAATAGAAGTCGAGCAAAGTAGAGTAGGATATCTTATTAACTTTATTGTTAGTAAAAAATACTATGACTCACTCTTCATAATTTATGGTTGAATGAATATGTTCAAAAACTGTTATCAAAATCATCCGATTGCATTGGTCCTTATTTTTGGATTTATGTTCTTATACCACCATGGCTTTTCTCAATTCTCAAAGGAAACTGGGTTTTTCCCAATAAAGAATTTTACCCCTGAGGACTACAACAATGCCATGCCAAAGAACTCAGCAATCATACAAGATTTAAGGGGTGTTATGTACTTCGGCAACGACGAGGGAGTACTGGAATATGATGGGATTAGATGGAAACTATATACTCTCTCGAATGGCGCATCAGTTCATTCCCTTGCAATTGATATACATGGCAGGGTTTATATTGGAGCTGTTAACGAATTTGGATACCTGGCACCCAATACAAATGGTAAGCTCAATTATGTATCACTAACAAATCAATTGGATGATAGTCTAAAAAACTCTTTTACTGTTTGGAATGTACACTGCAACACCGAAGGCGTTTATTTTCAAACCGATAGTTACCTATTTCGATGGGATGGTTCGAAAATAATTCATTGGAATGCAAAAAGCGAGTTTCATACCTCTTTCAAGCTTAACGATAAGGTAATAACCAAGCAAATAAACGATGGTCTCTTCTATATCAATAACAATAAATTGATAGATGTTGAGGGCGATGAATTGCTTCACAAAACTTCAATCTTTTCTATAATTCCAAAGGATAATGAAAATTTCCTTGTTGTAACACGAAATCATGGTTTTTACAACTTAAAACTTATCGATGGGTTTAATAGAGTGAGTGTAAACCCACTATTCGAAGATCTATTAAAAATAGTAAAGCCATTCGATTTAATCAATGCTCTAAGAATCAACGAAAACACTTATTCAATAGGCACATGGGGTTCGGGTTTACTTATTTTTCAGCAGGGGCTTATTGTTCAGATAATTACTAAAAAATCGGGATTAAGCGATGAGGTGATTAATAATCAATTTCTTGATAAGGATGGAAATTTGTGGCTAGCTCTTTCGGATGGGATTACAAAAATTGAAATCAACTCACCCCTCTCAAAATTCAATGAGGAACTGGGTGTTGATGGAAGTATTGTGGCCATTGCAAGATTTGATGAAAATCTTTATATAGCAACCGAAAGGGGGTTGCTACTATTACTTTTTAGCGAATGGTCAACTTCAAACCAAATATATGATCAGAATAAGTTCAAGAAAGTCAAAACTTTTCTGGGTGGACTCTGGGACTTACTAAATTACGATCATGATGGTGAGCAATTCCTGCTTATCGCATCTGACAACTCCGTCCTTCAAATGGATAAAAATTTAAAATTTGAAGAAATATATGCTTGTTATCCTTGGAGACTCTATCAATCGAAAATAAATCCTAACCACATTTTTGTAGGTCTTGATAATGGACTTACACTCCTTGCCAGAAAGAATGGAAAATGGGATGTAGCTTATGATTTTCCTGAAATTTCCGAAAAAGTATTTACCATAACTGAAGATGATGAGGGAAATCTATGGCTTGGAACCAAGGGGCAGGGTGTAATAAAAATTAGTGGTAAATCACTGGATAAGTTATCAAATTTAGAAATCGAAAGGTTCGATTACTCATCAGGATTACCTGAAAACACCGATATCTACCTAACTAACTATCTGGGTAAAGTTATTTTCGGTACCAATAGAGGTATTTTTGAGATCATCGAAAATTCAGATTCAGTTGCCCTATCCCATCGTTTTCCTAGTATAATTAGCAATTCTGACAGGATAATAACTCAAATGAAACCTGATAAAAACAATAAACTATGGGTTACCTCATTTATCCGATCCAAAAGGGCAATCGAAGCAGGTTATCTAACTCCAGATGAAACAGAATTTAAATGGATTAACACGCCATTTAACACTATCTCAAAGGGGGATCTATTCTCCTTACACTTCGATAAGGATGGAATTGTTTGGTTTGGGGGGAGCGCTGGACTTTTTCGTTTTGATCCAAGCGTAGAAAAGAACTACGAAAAAGACTTCGCCGCTCTGATTCGTTTAAATATTATAGGACAGGACTCCACTATATTTTTCGGATCATATTTTGATGATGAAGGATTTGTTACAACCATTCAGCCTGAGGTACTAAAACCCAAACTGAAATACAAGTACAATACCCTTCAATTTGATTTTTCTGCTCAGAACACAGAAATTGATCATCCTGTACTTTTCAGTTATTATCTAGAGGGTTACGATAAGAACTGGAGTGATTGGTCAGAAGAATCAAAGCGTTATTACACAAACCTTTTTGAAGGCAAATATATATTCCGAGTTAAGGCAAAAAATATCTACAACCATGAAAGTAAAGAGGCGTTCTACGAGTTTAGCATTTTGCCACCCTGGTACCGCACCATAATAGCCTACATATCATACGTTTTACTACTCACGGGGTTAATATTTCTAATTGTAAAACAGTATACAAAATATTTAAGGGCAGTAATACGAGAGAAGACAAAGGAGATCAGACATCAGAAGGAAATTGTTGAGCATAAAAACGAGGAGATCACAGCTAGCATTAAATACGCTCAACGTATCCAGCATGCTTTGCTTCCACCTAGTGAAATCCTCGTTGAGTCGAACATCGACCACTTTATTCTCTTCAAACCTCGCGATATTGTAAGCGGCGATTTTTACTGGTTTCGGAAAATTGGCGAATTTACGGTTATTGTTGCCGCCGATTGTACTGGTCACGGCGTACCTGGTGCTTTTGTTAGCATGCTGGGTATGGCATTCCTCAACGAAATATCCATCGAAATCAAGGAGGTTAAAGCCAACGAAATGCTTAATGCCTTACGAGCCCTTGTTATTAAATCGCTTCGCCAAACGGGAAAGCCGGGTGAGAGCAAGGACGGAATGGATATCGCCCTTTACATTATCGACAAGAAAAATAATAAAATACAGTTTGCTGGCGCAAACAATCCGCTGGTTATCATCCGTAATAAGGAAATAATCCAGTATAAAGGCGATAGGATGCCCATTGGTCACCACTTGGTTATGGACGAATTCCAAAACAATGAAATCGATGTTGAGAAGGGCGATATGCTATACACATTCTCCGATGGCTATCAGGATCAGTTTGGCGGCGAGAATGCCTCTAAATTTATGATCAAAAAGTTGAAGGAAATTATGGTTGAGTTGAGTGACAAACCGCTGGAAGAGCAAAAGCATTTCTTTGATGAAACCATTGAGAGTTGGAAGGGGCCTAACGATCAGGTGGACGATATTTTATTAATTGGAGTAAGGATTTAACTCTTCAAAATCGTATCAATTATTTCAATAAACATAACCTTATCCTTTGGCAAAACACCCTTCAGCACGAGGTTATTCGATACATGATCGCTGCGGAAAATCACATTCTCAACTGTTAAACCTTCGATGAAGGTTTTCATCTCAACCAGCAGCTCTTCAAGGTTTTGATGTTGATAGTTCCCCTCGAACCGCCTCTTAAAATGCTCCAACCCGTAGGGCATAGTTAGCGTTAACGTGGAGAGGTACTTGGGATTGAGTTCATTAATGATTCGGGCAGAGTTAATTGCGTGCTGATGGCTATACTGCATCCCTCCCAATCCACTGATTATCATAATTGAAGTATCGATACCTGCTTGGTGAGCCCTGCTTATCCCTTCAACCGTTGATTTGTATGTTTCTCCTTTGTTTATAAGTTTCAACAACTTTTCGTCGCCTGTTTCGATACCTACATACAACAGCTTCAGTCCCATTTTTCTGAGCAGAATTAGTTCCTCATCAGTTTTTGAGAGGATATCCTTAGGAAGTGCATACGATGAAATACGATGTAGTCTGCGAAAATGATAATTGATTGATTCAAGGATAGGGATCAACTTTCCCGCAGAGAGAACAAACGCATTACCATCAGCGATAAAAACCTTCCGGACTCCTTGGCATATTTTTGCCAAAGCTTTAATGTCAGCTTCAACTTCATCAAAGTGCCTTACACGAAATTTTTTAGTGGTGTACATCTCACAGAAAGCGCACCTATTCCAGGAGCAACCGATGGTTGCCTGAAGAATTGCCGAATAAGCTTCGCCCGGAGGGCGAAAAAGGGGTTCTTCGTACTGTACAGGTGAATAAAGCATTTATACTAAATTGTTTTCAAAGATAGTTTTTAGAGTCAAACGATCAGCTAAACCATTCCGTTAAATCGAAATCAAAAGCAAATTCAAACACCTCGATAACTAGCAAATGATAATCGAATTAGTTGCCTCTCACAAAGGCGAATTTGCAGCACTTCTTACAGCTTTTTTTTGGACAATCACAGCGTTAGCCTTCGAGTCGGCAAGCAAGAAAGTGGGTTCGCTTTCAGTTAATCTTATACGCCTAGTTGTTGCCTTTATATTCCTCAGCCTTTACTCTTGGATGATGCGTGGGGTTATATTCCCCACCGACGCAAGTTCACATAACTGGATTTGGCTCTCGCTTTCGGGTTTGGTGGGCTTTGTCCTAGGCGATCTTTTCCTCTTTCAGGCATACGTAGTGGTTGGCGCACGCATATCTATGCTAATCATGGCATTGGCACCACCCATTGCAGCACTTATTGGATGGGCTTGGCTAGGAGAACAGATTACGGTTAAACAAGGTATTGCCATGTTGCTTACTTTTTCAGGAATCGCATTGGTTATCCTTCGACGTGAAATTGAAGATCCTCAACAAATTAATGGAAATGGAAAAAGAAAGGTTCGATTCTCCTATCCTGTTTGGGGACTCCTATTAGCCTTTGGCGGCGCAGTTGGGCAGGGCGGAGGGCTTGTACTTAGTAAGTATGGTATGGCAGAGTACGATGTATTCTCCTCTGTTCAAATTAGAGTGCTAACAGGAGTAATTGGCTTTGCAGCACTTTTTGCAGCTCTCAACAAATGGAGTGCCTTGGGAAAAGCTCTTCAAAACAGAAAAGCTATGGGTCGTCTTAGCATTGGAGCGTTCTTTGGTCCATTCCTTGGCGTTTCCTTTTCGCTGTGGGCCGTTCGATTTACCACAACGGGAGTTGCATCGGCAATAATGTCCATTGTTCCTGTGCTGATAATACCATTCTCGGTGCTGATAATGAAAGAAAAATTTAACCCGAAGGAGTTAATCGGAGCCGTTATTGCTATTGGGGGTGTTATGCTATTCTTCATTTAAGTAGTTGTTTATAACATGAAAAGTTGTTCATTATAAACCATTTTCATATTTTTGGGAAAAGGGATTTGCAGATATTTGATTGCAAAGACATTGTAAACGAGTTAAAAATTACCACGGGCTTAAGCCCGTGGATAGTAAAAAATAAATATTTTAGGCTTTAGCCAAAAAAGATCATGCCACATATAAAAGCATACATGCATTTTGTATGGACAACGAAGAATAGATCACCTTATTTAGAAACAAAGCAAATTAGAGAAAAAGTGTGGCAGCACATCCTTCAAAATGCTAAAGAAAAAGGTATTTTTATAGATTGTATTAGTGGTTATGTTGAACATTGTCATTGTCTTATTTCACTTGGATCAAGCCAAACTATTGAGAAGATAATGCAGTTAATAAAAAGGCGAATCTTCTTACTGGATCAACAAAAACAAACTCATTCAACATAAATTTGAATGGCAAGATGAATACTTTGCTGTTTCAGTTTCAGAATCTGGAATTATTTCTGTCAGAAACTATATTATCAACCAGGAGGAGCATCATAAAAAAATTTCATTTCAAGAGGAATATGATAACTTTATGGTTCAATACGGTTTCAAAGAATGATCTATATTAATTTGGCTAAAGCCAATGATTGGTTTAACTATATACCACGGGCTAAAGCCCGTGGTAACTAAAAAATCGTTTAAAAAAAATTAATAAATAAAACTGTTTAAGAAACTGTTTAAATTTTATTCATAAAAAAATACTTGTTGAATCAACCTATATTCATTACATAAAACATTAACCATGAGAACATTTATTAAGAGGTTTGAACTTTCCCTGCTCATTGCAACCCTTCCTTTTATGCTATATGCATACGAGGATGCTCGCCTTATGCGCTACCCCGATATCAATGGCGATCAGATTGTATTTGTTTATGCAGGTGATATTTGGACTGTGAATGCCAATGGTGGCGATGCCCGTCAGCTAACTTCACATAAAGGGCTGGAATTGTTCCCTAAGATCTCCCCCGATGGCAAATGGATAGCCTTTTCGGCTGAGTATAGCGGTTCACGTCAGGTCTATATTATGCCTTCACAGGGAGGAACTCCCAATCAGCTAACCTATTACAACGATGTTGGAGTGCTTCCACCACGAGGAGGTTTCGATAACGTTGTGCTAGGGTGGACTCCCGATAGCAAGAAGGTACTGTTCAGGAGTAACCGTACACCATACGGTGATAGAATGGGCAATTACTACTTGATTAGTATCGATGGTGGGCTTGAGGAAGAGCTGCCAATACCTCATGGTGGCTTTGCCGACCTTTCGCCCGATGGGAAAAAAATCGTCTTTACATACATCGACAGGGAGTTTCGTACTTGGAAGCGCTATAAAGGGGGTCGCGCATCAAACTTATGGATATACGATTTGGAAAAGCACACCTCTGATGAAATTACCGATTTCAATGGAACCGACCATATCCCCACTTGGTATGGAGATAAGATATACTTCGCCTCCGACCGCGATCTGTGGCTCAACATACACAGCTATGATGTAAAAACCCGCGAAGTAAAACAAATCACCAAACATGATAAGTTCGATGTAATGTGGCCCAGCGGAAACAATGGACAAATTGTATACGAAGTGGGGGGACACCTTTACAAGCTTAACCTGCAGACTGAAAAAACCCAACGAGTAGCTATAAATATCCGCTACGATTTTGCCAATACCCTTCCATACCACAAGAACGTAAAGGAAAATATCCACAGCTTCGCCATCTCGCCAAGCGGCAACCGGGTTCTCTTCGATGCACGAGGCGATATCTTTTCCGTTCCTGCAGGCGAGGGTACAATCCATAACCTTACAAATACGCAAGGTATTCGCGCAATATTCCCTCAGTGGTCGCCCGATGGCAAATGGATTGCCTACTACTCGGACGAAAGCGGAGAATATGAAGTTTATCTTCTTGAAAACAAGGAAAATGCTATACCAAAGCAGATCACAAAAAACTCTAGGGGGTGGAAATACCCAGCCACATGGTCGCCCAACAGTAAATTACTGGTATTCTTCGATCGCTCCATGAAGCTTCAACTGCTGGATGTGGAATCTGGAAAGACTACCATCATCGATTCACCAACCACCGACGAGATCCGCAGCTACGACTTCTCCCCCGACTCTAAGTGGATTACATACACGAAAAACGGGCCCAACGGACAGGGTGCCATTTGGGTTTATAACATCGAAACAAATAAAACCCAACAGCTCACAGATAATACCTTCCCCGACAGAACACCCATTTTCTCAAAATGTGGCAACTACATCTTCTTCCTTTCAAACCGTGATTTCAACTTAGAATTCTCAAGTTTCGAGTTTAACTATCTGTACACCAAGGCAACAAGAATATATGCCCTTGCGCTAAAAAAAGATAGTCCAAGGCTTTTTGAGCCCAAAGAAACCACAGAGTCCGTTGGGAAAGAAGAGAAAAAGGATGAGGCCAAGAAGGATGTGGTTGTTACTATCGATTTTGAGGGAGCCAATCAGCGTATCGTAGCATTTCCTCTCTCCTCGGGAGGATATTGGAATATTCAAGCCATTGACGATGGAATTGTTTACTTCAACGATGGAGGAATGCAGCGCTATAATATAAAGGAGCAGAAAAATGAGCTGATAATGGCAGGTATTGGAATGGGAATCATTTCCACCGATGGGAAGAAATTCCTTTATCGTAGCGGAGGTGATTACGGTGTAGCTTCGCTTTCTCCTAACCAAAAGGCAGGTGAGGGTAAGCTCAACCTAGACAACCTAACCATGCGCATTGAACCAAAGAAAGAGTGGGAGCAGATCTTTGTAGATGGATGGCGCATCTTCCGTGATTTCTTCTACGTTGATAATCTGCATAATGTGGATTGGAATGGCTTCCGCCAAAAATACTCTGAGCTGTTACCTTACCTCAACCATCGATTCGATCTGGATTACATCTTCGGCGAAATCATAGCCGAAACCAATACTGGTCACGCCTACGCAAACTGGGGTGATATTGAATGGGTTAAACGTGTTGAAACCGGTTTACTGGGTGCAAAGCTGAAACCCGACTTAAAGAACAAGCGGTTTATTATTGACAAAATATATACAGGAGAGAACTGGAATCCCGAACGCCGCTCACCTCTCACTGAGCAGGGCATAGCAATAGCTGAAGGCGAGTATCTCATCAGCATTGAGGGGGTTGACATTACCACCGATGCAAACCCTTACAAGTACCTTGAGAACAGAGTTAACATTGCCACCCGAATTACTGTGAACAGTAAGCCTACAGCCGTTGGTGCTCGCACATACACCATTCGTCCCATTGCCAGCGAACTTGAGCTGATTCACCTCGACTGGGTGAACACCCGCCGTGCCATGGTGGATAAACTCTCGGGCGGACGGATTGGCTATATCTATGTGCCTAATACAGCGGTTGAGGGTAATCGTGAGCTGCACCGGGGAATGTATGCATACCACCACAAGGATGCGCTGATTATCGATGAGCGTTTCAATGGCGGTGGCTTTATCCCCGACAGGATGGTTGAAATGCTTACCCGCGAAACCCATGCACTATGGCATCGGGCAGGATTAGATCCCATGCGCACCCCGGGTATTGCTCACGATGGCCCCAAGGCTATGCTGATTAATCAATACTCATCATCAGGTGGTGATGCGTTTCCATACTTCTTCCGTCAGAAGAATCTGGGAACTATAATTGGCACTCGAACATGGGGAGGATTAGTAGGGATGAGTGGAAATGCAGGACTTATGGATGGTGGATACATTGCCGTTCCGCGGTTCGGAATATACAACCAGGAGGGCGAGTGGATTATTGAGGGCGTTGGCGTTTCCCCCGATATTGAGGTGATTGATGCTCCACACTTGCTGTACAAAGGTAAGGATCCATCGCTGGAGAAAGCGGTTGAGGTTCTGCTTAAGCAGCTGGAGGAAAATCCACCCAAAAAATGGCCTGTACCTGCAAATCCCAATCGCAGCAGTTGGATTGATACCGATTAGTATTCAGCAATATAATTTTGATGCACTTGCTTCGAATGCCTCAGCACAAGTTGTTTTCAAAAATATGCTGAATATCTATCGGCATCATATCAATGTATGCGTTCCTAGTCGACTTCGTCTTTTTGGAACGCACATTGATATGAGGTGAAGATAAAGTAGATTCTTTTTGTATAATAGCCGAATGCCCCGGAAGAATTTTCGGGGCATTCTGGTTTTTTCAGGGATTAGAAATTACTTTTTCTTCCCAAAGTAGTAATGTATACTCAACCCGCCGTAACCACCAAACTTATCTTCATCACGTTCCATAATTCCTCTCTGCTTAAAAGTTTTGAAAAATAAACCCGACTCAACCGCTATTCCAATTCTCCTTTGCTCTGGATTGGGAAAAATTTCAACACCTAAAGGAATACTAAAACCCCAATCGAAGTATTGTTTACTTTCGTATTTCTGATGTAATAATAAACCTCCCACGCCCACGTAAAAGTTGGAGTAGTCTGTATTGAAAAAACTTCTAGTAAAAATTAGATTTGTCTCATTCCTATTATAATAAGGAGCATTATAACCAAATCCTTGCCTCAAAACAATACCATAATTACTCGAAAGGTTTGTCTTTAATGATAAATTCAAGAGTTCAACATTTTCTCCAAAACTAAAGTGGTTTCCTACTCCTAGCTGGGAGAATGATAATTTCGAGATGATTAAGAAAAGAATGACAAATAAACTTGTTCTCATGAGGATAATTTTTTATTGGTTTACCCAAATGTATTTGCATTATCTTTAATAGATAAAGGCTATTAACCTTTGTAAACACTATTTAACCACGTTTAACTAGTTAAAACAGCGATGAAATAATTTTTAGCTAGCTAAACATAGCACAACCCTCTTTTTCATTTATTCATCTTATAGAAATTCTTAAAATTTCACGACTGATAATTATTTATTTCGCATATTTAATCCCAGTTTTTAAAGATCTCGTTATGGAAAAAAGACTTCATTTTATCGATCAACTTAGGGCTCTAGCAATCTTCCTGATCATCTTCGAGCATAACGACCACTCATCGTGGCTAAGCGCCTTCTCCACCTCTTTCAGCGTTCCGCTGTTCTTCATAATATCAGGTTTCGTAAGCAGGGATAAGGAAGGCATTTGTCTATGGGTATACCTGAAAAAGCAGTTCAACCGGTTGATTGTACCCTACTTCTCCATAAGCATTCTGCTGTACCTCTTCTGGCTTTTCGTGGGCAGACACTATGGTGAAAGCGCTGTTAATGCTTACGACCCCATAAAGAATCTCATCGGTATTGTTTACGCCCAAGGTGGACCCGAATACATGAACTGGGGCATCCCCATGTGGTTTCTGCCTGCCCTTTTTGTGGTTGGGCTGATTGATTATTTTGTATCAAAAATGCCATTTAAGCTGCGATTAATTCCAATGCTTGGCTTACCGTTCCTGGGTTATTTCCTATTCGAACAAACAGGATTTCATTTCCCCTGGAGTATCGATGTGGCAATGGCAGTTTACGGGTTTTACTTTATGGGTGTACTTATTCGCAGATTTCAGGTAGCTGATAGGATAACAAGCCAAAAGGCTTTATTTGCCTTAACATTTTTATTCCTAATAATCCATACCATCGGTGCTAACTATAATGGCAGAGTGCTTTACTACTATAGCGATTACGGAGATTATTTCCCACTCATGTATCTTAACGGGATTACAGGTTTTATCTGGGTTTTTAGCCTTTTCAGGCTATTACCTACATTTAAACCCATTGCCTGGGTTGGACGAAATACACTTCCCCTGCTAGGCTTTCATCTGCTTGCCATGACATTCATCAAGGGCTTTGCCCTATTTGTGCTGAGTGTTGAAATTGATTTCAACGTCTGGTTATCGCTGATCTTTGCGCTGCTTCAAATTGCACTTGTGGTGCCGGTAATTCTTATCCTTAACCGATACTTTCCATTTATGGTTGGAAATCTGGGGAAAAAAGGCTCTGCCTAGGATCGTAAAAAGGCGAGTGAATGGTTGCCCCATCGAGGATGGTGTGAAAAAGGAAGGAAGTATTGATCGGCTTAAGCTGATTGAGCAACAGATTTTCAAACTTCTCGGGAAATTTCTTCCTATACGATTGGGATAGCCAGATAAAACCAGCAGGGTTTTGCTCAGCAGCAGTGTTGTTGGTATGAAGCCATTTGCCCTCCTCGCCAAACGACTGGCCATGATCGGATAGGAATATCAGCATGGAATTCTTCCCCTCAATGCTTTCAATGATTATATCAAGCAGGTAATCGGAGAAAAGGGTTGCGTTATCGTATGAGTTGATCATCCTTTCACGGTTGGCTTCAGAAATAATTTTCGATTCCATAATTGGAGTAAATACTGCAAAACTGTCGGGGTAATTGCTGTTATACCACCAATGATTCCCCATCAAATGGAGGTTAATAAGCTGCTTAGGATTATCTTTCTCCGCTAATCTAGCAAAAGGTTCAAGAAGATCGGAGTCTAACTTTTTGACATTGCTATAGTCTGAAAACTGTGGTTTATTGATATACACCGTATCGCACTCGCTCACAAAAAACCTATAGGTTTTTGTGGGATTTTGGTTACCAATCCAGGCAGTGTGGAAAGAGCTACTATTGAATGCATCGATAAATGAACTTTCGTTTGCAGCAGGATCAATTAAATCAGCTTTTGCCCTTGTAAGGATGTATGGTAAGCTCTGGGCGGTATGGGTGTAGGGTGAGAAAAGATGGGGTAAGAAAACCACTCCCCGCCTCTCCATGTTGGGCATGGTTTCTCTGTGATAGCCGTTCATCTGCACATGATCGGCACGCAGGGCTTCGCCTATAACAAAAACAATCACAAGTGAATCCTGCTCAGAGAAGGCTCCCTCACCCATCATCAGCCTTTCCTTCGATATCTCTTTTCGCTCTTTCAGGTACTCTTTTGTTGCCAGGTAATACGAGAATGGATTACGCTGCAGCATGGTGTTATACCTCTTCTGGTTCACAAACCAAAAGATTGAGTAGCTAACAACGAAAAGGATAACCGCTATGTACACCTGTTTTTTTGTCCACTTAACCTTAAATCGAAGGTAAACAAAAAAGGCGCTTAACCCAAGGCTAAACAATAGGGTTATTACCAGGGGCA
Source organism: uncultured Rikenellaceae bacterium (assembly GCA_964397135.1). Lineage (GTDB taxonomy): Bacteria > Bacteroidota > Bacteroidia > Bacteroidales > Tenuifilaceae > MWFE01. Next base: position 35,607 of record CAYNHM010000004.1, read on the forward strand.
TTGATAAAAATCCCGATGCCTCCATTACGTTTGTATAGAAAATCGACTCGATTAGCGCCGAATTAATGCTCACATCGAACTGCCATGTAAAAAGGCCTGTGGCAATAGAAACCATTGCAAAAAGGGGGAAAACAATAAGGAAGAAATACCTGTTTATGCTTAATACTAATACTATAAAGAATATCCCAAGTGTGGAGATAAGCCAGTGACCACCAACAAAAATTAAATCCCTAAATCCGTTAAAAGGGTAATGCCTGTAGTTTGGTATTAGGATTAAAATGGAAAAAACCAGCGTGGTAAGAACCAAAAAAAGTATAAAAGCGAAGTGTTTTCTCAGGTATTCCATCTTTTTTTTTGGCAAAAGTAGGTAAAATTTGTGTTATCCCTGTTGAAAACAGGCATCGTAAAAAAAGCGAAAAAATTTCTGCTAAGATGTTTTTAGGGCTTATACATATTATGATAAACTCGATTTTGGTGTAATCAAAGTTGAACAATGCGAACAATTCAAAGATCTAAGCAAAAAGGACAACCTAAAATGATATATTTGCAAATTGTAAAACATCATTTCATCAAATAATGAATAAAAGGAAACTATACTATTTGCTAAGCCCATCATTACGAAGATTCGTCAGAAGATTATATTATCTCCCCGTTGATATATTTGACAGGATCACAGGTAAACGAGATAAGATTACTCCCCCTAAAGGGAAAATATTTATTGGTTCGGGCGATTTTTTAATGCAGGGCGAAAGGCTTTTAAATATACTTATTCAGTATGGAGGGCTTAAACCATACCATCGAGTGTTGGATGTTGGAAGTGGTATAGGAAGACTTGCCATCCCTTTAACAAAATATCTCGATTCTAAGGGTTCCTATGAAGGGTTTGACATTGTAGAAGCTGGTATATGCTGGTGTAATAAAAAAATCACTCCCCAACATCATAACTTTAAGTTTCTACATATCGATCTTAAAAATGATCTTTACAATCTAAGAACTAATACTGAAGCAAAAAATTTTATTTTCCCATACAATGATAATGATTTTGATTTAGTATTCCTTTTTTCTGTTTTCACTCACATGCTTCCCGAAGACGTTGACAACTATTTAAAACAAATTAGAAGGGTCCTTAAAAAAGGTGGTACTTGTCTGGCTACCTTTTTTGTTCACAACAAAGAGATCGATGAGTTTATGTCTAAAAATGATGGTTTGAAATTTAATTACGACTATGGCAACTACTTGCTTTTTGATCCTAAAGTTAAAGAAGCAAACGTTGCTTTCAGAGAATCCTTCTTAAAACAACTAATTGAAAAGAATAACCTCTCAATCGAACAGGTAAACTATGGTTTCTGGTCTGGCAGGGAAAAATCTGATTGCATTGACTTTCAAGATACCATAATTTTAAAAAAGCAATGATAACAAGGAAATGGATAACACCATCCAATAAATATGTTGTAAAACATGTTTACCGAGCTCACCCCTAACCCTTTGTATATCTTTTAATTAACAATTTTATCACCAATTTAGGGTATTTTATTAAATTTCCCACGGTCGTACTTTTGGTTTCATTAAACATTGACTACTAACCTCCTCAACCATATATTAACTTGAGTATTAGTAGAAACAATTTAAACAACAAACTAATAAACCAATGAACATGAAACCAACCTTAAAATCAAGACTACTTTTACTATGCATCTTTCTAGCTATTAGCTCAGGTATTTTTGCTCAAAAGGATCAAATCTTTTTGCCATTAGGACTTGATGGAATCCAAAGATCAAATAGAGGTATTGGTATTGGAACCGATAATCCTCTGGATAATATTCATTTGAAGGGTAATGTATTTTTCGAAATGAATGAAGGTGGATCAATACTATTAATTGATTCGGTACAAAATATCAAAATGCAATTAAGAGCAGGATTCCAAATTAGAAATTCTGGGGTACTTACACTAAGTAGTAATGGTTACTTAGGTATTGGCATCAATGATCCAACAAGTCAACTTGACATAAATGGGACAATCCGCATAAGGGGGGGACTACCAGGAACAGGAAAGATACTTACCTCCGATGCGAATGGATATGCTATATGGCAGGATCCTCCCAATGGAAGCAACTGGACGCTTTCGGGCAGTAACATTTACCGTTCAACAGGCTATGTGGGTATAGGAACAACATCCCCTTCAAGGATTTTGCACCTAAGGGGCACTTCAGGCAATGCATGTACATTTATGGTTGAAAGAACTTCAACCACACCAAGTGCTCTGGCCATAATCCCCGAATCAAATCTAGTAACCATACAAGCACAAGCCTCGGCTGCAAGCACTTCTGCTCGACCTCTACGTTTCAGAACCGGAACAAATGAAGCAATGCGAATTACTACCGAAGGGAATGTGGGTATAGGAACAACAAACCCTACATTAAAGCTGGAGGTCGCTGGGGGAGATATTTTGGTAAGTAATAATATTTTGATCGGAAATAGTAATAAAAAATTCATTTTTCATACACAGTATTGGAACCCAAATTGCGATAGACTTAGCATTGCTCCTTACAATAACGACAACTGGGATTTTGCTAATGGAATCGCACTACTCGATAATGGCACACTTCATGTTAAGCAAAGCCTTGGAATAGGAACAGATAACACTCATAGCTATAAGCTGGCCGTGAACGGAAAAATTCTTTCCGAAGAAGTAGTTGTAAAACTATACGAAAACTGGCCCGACTACGTATTCCTACCCGATTACAACCTCCGCACCCTTGAGGAAGTAGAAGCCCACATAAGTAACCACGGCCACCTACCCGATGTACCAAACGCCCAAACCGTGGAGGCAAACGGCATTGGCGTGGGCGAGATGAACACCATACTACTCAAGAAGATTGAGGAGTTGACACTGTATATGATTAAGCAGAACAAGCGCATTGAAGCCTTGGAAGAGGAGAACAGAAAGTTAAACAGTAAATAGCAAAAATTACAACGATATGAAATACATTTTACTTTGCATAATTGCCGCAATCGGCATAAGTGCATTTTCACAAAATATTGAGCTAAATGTTAAGGGGCAAATTATAGAGCTGAAAACCTCAAGCACCCAAACCCCCATAGAAAATATTGTTGATGTGTTTAAGGACAAGGAAGGCAACGATGTTTTTGTTTATCATAACCATTTTGGCTATAAGAAAATTACAGAAGGACAGTTTTCAGGGAATATGGTCTCTAGTATTAAGGAGGGTATTGCCTTTATGGATGGAAGCAGGTTTGAGTTCGACGAAGATGAGCGTTATATCTGTAACATTGATGGTATGGTTTACACTGAGAAAAGGGATCTTTCAGAAATGAAAAAGCACATCTATGTTTACAGCATTAACAACCGAAGTGTTACCAAACTAACGAATACCATAACCATTGACTACTACTTTTCCATAACCAAAATATCTAATGGCAATTATTTGATATTTTCTGATCTATCGGATGTTCCAGGTGGCATAATAAGGATTTATGACAGCAGTTTAAACAATGTATTAATCCACGAGCCATTTTCAGGTGTACTTGGATACAATGAACTTCATTACACTCAAATTGGTTCAAACATAATTATATCCTTTGAAAGGGACTTTCAGGATAAGATTAATAGTTACAAAGTTGTCTCAGTTGACACACAGAATGGTTATTCTATCAAGGAAAACTTCTATGAAAAAACATTCTTTAATGCACAAAATTTTATTCCCTTCTCAAGCCATGCCCTTCTGATTTGTGTTAACGAAATTCAACTTTTTAATGAAATGGGCGAGCGTATCTGGACCAAAAAGATTAGCGCATCGCCCAGCGAGTTTTCCTCTACAACCAATAAAACTGAGGATAGGCTATTTATTATTGCTGAGGGTAGCATTGTGTGCCTTAGCATGATTGATGGTAGCGAGATTTGGCGCAAGCCATTGAGTGATATTTATAGAAAATTGTATCCTGAGTACGTTGAGCCAGATATTAACAGATTACAAACTAAGGGACCCTTTTACAGGCTCTTAGATCACAGGCTAATTTATTCTTTGGATCTGATCGGTTTTCTTTCAGCCAAAAGGGTAGAGACAAGTGGATCGGGTACCTTATATGAAGGTACTTTCACCCCAGGTAAGGTTAACTTCTCCGATTTTTTTCTAACACTATATGATTATGATGGTGTGATTGTTGACCAAATCCCTCTTTCATTCACCGATGATTTCAAGTTTGGTTCAAGTGGTAGGGTTAAACCACTGATGCTCGAGGTTAATGATAATGGTTTTAGAATTATTGGTAACCAAAAAATCTCGAGCTATGAAAAGTAGGCTTTTTATTTCAATAATATTATTCTTTGTACTTGGAAAAGTAGTAGGGCAAACATACCAATGGCCAGTTACGGTCCATCCTAGCACAGGACAGGCGAATATTACAGGAACTGTCGGTGAGTTTCGTACCAGTCAAGGTAACGCTAGATTTCATAGGGGGATTGATATTACCAGTCCAATTAATAATAATGTATATGCAATAAATTCTGGAGCATTAAGTACGGGAGGTAGTGGCAATGATAGATGGGTTCAAGTAGATAATATAAGATATATTCATATTGAACCATCTGGTTCAATAAAATTCGCAATTGACCAAGGCCTAAAAGTTAATGTAAATGTAGGTGATTTGATAGGAGTAATGATAGATCAGAGCTCCCAAACGCATTTACATTTAGAAGCTATATCTGGGGACATCAACTTTAAGGCAAGGCATATTTCACCACTTGTTGATACCGTAAGTCCCTATTTCCACATCAGTCCTCTAAACCATAACAATGGAGTTCATTTCTACACGCACCCCATCCTCCGCACTACAACTCAGGCACAGCTTAGTGCCAGTTTGCTCGATACGGTTAATGTTAGCGGGGTATCGCACACAAGGCCCTGGGGTAAGGTTGACATTGCGGCACACGTAATAGACCCCCGAGTAAATTCCGATGGAGGTAATGGGGGTTATCAGTGCGCTCCCAATAGGATAAGCTGGTCTCTTCGGAATTCGAATAATCAGGTTTTGTTTACCGATAATAGTTTCGACTTTACAACTTTACCAGTAAATAATAATGCAAATGCATGTTTTCACCCTAGCTCTATTTCGCCAGGTAATCCAACCATTCATATTATTACCGCCAGCCCTACCGAGGTCACTAACTACGACAGGTATTTTAACACCAAGCTAAGGAGAAACGTTACCGAAACTTGGCCCAATAACAGCTCATTAGATGCAACCTATAGCGGCAATACCCAATTCCCCGATGGCAAATATCAAATGGTATTCACTGGGTCAGATGTATCCTTTACAAGCAATCCTGAAAATACATCCAACCCAAATACGGTTAATGTTCTTATTGACAACTATCGACCTTATGTACAGCGGATTGATATATTTAATATTGCAACGCAATATTCTGGTGAATGGGTGTTAAGTTCTGCTGGCAATACACTTGAGCTTAATACCAGTGGTTCAGGAGCATTCCTTAATCCCTGTGCTCACACTACAATTCTAGTAACCTTTTCTGAGCCAATGCAAACCTGTACGTTTAAGGTTGGAACAGCAATCTTGGCTACCACCAGCAATACAAGCGACCAGTCGTGGAACCGAAAAACATGGACATTCCAAATACCCATGCTTGAACTTCCAGATCAAACAACCCAGCTAACAATTACAGGAACCGATTTGGGAGGGAATAATCTGGTTGGCTTACCGGGTAATGTTAGCCCACCAAATGTTGCCAGCGTTCAGCTCAGTCAGTTACCAGTCCGTATTTCTAACACAGATTTTTCTAACACCTCCCTACCATCTTCCGAGACATCATACTATCTGTATATCGATGCCTCCAAGAGCAACCCCGATTGCGATACCAATTACGATAATCCACCGTCGGCTAACTTTAACCACTCGTACTCGCCCAATAGTTTTAACGAAGTTCTATTCATCAATACTTCTACCAATGCCACCCATGCCCATTGGAATTTTGGTAATGGGCAAACCTCCACGCAGTGGAACCCAGGTTATGTTTACTACGCCCCAAGCGATTATACCGAAACATATACCGTAACACTTACAGTTATTAACGGTGACGGGAACACTAGTTCCATTACCAAAACCGTTGTTATCCCTGGAGCAACCGGAACGGGTGGAGTAAATGCCTTTGGCGGTTACGTTGGTACTGGGGGCGATACCTATACTTTCGACTGTTCCGCATCAGGTGCTTACAGCTACAATATTACCTTCAACATGGGCGATGGGAATTCGCAGAGTTTTACGAATAGCTTTGGAAACGAAATCACAACATACACCTACTCTAAACCGCAGGTTAGCACGTACTACACGCCAACTATCCATGTTGAGGGGTATGATGAGTCGGGTAATTTTGTTGGAGAACACTTTATTGCACTTATGCCAATATATGTGGAGAAGGAGGATATTGGGCAATTAACTATAAAAATAAATTCAGTAAACTCTAACAATCAGAATATCGATCCTGTTATCAATACACCCTTTAAGCTAAAGGCAAATTGCACAAATTTAAACGAAGACTTAACTTGGCAATGGATTATTTACAACACAAATACTCCTAATGATAACTCGTTGCAATGCAATACACAAACAGGGTGTAAAGTTTTTTGGGGCAGTGGCTCTAATCAGTTTATTACACCTCAACTTACTCTCCCTGAATCAGGAATTTATAGAACCCAGCTAACTGTTTGGGGAGGGGGTTATTCCACTACTATCAACTATGATATTGATGTTCTTGCAGGTTCACCCTCATTGCTTTTGATGATTTATGAACATCTTCATGGTGCTCAAACTACATTTAGTAAGGGAAGTACAATATGCTTAGAAGCTTTTTATGGGGTTTACTATGGATATGACATTGATGATGTTGCAAAACTCGAGTGGAGGATGGGAAGTCAAGTTATTGCAACACGTCGAAAGTGTAGTAAAAATGGGGTTTTTTATCGTCCAAATGTAAATTGCTCATACCCTGTTGGCAATAACTATAGTCACACAGGTTGGGCAAATTTTGATCTAAACACTGAAGGCAACCATAAAATTTATCTTAAAGGTTGGGGAGGCAAAGTAGATTACAATAATAATAGTATATTAGTAGTTCAGGATGACATACACAGAACATACACCAAGAATATATCTGTTATTGACTGCAACGCCTCAGTAACCCTAAAAGAATACCATCATATTGTTGGCAGTCAGGTTAACAATCTTATCAGCAGGGGCAACATTATTGTTGAACCAATCAATTCAATAACCTTTCAAAATCCAGAAGGGAAGAAATTCATCTTTGAAGCCAACAATAGCATTGTGCTTAAACCTGGTTTTACGGTATCTGGATCCGATGTCCGATTTAGGATTAAACCATGCCCTCCCCTCACAACAGGATGCGTTATCTGTAAAGATGCACAAGTGGATGAATTAGCTAACCAGATGACTGTCGAAACTAACGAACTTATAGTTTACCCCAACCCCACCACCGGAAACTTTGTGGTGGAACTTAAGACCGAAACCGATTTGATAAGTAAGATTGAAGTTTTAAGTTCCGTTGGAAAGCTTGTAGATATATGGTATAATGTTGATAATTTTTTTCAAGAGTTAGATCTTTCCAATGAACCCGATGGGTTCTATTTTGTAAGAATTTTCACAAAAAATGGCAAAACCTTTTCTGCAAAGATAATAAAGCAAAAGTAGAGCATTCAATACGATCCCTCAGTACAGCCCCGCTACCGCACGTGTCCCCACGCGTGGTAACTAAGCAAATAAAGTTGCTATATTTGCTTTATAAGCTATAATGCCAATAGAGGGTAAGGCTTAATAAAAGGCGGAGGTATGCTGGGTAGAGTTTTTGCTATTACAAAAAACCACACGGGAGGACTTGTGCGGCAACCAAGCGCCTGCTTTTACCAGCCAATGGTTAAACAATCAACCTGAATGATCCAGATCACCTTTGCTAACCGCTGATAATATGAGTGTTATCAGACTAACCCCGTTGGGCTATGGCATCATTCCATTCATCAAGTAATGGTAACTGTTCATCTAAAAAAAAATTCTTTCTCAGGTTTTTAACGTATAGAAGAGTAAAGAAACCAACTGCCAAAAAAGATGAACGCCAATAGCACAATACTAGAATTTGATTTCGCTCCCAAGCGAAGCAGAAAAAGGATCGGGTGCTCCATTCTCGTTCGGATCATCCCCTTTGTGCTTGTCATCCTGTTCTCAAGCTACCAGAAACCCGATGAGGATGTTGTAAGCTTTCAGATAACCTATCGCAATATCGACTTTCAGTGCGATCTCCAGAGCGCAATTTACTCAATGGCTGATTACACCCACGATGCTGCTTCGCAGGATATTGCCAGCCGCTTGAACAATTTGGTAAAGGTTTTTTACGAAAACATAGATTTTGAACCGGTATGGACAAGCATTTACGATACCAACCCTCATTTCAAAGGTTTAAAGGATCTTCTCGATAGCGCAAAGTACTTAGGGTTCCCCATCGACTATTTCGACAGCAAGAGAATAAAGACCCTTAGCAACGAATTTTCCGAAACCAGATCGTTGGAAACCAGAATTGAACTGGAGATGGCATCCACATACTCGGCATTTAAGCTGATGCTATTCATAAATCGCGGAATAATTGAAAACGAAATAGATTTTTCACACCTGGATTTTGTGGAATCACTCCCTAAAATGCTAAGCGAAGCCCTACAAAAAAATGATCTAAAGGGTGATATTCTTGCCCTTCAGCCCGATCTGGCTCCGTTTCATAAAATAGTGGGCTCGCTGCCAAATTTCATCGATCTTCACCTATCCATAAAATTCACAACCCCAAAGTTTATCGACGATCGAATGCTGGCAAAGGGTTTATACTATGCTGGCATAACCGAAACTGCAGAGATCGACTCAAACGAAACCAACGCAAAGGCAATCCTTGCATTGCAGCAAAAGTATCATCTTCCCAAGGATTCGGTTTTAAACAGGTCTACTCATGAGGTTTTAGTTTCGCTGCTGGAGTATCGCTACTATCAAGCCTGCTTAAATCTCAACAGGTTAAGGGCTCTTCAGAATACTGAGGAGAATTTTCTGTTTGTGAATATCCCCGAGTTTAAGCTGCACGTCGTTGAGTCGAGGCAGGAAATGGAGACATTCAATGTAATCGTAGGAAAAACAACAACCCCAACACCCGTTTTCTCAAGCACTATTGAGAAAGTAATTACAAACCCATACTGGACAGTCCCCAAGAGCATCCTAAACGACATGCTTCATAAGATTCGCAAAGACTCAACATACCTCGAAAAGAATGGGTATTACGTTATCAATGGTCGTGAACAATTGGTTGACATATCAACCATAGACTGGAACAGCGGCGACCCGCTTGGCACGAAGTATTACCTTCGCCAAAAGAGCAGCCCTTCCAACGCTTTGGGATTGTTGAAATTCATCTTTCCAAACGAGTACAACGTGTATATTCACGATACTCCTTCAAGGGGATTGTTCAATCAAACAAACCGCACTTTCTCATATGGTTGCATCCGGCTGGAGAACCCCGATAAGCTGGCACAATACCTAACAGATAAGTACTTTTCAGAAGAAGTGTTAAATATTAAAAGCATTATCTCGAGCCAACAGAGCAGGGAAATTAACCTTCAACAAAAGGTTGGCGTTCATATCCAATACATTACATGTTCAGGAAAGGAAAACTCCGATATGGAGTTTTACAGCGATATCTACAATTTAGATAAACAGGAGATTTCTAGAGTCTTTCAAAATCGGCTGGAGATATAGAAAGAATCGAGGGATGGTAAATGAAGAGGCATGTACCATTCTTTATCAGATCGATAACTTCCTTTGTTTCATCAGTGGGCAAAGCTGGACAACCGTAACTACGTCCAAGTCGCCCGTTTCTCTCGATAAAACTTTTGCTAACATAATCGGCGCCATGTATTACCACTGCCCTTTTCAGTGCATTATCATTTAGCCCCTTGCTCATCCCCTGTATTCGCAAAGAGTAGCCATGCTTGCCCTGATAGGTGTTTTGTGTGATATACAACCCCAGGCTACTCTGGTTGGAGTGAATGGAATTGGAGAAAGATTCAGCGTTTAGCATACCCGAATTTTTTCCGTGGGCAACCAGGGTGTTCTTTACAACTCTCTGGTTCCTGAGATCGAGTAAATAGAATCTTTTTTCGATTGATGGCTTGCTGAAATCAATTATGGCTATTAGCGAGTCGTTTTGCAGCTGGTTTTGCTGCCTCATCATCTGGTAGCCCTCAAATGCCAAACGTATGGCTGGCGCGGGTATCCCCATCGAATCGACTAGCATATCCTGCCACGAAATGGTCTTCGATTCATTAATTATATGGATATCAGTAATCGGTGAAGAATCTGTTAATCCTATCCTCAGAAGGATACTCAATAAAAACAATGGCAGGGTTAAGTGGAAGTAACGGCTCACCTTTCTAAAAAAATTTTTTGCAAACTTAACTATTTTGGTTTATGTGTAATAATTCATCTAACAACATTTTATGAACTAAAAAGATTTTCTATTAACAATAAAAGATTTTCTGTCCAAGAAATATTTGAAAAATCATAGAAATCATTACTATCACAACTTGTCGGGAAAAGCAATCTTATCATATATAAACAATTATTATAAATGAGAATTTACAGACGAACTCATTTTTCAAATCATAAAAACTTTTGACTCGACTCTTGGAATATTTTTTGTAATATTGTTATGATCACAAAAATCAAAATCATGAAAAGATTTGCTGCCTTTACAATAGTTCTGCTTTTAGCAGGTTGTGCAATTTTACAAAAACCTACAGCTGTTGATCTTAAACCCATGCCCGTTTCGGAGTTTTTAGATAAGCCATTTGGCCACGATGAAAGCATCGAATCGTTTCAGAGTACACTTCCCATTGGGACAAAAGTACAGAAGCTCATCCGTCGAAGCGGTTACAAGCATCATAAGCCCGATACCATATATAACTTCAAGTATAAAAAATCGAAGATTGCTGTGTACAAGACTCAGTTTAACCAGGAATTTTTGCTTGGTGGGTTTGTAAACAATCCGGAAATTGAAATGGTAAATGGCATCCGAAAGGGAATGGAAAGGGAAAAATTCTACAAGGCCTTTACCGATTTAGAACTTACGCTAAATGATTCGGTGGTATTAAACCATCCTCAAAGGGAAAGAAGATTCAGCTTCTACTTCGATAAACGAGGAAGGCTTGAAAAGTTTTACTTTTCGGGTAGTAGCACAAAAAAAATCGGTTCAGATTAATCTGAACCGATTTCTCTTTTTATAGCCAAAAGATTTACTTTACAGAAACTCCTCTTAATACAACCTTGCTTACCTCCCAGGCAGACGCTGCGCTGCTTGTACTGGTATACTTAAAGGCAATGTTAATATTTTGCCCGTCGAAATCTGAAAGATCGATATTGCCACTATCCACAAAGGTCCAACCAGTACTATTGGTAGGTCGGTTAAACCCTGTTAATTCAACCCAGGTACCCGATTCTGTAGGTAGGCTGCTTCCGTTATAATTATTTGATACTAATACTTTCACATCATTGTAATTGGTAAAATAATTTATTGCCTCCCTAATGTTCATTTGAACATTTACCATATCTTCCATTTCGATTAATGGGGAAACAAGCCAATCCTCATTGGCATTTGGGTAACCATTCATCACTGCACATCCACCATCGTATGACTGCCACTGCCAAACCTGAGCACCTGTAATACTATAAGCAGTGAATATACCAAGGTTTGAGTTGAAATTTTCCTCAAAGAATGGCTCGGTAAGCGTACAGCGTTCGCCATCAAGCGTAACATCACTTAAGTCCCGAACATAGAGCTGGTATGTACTCAAGTACTTGCTAAGAATTGCTACCAGTGTGCCATTGCCTTCGGGAAGCAGCTCTCCACGGAAACTTGCATAGTTACTTGTTCGAACCGTTATCTCGTTGCCATCGCAGTCGGTTAACGTTCTGTTGGTTGTTGCACTACTCTCAGACCAAGGTTTACCCAGCTCGCTCTCAATAAACTGAACGCCATCAAGCTGTATGAGCATACCCAAGTTTTGGTCGCTCATGCTGGAAAGGTTAATAATTGTTGGCTCAACGGTATTTCCTGTGGATATTATCTGTATGAAAGCGGGTATTGCACCCTCCTCAATGCCACCCAACCGATCGTATCCGCCACTTTGGTAGATTGAACCTCCAAGCTGCACCAATCCACCATAGGCACCAAGTATCAACCCCTTTACCCTAACCTTAAGTTTGGTTCCCACAGGAAACATTTCAAAGATATCGTATGCATTAATCTTCAGATCGATACCAGTGGTCTCATCCTGAATTACAATGTTGCGATAGTAGTTTCCCGATTCATCGTCTGCTGAAACTAATGCTTCAATGTAATGGGGATCAGCTATGGTTAAAAATCCGCTGGTGTACTTCTGCTTAAGCTGGGCGATGGTTATTTTTGAAAGCCCTTCGAAGGGATCCCACCAAGGGTTATCGAACATCACCTCATCGGTTCTGCGAATCATGAGCTGAACTTGATCGTCGTATCTGCCTGCAATAGCAATTATTGAACCTTGCCCGTTGGGAACCTTCTCGTTGGCAAACTTTGCGTAGCCACTTGTTCTAACCATAACAGTATTACCCAGATCATCCATAAGGGTTAGTTCCCCATACTCAAGGTTATCTGCATCGGCATAGGTTTTTGATGTATCTGTTGAAATAAACTGAACATTTTCTATCCTGATCAGCTGCGATTCGTAGCTAAATGTATTAAGTTCCGGTATGGTAACCGTAATTGGGACCGTTTCCTTTTGGGTAGAAATCTTTTTGATATTCCTATCAACATCCACCGAGTCGATTTGGAAAAGCTTACGATAGTACTTTAGGCTGGTACCCTTAAGGTTGATATATATGGAATCGCCCTGATACAAACCGCCAGACGATTTCAACCGAACAACTACACCTCCTGTTTCATCCTTAATATAGGCCTCCTTATATAAATTGCCAGACTTATCATCCATGGTCACCACGGCAAAAACAGAAGTATCGCCGGTAAACTTATGGATATTGCCCGGAGGGCAAAGTTGCCTTAGCTGAAAAATATTTATAGGTGTTCCAATTGGAATATCTGGGCTCTTGGGTATGTCGAATTGGTCATCAATGCAACTTCCAAATCCAATGGTTATTAATATACCCGCTACTAATCCTCTTTTTATATTCATGTCTTCAAACTTTTGTCATTAACTAAAATCGTTCACCATCAAGCTGCACCTCGCTTAATCGCCTTATAACTAATTGTCGATCATCCCCAAATTGACTTGCAATGGCAATGATTGTTCCGCTACCATTGGGTATTTTTGCTCCGGCAAAATTGGCATAGCCACTGGTTCGGACTAGTACAGTATTCCCATTCTCATCCTCAAGTGTTCTATTCTCAGATATTTGGTTAACTGGATCTGCAAAGGTTTTGGTTGTATCGCTAGCTATGAATTGTACGTTTTCCAGTTTTATCAACTTTGACTGCATTAAGGTTGGAAAATCGGAAGAGAATAGGTCGGGAATTGTAACCAGCACAGGATCTATTTCGATACCCCTTGCCTGGGTAAATATATCTTTTGTGGCATCAATGCCATCAATCTGCAAAAGTTTCTCATAATACTGTAAGGTTGTTCCTTTGAGGCTAATTCTAAGGGAATCACCTTGACGAAGTCTGCTGGCTGCCTTCAGGCGAAGCAAAACTCCTCCCGTTAAGTCCTGAACATAAAGGTTTTTGTATATATTACCCGAGGTTTCGTCCATTGTAACTACCGCAAACAAAGAGCTGTCGCCAGTAAAAATGTGGCTGGTAGATGGCGGGAAAAGGGTGCGTAGGTCTGCAATGGTCAAAATTGAATTTTCATTTAGCATTGCCACGGGTGGTGAATCGAATTCTTCGTCAAAACAACCCATAAAGAGAGTTGTGAAAACACCTAAAAGAACCAATCCAACTATTTTTTTTGCACAATTCATATCAAAGGGTCATTAATGGTTAAAAACTAAAACTAAGATTAAGGAAAAAGTTTGTTCCATACATGTATGCATACTTGGGTGGAAATCTGTCAATATCATTCGATTGATATCGTAGCTGCTCAAAGGCAATCACTGTTATATCCCTATTGTTCAGCAAATTGCTAATGCTAAGATTAAGCCTGATATAATTATTATACCTAATCCTCCACGATTTTCCTCCGAATACATCAACGGTGAACCCATCATTCAGTTGCTGTTGATCTAACAGTAAAGGTAGCTGAGCATCTGACTCAACCATGTTGCCCACAGCACTCTCGGTACGTCTATCGGGGTTAATATCAATGTAACCTTTACCAAAGTAATTTGCATTTGCTCCAATAAACCAGTAACTAGACGCATTGTAGCGGAATCCAACCGAAGCCGCAGCCTGAGGAAAACCTCCAATGAAGTAGTTTTTAAAGTAAACCGTACTATTCTCAGCAAGTAGTTCAGAATCGTTATCGCGGGCAATGGTAACATTAGGGCGTGAGTTATACGTGTAATGTCCCAAGGCACCCACTGCGTTAACTGATAGTTCAGGCGAGATATTCACTTCTGCGCCAAATTCAGCACCCAAATTTCGGGTATCTACTCCAGTCATAATATAGTTAATGAAGGTTCGGTAACCCTCGTGGTAGAAACTACGGTTCCAGGTTTGATCAAGGAATTCGGTATAGTAAAATGTAAGCCTTGTCTTGATAATGGGGGCCCGAATGATATAGCTCACATCTCCTGTCATGATCTTATCGCTGGAAAGACCTTCGATAACATTGTCCTGCACACGTGACGAGATGTAAGCATTGCGGAAATAAGGTGCCCGTGTAAGGTAACCAGCATTTAAGTCTACGTAATGACGTCCTGATATCTTATAGGTTACTCCTCCTTTCACACCATAATTTAAAAAATTATGTTTTTCACCATCGCCATAGGAGTTATCAGGGAATCGGCCATTCTGCATATGCCCTGTTCGCCAGAAGGAGGTATACGATAAGCTGGTGGCAACAAAAAAATCGATCTTTGTGAATGAAAATTCCGACTGGGCAAACCCTTCGTACTTGTTTATGTTTGCCGTAAAATCATATCCAAACCTATCGCCAACCAAGACAAGGCGGTTTGGGTTTTTGAGGTCGTTCTGGTACAGATTCTCATCCGCAAAATCTCTTTCGGCAAACTGATCCACATCCACCCACCAATCGCCCCCGAGTAAGTCAACCATCTCCTTAAATTGAAAACCTCTGAAAAGGGAAGCATTAATACCGCCAGTGAGCAATATTCTATCATCTATTTGATTCCTTGCTGTTGAACTAAAAATCCACTGGTTGTGATCGTTTCTGCGTTCTTCCACTATATATTTTGATCGATTGCCCGTAATAGTTTCCTCTCCTACCCTCTGTGAATAAAGGTTTTTGCCATTGGCAAAGTAGAAATGATCCCAATCGATTTGCCTAAACTGCTCATTGTTTTTCCATTGGTCAGTATAGTATTGATACCAGTATTCATCATCATTTTCCCAGTAACTGGGCAAATACCGATAGTAATCGGGCCTTGGATCAGGAGAATCGTACCAATTTAAGGCAGTGTTTCCACCCCTACCAAAGGAGTAAACCACAGATGTAGTAACAGTAGTATTTCCAAAAGTACCATAGTGAGTTAGCAACATCATGGGTTTATGGTAGTTATTAACCCTTGCGTTCCTAACTTTTCCGTCCTGATATCCCCAGTTCGGGTTATAGTATTGATTTCCGGTAAGGTCATATGCCTCCTGAACTGCTATACCTGATCGTCCACTACGCATGGGTGCTCCAAAAACAGTAAAGCCAAAGCTATGTTTATTGTTAAACTTTCTCTCGGTTGAGATAAAATATGCATACGCATCATAAAACGTACCCTCAACATAGCCTTCCTGAGCCCAACGCCTTGAACCAGATATGGTTATTGCCCAAGAATCGTCAACCAAACCTGTTGAATGGGTAAACATTACCCTATGCTTGTAACTGCGGTTTGCAGCAGAGTATGTAATCCTTGTATCGGGTCGATACTGAGATGCCCTAGTAACAATGTTATTGGTACCGCCTATAGCTCCAAATACATTTTCCGATGCCCCCAGTCCTATTGTATTGACAGTGTTACGCATAGCATCGTTTAAGCCACCCCATGTTGAGTAAAAGGCTCTTCCTGTTTCAGGATCATTTAATACCACTCCATTGATCATTACGGTGGAGTTTTCCGAATCGTACCCCCTTACCCTGAAGCGAGCCGATCCAAAAGTATATCCAGCGGTTGAAAGAAATACATCTTGCGATCCCTGCAGTAAGCCGGAGATATCGTATACCTCCTCATCGCTTTCAAAATCAGAAGCAGAGAGGGTAATTACGGGAATAATTTCCTCATCAATTGCCACTGCAGTTGTATCCACTTGTCCAAAAACCGCAAGGGTTGACACCAGCACCATCAATGCAGTTAAGAAGTTTGTTTTGCTTTGGTTCATATATAAGTTTATTTAGTTCAATTGCCATTGTTTTGAATTTTCAAAAATAGATAATAATACCATAACGAGATAAAAAAAATGAAATTTAAATTAACTTTATGGCGTCATTATTGCTATTTTATGTTCATAATATTAGTCATGTTTTTTAAAACCATTTAATTGAAAAAAAATGATTAAACGATTTTTTCATTTGAGGGTCATCGCACTAGTTACTTCTTTGCTATTATTCCTGCCTTCATTAAGTCAGGAAAAAAAAGAGTTTAAGGTCGTATGTATTGCTTTTTACAACCTCGAAAATCTATTCGACACGCTTGACACACCTAAAGTAAATGACTTTGAATACACTCCCCAAGGGCCAAAACAATGGAATACTAAAAGGTATTACGAAAAGCTCGATAATATGGCTCGAGTAATTTCTGAAATTGGTTTAGATCATACCCCTCATGGTCCTGCAATTCTTGGTGTTTCCGAGATTGAGAACGAAGGAGTTCTTATTGATCTTGCAAAAAGAGAATCAATCGCTTCAAGAGATTATCAAGTAGTTCATTATGATGGACCTGATCGTCGTGGTGTAGATGTGGCACTATTATACCAACCCCGTTACTTTAAGGTAACCAATAGCAAAAGTTACAGACTTTCCATCCCAGGTAGGGACGACTTCTTTACTCGCGATCAGCTTTTGGTCTCGGGCGAACTTCACGGAGAAATGATACATATTATTGTTACACACTGGCCATCGAGAAGTGGAGGGGAAATGCGAAGCCGTCCATTAAGAATTGCCGCTGCCGACCTTGGAAGACATATTGTGGATTCTATACAAAAAGTTGACCCTAAGGCAAAGATCATATTCATGGGCGACCTTAATGATAATCCTGATGATATTAGCGTAGAAAAACATTTAGGGTCAGTTGCTGAAATATCGAATATGAAGGAAGGTGATCTTTATAACCCATTTTACAACTTTTATAAAAAGGGCATTGGAACTCTAGCCTGGCGTGACACCTGGAGTCTTTTCGACCAAATAGTAATTAGCAAACCCCTAACAGAAACAGATTACTCCTCGTACCGGTTTTATAGGGCGAACGTATTTAACAAGAAGTTTTTACAACAGCCCTCTGGTAGGTTTAAAGGTTACCCTCATCGTACACATGCTGGCGATCAATACCTTGGAGGGTATTCCGATCACTTCCCAACCTATATTCTACTGGTAAAGGAAAAAGAATAAAGGAATAATTATTTTCTATCTCCATTTTTAATCTACCTATCTCGTTAGACTGCGGCTCTTTGGTTGGATAATGAGGTCTATTTTATATCACACTTACCCATATTCTCGCCCTCTCACCCTCTTATATTTTATTTCTCATCGTTCTTCGCTCTCTGCTTTTCGTCTTTCAGATATAATGGGTTGAAGTATTGCTGCTAAAGATAATTACCAGCCACAGCATTTGCTCTCACCAAATCATCGGGGGTATCAATTGACAGGGTTTCCTGATGAGTAATCTCAACCTGAATGTTATAGCCTTTTTCCAACCAGCGAAGCTGTTCAAGCGATTCGGCCAGCTCCAATGTTGACTGATCCAAATTTTTTATCTCTCTTAGTATATGACTTCGATATGCGTACAATCCAACGTGTTTAAAGAAGGGATGAGCATTAATCCAACTATCTTTTTCAACGCCACGGATAAAGGGTATGGCAGATCGGCTGAAGTAAAGCGCTTGCTTTTGTGCACCAATCACAACCTTAGGGGTATTGGGATTAAATATATCATCCTTTTTCCCAAAAGGCTTCACCAATGTTGCGATCTGTGTGTTTTGATCATTAAATGGCTTAAGTATCAATTTTAGCTGATTAGGCTCAATGAAAGGTTCGTCGCCCTGAATGTTTACTACCACATCGAATGAAATGCCAAGATCTTGTTGAGCCAACTCCATTGCCTCGGCACAACGATCAGTTCCACTAGCATGATCGCTTGATGTCATCAAAACTTTTCCGCCAAACTTTTCCACAGTCTTTACAATTCGCTCATCATCTGTTGCCACGTAAAGATTTTCAAACACCTGGCTTGCTCTTTGGTAAACCCACTGGATCATGGGTTTTCCTGCAATATCTGCCAAAGGTTTCCCTGGAAACCGGGTTGAAGCAAAACGAGAAGGTATAATGCCTAAAACAATCATCAAAATATGCGTTACGGTTAGTACAAAAATAGCAATCAAAATTCCAAAACCAATCATTTATAAAAATAGAAATATTGTCAGTAAGCATAATATTGTGCATAATGCTATAAGATATAGAAAAATTTTTCGTTCCTACTTGTCGTAATGGAGTTATTAATGTAATTTTGTCAGTATTCTTTTTACAGGTTTTTTAGCATGGATATTCAACGTATAAAGCAACGATTTGAGATCATTGGAAATTCTCTGGGGCTTAACAGGGCCATTGATATCGGTTTGCAGGTGGCGCCAACTGATCTATCGGTGCTTATCACCGGAGAGAGCGGAACGGGCAAAGAGGTTTTCCCAAAAATTATTCACTTCCATAGTGCCCGCAAGCACGGCACGTACATTGCCGTTAACTGCGGAGCCATTCCCGAAGGAACAATCGATTCGGAACTATTTGGTCACGAAAAGGGATCGTTCACCGGGGCCATGGAGAGCCGACAGGGTTACTTTGAGGTGGCCAATGGTGGAACCATCTTTTTGGATGAGGTGGCAGAACTTCCCCTCTCTACACAGGTAAGACTTTTACGTGTTCTGGAATCTGGAGAATTCCTTAGGGTTGGATCGTCAAAGGTTAAGAAAACCAATGTCAGAGTAATTGCTGCCACCAACATCAACCTGTTGGAAGCCATTCAGAATGGTCGCTTTCGCGAAGATCTCTACTATAGGCTTAATACTGTTCCCATAAACATCCCTCCCCTTAGAGAAAGACCCGAGGACATACCCCTGCTATTCAGAAAGTTTGCTGCTGATTTTGCCGAAAAATACCGAATGCCAACCATTACCTTGGATGATAACGCCAGGGCAATGCTGATCAACTACAAATGGCCGGGTAACATTAGGCAGCTAAAAAATGTGACCGAACAGATTTCGGTAATCGAGGAAACTCGTTTAATCACACCTGAAATCCTTCATAGATATTTACCCGATTACAACTCAACTAAACTGCCAGCCATAATAAAAAAGGGTGAAGACAGCGACCCCTCCTTTGCCAATGAAAGGGAAATCTTGTACAAGATCCTTTTTGACATGAGAAACGATGTGAACGATTTAAAAAAATTGGTTCATGATATGCTCCGAAGTGGGCACGAAGGATTTGATTTGCATGGTGAAGCTGCAGGAATCATTCAAAACCTTTACAGCGAAGGTGAACCATTTATTAAGCCTCCCACAAAGGTTACTCATGACGGCAAATCGTTTGCACCCGATCTTCCCGATATTCAGGATACCGAGGAAATAGTAGAGGAGTCCCTCTCGCTCATGGATAAGGAAGTAGAAATGATTAAAAAGGCTCTTGAAAGACATAAGGGCAAGAGAAAACATGCTGCTCAGGAGTTGGGCATTTCGGAGCGAACACTGTACAGAAAAATTAAGGAATATGATCTGGGTTAAAAATAATCGCTTTGCCATTAAAGGCAATACTCTTTTCAACAAAGTAGAAATGGGTATTGGATTGGCTTTTCTTTTATTATTCTCATCCTGTTCCATAAACTATTCCTTTACGGGTGCATCCATTTCGCCAGATGTGAAAACCGTAAGCATTGAACATTTTCAGAATCTGGCTCCCTTGGTAAACCCAACCCTCAACACCTACCTAACGGAGGAGTTGAAGAACAAGTTTATTTCGCAAACCCGACTTAATGTTGTTCCCAGCTTTGGCGATCTAACTTTTTCTGGTGAAATTCGCAACTATCAAGTTCAACCAGTTGCCCCACAGGCAAATGAGGTTGCTGCACTTAACCGCCTAACCATTTCCGTTAGGATTAAATTCGAAAACTCTAAGGATCCAACTCAAAACTTCGATAAAACCTTTTCGCATTTTGAGGATTTCGACAGCCGACAGCAATTGGTTCAGGTTGAGCAAGGATTGGTGGAAACAATAGTGACGAAACTGGTGGAAGATATTTTTAACAATGCAGTTGCAAATTGGTAAATTATGGACAAGGATATTTTATTCCATTGCCTTGATGATCAAAACAACCTCAATGAAGGGGTGCTAAGGCAATTGAACGAAACCATAGAGAAGTATCCCTTCTTTCTAACGGCAAGAGTTCTTCAGCTTATTGCTCTTAAAAAACTCGGATACAGTCAGTTCGATGAAAAACTTCAGGAAGTTTCAGCTTTGACTCCAAATCGTATCTCCCTATTCTTTGCTCTTAATCCATCAGAAACAGCTGAAATTGCAACTCAAAAGATGGATGAAAAGAACGCTGAAAATGAAATGCCCTTTACCCTTGACGAGGAGGAAGAGGTTAAAACTGCAACAGAAGAAAACATTTCTTCCAAACAGGAGATAAATACACCATCACAAGAAAACGAAAAGCTTTTAGAACTTGGAGAAACCGAAACTACAGATCAGGAAAAAGAAGAACCTTATCTAGACCCATTACTATATACCCTTGATATTCCCAATGAAATCATTGATGATGACGATCTGGAATCACTAAGTTCAAAGACGATTAAAAAGGAGAAAGTTTCAAAGGATGTAAGTCAACAAAATCAAAAAAAGGATACTGATCCCAACAATTTAATCGAAGCTTTCATAGAGGCAAACCCTAGAATAGTACCCAAAGATCTTCCCAACGAAAAGCCCAAAGAGCAGGAAGATATTTCACTCGAATCAATTAGGGAACCCGAAGATGCAATTAGCGAAACCTTAGCCTTTATCTATATGGCTCAGGGCAAGAATTCTAAAGCAGTATCAATTTATGAAAAATTATGTTTGAAATATCCAGAAAAAAGTACTTACTTTGCGGCTCAAATTGAAAGGCTAAAGAATCAACCCGATAAATAAACGTAAAAATCATTAACAATGTACCTTTTATTTTCAGTTTTAATCATCATTACTTGCATTCTGCTAATTCTAATTGTGCTAGTGCAAAACTCAAAAGGTGGAGGTTTAGCTTCCAACTTTGCTTCCTCGAACCAGGTTATGGGCGTGAGAAAAACTGCCGATTTTCTAGAGAAAGCCACCTGGACGTTAGCCATAAGCCTTCTTGTTTTAAGCTTGCTTGCCACTCTCACTATTCCCCGGGAGAGTATTGATGTTGGACGATCTGCCCTAGAAGAGCAAGTTGAACGTACACAGGATCCCACTGCACTTCCTACTTTTCCGGTAACTCCTCCAGATGAGGAAGTACCCCAGGAGTAAGAATAGCATTTACAAATACCCATAAAAAAGGTGTCAGGATGTCATATCTCGACACCTTTTCTGTTTTAAACAATATGCAAAACATTGAAGAACAATGGTTTTCAAATACATCGGGTAACATATTCATGGTTTAACTTACCATTTACTCTTTCAATCACTGTAGAATTTGTACCCTTCCCAAATCCCAAGCAAGAGTTTTTGTCAGTTGGTGTAGTTGAAAAATGGCAGTTTTTCCCTTTGGCATAACTTTCGTAAAGGGTAAGCAGCAGAAAATAATTGTTTAACCATAAAAATAAAGTTGAAATGTCAAATCTAAAGATTAAACCTTTGGCCGACAGGGTTCTGGTTGAGCCCATGGAAGCGGAAGAGAAAACCGCAAGCGGAATTATTATCCCCGACACCGCAAAAGAAAAACCACAGAAAGGAACCGTAAAAGCCGCCGGTCCCGGAACTAAAGATGTTACCATGGAGGTAAAAGTAGGCGATATGGTTCTTTATGGCAAGTATGCAGGAACCGAAATCTCCATAGATGGCAAGGATTACCTGATGATGAAGCAGTCCGACATTCTGGCAATCGTTTAATTTTATTCAAATTACTTTAATTATTTCTAACTAAAAGAATCAAAATAAAATGGCAGGAAAAATAATTCATTTCGATATTGAAGCTCGCAACAACCTGAAATCGGGTGTTGACCAGCTAACCAATGCAGTAAAGGTAACCCTTGGCCCCAAAGGGCGTAACGTGGTTATCGAGAAGAAGTTTGGATCTCCCCAGATTACCAAAGACGGTGTAACCGTAGCTAAGGAGATTGAACTGAGCGACCCCATGGAGAATGTGGGTGCCCAAATGGTAAAAGAGGTAGCCTCAAAAACGGGCGATGACGCTGGCGATGGCACAACTACCGCTACTGTTTTAGCACAGTCAATTGTTAATGTTGGATTGAAAAACGTTACCGCCGGAGCTAACCCCATGGATCTGAAAAGGGGTATAGATAAGGCCGTTACCAAGGTGGTTGAACACCTGAAAAAGCAGAGCATCGAGATTGGCGACGACTACACAAAGATTGAGCAGGTTGCCACCGTATCATCGAACAACGATCACGAGATTGGTAAACTCATTGCCGAGGCAATGAAAAAAGTGAAGAAAGAGGGTGTTATTACCGTTGAAGAGGCAAAAGGAATTGAAACCACAGTTGAGGTGGTGGAAGGTATGCAGTTCGATCGCGGGTATATATCCCCCTACTTCATCACCAATCCCGATAAGATGGAAGCTGTTCTGGAAAATCCATACATCCTGATCACTGACAAGAAGGTGTCCACCATGAAGGACCTGCTTCCAGTACTTGAGCCCATTGCACAGAACGGACGCTCGCTGCTTATTATTGCCGAAGATATTGAGGGCGAAGCCCTTGCAACCCTTGTGGTAAATAAGCTACGCGGCTCATTGAAGATTGCTGGCGTTAAAGCACCTGGCTTTGGTGATCGTCGTAAGGAGATGCTTGAGGATATCGCTATCCTTAGCGGTGGCGTGGTGATCTCGGAGGAGAAAGGACTACGCCTTGACGCTGCCAAGCTTGATATGCTGGGATCTGCCGAAAAGGTTACCCTCGATAAGGATAATACCACCATTGTTAATGGTGCTGGCAACAAGGATGCCATTCACAAGCGTGTATCACAGATAAAGCTACAGATCGAGAATACAACATCTGACTACGACCGTGAGAAGTTGCAGGAGCGTCTGGCAAAATTAGCCGGAGGCGTTGCAGTGCTTTACGTAGGAGCAGCCACTGAGACCGAAATGAAGGAGAAGAAGGATCGCGTTGACGATGCACTAAGCGCAACCCGCGCTGCTGTTGAAGAAGGAATTATCCCTGGTGGTGGAGTAGCCTATATCCGTGCCATTGAAGCTTTGGAAAACTTAAAGGGTGGCAATCAGGACGAAACAACTGGTATTCAGATAGTAAAGCGTGCTATTGAGGAGCCACTTCGTCAGATAGCCATCAATGCTGGTCAGGAAGGTTCTGTAGTAGCCCAAAAAGTGAAGGAAGGCAAGGACGACTATGGCTATAACGCTTACACCGATAAGTATGAGAACCTTTACAAGAGCGGAGTTATTGATCCCACCAAGGTTGCCCGCGTTGCCCTTGAGAACGCAGCATCCATTGCTGGCATGCTCCTGACCACCGAGTGCGTGATGGTTGAGGAGAAAGAGGAAAACCCCGCCCCAATGGGTAACCCGGGAATGGGCGGAATGGGTGGCATGATGTAGAATTTCATCAGTCAACACCATAACTCAAAGAAGGGGAAAGCCAGAATCGCTTTCCCCTTCTTTTTTTTTTAAATAGAATTTTTCACAGAATTTGGGATGGGATGTAATTTTGTATGCTTTTTTGCTACTAGTTTTTAATTAGCTTCGTTGAGTACACCCCATTGGGTGTGGTTAACGTTACGATTAGCAAGCCGGAGGGCCACTTGGCTGCGGAAAGGGTTAGCGCCCCATTGGCTGTTACGGGCTGGCTATGCACAATAAGACCCGAAAGGGTAACTATCGAAAGCGTACCCCTGGCACCCTGCGGTAGCTCCACGGTAACGGTTTGCCCTACCGGATTTGGGTAAACCTTTAGGGGTAGCGTACCCGTTTCGTTTGGAGTGAGCACGCTTACCGGGTTCCAGGTCTCCAGCTTGGCGATGAAGATGTCCATGTCCCCAATGGGCCCATTCTCCCCCCGGCCGAACACCAGCACCCTACCATCGCCTCCCTCAATCACCTTGCTCAACCACATGCTGCCATCGTAGCGGGTTAGGGCGGTATCGCCTAGGTGCTCGCCTCGCGAGTTGAGCTTTACCAACCCAATAGTGACATTATAGTCGTAATAGTCAAAATAAAAATTGAATGGTGTGCAGATACTGCCATCTAAGAACTCTCGAGGTGTAATGTTATCGCTAGCCTCATTTAACCACCAAATATCATCGCCGCTAAAGCAGTTGGAGTTGAAGTGCAGCACCTCGCCCGAATCGGTGATGGTTACCATTTTAAACTGTCTTGGTAACTGCAACACTAATCTAAAAAAGATATTCTTGCCATTCTTAAGACTTTGCATTGGGTACATCCCATTAGCGAAATTTCCAAATGGATCGGGAAAGGAGTCTAGCACCTCACCTTGAAAATTCATAAGGTAATGGTAAAACACACTATCGAAATGTCCTCCCCTATAGATATAGCCAAAGGGCTTGGGTACAAAATTATAATTGGGTAGAACGATTATTGAAAGAGTATCTAGGTTGTAATCGAGCTTTACAACATCAGTAAGGTAAGAGCCGCTGTAGTTGCGCTGGTAGGATATAAAGTATGACTCATCGAAGGGGCTTTTTATCAACTTAAAATCGTCGGTGGCCATATCGGCAAAGGTCCATTTCCTTGTTGAGAGCGTGTCGCCATGGGCATCGCAGTTGAGGAGGATGCACCTACGTGGCACGCCCACCCCACCCCAGCTGAGTTTTCCTGCCACCAGGAAGCCGCCATCGGGCTTCTCAACAGCCTTGAACTCATTCATCTCCTTGTAGTTGTCAATGGCGTAGAGTTTCTCCCACAGCAGCAATCCTTCCTCATCGAGGCGGTAGAGGGCAAGATCGGCGTGGGTTAAATGGCTCCCGTCATCGTAACCATTAGAGCCCACCACCAGGTAGCCCCCGCTGCTCACGGTAATAACATCATGAGCCCAGTCCCATGAGGTAGCCGTGCCCAGCGCCACCTGCCAGGCAAAGCCGTTGCCGTAGCCAATTGAGTGGTCTTTGGCCGTATTGCCCGGCGGGGGCGAGCCGTCCCACCACACGGCGTGCTGGGCTGCCAGCCACGGTGTGGCTGTAAGCATTAAGAGTAGTAAGAAAAATGTTTTGTGTTTCATAAGCGTTTGGTTTAAGTGGTTAATGGGTGTGAAATCCAAAGGTAAAGAAAATGAATGTAAAAATCGAGTTTCGAGTTTCGAGTTTGCCTCGCCTAGTCAAACCCTGATGGGCGAGGAGGGATAGACTTGTATGTGGTTTCATCATTCCATTAAATCGTGTACTCATTGTTGGCTTTAGCTTTAGCAGTACCTGCTGTTGTATATAAAAATACTTTTATCCCACACCAATCCGTTTATACATTGGGCTTATTTCGCCTTTTTAACTTACCTTTATCCACTCAAAACCATCTGATAAAATGAATAGAACATACTTAACTATACTTCTGCTCATCCTTTCAGCCATTGCCAGTGCAAATGGTTGGCATATTACAACCCGCTACTACAGTAAGAATGAAAACCCTGCCAATGCACGGATAGAACAGGTTTTTCTTCACAATGGATATATGAAAATGGTAACCGGGGAGCTAACAACGATTTTCGACCTGAAGAATGGAGAAATAATCTACCTGAATCAGGATACCCAAAGGTACTGGAAGGGAAGTCCGGCAAAGTTTAATGCGGAGGTAAAAGCAGAGTTGGAGATTATCATCGATCAGCAGCTCTACGGAATGGAGAGTGAGCAGCAAGAGGTTATGCGGGCAATGTACCAGGAGATGCTTAAAGCTTCATTCCCTGATGTCAGTCAGGCAATTCAGGAGCCAAGAAATTTCTCCGTTCGAAAGGATAAGGATGGTGAAATGATTTCAGGATTCACCTCAACCCTTTATAAGGTAAGTGAGGATAATATGCCCTTTGAGAATATCTGGATTTCAGCAGAACTAGCCATTGCCAAAGATTTCGATTTTATTAGCCTAAGCCAATTTCTTAACCAGTTAGCCAGCGGGGCTTACGCCGTTAGCTTCGAAAGCACCAGTGAGTATTTTAATTTGATTGAGAAAGGTTATCCTGTTAAGGTTGAAATGTACCGATCTGATGGTTCCATTGAAGTGTCGGAGGTGGTTGAGGCTAAGAGATTAGCTCTAACGGCAAAGGATTTTTCTGTCCCATCTGGCTATAACCCAGGCACACTAAGCGATGTGGGTGTTTGGGATGGGTATAGGTAAAGATACGAAACCGTGAGATTACCATTTAAATCAAATTTTTGCAACTTGTTTATTTTTCAATACTTTTGCAGACGCAATTGGCCCCGTAGTTCAGCTGAATAGAACGTCAGATTCCGGTTCTGAAGGTCACAGGTTTGAATCCTGTCGGGGTCACACTGAAGGCTGATCCAAATGGATTGGCCTTTAGTATTTTATGGCTATCTCAAAATGGCATTTTTCAAAGACAGGATCATGAGCGGGTTGTGCGCCTGCCTTAGCGTAGCGAACTAATCCCGCCGGCTTGCCTACCGAAGGCAGGGGTCACAATGTAGACCAGCATTTTTTGCTGATCTTTTCGTTTCAGATAAACAAACAAATCATTTATCTTTCACAGAAACACTTAAAGAAGTCAACATAAAAATCAACTGTGTGACTCTGTGAAGAACACAGTGTAACTCTGTGATACTAATGAAAGTAAGTGACACGGATTTCACAGGGAAGACAAGGAATTTCACAGAGTAAAAAAATATAATTTGAGTATTCTAATTACACTATTTTGTTCAGGAGTTTTAAGAATCCCCGTGTTCAGTTCGTCTGATAATCTCATTTTGCAGGGCCTCGCCCAGATCGTTGAAATAGTCGGAGTAACCTGCTACCCTCACAATTAAATCGCGGTGCTTTTCGGGGAATTTTTGTGCATGGCGCAGGGTTTCAGCATCAACAACGTTAAACTGGATATGGTGCCCGTCGAGCTTAAAGTAGGTTCGCACAAGTGCTGCCAGCTTATCCAACGCCTCATCGGAGGCAAAGAATGAGGGTGAAAATTTCTGGTTAAGCAGTGTTCCTCCGGTCTTAATGTGATCGATCTTAGCAGCCGATAACAGCACGGCGGTTGGTCCGTTTTGATCGGCTCCCTGCACTGGACTAATCCCCTCGCTAAGGGGTTCCCCCGCAAGGCGACCATCGGGCATGGCACCAATTACCTTCCCAAAGTAAACGTGACAAGTGGTTGGCAGCATGTTGATACGAAAAACCCCTCCCCTTGCCGATGGGCGACCAGTAACCGCTTTGTAAAAGCTGTTGAAAACCATCACTGCATGACGATCAGCATAATCGCTATTATTGCCCCATTTTGGGGTTTCGTAAACCAACCTGAAACGAAATTCATCCGATTGCTCAAAGTTCTTATTCAGCATATCCAACATCTTACCAAGCGTTAGCTCACCCTTATCGAACACCCAATGGCGAATGGAGGTAAGATTATCGGTTATGCTACCAAGACCAACGCCCTGAATGTAGCTGGTGTTGTAACGAGCTCCGCCAGCATTGTAATCGGTGCCATTGGGAATGCAATCGTCAATTAATACCGAGAGAAAAGGCACAGGCATATGTTTGGCGTACAGCTCTTCAATGGTATTATTTCCATTAATCTTAATGCCAATAAAGTGGTTTAGCTGCTTCTCGAAAGCATGGTAAAAATCGTTAAACGATTTGAATGAATCGGCTCTTCCTGTCTCTAGACCAATCAGTTTTCCCTTCCGTGGATCTATTCCATTGTTCATGGTGATTTCCAGCACCTTGTTAAGGTTAAAGTAACCTGAAAGGGTGTATGCTTCAGTGCCAAAGGCTCCCGTCTCGACGCAGCCGCTAGCTCCGCCATTACGAGCATCAACAAGCGACTTGCCCTGGCTTAGCAACTGCTGAACTATGGCATCGGTGTTGAAGATTGAGGGTTGACCAAAACCTGTTTTCACAATTTGTAAAGCCCGTTTCAAAAACTGCTGTGGCGACTTTTTGCTAACCTGCACCATGGAGCTGGGCTGAAGCAATCGCATCTCCTCAATCACATCAAGAATAAGGTAGGAAAGTTCGTTTACTGCATCTGAGCCATCCTCCTTAAGCCCACCCAAATTTATGAGGGCAAAATCGGTGTAAGTATTGCTCTCCTCGGCTGTAACTCCCATTTTGGGGGGCGAAGGATGATTGTTGAACTTAATCCAAAAAGCCTGTAGGAGTTCTATGGCTCTTTCATTTGTTAGCGATCCCTCTGCAATTTCCTTTCTGTAGAAAGGGTAAAGGTGCTGATCTAACCTTCCCGGATTGAATGAATCCCATGGATTGAGCTCGGTTATTACCCCAAGATGAATAAACCAGTAGTGCTGAAGCGCCTCGTGGAATGTTTCTGGTGCGTTCGTGGGCACCTTACGACAAATGCGAATCATCTCCAGTAGCTCGTTTAACCGTTGCTCGTCGGTTTCGTTGGATGCCAACTTTTCCAATTCATCTGCATAGCGATTGGCAAAAAGTATTAAGGCATCGGCAGCAATGTACATCGCACTAAGCTGCTCACGCTTGGCACTATCATCAGGGTTATTAGACACCTCAACGGTATTTAGCAGCTTTGCTATCTGAATTTTAATATCGTTCATTCCCCTTTCAAAAAGCTTTTTACCTCCAACAGTATGCCCAGGTGCTCGTTGCTCCTGAAACTCGGTAAATACGCCTGCGGCGTAGGCATCAAGCCATTCTTGTGGCAGCGACAGGAAAACCCTGTCGCGCTGAGTTTTACCACTCCAAAAAGGGATTATTACCTTCTTATAGGTTTCGAGGACATTATCGTCAACCCTAAATGAGACCTTTGAACGGGAGTTAATCAGCTTCAAATCGTCGAGGGAGTGAAGGCAAATCTCGGGATAGGTTGGAGCAGCCTTTGGCTGAGGACCTCGCTCTCCCACAATCAGCTCGCCTTCCATAATGGGAATAGACTTTTTGCTCAGTATATGCCTAAAAGTCATGGCACGTTGTACTGGAATCGAATACTTTTGGGTGTTTTCATCCTTGTAAAACTCGGTAACCAGCAACGCTCTCTCCACTGATAAAGTGTTGTTTGCCTTAAGGCTTTGGTTGCGCAGACGCTCAATTCGTTCATTCATAATAAAATACTTCCATTAACTATTATCAAATATCTAGCCTCCTACTGAAACTATTGGGCCGTAACCAACAAAGGCAGATGCCACACTTTTGGCTTTTGATGATGGGTAGTTTTCCATCTTATCCAATTGGTTATGCTTCTTTACCATACAAAGCTTATGCTTTGCCAGGTTATGGTAAGGTAGAAAATCGATACGCTGTATCCCCTTCATATCTATAATAACCCTTTTTAAACCTTCAATATTCTTGGGGGTATCGGTTATTCCTTCAACCAAGGGAATACGAATGATAATTGAACAACCTGCGGCAGATAAGTCTTTCAGGTTTTTTATGATCTGTTCATTCTCAACCCCTGTATGCTTTTTATGCTCCATGCTATCGGCAATCTTCAAGTCGAAAAGGTAAACATCAGTAAACGGAATGGTTTGCGCTACAGTTTTCCACGAAGCATACCCACATGTGTCGATGGCAGTATGAATTCCTATGGATTTGCAGCTCTTTAAAAGTTGAAGAGTAAACTCAGGTTGAGCCAATGGTTCTCCACCGGAGAGTGTAACCCCGCCACCCGACTCCTCGAAGAATGGTATATCGGATTTGATCTCATTGATTATTTCCTCAACAGTTACTTCTATCCCTAAAGTTTCAACAATTTCATAAGATTTGTTTCCAAGGCGTTTGGTCGATTCTAGCTTCTCCATATTAAAACTTTGACTTTCGGGGTTATGGCACCAAACACATCTTAAGGGACAACCCTTAAGAAAAATGGTCTTACGAATTCCAGGGCCATCGTGAACGGAAAAACTGCGGGTATGGTAAACTATTCCTTTCATAAATTCTATAATATGCAGATAATTACTTGTTTTGTTGAATAAACAAGATGATATAATCAATAGAATGTGAAAAGGAATCTAATCAGCAAATCCAGCAAGCGAATAGGCCCTTGCCGTTATTGTGGTATAGTGTGGAGATAACAGTTAACATCATTAATTAGCTGATTAACTGCAAAGATATGCCAATTAACATGAAAAAGCAAGAAAGATTTTCAGAATTTCATACCTTTACAGCAAAACCAAAGGTATGAAAAGGTTAGTGTTCACAGTGATCATAATTGCAGTAATAATGAAATTTACCTCAGCTCAGGTAACCTTCATTCTAAAATATATTCCAGCAAATACACCTTTAGACTCTTACTTCTTTTTAGCAGGGACTATTAATAAGTGGGTTCCTAACGATAGTGAATACCAGTTCAGTGCAGATGAATACGGACAACTTGTTCTTAATCTCGATTCTGTACCAAGTAGCTTTGAGTATAAAATATGTCGTGGAAGCTGGACCTCTGTTGAGGTTGATTCGCTGGGAAGGGATATCCCCAACAGGTTGTACGTTGATTCCATTGGCAGCCAGATCTTTATAAAAGTTCATAGCTGGAGAGATCTTATACCACAACAACAAATTGCTTCCACCGCTTCGACAAACGTTTTCTTTACCCCAACAAGTATAGAGATTCCTCAATTCAAGCGTAGGCGTACAGTCAGGGTTTACTTCCCTCCTAATTACTCATCTCGGCAAGCCTATCCAGTAATTTACATGTTCGATGGGCAAAATGTTTTCGATGCGTCCACTTCTTTTGCTGGAGAATGGAAGGTTGATGAAACCCTTGATAGTCTCTACCACAGGCGTAATTTTGCCTGCATTGTTGTAGCCGTTTATCATGGTGAGGGAGACCGAATTAATGAGCAAACTCCATGGCCTAACGATGAAAAAATGGGTGGCGATGGGGCAAAATTTGCACAGTTCTTTGTAAAAGATCTTAAACCATACATCGATAAATACTATCGAACATTTCCTGACAGGGATAATACGATCATAATGGGAAGTTCGCTGGGAGGGTTAATGGCGCTGTATATGGCATTACAATACCCCGAAGTTTTTGGGAAAGCTGGCGTATTTTCCCCCTCGCTCTGGTGGAGCGAAAAAGCCTTTGAGCAGATGGCGAAATTTAAGAAAAGACGAACTCAAAAGATATACATACTTGGTGGTGAACAGGAAAGCGATGCTTTAATATCGAACCTTGAGCGAGCAGAAGAGATACTCAAAGAAGTAGGATTTGATGAAAGCGAACTAAATGTAAGAATTGTACCCGATGGACATCATAGTGAGTGGTTCTGGGCAAGGGAATTTCCTGATGCCATCAAATGGCTATTCGGAATGTAAAAACTTTTATTAGTATGATAAATATTAGAGGATCATTTCTGCTAATGCTCATTGCAAGTATGATAATTCTAAGTTGCAAAGAGGGTGAGCAGAAGATTGAATATAAGAAGACCTACCATCGAAATGGTAAACTTTTCGAGGTTATACCTCATATTAATGGGAAAATTCATGGTATTAAGCTGGAATATTATGAGGAGGGTGTCCTGCGCAAAGAAACTCCTTACGATAGTGGTTATGTGCATGGTAATGTTAAGGTTTACTACCCCGATGGGAAGTTGTTCTCTGTAACTCCCAGATTAAAAGGAAAAATTCATGGCAATGTGATCAAATACCATAAAAACGGAGCAATCCAGAGCGAAACTCCCTATTTGAACAATAAGCTGCAACCTGGTCTCAAGGAGTACAACCAGAAAGG
The DNA here is from genome assembly GCA_964397135.1 of uncultured Rikenellaceae bacterium. Taxonomy (GTDB): domain Bacteria; phylum Bacteroidota; class Bacteroidia; order Bacteroidales; family Tenuifilaceae; genus MWFE01. Next base: position 68,137 of record CAYNHM010000004.1, read on the forward strand.
TGTATTGCAGGATACCCCCAGCATTGTTTTTTCTCTGAAAAAGGAAAAGCATTCACGCGACCTTTCCTTAACTCTGGAAGCCCGATTATCATCAGGGCTTAAATCGGTTAAATTTTCCCAAGCCGTTCAACTTCACGAAAAGGGAATCGATTATATACCCTTGCAATCGGATGATGGTGTTGGCAAACTCTTTGTAAAACTTCCTCCTGGCAGCTCTATCGATAATACCATACAACTTAGAGCAGAATTTATAACTTCATTCCGAAATCGCTGTTTAGTTGAAGGGACCTATCGTCTTGTCGCCTCAAATTAACTATGTTAATATTTGTCAATCTGTTTGTTAAAAATTTAAAGATTGATTTTACAAAGATTCATTCATATTTACTATGAGGTTTCCTACATTTGCAAATTCAATCACTAACAATAAAAAACAATAGTAATGAACCGTTTTTTCCTTCTTTTCGTTTTTCTTTTTTCCTCATTTCAAGTGTTTTGCCAAGAACCTTTGCCCAAGGGCATGACCGAAGCTGAAAAGCTTATCTGGGACGACTACATTAAAAATTATCCCACCGATAAGGGGACCTCACCACCAGCCGAAAAGCCCCGTACTCCAGGAGAGTGGGACGAAGCACAGGGGGTAGTGATAACCTGGGCATCATACACGAGCAACCTTCGAGAAATAGTGCGCTATGCAAAGGAGGTTGTAACCGTTTATATCGTATGTGACAATCCATCAAGCGTTCAAAATTATCTTTCGCAAGGCGGCGTAAACTCTGAAAATGTTGAGTTTGTTGTTGCTGATTATAACTCCGTTTGGGTACGCGACTATGGCCCTCAAAGTATCTACCTGAATGGTACCAATGAGCTTGCCATAGCTGACTGGGTATACAATCGTCCACGTCCTCAAGATAATTTGATTCCTTCGGTTATTGCAAGTTATTTAGATCTGCCAATTTACCAAATGACCCAAAACCCAAACCGCCTTGTTGCCACAGGGGGTAACTTTATGGCCGATGGTTTTGGTAAAGGGTTCTCGTCGAACCTAATACTCGAAGAGAATAGCAATTTAACTGAAGCACAAATTGACACCATTGCAAAGAAATACCTGGGCATTGAATCATACATAAAAATGACAACTCTGCCATGGGATGGGATCCACCACATTGATATGCACATGAAATTGTTGGACGAAGAAACCCTTCTGGTTGGTCAATATCCCACAGGAATAGCTGATGGTCCACAAATTGAGGCAAACCTCAATTACATTTTGAATAACTTTCAAACTCCCTATGGTCGTCCCTACCGGGTGGTTCGTATTCCTATGCCACCAGATGAAAGCGGACACTATCCCAATCAGTGGTCAGACTACTTGACCTATACCAATTCTGTTATCCTCAACAACTTAGTATTAGTACCCATATACGGTTTAGCACAGGACTCTGAAGCCTTAAACATATATCAGGATGCCATGCCAGGCTACAATATTGTGGGTATAAACATGCGCAACGTGATTCCAGCCAGTGGAGCCATTCACTGCATCACCAAGGAAATTGCTGCACACGATCCAATCTTCATAAGCCATGCTCCCATTCGCGATGAGGTTGAATACTCTTTTTCCGGTTATTCCTTTGAGGCTAATATATCATCAGCTTCGGGCATTGAAACAGCATCTCTTTATTGGAGTTTGGACCCCGATGAAGGATTCAACGAGATACCCATGTATCTTGATGAAGATGAGTACAAAGCCAGTATTTCATATCTTCCACCGGAATCTTTGGTATACTACTACATAAGTGCAACCAATGGCAATGCAAAAACTATTACAAAACCTCTTGTTGCGCCCAATGGGGTATATGTTTTTGAGTTAGGTAATCAAACTCTTGGGTTCGATTTCTTGGCAAACGAGACTGAAGTTGATGTTTCGGATGAAGTAGTATTTACCTACATAAATCAGGGTGTTACTGCCGAATCGTTCCTGTGGAACTTCGGAGAAGGTGCTATACCATCCTCTGCCGATTCGGAAGGACCACATACCGTAACATATGATACTGAAGGTTTTAAGAATGTTTCGCTAACCATTAATGGCGATTTGGTACTAACCAAGCCAAACTATATTAATGTTGGTGCAACTTCACCTAACTACTTCACCCTAACTGTTAGTGTCAATGGCAACGGAACCACTTCACCCGGAGTTGGAAACCATCAGTACCAGGAGGGTTCAATTGTAACTCTAACTGCTACCCCAACCGAAGGCTGGGTATTCGATCGATGGACAATCAATTCGGTGGAACATAACACTTCGATAACTCAAGTTGAGATTGAGGCAAACACTCAAGCTATTGCATACTTCATAACAGATGGTACAGGAGTAAACAGCTTATTGGCTAATGATATAAGGATTTCGCCAAATCCCGCAAGGAATTCAATATCAATTGCTTTCCCAGAGCAAGTTAGCTTTGCGGAAATTTCAATTGTTGGTATTGCTGGGAATAAGGTAACATCTCTCCAAAAATCTTTGGAAAACAGCCTTCTATCCATCGATGTTTCATCATTCCTGCCTGGGATTTACATAGTGGTTTGCAAAACCTCTGAGGGTGTTTGGACATCAAGATTCGTGAAAAATTAGATTTTCTTTTTTTAAGAGAAGAGCATTCCGGAAAAACGCGGAATGCTCTTCTTGTTTTTATTTAGTTAAAATATTTTTGGTCAACAATTCATTATCATTTTATCCTAATCGCTCTGAGGATAAATTTTTACATCATTTTTTCCAGATACGAATTCATAGTCTAATCCCAAAGAATGGCACACGCTGTTAAGAGCATATTTAACACCTAAGGTGTTGAAAGATCCTGAAAAGAAATAGTCATCTGGTTCAAATCCTTGCATTTTAATCTTTATGTTAAATTGTCGTTCCAACTCTTCAAAAACCAATTTAAGCGGAGTATTAGTGTAGAAAAAGTCTCCCCTCAGCCACGATGCAGCAGTTTCTCTATTGAGGTAGAATACATTGGGGAATTTTGATTCAGGTGTAATCAAAATTCCCTGCTCAGCATGAATTACTTTTCCAGCAATACAATTAATTGAAGAATTAATTTCCCCAGAAAGGCACTCTACCTTAAGAATGCCGGAACGAAAAAAAACGTTGAAACGAGCTTCTTTAACCCAAAGGGTATCTGCCCCCAAAATTAGCTGAAAATCGATATTACCCTTTTTAATATCGAAAAAGGCCTCTCCCTCAAGAAATACTGTCCTTCTTTTTTTATAACCATACTCTCGGTGTTTTATTTTTGAGCCAGCATTGATGGTTATAACTGTAGAATCGGGAAGCTGCCCATACGCAATTTTCCCCGCTGGTGCTTCAACAGTCTTCATGGCAAAATGCCAATCGAAAATCACTGATATTACTGCAATAAATATTAATGCAAATGCACCCAAATGCATCAACTTAACCCTTAACCTAAGGCTTCGCTCAATCCTCTCAATACGTTCGGTTAACTTTTGCCAAACCTCTTCCTTTGAATAATCTGAAGGAGGTACCTTAAGCCCATTTATTGCCCTCAACAAACGATCATCAAAATCACTTCGATTTTCAATTTCATTGGAGTTAATTCCATTCATATCTTTTGTTCCCATTACCGATCGAAGCATTTCTTTGGCCTCACCAACAAACATATCAATGGCTTTAATCTTCAAATTCAACCTATCTGAAATCTCTTTGTAGGGGAGGCCTTCAATTTGGTTCATGAGAAAAGTTACTCTGGGCAACTGGGGAAGATCGGCTAGCGTTTTTTGAAGTTTCTTGTAGATTTCATAATTGATCAATGGCGAATCGGTTCTTACTTTTTGTTCATCCCAAGCAAACTCCCTTATAAAATGAAAAACGACCTTGTTGTTTTTTTGCTTCTTCTTAATAATACTTTTAGCGATTGAGTATAGTGACAATTTTATAGCATGGGGGCGAACCTTTTTTCGGAGTAACCAAAGCTTAATGAATGTATCCTCGGTTACCTCGTCAGCAAAAGATAAATCACCTGTTTTAAAGTAGGCGAAACTCCTGATACTCTCGTAGAAAAAGTCAAATGCTTCTCTGATCCACGTGATCTCATTTAATGGGTATTTTGCTTCGGGAGGTGTCAATGCAAATAGTATTAGTAAATCAAGGATAAAGTTAATGCACCATGATGCTAAAAGCAATTTAGGGATTATACGATTTATGCCATTTTTGAATTTGTTAAGTTCTTAATCAGCATTAATCATCACGGATTATTCCATTGATGCCTTAACTGTTAAAATACCTATCAAAGTCGAGTTCTGGCAAAGTTTTATATTCATACTGCTGGTTTCGGAGCTGTGGTTCGAAACCAGCATCCGAAATGGCTTTCTGAATGGCGTAAGCATTCATCTTATGGGTTGCCCCTGCTGATGAGACCACGTTTTCCTCAATCATAATCGATCCAAGGTCATCGGCTCCTGCGTGTAGACAAACCTGAGCAGTATCAATCCCAACGGTAAGCCACGAAGCTTGTATATGCTTTATATTAGGCAGCATAATCCTGCTGATGGCCACCATACGAATATACTCCTCCATTGTTGTGTTGTTTTTAATCCCCTGACTGCTTAAGACGGTATCCTTATCCTGAAATGGCCAGCAAATGAATGCTGAAAAACCTATGGTTCCCTTTGGTTTCTTACTTTGAAGATCACGAATTTTAATTAAGTGCTCAATTCGTTCTGAGGGGGTCTCAATATGGCCAAACATCATGGTTGCCGTAGTTAGTAAACCTAATTTGTGTGCTTCAGTCATCACATCCAGCCAAGCCTGCGAGTTTGGTTTCCCTGGAGATATTTCTTTGCGAACTCTATCCACAAGGATTTCTGCACCCCCACCGGGTAGGCTATTAAGACCAGCATCAACCAAACTTATAAGGACATCCTTAAATTTTTTATTCTCCAAACGGGCAATGTGAGCTATTTCGGGTGGCCCTAATGCATGAAGTTTTATCAGAGGATATGCCCTTTTTATCTGTTTAAATAAATGCGTATAGAAATCTAATCCCAACTTTGGGTGCAATCCACCCTGTAATAGGATTTGATCGCCTCCTAAAAGTTGCATTTCCTTGATTTTGTCTATGTATTCTTCTATTGTTGTTATATATGCTTGACTATCGTTTAGTTTACAGTGAAAATTGCAAAATTTACATCCCGATATACAGACATTAGTAATGTTTATATTGCGATCGATTTGCCATGTGACGGTATTTTCTGGCACATTAATCTTTCGCAGCTCGTGTGCAACAAACATCAATTCTGAGAGTAAAGAATTATTGTATAGATATAAACCCTCCTCTAGAGTTAGAAATTCCTGCCCAATGGCTTTTTGAAGTAGATTACTAATAACCATTTCAATTATTCAGTAAAAAAATGAATGAATATATAACGCTAAAGGTATGAATTAGTTTCTTTTATTAAATCAAAGTATTTCTGCAATGATAAAACTTCATGAAAAGCAACCAATTGTTTTATAATATTTTGGGATGTTCTTTTTTCTTAATCACAATATTCATACTATTTCTCAATTTACTATCTTTGCCTGATTAATGCCAATATAATATGGTTAAAAAGAATAATGGCATTAATTGGTTACTTATCAATCAAAAATGAAATAAAATGATTAATGACAAAATAGTGGTTGGCATAACCCAAGGGGATATAAATGGAATAGGATACGAGATAATTATTAAAACCCTTTCGGATATTAGGATTAATGAACTTTGTATACCCGTTGTGTACGGCTCGCCTAAGGTTGCAGCTTATCACCGAAAAGCGATGAATGTCGAAAATTTTAGTTTTAATCAGATTAAGGACATCAATGAAGTTAATCCAAAGCGATCGAACATAATAAACTGCATGGACGAAAATGTGCGCGTCGAGTTAGGAAAGTCTAACGAATACTGTGGTGAAGGATCAATAAAGGCACTCGAATTCGCATTGAATGATCTTAAAAAAGGAAAAATTGACGTTTTACTTACTGCTCCCATTAATAAACATAACATTCAAAGCGATAATTTCAGTTTTCCAGGGCATACAGAATATTTAGCAAATGCCTTTAATGTTGAAGAGGTTCTTATGCTTATGGTTAGCGATGTAATGCGTGTAGGTATAGTAACTGGGCATGTACCATTGTCGGAGGTTCCTAAACTTATCACCGAAGAGGCTATTCTAAAAAAATTACGGATTCTTAATAACACGCTTATCTCCGATTTCGAAATCAGGAAACCACGTATTGCCGTACTAGGTTTAAATCCTCATGCAGGTGATGAGGGAGTATTGGGAAAAGAGGAGCAAACTATCATTATCCCTGCCATTGATAAAGCCAATGCAGAAAACATACTTGCAATGGGGCCCTACCCTACCGATGGGCTTTTTGGCTCCGATGGGTTCTCTAAATTCGATGGTATTCTGGCCATGTATCACGATCAAGGCCTAACGCCCTTTAAGGCATTGGCTTTTGATACCGGTGTTAACTTCACTGCAGGTTTGCCAATAATTAGGACATCACCCGCTCATGGAACTGCATATGAAATTGCCGGGCAGGGTGTGGCTTCCGAAAATTCATTCCGCAAAGCGCTTTACCTTGCTCTGGATATTTTCAAAAAGCGCAAGATGCATACAGAACTCATTAAGAATCCCTTGAAATTATCAAACCAAGAAGGACAAGAATAATTTTACCAAACAACATCCTGCAATTATGTATGAGTTTATAAGAGGAGAGCTTGTGGAGCTTAATCCAACTTACGCTGTAGTTGAATCCAATGGAATTGGATTTATAATCAATATCTCGCTGCATTCTTATTCAACTCTTGATGGTAAAAAGGATGTTTTACTATTTCTACATCAGGTAGTAAGGGAGGATGCGCACTTACTTTACGGTTTTGTTCAGAAAGAAGAACGTGACCTTTTTCGTCATCTCATTAGTGTTTCGGGAATTGGATCGAATACCGCAAGGGTTATCCTTTCGTCACTTTCGGCGGCAGAGCTTAAGGATGCCATTCTGCAAAGCGATGTAGATACGCTCAAGCGGATCAAAGGCATTGGATTGAAAACAGCACAACGTATCTTAGTGGATTTGAAGGATAAACTTGGTAAAGTTGGTGCAGATCAAGAAATTTTCGCAACAACAAACAATACCATAAAGCAAGAAGCGTTATCTGCATTAGTTATGCTTGGCTTTGCAAAAGGTGTTGCTGAAAAAATAATTGCTCAGATACTAAAGCAAAATCCAAATCAAACAGTGGAAACCCTAATCAAAGAGGCTCTTAAAGGATTGTAAATCAGTAATCTTGTATTGAAATTGAAGTATTTCGGTAAGCATATAATTTTAGGGATATTAATATTTACCCTGAAATTAATTTCAGAGAGACCTATGCTTTTTGCATCGGTTTTTTTTGCTGATTCATACAACAATATCGGTATTATTCATTTGACTGAAGAAGTTCAATCGCCCGATTCCATTATCTTACCCTATCCAATACCCAAAGGTGATGGCATGGAAGATATCGACTCACCATCCTCGCTTCTGTTCATGTCGCCTCCTCAAAATATAACAACCACTGTTGAGTACGATCCAAACACAAAACTTTATACCATTTACTACAAAGTGGGGGACATAAATATTCGTCCACCACAGGTGATGAACGAGGATGAGTACCGCAGGTTTCAGTTTGAACAATCCATGCGCGAGTACTGGCAACAACGCCAGAGTGGCGAAACAGGAGCACGTGGTTCTGGAATTCTTCCCAGGTTACAGGTAGGCGGAGAAACCTTCGATAGGATCTTTGGCAGCAATATCATCGAAATCATCCCTCAGGGAACTGCCGAACTTGTTTTTGGAGTAACCCATACCCGAACCGATAATTATACCATTCCCGAAGATTTACGTCGTAACACCACTTTCGATTTTCAATCGAAAATTCAAATGAATGTGGATGGTACTGTTGGTGAAAAATTGAGAATGAGCGTAAACTACAACACAGAAGCCACCTTTGATTTTGAGAATAATGTTAAAGTTGAGTATACTGGTTTTGAGGATGAAATAATCCAAAAGATCGAAGCTGGTAACGTATCCCTTCCATTACCGGGTTCCCTTATCACCGGAAGCCATAGTCTCTTTGGACTAAAAACTCAACTCCGCTTTGGTAAACTAACCGTCACCAGCGTCTTCTCAAAGCAGGATGGGCAAACTCAAGTTTTGGAAGTTAGAGGAGGTGCTCAAATCAAGGATTTCGAGATTCAGGCTGATGAATATGAGGTGAACAAACACTTTTTCCTTTCGCATTACTTCCGCGATACATATAACCAATCCCTTCAGAACTTGCCCATTGTAAATAGTGGTGTTAACATTACACGAATTGAGGTTTGGATTACAAACAAGCAAAGCAACTTCGACAACTCAAGGGATTTAGTAGCCTTTCACGATATTGGAGAGAACCAACAGAACATTTTTGCCGATAATATTTTCTCTCAAATACTATCAGGTCTTAACCCCAGCAACGATAGGAATAACTTGTATGATATAATGATAACCACATACAAGGGCATAAGAAATATTTCAAATATTAGCAACGTATTATCTCCCCTTACAGCTCAGGGTTTTTTGGGTGGCAGGGACTATGAATCTTTAGAAAATGCTAAGAAACTTTCTCAATCCGAATTCTCATTAAACTCCCAATTGGGTTATATTTCTCTTAACTTCTCCCTTAATGCCGATGAGGTACTTGCTGTTGCATACGAGTATACCATGGGAGGTCAAACATATCAGGTTGGAGAATTCTCAACCGATGGGATTACTGCTCCCAATGCTCTGATCGTAAAACTTCTCAAGGGAACAAACCTATCGCCACAGCAACCCACCTGGAACCAGATGATGAAAAATATCTACTCCATGGGTGCATGGCAGATCGATCGTAACGAGTTCTACCTTAATATACTATACCAAAATGATCAAGCTGGAACAACCATAAACTACATTCCTGAGGGCAATATTGCCAACGAACCGTTGCTTTCAGTTTTAAATCTCGATAATCTCAATAGCAACAACGATCCTGGATCCGATGGAATGTTCGATTTCATCGAAGGGATCACCATAAAGGCAGCCAATGGTCGTATAATCTTCCCTGTTCTTGAGCCCTTTGGAAGTGATTTAGCTCGTAAAATAGGAGATCCTACAATTGCGGAGAAGTATATATACCAAGAGCTTTACGACTCAACCCTTACAAGGGCACGACAGGTTGCTGAAAAGAATAAGTTTCAACTGGCAGGTACATACAAATCTTCATCGGGTTCTGAAATATCGCTTAACGCAGCCAATGTTCCCCGAGGTTCAGTGGTTGTTACGGCTGGTGGAGCGAGGTTGACTGAGGGAGTTGACTACACAGTGGATTACGTTATGGGGTCAGTGAAAATTATCAATCCCGGACTCTTAGAATCAGGGACTCCCATTCAAATTTCTCTTGAGAGTCAAGCTCTTTTCGACTTCCAAACCAAAACGTTGGTTGGCTCACATTTCGATTATAAGATTTCCGACAACTTCAATATAGGAGCCACAGTTCTTAACCTAACTGAGCGCCCCTTTACGCACAAAGTTAGTTTTGGAAACGAAGCTATTAGTAATACCATTTGGGGTTTAAATACATCATACCGTACCGAATCATCATTCTTAACCAAAGCGGTAGATCTCCTTCCTTTCATCGAAACAAAGGAAAAATCGACAATAAATTTTGACGCTGAATTTGCCCAATTTCATCCTGGACACTCCCGAGCCATAGGTAAAGGAGGAACTGTTTACATCGATGATTTTGAGGGGGCAAAAACCTCTATTGACATGCGCCAGTGGTCGTCGTGGCATTTATCTAGCACTCCACAACATCAACCCGATCTCTTCCCCGAAGGTGACCTTTCGAACGACTTAAGGTATGGATACAATCGAGCAAAACTTGCTTGGTACTCCATTGATCCTTTATTTCTCCGAAATACATCACTTACACCTGGGCACATTAGGAATGATCCCGAAACCCAAAGCAGCCATTTTGTTCGTGAGATATTCGAACGGGAAATATTTCCCAATAGGAATACCCCTCAAGGATTACCCACTAACATTCAGGTTCTTAACCTTGCTTTCTATCCCTTAGAAAAGGGTCCATATAATTATAACACTGAAGGAATAAACTCCGATGGAACGCTAACAGATCCTACAAATTCATGGGGAGGTATGATGAGAGATATTCCTTCGGGCATTTCAGATTTCGAAACGGCTAACATTGAGTACATCGAGTTTTGGCTTATGGACCCATTTGTTTACGATTCGCTCCATCCAGGAGGAGATTTATACTTCAATCTGGGTGAAATATCTGAAGATATTCTTCGCGATGGTAAAAAATCGTTTGAGAATGGGCTGCCAACATCTGCCGATGTAATAACCAATGTTGACACAACAGTATGGGGGAGGGTTCCTACAGTACAATCTTTGGTAAATGCTTTTGATACTGATCCTGATTCCCGCAGGTTCCAAGATGTAGGGCTCGATGGACTGTTAACAGAAGATGAGCGTACGTTCTACGTAGACTATTTGGAACAAATAAAAGCACAATTTGGGGAAAACTCCGTTGCCTATCAAGATGCCTTGAAAGACCCCTCAAATGATAACTATCGATACTATCGATCGAGTATATACGACTCCCAGGAAACCGGAATTCTTGATCGATATAAGAAATTCAATAATCCCGAGGGAAATTCACCCACATCCAATCAAGCTAACCCTGATGGTATAGTGGAGCCTTATCCCACTTCATCCTCAATTGTACCTAATACCGAAGACATCAATCGTGATAATAACCTGAATAAAAACGAGAGTTACTATCAGTATAGAATATCCCTTCGCCCACAGGATATGGAGGTTGGACGAAACTATATCACCGATAAGGTAACATACAATGCTAAACTGGCAAATGGTGACCGATCTTCTGTGAATTGGTATCAATTCAAGGTTCCTGTAGAGGAATATGAAAAAACCATTAACTCCATTCAAGATTTCAAATCCATTCGCTTTATGAGGGTTTTCCTGCGAGGTTTTGAAGAGGAGGTAATCCTTCGCTTTGCAACATTGGAACTTGTTAGAGGTGAATGGCGCAAGTATAACCGTTCGCTTATTGAGGGGCAAGAAAGTGTTCCAGTCAACGATTTGCCCATTGGATCTTTCGATATTTCAACCGTGAATATTGAGGAGAACGATTCCCGTACTCCCGTAAACTACGTTCTCCCTCCAGGTGTAGATAGGGTGATCGACCCTGCTCAACCGCAGCTGACTGAACTGAATGAGCAGGCAATGGAACTTAAGGTTCTTGATTTGGCAGATGGTGATGCGCGGGCCACATACAAAAACCTCAGAATTGACATCAGGCAATACAAAAGACTAATGATGGATGTCCATGCAGAAGAAATACCCGGAATGTCACTTGATGATAACGAGTTAAACCTATTTATTCGGCTGGGAACTGACTACACCAATAACTACTATGAGTACGAGATACCACTTGTACTAACACCCCATGGTAGATATAACAACAATTCAACTCGTGATAGAGAAATTGTATGGCCAAGAGAAAATTTAGTGGATATAGATCTAGAGGCACTTACAGAAGTGAAACTAGAGAGAAATGCGCAAATGCAAGCGCCTGGTTCTCTCATTACATATACAACTGTATTCACGATAACAGATGGGAACAACCGTATCAAAGTTACTGGCAATCCAAGCTTGAGCAATGTTCGTGTTCTTATGATTGGAATACGTAACCCCAGCCGCTCCAGCAATCCTGATGACGATGGGATGGCAAAATCAGGTATAATTTGGGTTAATGAATTACGCCTCACCCAGTTTAATGATAAGGGTGGATGGGCTGCCAATGCAAGAATGTCGGCAAAGCTTGCTGATCTTGCACAGGTTACAGTGGCTGGGACAACCATAAAACCAGGCTTTGGATCTATTGAAAAGAAAGTGAATGAACGTAGTTTAGATGATTATTATCAATATGATGTTAATAGCACTATACAACTTGGCCGTTTCTTTCCCAAAGAATCGGGGGTTAACATTCCTCTTTACGTGGGATTAACAGAGTCATTTGCAAACCCTGAATACAACCCCCTTGATCCAGATGTTCCGTTAAAAAAAGCGCTTGATAATGCAGCTAATAAAACTGAGCGAGATTCGATTAAGAAAATCTCGCAGGATTATACACGTCGAAAAAGCATAAACCTTACCAATGTTAGGATTAGCAAAACGGAGGGCACACCAAGGTTTTACGATATCTCAAACTTTGCTGTGAGCTACTCCTTTTCCGAACAGCTATCAAGAAATATTAATACCGAAGAACGATTGCAAAAAAATACTCGAGGGGGGTTCACTTACAGCTATAATACTAAGGCAAAAAACATCACACCTTTTAAAAACGTGAAATGGCTATCTCATCCGTACTTGAAAATCATTAAGGATTTCAATTTTAGCTACATGCCTAATCAGATGTCATTCCGTACTGAGTTAAATCGCACCTATTTTGAACAACAACTCCGAAACATAAATAACCCCAACATTAGATTAGTACCCACTTACTCAAAAGATTTTACATGGAATAGGGTATACTCCCTAAATTGGGACTTAAGCCAATCTCTCAGATTCGACTTCAATGCCAATAATCAAGCGAGGATTGATGAACCCATGGGTATGGTTAACCGAACAAAAGACCCTGATGCTTATGAGCACTGGAAGGATTCAGTTTGGACAAACCTTAAGAATTTTGGCAGAAATACAAACTATAACCATCAGTTTAACCTTACATATAATATTCCAATCAATAAAATTCCTCTTTTTAACTGGGTATCTGCATCAGCTAGATATAGTGGAAATTATAACTGGGCGGCAGGTCCAATACTACCCGACACCAGCAGTTTTGATCCAGGAAATACCATTCAGAACTCTAACACAATTCAGCTAACCAGTCAACTCAATTTTACTTCGCTTTACAATAAGAGCAATTACCTAAAAGGCATCAACCAAAAGTTCGATCAAAGAGCCCGGGGTGGTCAACAGCGACAACCTACAATGAAAACCATTACTTACGAACAGGAGAATGTTAGATTCCGGGAGAATCAGTTTCGTTCCATTCAGCATGGACTCAAAACAGAGAATGTTACTGCAAAAGTTTTCGATGATGAAGGAAAAGAAGTAAAAGCCGAGGTGGATATTCGATCTGACCAAAGGATTCGTATCCGAACAGAAAAGGATATTAATAGAGCGAAGGTTGTTGTTGAAGGAAAGGTTCCTGAAAGGGAAAACATTGCCCTACTTCTTGCCCAAGGGTCAATACGTATTCTTATGGGAGTAAAAAACTTTTCAGCTACTTATTCTCAAACAAATGGCACATTGCTTCCAGGCTACAAACCCAATACTCTCTACATGGGTTTAGACGATTACAATGGTGTGTATGCTCCGGGTTTACCATTTATTGCCGGTTGGCAGGATCCTGACTTTGCTTGGAAAGCTGTTCGCAACCAGTGGCTGAGTACCGATAGCACCCTTAATGCTCCTTTTATACTTACCCACAATGAAAACTTAAACTTAAGGAGTTCTATTGAACCCCTACCTGGACTTAGAATTGAAGTGAGTGGAGTACGCAGTTTCTCTGAAAACAGGAATGAGTATTACATACCCGATCAATTTGGCCAATTCAATGCCTACAACCCTATGATTACAGGTAATTTCAGCATTAGTGTTATTACATTGAGTTCCGCATTCGAAAAAAACAAAGGAGATAATTACATAAGCGAAAGTTTTAGCCTTTTTAGAGATTACCGAAAAAGAATGGCCATTAGGTTAGCTGGTATCCGAGAGGAAGCAGGAAATTATGTTCCTTTCCCTTCATTATCTAACCATGAAGAAGATCGCTTTCCTTCTGGCTACGGTAAACTGAATCAAGAAGTTTTAATCTACTCATTTTTGGCTGCGTATACAGGTGTATCACCCGATGCAATAGGATTAAATACTTTCCCGCTGATACCTATGCCAAACTGGCAAGTTACCTATGATGGGTTGGCTAAACTTAAACCTTTTCAAAAATATCTCCGTACCTTTACTCTTCGTCATGGTTATCGCTCTACCTATACAATAGGATCATACACAACAAACCTAAACTACGATCCATTAGAGGATGGTTTTAGCTATATTAGGGATCAACAGGGAAACTTTATTCCAGAGTTTGAGATAACCAACGTTTCCATCAATGAGCAGTTTAACCCATTAATAGGGCTAGATGCAACCTGGATAAATAGCCTAACCAACAGGCTCGAAATAAGGAATTCACGATCATTAGCCATGAGTTTTGCCAACAATCAGCTGAGCGAAGTTTCAAACTGGGAATATATTATTGGCAGTGGATACAGGTTCGAAAACTTACCCCTTATTTTTAGATCAGCTGGAGGAGACCAACGAACCCTAAAAAGCGATTTAAGGGTAAATATTGATCTTAGTATAAGGAACAACAGCACAATCCTCCGAAGGCTGGTTGAAGAAACAAATACACCATCGGCTGGACAACAAGTTTTCACACTAAAAACATCTGGAGAGTATGTTGTAAGCGAACAGGTTACAATAAGGTTATTCTTCGACAGAGTTGTTAATACACCAGTAGTTGCCACATCGTATGCAACAGCAAACACCAGTTTTGGTTTTAGCGTTCGATTTACTTTAGTCCAATAGTTTGCTTAAGCTAAAAAACAGATTTTTTTGCCTTTCTTATTCTTTGCCATAACTAAAAATAAGTGTACTTTTGGAAAACTAAAATAATGCTTCTAACCCCTAAAGTTGAATAGATATCATGAATATTCCAGCAGATTTAAAGTACACAAAAGATCACGAATGGATTCGTGTAAATGGTAATGAAGCCATTGTTGGCGTTACCGATTTTGCTCAAAGCCAACTGGGCGATGTTGTATTCATCGAGATTGAGACCCTCGGCGAAACCCTTGATAAAGAAGAAGTTTTTGGCACCATCGAGGCTGTAAAAACCGTTTCAGATATGTTCATGCCCGTGTCGGGAGAAATAGTGGCCATTAACGACAAGCTTGCTGACACCCCAGAATTGGTCAACAAGGATCCCTATGGCGATGGTTGGATGATAAAGATTAAGGTGGCTGATCCATCTCAACTCAACGACCTCCTTTCGGCAGAGCAATACAAGGGAATTGTGAATGAATAGTTTGTTCTAAAAAAGAATAAAGGGGCTATCGAGAAAAGACAGCCCCTTTTTTGTTAAACTGATATGAAATGCTTATTCAGTAATAATATCTGAAACTTTTTGAATAAACTCGATATGATTCATTCCTGAGGGAATGAAAAGTGCATAAATTTCAACATTTGAAAAAACTTCAAGGAATTTTATCATCCACCTTTCCTTAACTCCACCTAAACTTACTATGGGTTCAGTGTCCTTTGAATTGCAGTAAAACTCGTGCCAGAGGATATGCTTGTTAAAATCCGAATACTCAGTTTCTATTACTTTGATGGACATACTGGCAGCGGTTGCTGTATCTATCCTCTGGATTAATAGGTCATCTCTATCCTCCTTTATAAGGATGAAGTATTTCATAGTCTTTGCCCTTTCAGTGGCATAGCTCCCATAAATTTTTTCTGGCGATATTTTACGTCTAACCGATGCGGGTCCAAATAAGATCCATTTCAAATGCCAGGCAATCCTGTCGTGGAAAGATCTATCCTTTAATATTAATCTCCTAAGGGAAGGTTTACCAATTGTATTGTAAGCATAAATCTTGGGAAAGGCATGGTTTGGGTATGCAAACCCATTTGAGTCCACAATTGAAATGTCATCGGACATGAATGTGTACCCTCTATTCATGCATAGCTCTATTTCCAATGAAGTTTTTCCCACACCTCCAGTACCTCCTATTAGAATAGCCTGGTTTTTTGAGTTAACCATTGATGAAGAGTGAATTAAAAGCTGATCGGAATTGAAATAAACAGATGGTACCATTACCTGTTCAAAGAATATTTGAGAAAGTCTCTGGGTTATGGTAGCATAGTCCATGCTATATAGTTTGCTTAAATAGTTTACTATAATATTTCGCCTTGGCGATAGGTAAACTGTAAACTTTAGAATTTCTCCATTGCTGGTTACAGCAACACTATACTTGCTATTATGCATCACAAATCCTTCCTTTAATTCTGAATGATTTGAGGGATTTGAGGAAAGTATCTCCATGTAGTTCAATGAATTGACAAACTCCACTTCTACTTCATGTTGTTCATCTGATGAAACATCAGGATAAAGGGATAAAGGAGCTAGCAACTCACCAAGTTGACTTTTAGATAATGAATTGGGCAATATTAGTTGAACTACCCTGTTGAATATTCTATGCTTGAACGAGGTTTGCATCGTAATCGCCATTTAATATCGAGAGAATTCGATCTTTTCTGAGATCATAGGAAAAATTATCGATGATGTGCTGTCTTGCTGATTCCCCAAGGCTTTCATCGCTATCGAGGGCCAACCTTATTAATCTAACTGCTTCGTTTACATCTTTCTTATGCAAAACAAAACCTGTTTTACCGATACCTTTTGGGATACCACCTACAGCAGATCCTACTGGAATACATTCGCAAAGCATGGCTTCGCAAAGGGAATTTGGCAGCCCCTCGCTTAAAGAAAGTTGGGTATAAACTTTGTGTTCGGAGAGCAACCTTGGAAGATCATGGTGCTGAACATACCCAAAAAGTTTAACATTAGAGGGAGCCCATGATTTGACATATTCAAGCATCTTTTCATCTAAACCAACTATTGAAAAGGTAGATTTGGACATTATCTGCGCAATCTCTAAAAGAAAATCGAGTCCTTTTATTCTAAACGCTTTCTCGTCTGCAACTCCTGCAATTGTAATCACAGAGATTTTTCGATCAACCGATTCATCTTTCTTCCAGATGTCAGGATTGTATCCTGTTGGTACAACATCTATCTTTCCTTTAATATTATTTACATAGTTTTTAATACCTACCTTTAATTCATTGCTAATAGAATTGTCAAATCTATTAATACTATTAACCAAACAGTGATCTACTGGTAAAATGTGTGATACGTTACATAACGTATATTTTGAAAACAACGATCTAATAGACCTAGGTTTAAAAACTCCATAATCCAAATTGGGTATATAAACTGCATCGTAACCCCCTACAACCACCACCGTTTTTTTTCTAAAAAGATTTCCCAAAAGAACCGGGAAAAAAGCATGGTAATCGGCAAACCATATATAGATAAGATCATATATTCTAAATTTAAAAAGGCAATAGAAAAACTGTTTAAATAGGCGAAAAAGAAACCTCCAATAGGATCTTGATGGAATAAACTGATATTTGGTAACCTCATACACTGATGAAAGAATTTGGTGATCCTCCCTGACGAAGGTGGAAAAATTGGTATAGATCAGTAAAACTTTCCTCTTTTCCATGTTATCGAAAATATTTGTTTAAAATACTATCCACCGTTCCATTTATATCCTCCGAGAGTTTAAGGAAGTATACTCCTGCTCCAAAAACTAATGCTATAGTAAAGCTGCGAATTGCTATATCAGCTATAAAATTCCCTAATACAGGGATTAAGAATGATATCCCGTAAGTTGCTAACGCAATTATTAGTGTGTAAAAATGCTGTTGGGTAAAAGGGTGCATCCCGAACAACTTATAGATAATTATGTAACGTAATACATTGTATATAAAATATGCAGCTGTTGATGCAATTGCTGCACCTACTAATCCAAATTGTCTAATAAATATGATATTAAAACCTACAATCAGGATTACAAGCAAAAGACTAAGGAAAGCAGTGGCTTTATAGTATTTTGATGTTGCCAGCATGGAGTTGCTTACCCCAGATGTCATCTCAATTAGATTTGTTATGCCCAAAAAGAATATAACATACTTCCCCGCTTCGTATTCAGGTGGCAGAATTTTAAAAACATTGAAAATATTTGCCCAAAGCCCAATGAATATAAGGGCACCAAAAATCAGCTGATTGATGCTGCTTTTCCGATAAATTTGGGCTATTGTATTCATTTCGTTGTTCTTCCATGCGTCCGCCAGAATTGTACCTGATATCTTTCGAAGTGAACGGGATGGGATAATAATCAAAGTGCTAAAGAAAAAAGTAATGGCATAAATACCCGTTGCTTCTATGCCAATCATTCGGCTGACGATAATACTGTCGATATTCAGCACCATAATATTTGAAAATCCAACGATTATACCGAAAAAACTCATGCTCACAAGTGATCGAGCCATCTTGATATCGATAAGTGTCCAATCGGGTTTTAGGTTGAATTCCCCCCTTGCCAAAAGTACAACAACCAGGAAAAAGCCAGGAATACAATTAGAAATTACATAGGCTGCAATGAACTGCCAAAAAGTGAAAAACTCGAAATAGAGTGCGGCAATTGAAAACAGGATAAGTATCCTCTGAATAAACTCCTTGTAGAAAGTTCCGGTAACGGATTGAAAGAGCATTTTCAGGTAGGTGTCGAAAATCAAGAAAAGGAGAGTAAAAAATATTAGAGGAATTAGAAATCCGATGTACTGAGTGAACAGCTCAGCATTCTCCATATTCTTTTCAATGATATAGTCCTTTAGAGCAATGTATAGAACCATCGTGAGGACAAACCCCACCAAAACAACCAGTACTGTTAGTAGCAGAAACCCATGATGATTTTTTGATTTATCTCGGAAGTAAGCAAACAGGCGACCAGTTGCGTTGGTAAAACCCAAAGTTCCAAACTGGGCAAAAAGAGTGGAGTAGGCAATGAGCAGCTTTAAAAGACCGTTCTCTCCTGTGGTGAGCAATCTGGGCAAAAATAATCCTGATATTAGGAAACCCAGGAATACTCCAATGTAAGAGTATATCGATCCTTTTATGGTTTGTTCTTTGATGTGTCCCAAGTTGCTGTTGATTATCAGTTTTACTCTACTTTATATGCATTCCACCCTTGCGCGGTAAGCGCAATCTCATTTCCATCGGGAGCTACCAGAAAAACCCCTTTACTACTATTTGTTATATGCCCAATTATGCTTATTCCCTTAATACTTAATGCTTTTTCGTGTAATCCTATGGGTATTGTAAAAAGCAATTCGTAGTCTTCGCCACCGCTAAGCGCTGCAACCAGTGGATCTATGTTCATCTCCTTTGCCATTCGATGGGTTTCCTGATCGACAGGTATTTTCTCGGTATAGATTCTACAACCCACCCTTGAATTTTTGCATATATGTAGCATTTCGCTAGATAAACCATCGGAAATATCGATCATTGCTGTGGGTATTAAATTCGCATCCCTTAGCAGATCAATGGCTTCCCTGGGAGCCTCCGGTTTAAGGAAACGTTCCAAGATATAGGCATGACTCTCGAAATGGGGCTGTACGTTTGGGTTACTCTGAAAAACTCTCTTCTCCCTTTCCAGAAGTTGTAGCCCTAAGTATGCTGCCCCAAGATTACCTGTAACGCAAATTAAATCGTTCTCCTTGGCTCCACTCCTGTAGCAAATATCTTCATTGGAAGCAAAACCTATTGCCGTTACGCTAATGGTCAGCCCAGTTAGAGATGAAGTTGTATCACCACCCACAAGATCAACCCCATAGCGTTCGCAAGCCAAATAAATACCAGCATAGAACTCCTCAACATCCTCAAGGCAAAATCTCTTTGATAAACCAATTGATACTGTAATCTGCTGTGGGGTTGCATTCATAGCATAAATATCACTAAGATTTATCACTACAGCCTTGTATCCAAGGTGCTTCAATGGAAAATAGGTTAAGTCGAAATGGATGCCCTCCAGCATATAGTCGGTGGTAATCACCATGCGCTTCCCCTGCGGATCAATAACAGCGGCATCATCGCCCACACCAATAACTGTACTACTATTCCTGTGCTTAATATTCCTAGTAATATGATCAATTAGGCGAAATTCGCCTAGTTCATGGAGTTCGGTACGTTTTGACTTCTCATTCATTTTTCATGATGTAAAAAACATTCTTCAAATATAAAGTTTAATCCCTTACCTTTGACAACAGGCATTAAACTATTGATTCTGGAAGCATCGTATTTTCTTTATATGGAAAGCAGTTGGGCAAATTAAATCAAAATAATAAAACAATGCAAAACTTTAGGTATAGGCTTCGTCCTGAGAACATAAAGGAACTAATCCCACCCATGGGATACTGTTACGCCTCGGACATGATAACCATTGATGGGCATAAGGTTGGATACATGCACCGCGAGTCAAGGGAAGAGGAGGGTGATAGCGGTTGGCGCTTCTACTCTGGTCTCGAAACCGAAGAATATGTTGAGGATGAGCACCATTTCATGATGTTCGAGGTAAATTACATTGCCAATCTCGATCCTGATGTCATTCCATATCTAAAATCGCGTACAGGAGCAGAGTTGGAAAGGATAGAAAATTCGATTGAATTTAGAAAGATTGAACGTATGACCAAATTTTGAAAAATATCTGCTCTATTAAGGTTAAGTGATATCAATTTTCATAAAAAATATATTATTTTTAACCTCTGAAATCATTAACTTAAATTTCCTAACCTAAACCTTTTACTATGAAAAAGTATTTTGCTTTACTTGTATTATTTGTGTTGGTTGGATACAATTGCCTACTAGCACAAACAATACAGGTCAGCGGTACTATTACCAGTACTGAAGATGGGACACCTATTCCAGGTGTATCGGTTTTAGTTAAGGGGACAACCATTGGTACTGCCACAGATATTGATGGCAAGTACACTCTTGCTGTTCCTCAAACTAGCACTGTTTTGGTCTTTACCTTTGTGGGAATGAAAACCCAGGAAGTAGTTATAGCTGGTCGAACCATTATTAATGTTGTAATGGAATTCGATACACAAGAACTTGAAGAAATAGTTGTTGTCGGCTATGGTACCCAAATCAAATCGAAGTTGACCGGAAATATTGCCAAGGTAGATGGAGAAGACCTTGAATACAAACCGGTACCATCAATCGAATTAGCATTACAAGGTAAAGCCGCTGGTGTATTTATTGAATCCGTTACCGGAAAGGTAACTAGTTCTACCAGAGTAAGAATAAGGGGAGCATCCTCTCTTAGCGCAAGCAATGAACCACTCTACGTTCTAGACGGTGTTCCCTTAAGCCTCGAAGCCCGAAACTTACATGGAGGCGACAATAATCCTCTTGCATCATTGAACTTTAATGACATTGAATCGGTGGAAATATTAAAGGATGCTTCTGCTGCTGCAATCTATGGATCAAGGGCAACTAATGGTGTAATTCTGATTACCACAAAAAGGGGTAAATCGGGTGATACTCGTCTAAACTTTAACTACCAAATGGGTTTCTCACAACCGTCCAACCTAAGGGAGTTTCTAAACGCAGAAGAATTTATTGACTATTTCAGACACGCAGCTGAGCGTGGAGATCTTTACAGAGATCAATTACAGGGAAATCCTGCTGGCACAAGTGTTTATTGGAGAAATCATGCTGAAGGACGATTCAAAAGATATTCTGGTTGGGCTGTAATCCTTGAAGATCCAGATGACCCAGACTCAAGATATTTAGGTTCTCAGGTAGATACTGACTGGCAGAAACTAGCATTTCGAAATAATGCTGGAGTAATAAATGCTGATCTATCAGCTTCCGGTGGTACTGATAAACTAAAATATTTTGCCAGCGGGGGTTATACAAAACAAGATGGTATTGCGGTTGCAAATGGTTTTGAACGTATCAGCGGGAGGTTAAATATTGATAATGAGATAAATAAAGTTATTGACATTGGACTATCCATGAGCCTGTCACATACTGATATTAATCAAATTAATGCTGATAATGCCTTTGCAAACCCCATTCAACTTGTGGCATTATCACCAATTACACCTGTTAGGGATCTGGATGGAATCCTTTACAGTGAGCCTACAACTTCTTACTATAATGGGTTGAGACATGTGGAG
Source organism: uncultured Rikenellaceae bacterium (assembly GCA_964397135.1). Classification (GTDB taxonomy): domain Bacteria; phylum Bacteroidota; class Bacteroidia; order Bacteroidales; family Tenuifilaceae; genus MWFE01. The sequence goes on from CAYNHM010000004.1 coordinate 90,224, forward strand.
TATGCAACCAGAAAAATGAATGAAATAAGATCAGTAGCAAATGGATACTTAAACTTTAAACTAATTGAGGGGTTGAATTGGCGAAATGAGCTAGGTTACGATATATACAATCTCAAGGAAAACAATCGATACGGAGAATTAACAGAAACGGGAGAAGGTGTAGGTGGTTATGGATTCTCCAACTATGCTCAAACTCAAAACATATTGGGCAAATCATACTTTAATTTCTTGAGAAATTTTGGGGACATTGGTGTTAGTGCAGTACTGGGTTCTGAAATTCAGTACACTCTACTTGATAATACATGGCTTGAAGGGCAGGGTTTCCCAATGGATGAACTGAGAACCTTAGCTAGTGCTGGAGAGTTAATAGGTGGTACTCAAACTATTACTGAATATAGTTTCCTATCCTACTTCACTAGAGTTAATCTTGACTACAAGGCAAAATACTTATTATCTCTTTCCAATCGAATTGATGGTTCGTCGCGCTTTGGTGTAAACAACCGATACGGGATGTTCCCTTCTGCCTCGGCTGGTTGGGTAATTTCAAAAGAGGAGTTCCTCGCAGATAATAAAATAATCAGCTTCCTAAAAATCAGAACAAGCTACGGGCTAACCGGTAATGCAGCCATTGGCAACTTCTCCCACCTTGGACTTTACACAACAAACAATTACAATAGCGTTGCTGGCTTAATCCCTTCACGTATCCCTAACCCAGATTTGGGCTGGGAATCAACTGCTCAATTTGATGTTGGAATTGATTTTGGCTTTCTGAATAACCGCTTCAATGGTGAAATTGATTTTTACATGAAGGAAACCACCGATCTACTAATGGACGTTCCTGTTCCTGGCACTAGTGGGTACTCCATACAAACCCGAAATGTTGGATCAATGGAAAACAAGGGTGTAGAGTTTGTACTAAATACGAACAACCTTGTGGGAGAATTCAAATGGAACACCAACTTTAATATTGCTTACAATAAGAACAAGGTTACGGAAATTGCAGGACAAACGATAATTGATCCGGGGAGTTCTCGATATATGAACGTAGTAATACTGAACGAACCCCTTGGTGTTTTTTATGGAGCTGAATATGCTGGCGTTGATCCCGATAATGGTAATGCTTTATGGTACATCAACCAAAAGGACGATGATGGCAATGTTATTGATTCTAAAACTACTACAAGTAATTTTTCTGAAGCAAATTTTGTAATTCTTGGAAACCCCAACCCTCCAATTATTGGTGCAATTACAAATTCATTCCAGTTTTTTGGTTTTGACCTATCCTTTACTTTTCAAGGAATAACCGGAAACAAAACACAACTTGCAGGTGATTCGTTTATGGGCGCAAATGCAAACTGGTACGATAACCAGTTACGTAGTCAGCTGAATAGCTGGAAAGAGCCCGGCGACATAACCGACATTCCAGAAGCAAGATTGGGTTATGTTAATGGTAATCAGGGAAGGAATAGTCGTTACATAGAGGATGGTTCTTACCTCAAGTTACGTTCATTGATTTTAGGCTATGAACTTCCTAAATCAATTACCAAAAAAATTGGAATTGAAAGACTTAGAGTATACATTATTGGTCAAAACCTATATACATGGACAAAATTTTCTGGATGGGATCCTGAAGTATCTTCCGATTTTGTGGTAGGAAACATTATCTCTGGCATCGATTTCTACTCACCGCCTCAACCTAGAACTATTACATTTGGTATCAACATGGGATTATAAACTGAAAAAAATACTGTCATGAAAATCAATAAGATATTACTAATATTTACTGCCATTCTGTTTACAACAATGGCATGCGACGACTACCTTGATTTGGAACCATCACAAGATATTAGTGAGGATTTAGCGCTGGATACCGACAAAAATGTTAAAAGCGTTCTTATCGGAGCTTATAGCATCTTTGATAATCCTGAACTTTATGGAGGAAATATCCTAACTTGGTCCGAACTCCTTGGTGGCGATGATGAAATAAGCTGGGAAGGGACCTATACTGGTCCACGCGAAATTTTCAATAAGCAAATAAATGCGGGAAACGAAGAGGTTAGGTGGCAATGGTTGTCTGCATACCGAACCATTAATATAGTAAACAATGTGCTTTCAGCTCTAGCTGTTGTGAACGAAGTCGATCGGGATCGGGTTGAAGGCGAAGCCCTTTTCTTGCGATCACTAATGTACTTTGATTTGGCCAGATATTTCGGCCTTCCCTATGAAGCTGGACAAACCAACGCTCAACTTGCAGTTCCTCTCGTACTTAAGCCTACCAGAGGCATTACGGGTGAGAGTAAAGTCTTTAGAAACACCGTTGAACAAGTTTATAGTAGGGTAATAGATGACCTAACCATTGCTGCAGTTAAACTACCCGCTATAAACAGTGTTTACGCAACTAGTGGTGCTGCAAAAGCTCTTCTTGCAAGAGTTTACCTTCAAAAGGGAGATTACCAAGCCGCCAGAGATTTAGCCGATGAAGTTATTGGCTCTGCCACTTATACACTGAGACCTAACTACGCACAAGTATTCAATAACGACACCAAGTCTACCGAGGATATTTTTATAACTGAGATAACCAATCAAGATAGATGGAGCGCTATGACTGAATTTTGGTCAATACCTATGTATGGAGGCAGAAGCGGTGATATTGTGATTCTTGAAGGTCATCTAAGTTTGTACGACCCAATTGACGAAAGGCTTGCATTGTTTTTCACGAATGCAGGAAGAATTTTTTCAGGTAAATGGAATAATCAGTATGGAGTGATTAACATTATCAGACTTGCAGAAATGTACCTAATTAGGGCCGAAGGAAATTTCAGATTAAGTCAAGAAGTGGGTGCAACACCTACCGAAGACATTAATACTTTAAGGGAAAGGGCTGGTTTTGGCTCCAATTATTTCTCCTCGGTTACCCTTGACGACATCCTACTAGAACGCAGGCTCGAATTGGCGCATGAGGGGCATAAAATACATGATGTGAAAAGACTTAAGCAAAATGTTGGACCTAGACTTTATAATGCACCAGAATTGGTGTTCCCTATACCATTTAGGGAAATTGAAGCCAATGAAAACTTGATTCAAAACGATGGGTATAATTAATTATTTATTCTGTAAGGGCTATTAAACTTATAAGTAAGTTTGAAAAGGTGTCAAAATTATTTTGACACCTTTTTTCTATCCCTTAATTTTATTCTATATAATTTCTCTTTCAAGTGCTATTAAACCTTTTGCAAATCAATTCCCTTTTACATACCTTTGTGCGCTCTAAGAATTATATTAAGCAGCATTTTCTCCTTGATAATCAATATCATAAATTAAAATAAATAAGATTTTTTAAAGGGTATATCCATGAATGTAACACATCAAAACACCAATGCACTCAATGCGGTGCTTACCGTAAAAATTGAACAAAACGATTATCTGCCTAAGGTCGAGCAAAGCCTAAAAGATTATCGAAAAAAAGCTGTTATCAAAGGATTTAGACCAGGAAAGGCCCCCGCTACAATGATCAATAAAATGTACCGATTGCCTGCTATAGTTGAGGAGGTTAATAAGCTAGTCTCCGAAAGTATTTCGAAATACATTTTCGACAACAAGCTAAATATCCTTGGAGAACCACTGCCATCAGAGACTCAGGAAAAAATTGATTGGGAAACCCAAAAGGATTTTGAATTTCTTTTCGATATGGGCTTAGCCCCAGAGTTTGAAATAAATCTTTCAAAACGCGATAAAGTACCCTATTACACCATAAAAATTGATAAGAAGATTCGTCAAACTTATATCGATAGTATTTGTGGCCGTTATGGCTCCTATCAGGAAGCAGAGAAAGCGGATAACGATAGTCTTCTCAAGGCTACCTTAACCGAACTCAACTCCGACGAATCGCCTAAAGTAAATGGAATTACCGTTGCGGATGCCTCAATCTCTGTAATGCTTGTGGCAGATGATGACGAAAAGCAGAAAATGGTTGGAGCAAAGTCTGGCGATGTATTTACTATTGATGTTAGCAAGGCATTCCCCAATGAAACGGACAGAGCTGCTTTGCTAAAAACCACGAAGGAAAACCTGGTTACCCTGGAACCGCTCTTCCAGGCAACTATTGTTGAAGTTAAACAATATCTAAAGGCTGAGGTTAATCAGGAACTTTTCGATAAGCTTTATGGCGAAGGTACTGTTAACTCAGAGGAAGAGTTTCATCAACGAATTGATGAGGATATCAAATCGAACCTTAAGGGTGACACTGAGAGAAAATTTTTCATGGACGCCCGAGAAAAGATGATCGATAAATTTAGCATTAAACTTCCACAAGAATTTTTAGTTCGTTGGTTGGTTGCTGTTAACGAAGGTAAATTTACCAAAGAGCAGATTGAAAAAGATTATTCTGAGTTTGAGAAAGACCTAAAATGGCAGCTAGTCCGCGATAAGATTATTGTTGAGCAAGAATTTAAAGTTCAGGAAGAGGAACTAACTGCTATGGCTAAGGGTTACATTTTGAATCAGATGATGCAGTATGGCATGGGACAACTTCCCGAAGAGTTCATTGAAAAGTATGCCAGTGATCTGCTTACCAAAAAAGAAGAGAAGAAGAAAATTGCAGAAAGGGTTCTTGAAAATAAGGTGTTTTCTTGGATTAAAGAAACCATTAAACTCGATGAGAAGGAAGTGGATTTTGAAAAATTTAAAAGCATAATGACTGCATAAAAAACGGGGGATTGTTTCCCCCGTTTTTTGTTTTAATGCACTTATCTCTATCAAAAAAAGAATTGGTATATTTAAACTTTATTTCATTATGCTTAATTCAAATCAAAAATCAATCATATGACAAGTAAATATAACGAATTTATAAGGTATGCATTAAAGCACAAAGGCATCAGCAGCCTTAGCATGCATAGGTACAAATCGCTGCACAGTAGCTATATCTCCCCCACCATCATCGAAGAACGCCAGCTGAACATTGCCACAATGGACGTCTTCTCACGCCTTATGATGGATAGGATAATCTTTCTTGGTGTTCCCATAAATGACGATGTGGCCAACATTATACAAGCTCAACTTCTTTTCCTTGAATCAAGTGATCCTTCTAAGGACATACAGATTTACCTTAACAGTCCAGGCGGATCTGTATATGCTGGCTTAGGTATCTACGACACAATGCAGTATATCAGCTCCGATGTGGCAACAATATGCACCGGTATTGCTGCTTCCATGAGTGCTGTGCTTCTTTGCGCTGGGCGCAAAGGCAAACGCTCTGCCCTTCCCCATTCAAGGGTAATGATCCACCAACCCATGGGTGGAGCAGAGGGGCAAGCATCTGACATTGAAATAACAACCAAACAAATTCTCGGACTTCGTAAGGAACTCTACGAAATAATTGCCCTACATTCTGGTAACCCATTCGAGAAAATTGAGAAAGACTCTGACCGCGACTACTGGATGACAGCCGAAGATGCCAAAACTTATGGTATGATTGATCAGGTACTTAAAAAAACAGAAGAATAATATTTACATTGACAAAAAAAACCGGGATCTTCCCGGTTTTTTTATTCTAATTTTCTGAAAGAGAACTACCATGATTTTGATCTATCTCATCGAGGATATCATCAGAGTAATGAATATCCCTAACCCTTAACTGAAGGGAAGCAACTCCTCTGAAAACATTCTCAGTAATGCTGTAGCAAACATCAAAAGGTACTCCATTCTGGATATGGCTGTAATGATCACCCATTTGAAAAGCAATGGAATGAAAAACCTTAGGGTTATCTTCCTGAATCAACGAAAGTTTTAAATGCTCTTTATCGCTCCCTACTGGACGTCCCTCACCAGTGTCGTATACGCACTCAGTTACAAAAACGGGTGACATGTTACCCGGTCCAAAAGGCTGAAATTGCTTAAGGATTCTAACAAACTTGTCAGTAACATCTGAAAAGTTGATTTTTGCATCAATGTCAATCTGGGGCACAAGCATCAGGGGATGGATGGCTTTGCTTACCACATCCTCAAAACGTTCAATAAAAATTGGAACGTTTTCAACCTTCATGGTAAGACCTGCTGCATACATGTGTCCACCAAAGTTTTCAAGCAGATCTGAGCAAGCCTCAACGGCTTGATATAGATCGAAACCGGGTACAGATCGTGCTGATCCTGTGGCAAATCCATTGGATTCGGTTAGTATTACCGTTGGCCGAAAATAAGTTTCGATTAACCTTGAGGCCACAATGCCAACAACGCCTTTGTGCCACTCAGGATTATAAAGAACTGTTGTTTTTCGTTTTAGTAGATCTGGATCAGATGCTACCATTTGCAAGGCTTCATTGGTAATATTTCTATCCACACTTTTTCGATCGTTGTTGCAGGAGTTAATCAGTGAGCCCATTTCGTATGCAAATCCATCATCCTGCGCACAAAGCAGATCAACTGCCGACTTCCCAGATTCCATACGTCCGGCTGCATTAATGCGAGGTCCAATCCTGAAAACGATATCATCAATGGTAATATTTTGATTCTCAATACCAGCTAGCCTAATTATCGCTTTAAGACCTTTTCCGGGAGTATTGTTCAATTTTTCCAAACCAAAGCAGGATAGTACCCTGTTTTCATCAATTACAGGAACAATATCGGATGCTATGCTAACCGCCACCAGATCAAGGTAAGCATACAACTCCTTTAGTGGAACATCGTTGTTTTTGCAGTAGGCCTGAATCAACTTGAAACCCACACCACATCCAGAAAGCTCCTTGAAAGGGTAAGGACAATCATTACGTTTTGGATCAAGCACTGCAATCGCCTGAGGAATTTCATCGCTAGGCAAATGATGATCGCAAATGATAAAATCGATCCCCTTTCCCTTCGCGTAGGCTACTTTTTCAACTGCTTTTATCCCGCAATCGAGGGCTATTACAAGGGTAAAACCATTCTCAAAGGCATAATCTATACCCTTTATGGAAATACCATAGCCCTCTGCATACCTGTCGGGAATATAGTTACCCACATAGGGATAAATTTTACGGAAGAATGAGTAAACTAAAGCAACAGCCGTTGTTCCATCCACATCATAATCGCCGTAAATCAATATCCTTTCGCCATTTAACATGGCACGTTCAATCCGTTCAATTGCTTCCTGCATATCCTTCATCAGGAAGGGATCGTGAAGATGTTCTAATTTAGGCCTGAAAAATCTTTCAGCCTGATCAAAGGTTTCTATGCCTCGTTGAACTAAAAGGGTAGCTATTACCCGATCAACTCCAAGGGCATTCATCAATCTTTGAACTTTACTGGGGTCTCCAGTTTCTTTATATGTCCATCGCTTTTTCATCATAACCAAATTGCAGACTTTATCCTTAAAGGATAAAAATATACTTGAGGCCTAATTGAGGGTCAAGCTGTAAACGTCTGCAAACATTTCCTTAACCTTTACTTTAAGTTGTTCAAAATCAACTTCTACACCTAACTCCTTTTGCATGGATGTAACTCCCTTATCCAAAAATCCGCATGGATTGATGTAGCTAAAGTAATCGAGGTTTGTATTTACATTGAAAGCCAAGCCGTGCATGGTGACATAACGACTGGCACGAACACCTATGGCGCAAATCTTACGCTCCTTTCCGGCAATACCCCTATCTAACCACACACCGGTTGCCCCGTTTAGCCTTTCTGCTTTGATTCTATAGGTATCAAGGGTACGAATTATTACCTCCTCAAGTTTATGAATGTAATCTTTCAGTGTAATTCCCAGCGCTTCGAGATCCAAAATGGGGTAAACCACCAATTGTCCTGGTCCGTGATATGTTATATCTCCACCACGATTAATACGGTAATAAGTAGCATTAATCCGCTTTAGCATTTCTTCGCCAATGAGCAGATTATTATTCTGTCCACTTTTCCCAAGTGTGTATACATGAGGATGTTCGCAGAAAAGTAGGAAGCCTACATCCTTCCTCGCATTTGGTTCTTCTCTTTTTTTCTGAACCTTTACGAAAAGTTCCTCTTGATAATCCCAGCCCTGTTTATAGTCAATTAAGCCAAGGTCTTGGAATTTTAGTGTTTGCATTTATATGTCGATATTGTTTTTTCATGTTTTGGGTGTTAATCATTGCCATTAAGTCCTTTTTTTGCTGCCTCCTCTGCATGGTAGGATGATCTAACCAATGGCCCACTTTCAACAAAATCAAATCCTTTACTAATGGCTATTTCACGATAATGATCAAACTGTTCGGGAGCAATGTATTCCGATACAACTAGGTTTTCATTTCTAGGTTGAAGATACTGCCCTATGGTGATTGATCTACAGCTAACGGCTCTTAAGTCATCCATTAACTGCTCAACCTCAGATTGTTTCTCGCCAAGTCCAAGCATTATTCCCGATTTGGAAAGATACCCCTTTTTTGCAACATGTGCAATAACTTTAAGGCTTTTTTCGTAGTTTGCCTTTGAGCGCACTGACGGAGTGAGCCTTTTTACGGTCTCAAGGTTATGGGCAACAATATCAGGTTTTGCTTCAAGTACTAGATCTAAAAGATTTGTATCACCATTAAAATCTGGAATTAGCACTTCAACCTTTGTATCTGGGTTTTGCTTATGAATTTCAACAATTGTGTCGTGCCAATGTATCGCACCACCATCCTTTAAATCATCTCTGGTAACAGATGTTATGACACAATGCCTAAGCCCCATCAGCTTAATTGATCTTGCTACCTGAATTGGTTCTTTGGGATCTGGAGGTAGAGGTTTCCCTGTGGTGGTTGCACAAAAACGACATGAACGGGTGCAAATATCACCAAGAATCATGAAGGTTGCCGTTCCGTTGCTCCAGCATTCGCCAATATTTGGGCACATGCCGCTGGTGCATATGGTATGTAATCCATGCTCCTTTACAACACGGCTAACACGGTTGTAGCCCTCACCCGAAGGAAGCTTAATCTTTAGCCATGATGGCTTACGCTCTATGCTTTTTTTACCCTCCAAAACAATCTTTTTAATCAAAATATTGACCCACAAAATTACCAAAAAAATAGGAGATTTCGAATACCTTAGCCCATTAAATAATTGCAGCATTTTATTCAACTACTGCTCTTGTATTTTGAGTATATTTGCAGCTAAAAAACACAAATAATCATGTTTGATCTTAGCGAACAGGAACAACTCCGTCGTGAATCATTGGCCGAATTGCGCAGACTAGGTATCGACCCATATCCTGCTGAGGGGTATCCCGTTTCCCACTCAACGGCAGATATACTAAAAAATTTTGATTCCCTTTGTGAGCAAAAAGCTGAAGTTAGAGTTGCAGGAAGAATAATGACCCGAAGGATTATGGGCAATGCCTCGTTCTTCGAGATTCAGGATGAAAAAGGGCGAATTCAGGTATACATCCGCCGCGATGATGTTTGTCCTGATGATGATAAAACAATGTATAACACCGTTTTCAAAAAGTTTCTCGACATCGGAGATATTGTTGGTATTAAAGGTTATATCTTCAAAACCCAAATGGGTGAGGAGTCTATTTACACACAGGAGATAATGGTGCTGGCAAAATCCATTCGCCCTTTGCCCATTGTTAAGGAAAAAGATGGCCATGTTTTCGATGCTTTCACTGATCCCGAGCAAAGGTATCGCCAACGTTATGTCGATCTGATCGTTAACCCTCAGGTTCGCGATGTGTTTATTAAGCGGAATAAGATCATCAATACCCTTCGTGAATTTTTCGACTCCAAAGGATACCTGGAAGTTGAAACGCCCATTCTTCAGCCAATCCCTGGCGGGGCTGCAGCTCGCCCCTTCGTTACGCATCACAATGCCCTCGATATTCCCTTATATCTCCGTATTGCCAACGAGTTATACCTCAAAAGGTTGATAGTTGGTGGATTTGATGGGGTTTACGAGTTCTCAAAGGACTTCCGTAACGAGGGGATGGATCGTACTCATAATCCAGAGTTTACGGTGATGGAGATCTACGTTGCCTATAAAGACTACTTCTGGATGATGGACTTCACCGAGGAAATGATTGAACGCGTTGCTCTTGCGCTTCATGGTTCCACCAAGGTTACTTTGGGCGATAAGGAGATCGATTTCAAACGCCCATTCCGTAGGCTAACCATGACCGATGCAATAAAGGAGTATGCAGGATTGGATATAACCGGAAAAAACGAGCAGCAACTTCGAGATATCTGCAAGGAACTTGAGATTGAAGTTAACGATACCATGGGAAAGGGAAAGCTTATAGATGCCATTTTCGGGGAGAAGTGCGAACCCCACTTCGTACAGCCCACATTTATAATGGATTACCCTATTGAGATGTCACCACTTTGCAAGCGCCATCGCAACAACCCTGAGCTCACCGAACGCTTTGAGCTGATGGTGAACGGCAAGGAGCTGTGTAACGCCTACAGCGAGCTCAACGATCCCATCGACCAGCTAGAACGATTCCAGGATCAGCTCAAGCTGAGCGAAAAGGGCGACGACGAGGCCATGTTCATCGATCACGATTTTGTTCGCGCGCTGGAGTACGGAATGCCCACCTGTTCGGGTATGGGAATTGGAATAGACCGCCTTACCATGTTCATGACCAACCAGCCATCCATTCAGGATGTTCTTTTATTTCCACAGATGAAACCTGAGCCCAAATCGAGAAAAGATTCTGCCGAAGTTTTCGTTAAAGCAGGAATCCCCGCTGAATGGGTTCCCGTACTGGAGAAGATGGGGCACACCACCGTAGCCTCATTGAAAAGTTTAAAGGCAGGCAAGCTTTTCAACGACCTATGCGGTTTCAACAAGAAGAATAAGCTGGGTTTGGCAAATCCAACGATGGAAGATGTGGGGAAATGGGTTGAGGGGTAATTTCTTATTCCCTCCCCGCCATCATCCCACACGCAGCATCAATGTCAATTCCCCGCGAAATCCTTACCGTGGCTGGTTGCCCAAGGGCATTCAACTTTCTCTGGAAATCTTTGGTAAATGCCTTCTTTTTGGAATTTTCCTTTGGTGTGTTAAGTGAGATTACGTTAACGTGGCAGTTAAGACTAGCCAGTAATTTTACCGTTTCAGCGGCATGTTCATCGGAATCGTTTACTCCTGGTATTACAACGTACTCAAACGAGAGCCGGAGTGGCTTCTTTACAGGGTTCTGCTTCAGAAAATCGATAATGCCATGGATTGGATTCTCTGTTTCGGCGGGGATCAACTTTTTACGTTGTTCTGGGAAGGGGCTATGCAAACTTATGGCAATGTTACAGCTACGGGAATCGACTAATCTGCCCAACATGGGTAGAATGCCAACAGTGGAAAGGGTGATATTGGCAGCGCCAAACGCCAAACCCCAATGAGCATTAAATATTTCGAGAGTTTTAAAAATCGCATCGGGGTTATCGAGCGGTTCTCCCATGCCCATAATAACCAATCGGTTAACCTGTTTCCTTTCGGGAATGGCAACAAGTTGTCCAACAATTTGCGAAGTGGTTAGGTTTTGGCAATAACCCAACGCTCCTGTATAACAAAATCCACAGCCCATCCGACAACCCGACTGGGATGAAACACACAGAGTCCTACGTTTTTGTCCAGGCATAAAAACCGTTTCGAATGGTTTTCCTAGGTGAGTTTTAAAAAGATATTTTTTTGTTCCATCCTTAGAAACTCTAACGTCTTTATATTCTGGCAAATTCAATGAGAAACTATTATCTAACATCTTCCTTAACCCAACAGGGATATTATCCATCTCAAAAAACGAGGTGCAAGCACGATGATAAATCCACACACAAATTTTCTTTGCTAAATCGGATTTATAACCAAAAGAAGAAATAATACCTTCAATTTCCTCGCATAACAAACCAACCATTTGAATTTTACCCATGAGGTAAAAGTAAAAAATAATTAGTAAGCCTTTGCTTGTCTTGAGTATCTTTGCTATAAAAAATACAATGCAAACAGCTATTTCGGTAACAACAAAATCTCGTGAAGGGCTTTACGATATTACACCTGAAATTGATAGAATAGTAAACAAATCGGGTATATCAACAGGGCTCGTTAATGTTTATGTGCAGGGGGCTACAGCAGCAATAATGATTCAGGAAAACTGGGATCAATCGGTGCAAACCGATGTGGTAAACCTTCTTCGAAAATTAATACCTCAGGGAGAATGGCTCCACGATTCACAGGATGGGAATGGTGATTCGCACTTGAAAGCAGGAGTAGTGGGTCCGCAGGAGACTATACCCATTATTAATGGTAAAATTGGACTCTCAACCTGGCAAAATATTTTTTTATGCGAATTTGATGGTCCTAGAAGCCACAGGGAAATTACAATAACAATAATTGAATCTTGAAAAAATAAAAAAAATATTTTAAAAATATGATTTTTTGCACTTTTTTAAAAAATGTTTTATATATTTGCAAGCAGACCACCGGACCAATTAATATTTTTCTCATAGCTTGATAGAAAAGGTTCGGATAGTTCAGGGGGCTTTAAAGCCCCCTTTTCTTTTCTATAATGAGCGATTCAATTCTCTTGATTTTCTTGATTTATGAAAAAAGATTACCTTAGCTTCTGCAATTAATCATAAAAGCTTAGCTTTGATTAATAAATCTTCTCTTGGCTGAAGTAAAAATGGTACCAGTGAAAAGAATTGGAGTAATCGGCAGCGGTAGCTGGGCAACCGCTATTGTTAAGATTCTGCATGAAAACCAGAGCGGTATAAACTGGTATATAAGAGAACCTGAGATAATTGAGAATATTAAAAAGCACAGGAATAACCCTCTTTACATTAGTTCGGTATATTTCGATTTGAATAGAATTAACATTCAAAACAACATCAATAATGTTGTGCGTGATTCTGATATTATCATTTTTGTTGTTCCATCAGCATTTTTAAAGATATGGCTGGAGCCATTAACCGAAAGCCTTAATAATAAATTTATTGTAACCGCTATAAAAGGGATTATTCCAAAAGACAATATAACAGTTGCTGAGTATTTTAACCAAGCCTATAGTATACCTTTTGATAAAATTGGCGTAATAAGTGGTCCTTGTCATGCAGAAGAGGTCGCATTGGGAAGGCTATCATACCTTACTATTTCATGTAAGGATAAGAACAATGCCAATGAGATTGGTTCATTTTTCGAGTCATACTACATTAAGATCATTACTGGAACAGACATTTACGGAACTGAGTACAGTACCGTTCTCAAAAATATTTTTGCCATTGCCGCAGGTGTTGCTCATGGTTTAGGCTATGGTGATAACTTTTTAGCCGTTCTGGTGAGCAATGCGCAAAGGGAAATCAAGCGATTTCTTAATAAAACTTATCCAAGCAAGCGCAAAACTGATACTTCAGCTTATCTTGGTGATCTTTTGGTTACGTCCTACTCACAATTTAGCCGAAACAGAACCCTAGGCACCATGATCGGAAAAGGATACTCCGTGAATGGAGCTATAATGGAGATGAATATGGTAGCAGAAGGTTACTATGCCACTCTTTGCATTCATGAAATAAATCAGAAGTATGGTATTAAGCTACCAATAGCTGATGCAGTTTACAACATTCTCTACGAAAAGATTGCCCCTGCAATAGAGATGAAGCTTTTAACAGATAAACTACTATAAATTTGCATAAAATATCAAGCTATGGAAGGAATGAAGCTTAACCTAGAACACATTTACCAGTTTGCAACCAAAGATCAGGTTTTTGGTTACAAAGAGGAGATGATAAAAAACCTTGAATCCTTGCATCAAAAAACAGGAAAAGGGAATAACTACCTGGGATGGCTTACCCTTCCCTCGTCAATAAAAGACAATGAACTTTCTGATATAAAGAAAGTTGCAAAGGTCCTGAAAAAGGAAAGCGACATTGTTGTAGTAATAGGCATTGGAGGATCCTACCTTGGTTCCAAGGCTGTGATCGAAGCGCTTAGCCATTCTTTTGCCAGCATGACGAAGAGAAAAGCACCATTGGTTGTTTTTGCTGGTCACAATATTTGTGAGGATTACCACAGCGAACTTTTGGACGTGCTTGACAAGCACAGCTACTCTATAGTTGTAATATCCAAGTCCGGAACTACAACCGAACCAGCCATAGCCTTCAGATTGTTAAAGCAACACCTCGAAGCAAAGATTGGAAAGGAAAAAGCAGCCAAACGAATTATTGCTATAACAGATAAGAATAAAGGTGCTCTGCGAAAACTTGCCGCTCAAGAGGGCTACAAAACCTTTGTAATACCCGATGATGTTGGGGGCAGATACTCTGTGCTCACTCCTGTTGGCCTACTCCCTATAGCCATTGCTGGTTTTGATATTAGCAAGTTAGTAAAAGGTGCTATCAGTGCTGAGAAAGACACTGGGTCTGAAATGCCATTCGAAAAGAACCCTGCCTGTTTATATGCAGCCACACGTAATGCATTATACAACAAAGGATACCATATTGAAATTATGGTAAACTATTCTCCAAAACTTCACTTCTTGGCTGAATGGTGGAAGCAACTCTATGGAGAAAGTGAAGGGAAAGAAAATAAAGGAATATTCCCTTCAGGTGTAGATTTTACTACTGATCTTCATTCTCTTGGTCAATATATTCAGGAGGGTGAACGGATAATCTTTGAAACCGTTGTTTCGATTCTCGAACCTAAGCATAAACTAACCATTCCAAAAAGCGAAAATAATTTGGATGAATTAAATTACATTGCCGGGAAGCGTCTTTCCGTGGTAAATAGGATGGCTCAACTGGGAACAACCCTAGCGCATCTCGATGGAAGAGTTCCTAATTTAAACATACAAATCCCCAGCCTTAACGAATATTGGATAGGCTACTTAATGTATTTCTTCGAAAAAGCCTGTGCTCTAAGTGGTTACTTATTACATGTGAACCCCTTCGACCAGCCCGGAGTTGAAGCATATAAGAAGAATATGTTTGCATTGCTTGGCAAAAAAGGGTATGAGGAGCAAGGTAAACTTTTAAGGGAAATTATCGAGGAAGATTAATTGATAGATTAATTGGGCTTTACCAACTATAATATTTTTTTAAGAATTGTTTTATATCAATTTTAAACTATATTGCAACACCAATTCTTATTTACCTTAATAAATATCTTATGAAGATAATAAAAGGTATAACCTCAAAAATCAGAATTAATCTGATAATTCTCAGTTTGATATGCATTTTTATCCCATTTCAATTATTTGCAGATAATTATCCCAAACTTCTAGAGAGGATAAATGTTGGTATTGATTCAACACAACTAATTGAAATGGTTGGATCACCAACCACAGCAATCGCTGTTTCCCGATACTTCTATGGGATTGATCAAGCGGTGATTTCGAATGGGGAAATAATTGATATTCGTACTGATCATGTTAATAAGATTGAATCAAGCAAGAGGAAATCAGATAGTAAAAAAAGTAAAGATTTTAGACCCATCTCATTGCTTAGAATTGGGATGTCTACAGATGAAGCACTATCAACTGTAGGATCACCCACTCTTAGACAAGAAGGTTTTGACCTATACTATACTAATCGCCATAGGGTTGAACTTTCGGAGGGTAAAGTCGCTAAAGTTGAAACGCATATAAAAATAGGGATGGATATCCTCGATTGGATAAGGCTAAACTTTACCAAGGGGGGATTAATGTTTATGAATGTAACCTTGGCATTTATAATGTTTGGCGTTGCATTGGGTATTAAAGTTAAGCACTTCAAGGATGTATTCGTTAAACCAAAATCAGCTATTATTGGGATAGTATCGCAATTCATAGCCCTTCCTGCATTAACATTTTTATTAGTGCTAATAATTAAGCCAACACCTAGCGTAGCTCTTGGGATGATTTTGGTAGCCGCTTGTCCCGGTGGTAATATTTCTAATTTTATGTCATCAATTGCTAAGGCAAATATTGAACTATCGGTTACTCTAACAGCAATTGCAACCCTATCTGCAATTTTTATGACACCTCTCAACTTTGCTCTTTGGGGTGGCCTTTATTCTGGAACTGCCGACATGGTTGTCCCCATTACCATTGATGCTTGGGAAATGATGAAAACCGTTTTCATCCTATTAGGAATTCCAATTATTCTTGGAGTTTTATTTGCCAATAGATTCCCAATTTTGGCACAAAAAATAAGCAAACCATTTAAAATTTTCTCTTTTATAGCTTTTATTGGATTTATAGTTGCCGCCTTTGCCTCAAATTTTAAATTTTTCCTCGACTATATCCACTTCATAATACTTATAGTGCTTATTCATAACATGCTTGCATTATTGACTGGATTCTCATTGGCATCAATATTTGGACTACCGAAACCTGATCGAAGAACCCTTACCATTGAAACCGGCATTCAGAATTCGGGTTTAGGACTAGTGCTTATTTTTAATCCAAACCTTTTCAATGGTTTAGGTGGAATGGCATTTATTGCAGCATGGTGGGGGATTTGGCATATTATTGCTGGTTTAGTAGTATCTGGTTTATGGTCTAGAAAATCAACATCATAAAAAATAATTATTAAAAAACTAATATTTAAAAAATGCCTACCAATAGAAAACATATTGAGAAGTGGTCATTGGCTTACCATTTGCTTAAATACTACGTTGATTTTTGCTTTAATTTTTACTTTCCTACAACTGTTTCTGGCTTGGAAAATATTCCAAAGGATAAGTCCATCATTTTTGCTCCTAACCACCAAAATGCACTGATTGACGCCCTTGCCATACTTAGAGCAAAAACATGGCAACCAGTTTTTTTAGCTCGTGCTGATATTTTCGAAAAACCTCTTTTTAACAAAATACTCACCTTCCTAAAAATATTGCCCATTTATCGCATCCGTGACGGATATGGGAATCTCCAAAAAAACGACGAAATTTTCGATAAAACCATGGATGTAATCAGGAACAAAAATGGGCTTTGCATAATGCCTGAGGGAAATCATGGTGATAAGAAACGTCTTCGGTTGCCGCTTAAAAAAGGCATTGCTCGTATTGCCTTTCAGACAGAATATGCCAGCAATGGAACTATCGACATTCATATTGTTCCCGTTGGTCTTGATTATACACACTACATAAGGGTTGGCAGTAGCCTACATCTTCGATTTGGTCCTCCTATTCGGGTTAAACCATTACTTGCCGAGTATAAAAAGAATCCTGCAACTGCCTACAATCTGTTACTTGATTTATTGGCTAAAGGGTTAAAAGCAGAAATAATTAGTATTGAGGATGACAAATACTACGATAGCTATAAGATGATTGTTGACATGTTTGCCCCTGAGTACCTAAAAGAGAAGAAGATTATTAATAATCATGGAAATAGGGTCGAAGTTCAGATGCTCCTAATAAATAAATTGGATCGGCTTAAGCAAAAAAGCCCAGACGATTTCTTGATACTAATTGCCAATGCCCTCGAATACAACATGCTTATTAAAAAAATGAATCTTGAACCCATTTTTTTCCCTACGAGTTTTAGTAAAAGAATTGGACTAATACCAGCACTATTTTTTGCGCTAATTACACTCCCTCTTTTTATTTATTCATTTATAAATAATCTTTTACCTTTATCATTAATTTATATATTCACAAAGAAAATTAAAGATACCCAGTTTGTTAGCACCTTCAAGTTTGCAATGGGGCTTCTGCTATTCCCAATTATTCACGCAATCCAACTCACCGTATTTGCTCTTATTATAGGAAATCTTTATTTCATTATTGCTTATACCCTAAGCCTTCCCCTTAGTATATTTTTCTTCTTTAAATGGATAAAATTGATTCGAATTAGTTTCAGAAATCTTCGTGAAGTATACTGTCGTTTATTCAAAAGCGACAAAATTAAGCGTACACAGGAATTAAAAACAAAAATTGGCAAATTGATGTGGCTTGAGGTTAATCGCAAAGAAGAGGAAGAATACCTCCCGACCTATCTGTCTGAATAAAACTCAACACTCATCTTGATCTATAGGCCACTCCCGACATATATATTGATGGAGGGTCACCGTATGCTCTATGATGCTCGGTTCTGGTTATAAGGATTATATCTGCATTGATTAGGGCAGCATTCTTCTTTAAAACTATTTCTGCACTCGAGCGTAACGTTTCGGGCTTGTAATAGTGATGTCGTGAAGAAGCTTCAAGCCTTACCTCAACAACATCAACCCTAATCATGCTTTCAACCTGAGATGGGTCTTTAGTCAATTCTACCAATTTCCAATCTTTTACCTTTCTTATTTGAACCTCCCCCTGGGTCATTTGCTCAACCGTTCCACTTCGATAGTATAAAGTCTGAACCTCTCGCCTGTCAATCCATTTCATATCCATTTCTCCAGGCTCTGAGAAGTAAACATACTTTTCTGAAATTCTACGAATTTCAACCTCCTTCTCCTTTCCATTCACCAGTTTTATCCAATCGTACTCCGATGGAACTCCAGGTGTAATCTTCGATTCTTGGCTTTGGTTTTCTTGGGGTGCTTGAACACTATTATGTATAAGGGTGTCTTGAGTAGGCAGTGTTGTAAAATTCTGATCACCTAACAAAAACAAAGCGGCTATAATAATAACTTTCAAAACTGAATATTTTTTAAATCGTGCAAAATTATTAAAAATTGTATTGAAAAGAAATATTTAAAAAACATATAAAATTGTTTGATCTATATATCTATCATACTGCAACTTATTTCATATTTGTGTAAAAAATTAGTTTATAGGATAGGGTAAAATCATGTTTAGGTATCATATTAGTGAACACAAATAAATTTAAAATTATGTTTAACCTTTTAATAAATACTACCATGAAAACAATAGGAAAAAATTTAGTGAAAATGAGCATGTTTGCACTGCTCATTGCGATCATAGGATCAGCCTATGCTCAAAACGGAAATGGTCCCTTTACGACCATTTCAGGTAATCTAAAGGATGCCAAAACCAAACAGGACATCATATTCGCATACGTTACTGTTCCAAACTCTCATGTTGGTACTGTAACTAATAGTGAAGGAGAATTTACCCTTAAGATTAGCAATGATATAAAAGCGACTGAAATTGAGTTCTCTCATATTGGGTATAACAAAAAGAGAGTATCACTTGCTAGTTTAATGCCTACAGACAATCAAATACTTCTAGAACCATCATCAATTCCTCTTGACGAAGTTACGGTAAGACCCATTGATGCCAAACAAATTGTGGCAGATGCTCTAATGAAAGTGCCTTACAATTATAGTGATGTTCCGAATATGTTGACTGGTTTTTACCGTGAAACCATAAGGCAACGGCGAGATTACATATCCATTTCGGAAGCTGTAGTTGATATCTACAAAGCATCTTACAAACCCGTAGGCGGAGGTGATAGGGTTAGGGTTTTTAAAGGTAGAAAAAGTGCCAACGTAAAAAAAGCAGATACGCTAACAGTTAAGTTACAAGGAGGTCCAAGCGTTTCACTACTTCTGGATATTGCTAAAAACCCTGATTTACTCTTCTTTGAGAACGACTTTGAACTTTACGATTTTACACTTGAAGATATCGTAGCTATTGATAATCGCATTAATTACGTGATTAGCTTTGCTCAGAAAAAGAACATAAGCACACCGTTATACTATGGTCGCCTTTATATTGATACACGGAACTTAGCCTTCACACATGCTCAATTCAGCGTTAACTTGGAAAATAAGGATGAAGCGGCTCAACTTTTTATCAAGCGTAAGCCAAGGGGTGTTAAATTTGTACCCATTACTACATCATACCTTGTTACATACAATGAACAGAATGGAATATATTACCTCAACTACGCTCGAAATGAGCTTACTTTTAAGGCAAACTGGAGTAGGAGGTTTTTCAACACAACCTACACCATAAATTCCGAATTAGCCATAACCGATAGATCGATAGACAATGCAACTCGATTCCCATACAGAGACTCCTTTAAGCCAACTGATGTTCTTACCGAATCGGTAGCAGCATTTAACGATGAGGATTTCTGGGGTGAGCACAACTATATTAAACCCGAAGAATCAATTGAAGAGGCCATTAGAAAGTATGGGAAGAGACTTAAAAGGCTCCAGGAGTAATTCGAGCATAGTTCCAGCCTAACCTTCCTGCTCTACCAAAAATGGTGAAGCAGGAAGGTCGGCTTAAAAAATGGAGATTTACTCTTTTTGTATACCTTTGGGCTATAAATTATCATTACATGGCAATTTTTTCCATATCATCACATAAAAGGATTCAGCAAGGTAATATTAAAGAGTTTGAAAGGATCTTCAGAAAGTACTATTCTCCGCTCTGCAACTTTGCTTACCAATTTATTAAGGATATGGATTCAGCAGAGGAAATTGTTCAGGACTTGTTCTATTACTATTGGAAAAAAAGGGATAAGATTCAAATTACTTCATCGTTGAAAGCGTACCTTTATCAAGCAACCAAAAATAAATGCTTAAAGCATATTGAGCATAATAAGGTAAAGGATAAATACTCAAAGGAAATGATAATTCAAAGGAATGACATGGAATTTGAAGCCTCTTCGGAACTTGAAACGGCTGAACTCAACCATATTATTGAAAGCACTCTTAACCAGCTGCCCGAACGATGCAAAGAGATTTTTATGCTTAGCCGATTTGAAGGGCTTAAATATCAGGAGATTGCTGAAAAACTTTCAATATCAATTAAAACCGTAGAGGCAAATATGGGTAAGGCCCTTAAACTTTTTCGAGACAAGTTAAAATTTTATGATCAGCTTGCCAGCTAAAGAACTGATAGTCATGAAACTAAACATAAATAAACCAAAGCACTACATAATTATTGCCAAATACCTTGCAGGAGAGATGAATGCAGTAGAGAAAGATGAATTTGAAAAATTGGCTAGCATTCATCCCGAGAACGAATTATTGATTAACAAAATGACAAATTACTGGAATAGAATGAAAATGCCTATCAAATCAAAAGAAGTTGATACAGATCAAGCGTGGAATAATCTTCACAGAAAGATAAAAGAGGACACCGAAGTTGTTGAGAAAGCAAATGTATTCAGAATAAATACTCATTGGTATTCATGGGCTGCTGCTATTCTTTTGCTTTTTGCAGTTAGTTCAGTCTTATTTATTACTAATATTTTGACCAAAGACAGAGCAATCCTTGTGCAAACCACTGATGATCCATCGATTCTTGTTCATACAATGTCAGATGGCAGCGTGATATACCTGGCGAATAATACTACAATCTCGTATTCAAAGAATTTTGGAAAGAGAAATCGTAATATAACGTTAAACGGTGAAGCGTTTTTCGATGTAATGCCAAATCAGAGTATTCCTTTTATAATAGAAACCAACAATGCGTTTGTTAAAGTTATAGGGACTTCCTTTACCCTAAAATCAAATAGCCAGGATGCATTTGAACTAACTGTAGAATCTGGCATTGTAAGCGTTTCGCCTAGCGCTCAAGAAGGAGAAATGCTGATAGCCAACGCAGGTGATAGAGTTACAATGATCAATAATAGTCTTACAAAAACAACCATTTCTGAGAGATCTTATCACGACTGGAAAAATAGACGACTGCAATTTAAAGACGAAACCATTTTCAACATAATTCAGGTTATTAATAAGAATTATAGGACTAACATAGTACTTAATCCATTAATCTCTGGAAACTTGAGAATAACTGTCACATTTCAAAATAACAACATAAACTCCATCGTTGAAATAATATGCGCCACTTTAAATTTAGAACCCAAGTACATCGATAGCTCCATAATACTCTCGCCACCAACTGATGATCAATGACAAAATAGATAATAGCTATTTTTTTATAAAACGCATATGGCTATATGGTACTAGAATTCTCTTAGGTTTTCTTTTCTTTTTTTCATTAAATGTCGGTGCACAGGAAGCTGAAGAAATTTTTCAAAAAAGGTTAACGCTCCCTACCCAAAAGATTACCATATACAATGCCCTAAATCAATTATCCGATAGCACCGGTTATCTATTTGCATACAGTAGCAATGATGTATTAAGTGATAGGACTATTCGTCCTAACATTAAGAACATGACACTTCGTGAAGCACTTTTTCAGATTCTGGAAGATACCTTATTCAAGTTCAGAATAATTGATAAACATATCTTGATTTACAAAGAGACACAGCAAGAAGTTGGTTCAACTTATGAAAATGTAGTTGAAACAAAAGATCGATTGGCTATAAAAGGAAGGATACTCGATTCAAAATCAAAACAACCAATAATATATGCTACAGTTGGCTTACCTTTATTTGGAATTGGCACGATTACAAACCAAGATGGAACTTTTTTTCTAAAAATACCCTCAGAACTTGCAAATAATCACATCATTATATCTCACATTGGTTATGAATCAAAAGAAGTATCAGCAACAATTTTGAGTCAACAACCAGTAGATATATTCCTCGAAACCAATTATATATCAATTCAGGAAGTATTTATACGTAACATTGAGCCGCAATTTCTTGTAAGGGAAGCTGTATCAAGAATACCCACAAACTTCAATACCGATCCTTCTTACCTTACTGCATTTTACAGGGAGGGTGTGGTTAAGGATAATAAATATCAGAACTACTCCGAAGCCATATTTAGCATTTATAAAACCTCTTACTCCCATAGCCATGAAAGCGATCAGGTTAAACTCTTAAAATCGAGAAAAATTCACAACATAGAACAAACCGATACAATTAGCATTAAACTAAGAGGAGGGGTTAACAGTGCTCTTATGCTTGATATTACAAAGAATCTGCCTGATTTTTTTGATACAGAAACTATTAACTATTTCAATTTCTCCAGAAAGGATATTATTACTATTGGCAATAGAACAGCTTACGAAATAGCATTCGAGCAAAAACCAAATATCTCTGAGCCATTACTAAAAGGAGTTGTATATATTGACATGGAAAATCTTGCCATACTGGGAGCTGATTTCGAGATTAATCCAAAATTCATATCTTCCGTTGCAGAAATGTTTATTTTAAAAAGAAATCGAAAATTCATCATCAAACCCGAAAGGGTTTATTATTCAGTCCGTTACTCAAAAGTCAACGAATCATATAACCTTAGCCATGTAAGGGGTGACTTACACTTTAAATATCGAAAGCGAAAATCCATTTTTTATAGTCCATTTCACACTTTTCTCGAACTCGTTGTTACTCAAATAGAAACTCAAAATGTTAAGCGGTTCGACAGGCGGGAAGTTGAAAAAACAACCACAGTGTTTACTGATAACAACTATGAGTTTGATGAGCAATTTTGGGGTGATTTTAACATAATTACCCCCGAACAGAGTATCTTTGATGCACTAAACCAAATCAATTCAAAAATTGAACAGATATCGATAAAAAATGAAAATAATAACCCTAACTAGTAAACCTTTCACATATTTTAACGTCAATACATTTAATTGATGCTATAGCATTTTAAAGGGTTCATAGCCTTTTTAATAATGCTACACCATTATATGTAGATTTCTAATGACTATAATTTTCCCAAATTTTGTTATATACTACTTTTCTTGTTTTGCCTAATAGATTCATGAAGGATAATACTTTTCATCTGAGAAAAAGCACTCTACGATCTTTACAAATAGCTTTGTTGATTTTGCTGTTTTTCTCGAGTTCTTTTTTCCCATTATTTGGAAGCTCCAACATAATATCAAACCCTAAAACATTAGATCCCACAATAATAAATGGGAAACAGTATGTTTTTAATGTTTTTCACGTAGAAGGGCATCAATTCCTTGAAAATGATAATTTTATTAATGGTACACTCACCATAAAAGGAGAAACTTACGAAAACCTAGAACTTAGATACGACATATACAATCAAGAGCTTACACTTAGGTTTACTAACCAATTCGAATCGCAGAAAATTATTGTAGTTTCCGATGCATGGTTAACTAGTTTTACCATGGGAGATAAAAAATTTGAGCTTACTGCTGATGAAAGTGGCGTTAAAAGAATTTATCAAACATTGGGAAAAGGAAACACAAGAGTTATTTACACATGGAAAAAAGATTTAAGACTCAATACTTCAAATGGTTTATACAGTTTCACTAGGCCATTTAGAAATTCTTACATTTTAATAGACGACTTCAAACACCAATACCATACAAACAGGGGCTTTGCGAAAGCCTTTGGAAAGGATATTTCCCCGATAGTTAAAAAATACTTGCGGCAAAATCGTATAAAAGTTGCAAAGGCTGATGATATAGTAATTGAAGAGTTGATTAACTACTGTAATTCAATTCAATAAAAATGAAACAGATTTTCATCTTACTAATTTGTCTCTTATCATTCCTTCAAACCTTTGCTCAAAAGGATCTTAAACTCATTTCAAATAGCTACAACAATATTCCCTTTGAAGTATTTATTAAGGATATTTATTCTCAAACCGGATTAAGAATTTATTACAAAGACGAATGGGTAGAAGACATTACAGTTACCTCATCCGTCGATAGCATCGATATCTACTCTTATCTTGTTCAAATTTTAGAAAAGCATAACCTTTCTGTCACTTGGTGGCATGGTAATCTGATTGTTACTAACGAAAAACTTGCTTTCACCCAGATTCCTGATTTTACCCCATTTGATGAAACCATAGATAAAGACAAAGATTCCGATGCATTTATAACCGAAACTGAAAAAAGATATCTTGCAGGCAGGCGACCTGATGTTATTGAAACCATTACCATTGGATCTTTAAGTGCTTCTCGAAAAAGTACAAAAGCTAGGGTAAGGGGTCGTATTAGGGATGATGATAGTGGAGAACCTCTTATCGGTGCAACCATGTTTATTGAAGAGGTAAGGTTGGGAGTTGCATCGGACCAAAATGGCTATTTTACATTTGCTCTCGAACCGGGTACTTACAACGCAAAGTTTGATTGTATTGGTCAGAAAAGCACGGTTTATCAGCTAAACATTATTTCTGACGGAGATTTTTCTGTAAATATTGAAAAATCTATTCTTCAAATCGATGAGGTGGTTATTTATGGCGACAAGTCTGTAAGCATTATCACACGCGATGCTGGTCTCGAAAAAATTCCAATCGTAACCCTTAAGGAGTTACCCATGATGATGGGTGAAAGAGATATCATAAGGGTTTCCGAACATCTTCCGGGTATAGTAAGCGTTGGCGAAGGGTCATCTGGAATCAATGTTAGGGGAGGAAATTATGATCAGAATGGATTCTATATCAATAAAGTGCCCATTTATAATACATCCCATGTCTTTGGATTTTTCCCAGCATTTAACCCTGATATTGTAAAAGATTTCTCAATTTACAAGGGTCATATTCCGGCAGAATTTGGAGGAAGGTTATCCTCAATATTCAACGTTATTACAAAGCAAGGCAACAGTAAACGTTTCAATGTAAGGGGAGGTGTAAATCCGGTTACATCAAATTTAACCATAGAGGGTCCAATTATTAGGGATAAGGGTTCTGCATTATTGAGCCTAAGATCATCCTACTCAGATTGGATTCTTTCCCGAATTAATGAACCCGATATTAGAAATAGCAAAGCTAAATTCAGCGACATTGCATTCACTACAACCATAGACCCCAGCAGTAGGAGTCAATTTAATCTATTTTCTTATTACAGCTCCGATCAATTTAAGCTATCGAACATCAACCAGTATGACTATTCAAACTTGGGGGCATCTGCCGACTGGCGCTTCTCATTCACACCATTCACCAGATCAGAGATTTCGCTCATTGCATCACAATACTCTTTCAATACTATCGATGAGAATATCCCCTTCCTTGCATATAGGCACAACTATAAGATTTCGCATTATGAGTTGAGGAGTAGCTTATCACATCTTATTAATGACAAAAATAAAATCGAAAGTGGCATATCGTTAATAGGTTATCACCTAGACAAGGGTCAAGTAACCCCACATACAGATGAATCATTTAAAGTACCCGTAGACTTAGGAATGGAAAAAGGCTTTGAGGGTTCTTTCTTCTTTTCCGATACCTACAATCCAATTCACTGGTTGAACCTATACCTAGGTTTTAGGTATTCAGCTTTCGCTCCTCTTGGTGAAAGCACTGTTTATAAATACCTTCCTAACCAACCTCTGGATTTTAGGTATATAATGGATACTATTTACTACAAAAATCTGCAGCCTGAAAAGTGGTATCATGGGCCTGAATTTAGAATATCAGCCAATATTAGAACCGACTCCAGAGGTTCGATAAAATTAGCATTCAATCAAACACGTCAAAATTTATTTATGCTCAATAATACTTTCAGTATATCGCCCAACACCCAATGGAAAATTGCCGATAGTCATTTAAAACCAGCTATCGGTAAACAAATCTCACTGGGTGTATTTAGAGATTTTCCTAAACATTCGCTTGAGGCTTCTGCTGAAGTATTTGTAAAACAAACTGATAATTTTTCTGAATTTAAGGATGGGGCAAGTTTTATTGAAACTCCATACATTGAAACTATGGTTATACAGGGAAATCAGGAAGCTTATGGGCTTGAGCTAATGCTTCGTAAAACTTCTGGAAGGTTCAATGGGTGGATAGCATATACTTACTCAAGATCCATAGTGGAGATAGATGGCCAAGAATTATGGATGAAGATCAATGATGGTGATCCATATCCTTCGAACTATGACATACCTCATGTACTAAATTTTGTGGCAAATTACCGATTTTCAAGAAGGGCCAACTTCTCAACTACTGCAACCTATCAACAAGGAAGACCAATTACCTATCCCATGTCGATTTACTACATTGATGGTATTCCAATAATTGACTACTCTAAACGTAATGAATTCAGAATACCAGACTACTTTAGAATTGATGTATCCTTAGCCATTGAAGGGAATCTAAAGAGGGAAAAACTCTTTCATAGTTCTTGGGTAATTGGAGTATACAACGCCACAGGACGGAAAAACCCGCTTTCCATTTACTTTAAATCCGAAGATGGTAAATTGAAGGGGTATAAGTATTCTGTTATTGGCGCACCAATATTTACAGTTACATGGGTATTTAAACTTGGAAATTATGCGGCAGACTAAAATTATTATTTTAAATGCTCTTATTGTATTAGCCCTTTCGGGCTGTATTGAATACTACTACCCAAAAGAGATTGAGGGTAATAAGGAAAAGTACGTAGTTTCGGGACAAGTCACCACAACTCCCGGCTATCAATACATTCGTGTTTCAAAAACCTCGTTAATAACCTTACCAACCTACAAACCAATAGAGGGATGCCATGTACAAATTATTGATGGGCAAAGCAATACATTCACTGCTGAGGCAACAGATGTTAAAGGAGAGTATTCGGTATGGATTGACGAAGAGTTCCTATACCCAGGGAATTCTTTTAAGGTAGTTGTTGCAACTCCTGAATGGATATTCATTGAATCAGAGTTCGATACAATAAAACCCTGCCCAGAAATTCAGGATGTATATTATAAGCGTGTTGATAAGCCAACCCCAGATCCCAACGATATAATTCGAGGAGTGCAATTCATGATAGACCTTGTTGCAGACCAACAACATGATAGATTTTACAGGTGGGATATTGAGGAAACATATGAGTACAGAGCCACTTACCCCATAACAATTTACTGGACCCCTGACTCCTTTACTCTTGTTGATCCAGCTGATATGTCTTTTTTCTACTGTTGGGATACAAAACCGGTTAAAAATATCTACACTTTATCCACAAAAGGGCTTGCGGAAAATGAATTCAAAGGGTATAATTTACATTTTGTAAATAATCGGTCTCAAAAACTGATGTTCCAATATAGTATCTATGTTACACAATATGCAATTAGCGAAGCCTTCTACAATTATCTCGAGTTGCTTAGAGTAAATGCAACAGAGTTGGGAGGCATGTTTGGTACACAACCATTAAATATCAAAGGCAACCTTTCATCACCCAACCACCCTGACCTGGATATCTTAGGATTTTTTGGGGTATCATCCTCTTATTCAAAAAGATTTTTTTATAGTAATATTGAAGATCTTTTTTTTGAACTTCCAGATTTCTGTATGCCCCAAGAACTTGATCAAGGAATTCAACCGTATGTTATGCTGCAAACTCTTGTTTACTTCTTAATAGATGGCGGTCAGTTAAAATGGGCTCAGCAACAGTGTTTTGATTGTAGGTTAAGCGGCGGTACCATAGAAAAACCTTCGTATATGCCTTTCATTCCATAATATTTTCAAGATGAAAAGAATACTATATACTATTTTTCTTCTTACAATCATCTCATTTCTCATTTCTAACCCTTTAGGTGCTGTTATTAATGCCAAATCTTTTGCAAAAAATGATATAATTATCCTTTTTACCGATAGGACTCTATACATTTCTGGTGAAACGATTCAATTTGGTACACATGTTTCAAATGAAGTAGGTGAGATTAGCAAGATACTTTATGTTGAACTAATTGATCCACTGGGAAATAGAATCAGTAGTGGAAAATATTTTATTGAAGGAAAAAAGTCTTTTGGGAATCTTACCATACCAATTGATATACTTTCTGGCACATACTATATTAAAGCTTATACACGCTGGATGCGAAATTTCAGTGTTGAGGAGTATTTCTTCCTACCTATAAAAATAATCAATCCATACAGAAACGAAGTTTTGAGTGTTGGCAGTACCTCTGGCAATGGAAATCGTATTGAAATTGAACGCTACAAAGAACTCTCTGTTTCAGAAATTCTTATACCAAATAATTCTGAATATTCAAGAAGGAATCCAGCTTCTTTCTCAATCGATTTAAAAAACAATAATCAATTAATACAATGGGCGAGCATTTCAATTGCACCATCCCCTTCTTTTTCTGGCATTAAATCTATTAAACCCATAACCTACAATGGGACAAATAATTCTGCTTTTTACTTACCCGAAACCAAAGGTTTCATATTATCGGGAAAGGTTGAAAACCCTGAGATTAAAACCCCAGTGCCTTTTGCACTGGTTAACATATCTATCCTTGGCAATCACTCGGATTTTATTGCCACACGTACCGATTCTTCAGGGAATTTCTCTTTTCAGTTACCAAACATTTATGGGAATTCTGAACTCTATATTGGAGTTGAAAATAAAGGAAATATCAAGGTAAAAATCGATAGCGATTACTGTACTAGGATCATAAACCTACCCCTTTTACCATTTGAACTTAGTGAAAACGAAAGGGATGTGGCAAACAAATTGATTAGAAATATTGAGATAGAGAAGATATTTTTTGATGGTTTAAAAAAATCTTATAAAGCTGATACCCTTAAAAGTCCAAATGGTTTAGCTTTCTATGGTACCCCAGAAAACACCTTCTTCTTCGATAAATATGTAAACCTATTGTCTATTGAAGAGTATTTCTTTGAGCTTATACCAAACATTTCCATTCGTCAACAACAGAAACAGAAGATTTTTAAAATTCATGGCAACTATGCAGAACTATCAATTTATAACCCTTTAGTTTTACTCGATATGATTGCCATTCATGATACTGATAAGTTACTAAGTATACAACCCACGTTACTTCACAAAATTGAAATTATTGCAAAGCCATATTACAAGGGTGATCTCATTTATGGAGGGATAATTAGTTTCTTTTCAAAAAAGGGTGATATTGCTGGAATTGACCTTCCTTCTTCGGATATGTTTTTGGAACTTGACTTTTTAAACTCTTCAGCTGAGGAAGCAAATAATCTCGAGAGTATCCCTGAAAATCTACCTGATACACGGAATTCAATACTTTGGGTAGGTAATATGAATATACCTTCATCAAAAATAACTATCGATTTCCAAACTCCAGACACCCCAGGTGATTATTTAATATTATTCCGAGGTTTATCCCAAACAGGTGAATTAATCTACTCCACTAAAACTATCACAATCAAATAAAACCATTAAAAAACCTCGTTTTTTTTAATAGTTTATTCCCGATAAATATCATTTTGGTAAATCTCTCAACGAAATTTGTTGAAATCTTATTTCAATAAGCCCAAAGTGAATAACTTTGTGGTTTATTTAGATTAATTCAAATCAAGATAATAAACTCATAGTGTTAGTTAAACATTTGCTGCCTTAATCTGTTGGTAAACTATACGCTAAAACGTAGTGTAGGTGTAAATCTTATTAATATAAACTGTGAATAAAAGCTGAAATAATGGCTAACGATCAGGACAAAATACTCGACGAGGTAACCAGTCAGGATTATAAATACGGCTTTGTTACCAATATCGAAACCGAAACCATTCCCAAAGGATTGAATGAGGATGTTGTTAAGATAATATGGGAAAAGAAAGGCGAACCCGACTGGATGTTGGACTTCCGCCTTAAAGCTTTCCGTCATTGGCAAACATTGGACATGCCCCAATGGGCACATCTACTAATCCCCGAAATTGATTATCAGGATATAATATATTACGCTGCTCCAAAGCAAAGGGCAAAACTCGAGAGTCTTGAAGAAGTTGACCCAGAATTGCTTGACACATTCAACCGTCTGGGTATACCACTGGAAGAGCAGAAAATTCTTTCTGGAGTTGCAGTTGACGCTGTTATGGATAGCATTTCCGTAAAGACTACATTCCGTGATACTCTTGCCGAACAGGGAATCATATTCTGCTCTATGAACGAAGCCATTCGGGAGCATCCCGATTTGGTGAAAAAACACCTTGCTTCGGTTGTGCCAGTTACCGATAACTACTTTGCTGCATTAAACTCTGCTGTTTTCAGCGATGGCAGTTTTTGCTATATTCCAAAAGGTGTGAGATGTCCCATGGAGTTAAGCACATACTTTAGGATAAACGCAGCTAACACTGGGCAATTTGAGCGTACGCTCATTGTTGCTGACGATGATAGCTACGTATCTTACCTAGAGGGTTGTACTGCACCTCAGAGAGATGAAAACCAGCTACATGCAGCAGTTGTAGAAATTGTTGCCATGGAAAACGCAGAGATTAAATACTCTACAGTTCAGAACTGGTATCCCGGTGATAAGAATGGCAAAGGGGGTATTTACAACTTTGTTACCAAGCGCGGAATCTGCAGGGGAAAAAATAGCAAAATTTCGTGGACTCAAGTTGAGACAGGTTCAGCGATAACCTGGAAATATCCCAGCTGCATTTTAATGGGCGATAATTCCTACGGTGAATTTTACTCTGTTGCAGTTACAAACAACCACCAGCAAGCCGATACAGGAAGCAAGATGATTCATATTGGAAAAAACACCAAAAGCCGGATTGTCTCCAAAGGTATCTCGGCAGGAGTTAGCAATAACAGCTATCGAGGGCTTGTTAAAGTGGTTAAAAATGCCGAGTATTCTCGCAACTTCTCTCAGTGCGATTCACTATTACTTGGTGATAGGTGTGGAGCACATACATTCCCCTACATTGAGGTGGATAATCCCACGGCAATTGTTGAACACGAAGCTACAACATCAAAAATTGGAGAGGATCAGATTTTCTACTGCAACCAGCGAGGAATCTCTACCGAGGATGCTGTAGCTTTGATTATCAATGGGTATGCCAAAGAAGTTCTAAACAAATTACCCATGGAATTTGCAGTAGAGGCCCAAAAACTTCTTCAAATAAGCCTTGAGGGAAGTGTTGGTTAATAATATTACGTTAAACAATTTTCAATAAAGATAGATATGCTAACAATAAAAAATCTACACGCCGGAATCAATGGCAACAAAATTTTAAACGGAATAAACCTTGAAGTAAAAGCTGGTGAAATTCACGCCATTATGGGCCCAAATGGTTCTGGAAAAAGTACTCTAAGCGCTGTATTGGCAGGTCGCGATATATTTGAGGTTACTCAAGGTGAGATTTCTTTCAACGGTAAAGACATTTTTGAAATGTCCCCAGAAGAGCGTTCAAGGGAAGGGCTGTTCCTTAGCTTTCAATACCCCATAGAGATTCCAGGGGTTAGCATGGTGAACTTCATGAAAACCGCCCTTAACGAACACCGAAAGTATAAAGGGTTAGACCCATTATCAGCATCAGACTTCCTAAAACTGATGCGAGAACGCAAGGAACTGGTCGAAATCGATTCAGCGCTAACCAACCGAGCTGTAAACGAAGGATTCAGTGGTGGAGAAAAGAAAAAGAATGAAATTTTTCAAATGGCAATGCTCGAACCTAAACTTGCCATTCTCGACGAAACCGACTCAGGACTTGATATAGATGCTCTTCGTATTGTTGCCAATGGAGTCAATAAGCTAAAACGTCCTGATAATGCAACCATTGTTATCACACACTATCAAAGGCTACTTGACTATATCATACCCGATTTTGTGCATATCCTTTACAACGGCAAAATAGTGAAAACCGGGGGCAAGGAACTTGCCATGGAATTGGAAGATAAAGGCTACGACTGGATTAAGGATGAAGAAGATATTTAGAAATCTTAATTATAAGTTTTTTTAGTGGAATCATAACTCAATATTCCTGTACTACATTCAACATAAAAACATGAACCCAACAGCAAAGATATCCCCAAGAGAAGAGTTTATCAATCTTTACCTGGAAAATCTAGACTTGATCACCGAGAACTCTGCTGGGGCTCTTAATACGGCTCGCCAATCGGCTTTGGAGAACTTCAAACTCCTTGGGTTTCCCAGTACTAAAAGCGAGAAGTATAAGTACATGAAGGTGGAAGCAATTTTTACAAACGACTTTGAGAAGTATTTCACCCCAAAGTGTATTTCATTTAACGTTGACGATATTTTCCGATGTGACATTCCCTCCTTAGATACTTATTTAGCCTTAACCCTGAATGGCTTCTATCTTAATAACCCTAATTTACTCTCCGTGTTTGAGAATGGAGTTATCATTGGTAGCCTAGCCGAAGCTGCTAAGAAGTATCCCAATGTTGTTGCAAAATACTACAATACCCTATCTGAAAATGATGAGGATGGGCTTGTTGCACTGAATACTGCCTTCTCTCAGGATGGTGCCTTCATTTACATTCCCAAAGGCATTAAGGTTGAAAAACCCATCCAAATCATCAACCTACTCATGAGCGATGAGCAGCAAATGGTGCAGTATCGCAACCTGATCATTGCCGAGGAAAATTCTCAGGCAAATATCGCAATATGCGACCATACCCTCTCGCCTGCAAAATTCCTGTCGAATGTTGTTACAGAAGTTTTTACCAATCGCAATGCCAACATCGATGTGGTTTGCATGCAGAATCAGCACAACGATTCAACCCAGTTTACTCATATTTTTGCGAAGCAAGAACGAGATTCAAACTTTTCCACCAATACAATTTCTCTTCATGGTGGCACAATTCGCAATAACGTTAACGTACTGCTAAACGATGAGGGTTGCGAGAATCATACCTACGGATTGGCCCTGGTCGATCGCACCCAACATGTCGACATGTACTCATTCATTGATCATGCAAAACCCAACTGCACAAGCAATGAACTTTACAAGGCCATCCTCGACGATGAGGCTACCGGAGCATTCAATGGTCGGATACTTGTACGCAGAGATGCTCAAAAAACTCAAGCATTCCAAAGCAACAATAATTTGCTTCTCACCACAGATACTCGCATGTACACAAAACCTCAGCTGGAGATATACGCCGATGATGTGAAGTGCAGCCATGGTGCCACTGTGGGACAGCTCGATATGGATGCCAAGTTCTATATGCAATCAAGGGGTATTAGCGAACGAGAGTCTAAGCTTCTTCTAATGTTTGGCTTTGCCCACGATGTGGTTGGAAATATTAAGATTGAAGTTCTTCGCGATCGTATCGACGAACTGGTGAACAAACGCCTGCGTGGTGAACTTTCAAGATGCCACAACTGCCCAATGAATTGCTGTTAGAGGGGAATGTTGATGGTTGATGGTTGATGGTTGATGGTTGATAGTTGATAGTTGATAGTTAATTGTTAATTTTTTTTCTTAAAATGGATTATAAAGAGTTAGATGTCTGGAAGGAATCAAAAGATTTGGTTAAAGAAATATACTTGTATACTATCAATTTCCCAAGTTCAGAACAATATGGTTTAACAAACCAGATAAGAAGAGCAGCGATATCAGTTCCGTCAAATATTGCAGAAGGAGTTGGACGAAATCATACCAAGGATACTCTCCAGTTCCTTTATATAGCAAGAGGTTCATTGTATGAACTAGAAACACAGCTGATTATCGCAAATGAGATGCTCGAGATTAACGCAATTAATATTGATAGTATTTTTCAAAAATTACAAAATGTAAAAATGCTCGTAAATGGCTTAATAAACTATTACAAGAAAAAGGTTTAAAGCATTTACTAGGAGCGAAGAGACACCAAATATCAACGATAAACAAAACTCACCCTATGTCTATCAACGATCAACGATCAACGATTAACGTTATTAAAATAAGAGCCGATTTTCCTATCCTTAACCAACAAGTTCATGGAAAGCCTCTGGTTTACTTCGACAATGGAGCTACCACTCAAAAACCTACTTGTGTTCTTGAAACCATAAACTATTTTCACTATCAAATAAACGCCAATATTCACAGAGGTGTACACAAGCTCAGCGATGAATCTACATCTGCCTATGAAAATGCTCGCGAAACCGTTAGACAATTCATCAATGCCAAAAGTACCAAGGAGATAATCTTCACTTCTGGCACCACTGCAAGTATCAACCTCGTGGCGTATTCATTCGGCGAAGCATTTATTGACGATGGCGATGAGATGATTGTTTCGGAGATGGAACACCACTCCAACATTGTGCCCTGGCAGCTAATGTGCGATAGACGAAAAGCAAAACTTAAGGTTTTACCCATTGATGATAACGGCGATTTAATCATCGAAAAACTCGATGAGCTGATTACTAATAGAACCAGAATAATTGCAGTTACTCATTTATCAAATTCCTTAGGAACTGTTACTCCCGTTAAGGAAATTATTGCAAAAGCACACGCGAAGGGCGTTAAGGTTTTGGTGGATGGTGCACAGGGAATTAAGCATGGCAAACTCGATGTGCAGGATTTAAATGCTGATTTTTACGCCTTCTCGGGGCATAAAATTTACGGCCCTACCGGGATAGGAGTGCTCTACGGAAAGGAAGATTTGCTCAACATGCTCCCTCCGTGGCAGGGAGGAGGCGACATGATTGCCTCTGTTTCATTCGAAAAAACTACCTTCAACGAGTTGCCCTTTAAATTTGAAGCGGGAACAGCCAATTACATCGGCGCAGTAGCGATGGCTACAGCGCTAAAGTATTACCAAAGCATTGATATTAATGCCGCTGTGCGGCATGAGAGCGAATTGCTGGAGTACGCAACCAAACGGCTGCTTTCAATTGAGGGTGTTCGCATTATTGGCACAGCCAAGGAAAAAGCAGCCATCATATCATTCCTTGTGGGCAACATTCACCCCTACGATACCGGAATGATACTAGACAAGATGGGCATTGCCGTTAGAACAGGTACACACTGCACCGAGCCAGCTATGGCACACTTCGGCATTGATGGTACGGTTCGTGCATCATTAGCATTCTACAATACCAAGGAGGAGATTGATATGCTAATTGAGGGGGTGGAGCGGGTGAAGATGATGTTTGGGTAAGACTTCTAAACAAAACATGAAGCACTGAAACCAAATACAAGCACATCATCGAACTGCTGATTATTGCCCTTCCATTCTTCAAACTTTTTAGCTAGAACATCCTTTTGATCATTCATGGGCAATCTATGCAAATCCAGCATAAGCGATTGCAAATTTTGTCTTTTAAACTTTTTATAATCATTTCCACCAAACTGATCGTAGTAGCCATCAGTAAATAAATAAAAACTCTCCGATCCATCCATTTCAATTTCATGGTTTGTGTAACTCTCCTTTTCCACAGGGAATACGCCTATTGGCATTTTATCAGGTGTATACTCAATTATTTCGTTATTCTTAATAATAATAAGAGGAATGAATGCTCCAGCGTATTGGATTTTTTTCTTCTTCCGATCCAAAATGCACATTGACATATCCATTCCATCGCGTGCATCGTTAGGACTATTAGTCTGCCTTAGCGTTGTTTTAATACTGGCACGAAGGTGATTTAACAGCGATGCTGAATCAAAAGTGCCCTCCTTTACTACCTCATTAAGAAGAGAGATACCCAGAATGCTCATAAAGGCACCCGAAATACCATGTCCAGTGCAATCGGCAATGGCAATCAAGGTGTAATCCTCAATTGTTTTTACCCAGTAAAAATCGCCACTCACAATGTTTTTAGGTAAATAAAGGATAAAGTGATCCCCCAGCTCTTTTTCTATGAAATCTCTAGGGGGGAGCAATGCTGATTGTATACGCTGAGCATACTCAATGCTATCCGTTATTTCCTTGTTCTGCTTTAGCAGCTGATCGCGTTGACTTTCAATCTCCTCGTTGCGTATGTCCAATTCTTGATTCTTTAGCTCAATTACCTTATTCTTTAAAACAATTTGCCGATTCACCCTACGCTTATCGACGTATGCGTAAACAACCAACGCAATTATTATTACTAAAGCCACCAACCCACCAAATGATGAACGTAGCAGCGTTCTCTGATGGCTAAGATCAGCATTCTTTTTTTCAAGTTCAGCTTTTTGTTTAACAATCTCTTTCTCCTTTTTTTGAGTTTCGTAGAGTGTATTCAATTCGGCTATCTGTCGGCTTTTCTCTTCATTGTAAATGCTATCCTTAAGGTGAGTAGCTTTAACAATATATTCATATGCCTTCTCAAATTCCCCCTCCTCCTTATGTACCGCTGTTAAAATATTTAGTGCCTCCAATTCAACCCTTTTAACTTTTATGGAAGTGGCTATTCGCAATGATTCAAATGCAAGTTTTTTCGCTCCAGCTAAATCCTTTAACGATAATTTTATTCCAGCTATCGTTAATAATGATTTAGCCACTCCTTGCCTATCCCCAATCTCTTCATACTTTTCTTTTGCTCTTTCAATGTAAACCATTCCATTCTTAAAGTCATTTTGGCTAATAAACAAGGTTGATATATCAGAGTAAACATTAGCGACACCATTTTTATCGGATATAACTTCAAACTTTTCTAGTGCTGTTTGATAGTATTCATAAGCTGTCCTATAGTTCTCCTCAAAGATTAATATTCGACCTAATTGATTGAAAGCATAACCTTGTCCTTGGATATGGTTTGATTTTTCGAAAAAATCGAGTGATTTTATGAAATACTGCTTTGCCTGATCGTACTGGGTCCATTCAAAATAAATATTCCCAATACTGTACATGGTTACCCCAATATCCCTTATGCTCGAATTTCTCTCGTGTATTGCCAATGCTTCAAAATACATATTAAGTGCATTTGGATAGTCGCCAAGGTTTTTATAAACAACTCCCAAATTAACCAAAGCTATTGCATAGCCAACACTATCGCCAAGTTCTTTCTTAAGAGAAAGAGCATATTCATGTATTTTTAAGGCTTGAGCAAGTTCCCCAATATTTTGGTACACGTTGGCTACATTTCCAAGAGCCCTTGCAACCCCCACAGAATCTCCAATTTGCCTTGAGTATATAAGAGATTCATTGAAATACTTAATCGAGTTTTCATTATCTCCTGTTTCGTTATAAATTGCCCCAAGGTTGTTGTATGTTTTGGAGAGTTGAGAAAAATTGGATAATCTACTGTTAATCTCTACGGATTTATTATAGCAATCAATGGCTTTATCAGGAATACCCTTAAAGTAGTATACTAACCCAAGATTATGATATGCTAAGGCCTTGTCTTCTGAATCAATGGTTGAATTTTCGATAGCTTGCTTTGAATACTCCTCCGATTCTTCAAGGTTATCATATAGGGTTAACCTTGCCAGCTGATTTAGCAATGAAACCTTACTGTATTCATTGGCATTTTTCAGCTCTCTTTTTAAGCTGTCAATCGAATTTTGCTGAGAAAAGGATCCTAAATTCAAAAGCAGAAAGAATGAAACAACGAAAATTTGACGCATACTATTTCATATTGTGTTTAAAATCAAAAATAGCAAAAAAGTTCTGCGTTCCAATTTCTATTATGCACTTTTCAAAATCATATTGTATTCATTGCAATAACTTGAAGATTAGCTGTAAATTTGCAGTTTAAACAATACAAATAATTACAATGAAAATCAACGATATACAAGATCAAATAGTAGAGGAGTTCAGTATTTTTGACGATTGGATGGATCGCTATCAGCAACTCATCGACATTGGCAACGAGCTTAAACCCATTGTTGAGAGGAAGAAAATAGACCAGCATTTAATAAAAGGCTGCCAAAGCAAGGTTTGGGTTGATGCAGAACTGGTTGATGGAAAAATCATTTTCGCTGCCGACAGCGATGCCATTATTACAAAAGGCATCGTTGCTTTGTTAATAAGAGTTCTTAACGATCAATCTCCAAAGGACATTATAGATGCTGATCTTTATTTTATTGACAAGATTGGCCTGAAAGAGAACCTCTCTCCCACCCGTTCCAACGGGTTGCTAGCCATGATTAAGCAGATGAAGCTATACGCTCTGGCGTATCAATCAAAACAGAGTGAGTAGCTTAAACTGTTTCCTCTTTCGATTGTTACATATTGTGTTTGTAAATGATTACTTTTTTTAAAAAATATTCAATGAACCATCAACTTGATATACTAGCGATAGAGGCAAACATCCTAAAGGTGCTCAAAGACATTTATGACCCTGAAATCCCTGTAAACATCTACGACCTTGGACTAATCTACGAAGTAGATGTTGAGAACGATGGCAAAACCATCGTAAAGATGACCCTCACCGCACCCAATTGCCCCATGGCTGACAAGCTGCTTAACGAAGTAGAAGAAAGGGTTGGAACTGTGGAAGGCGTTTCGGAAGTAATTATTAACCTTACATTTGATCCTCCCTGGGATAAAAGCATGATGAGCGACGAGGCTATGCTGGAATTGGGATTCCTATAGTAAAAAACTTTTTTCTGCAAGTATTTTTCTTAGTATAAAATCATAAGAATTATTACCATTTTGTTGTAGCTTTGCAGCAGAATTCATCATGACAACATGAAGCTAAAAACTATTCTAAAAGCCACTAGAACATATTCGATTATTATTTTTGGCCTTTTCCTTTATGCCCTTTCGTGGACAGCTTTCTTGCTTCCTCACAAAATAACCGGAGGAGGGGTATCGGGTATTGGAGCACTGGTGTTTTACGCAACAGGGTTCCCTCTGGGATACACATATTTCATAATCAACATCGGCCTCATCTTAATTGCCATAAAAATGCTTGGAGCGAACTTCGGAATAAAAACAGTCTTCGGAGTTGTTGCAGGGTCAATTCTGCTCTCTGTGCTCCAATCACTTATTACACTCCCTATAGTTGAGGATAAGTTTATGTCTGCTATTATTGGAGGAATTCTTGCTGGGGTCGGCTTGGGAATTATTTTTACCCAAGGTGGGAGTACCGGTGGTACCGATATTATTGCCATGATAATCAACAAATATCGTAATATTAGCCCAGGCAGGGTTATCCTTATGTGCGATGTTTTTATCATTGGCTCTTCATTTCTAGTTCTCACAGAACTAATACCCGTTAAACGCATCGAAACCATTGTCTACGGATACGTTGCCATGGCAATTACTGCTTATGCCATAGACGCAGTGCTTTCGGGGAACCGACAATCGGTGCAAATGTTCATCTTTTCTAAAAAGTACGTTGAGATTGCTGACCGAATTACTAAACAACTAAATAGAGGGGTCACGGTTATCGATGGTCAAGGATGGTACACGAAGGAAAACCAGAAGGTAGTCATTACGCTTGTACGAAAACACGAATCAAGCGATATATACAAAATAATTAAAGAGATTGACTCCGAAGCTTTTATTTCCGTGGCAAATGTTATGGGAGTTTACGGGCAAGGGTTCGAGAGGATCAGGTCCTAGGCGATAAAAAAACCTTACTCCTCATTTCTTTCAAAAAAAAGTTAAAATCCTTAAATTAATAGGACTTCTATCGCAAATTTCTTTTATTTGCGACCAAATTTATAGTTCACATGAAGAAATGTATACTTTCACTCATTATAAGCACCCTGTCCCTTATTGCCGTTTTTCTTTTTACCCAAAACATAAACCGCCAAGTACAAAGTATTAAATCAGATGGGCCTGTTAGATTAGATGTTTATACACCAATTCTTGAATATGGAATTCCTGTGGATTCCTTTGACATTTCTACCAACACCATAAAACGCAATCAAACCATTGGTAGTATTATGATTTCTTTGGGCTTAAGTGGCGACTTTATCCGTCAATTACCCCAAAAAACTAAAGAAGTTTTCGATATTCGATCCATAAGAGCGGGGAATACCTATAAAGTGTTTACAAGACGAGATACATGTGCCACTATTGAGTACGTTGTTTACGAGCACTCTTCTACCGAATATGTACTATTCCATTTTAACGATTCCCTCGTTGTACGTTCGGGGCAAAAGGAGATCAAACCCAT
This sequence comes from uncultured Rikenellaceae bacterium, assembly GCA_964397135.1. Taxonomy (GTDB): domain Bacteria; phylum Bacteroidota; class Bacteroidia; order Bacteroidales; family Tenuifilaceae; genus MWFE01. The sequence goes on from CAYNHM010000004.1 coordinate 130,620, forward strand.
TACCCGCCTCAGCGAAGCTGAGATCTCTTCATCCCTCTGGGAAGCAATGAGCGACTATAACCTAAATCCCGTTCTTGCCTTAGATCTTTCTGATGTTTTTGCATGGGCAGTTGATTTCTTCGGTCTTTATCATGGCGATAATTTTAAAGTTCTTTACGATGAGCTTTATGTTGATGATAATTCCGTTGGTATTGGAACCATACATGCTGCTTGGTTTGAACATCGTGGGCAGAAATACTATGCTTTCCGATTTATGCAGGATTCTATCTGGAGTTACTGGGACGAGGAAGGCAATAGCCTTCGTAAGGCATTTCTCAAAGCGCCTTTACGCTTCTCACGTATAAGCTCACGCTTTTCTTATAACCGCAAGCATCCGGTTTTGAAGATTTACCGTCCACACACAGGTGTTGACTATGCCGCACCTGAGGGCACACCTGTAGTTGCTCTAGGCGATGGAGTGATTATAGAAAGAGGCTATAATCATGCAGCAGGAAATTATGTAAAAATTCGACATAATAGCGTTTACACAACGGGGTATAACCACTTCTCCAGATTTGGAAAAGGGATTTCCAAAGGCGCAAGGGTTGCACAGGGGCAAGTGATTGGTTATGTGGGCAAAACAGGCTATGCTACAGGCCCACATCTCGACCTAAGGTTCTGGAAAAATGGTCAACCAATCGATCCTTTAAAGGTTGAGGCCCCGTCGGTTGAACCCATTAAAGAAGAGAACAAGGAATCCTTTACCAATTTGGTTAAAAACTACCGTATTAAACTCGATAGCATATCTCTTCGCCCCGTTTTTCCTGCATACAACTCGTTGATATCTTTCTAAAAAAAAGATTTGTCTAAAAAAAAATTGACATCAAATCATTTTTCGTTTACATTGCAAGAAAAAATTTGATGATCATGCTAAAAACTATTTTTTGCCAATTGAATAAGCATTTTCTTTGGCTTATTGTAATGACGGCCTTCACATCTTGTAAGGTTGCATACTTCCCTACAACCCACAATTCCCCAATACATAGCAACAAGGGAGAATTTCAAGCATCGGGTATTATTGGTTCCGGAAATCTAGAATTAAAAACAGCCTATGCCATTACCGATAATATTGGGATTATGGTCAATGGTAGCTATTTCGGCGAGAAAAAAGAAATCTCATCAGGTGAAGATATTCCAGAAGAAATTTCGGAACACCGTACTCTAATAGAAATTGGTGGAGGTTACTTCACTAAAATTGGAGGCTCGGTAATACTCGAAGTGTATGGGGGTGGTGGTATTGGTACAGTTCCGGGTGATTTTAGGAATGTAGATTACACATACGATGGAACCCAAACAGCATCCATGTCAAAAATATTTCTTCAACCTGCCATCGGGCTAGGAAGCGAAATGGTTGATTTTAGTGGAGTTGTCCGTATTTCTGCGATATCAATAAACAACGAAACTCGTTTCTTTGCTGAACCAGGATTAGTGATGAAAGTGGGTTATAAAAACGTACGTTTTGTGGGCAACCTTGGTTTCTCTGCATCATTGTACAATTCTAAATCCTTTACGTGGGATCACAACCCATTTATCATCGGTTTGGGTTTACAATTTAGTATAGGTCGTAAGTATTAGATTCTAGTTTACTGCTGGTAATCTATCCTCTTTCCGGTAATATATCTGTAGAAAACAGCAGGAAAGTGTTCATATTCGAGACGATGAACCCTTTCAGCTAGGGTTTCGGGTTTATCACAAGGCAAAACAGGGCACTTGGCCTGAAAAATGATATCGCCCTTATCGTAGAACTCATTAACCATATGAATGGTAATCCCACTCTCAGTATCCCCAGCTGCAATAACGGCTTCATGAACCTTTATACCGTACATACCCTTACCTCCAAACTTTGGAAGCAGCGCAGGGTGTATGTTCACAATCTTATTGGGATATTCCTTGATAATAATCTGGGGTATTAGCTTTAAAAATCCTGCTAAAACAATATAGTCAATCATATTGCTTTTAAGTATATCTAAAACAACTTCTTTCTTCAAATCATCATTTGCAAATGCAATTGTAGGAATACATAGTCTCTCCATCCTTTTAAATATAAATGCATTAGGATTATTAGACAAGACTAATTTAACCTTAACTTCGTTTGAATCCTTAAAATAGTTTACAAAGTTTTCTGCATTGGTTCCAGATCCAGAAGCAAAAATGGCTATATTGTTCATTACCTGCAAAATAGATTAGATGTACCTTAAAAAAAAGGAAAAAATTATACATTTAAGCATCAAAATTAAAAACAAAAAATATACTTTTGCCCTGAAAATAAAATAAAGGCTTTTTATTGATCAAATGTTTATTTTTATAAATACAATTAATCCTAATTACTAATTAAACTTTAAACGCTATGTCTGACATTGCTACAAGAGTAAAAGCCATTATCGTGGACAAGTTGGGAGTTGATGAAAATGAGGTAACTCCTGAGGCTAGTTTTACTAACGATTTAGGTGCTGACTCACTTGACACCGTGGAGCTGATTATGGAGTTTGAAAAAGAATTCAACCTTTCTATTCCTGACGAAGAAGCTGAAAAAATCAGTACAGTTAGTGACGCAATCAATTACATTGAGAACAATTCTAAGTAATTTAATTTATTAAAAGTCAGGTTATTTGAAATTAATTTTGAACTTATGGAGTTAAAACGTGTTGTTGTAACGGGACTGGGAACACTAAACCCCATTGGAAATAATATTCAAGAATTTTGGAACAATTTAGAACAAGGTGTAAGCGGGAGTGAACTGATCACCAGTTTTGATACCTCTAAGTTCAAAACCAAATTTGCCTGCCAAGTTAAAAATTTTGATCCCCTTCAGCATTTTGACCGTAAGGAATTGAGAAAATATGATCCATACTGTCAGTATGCACTAGTTTCTGCCCATGAAGCTTTTCTTGATTCTGGTCTAGATCTTGAAAAAATAGATCATGATTCTGCTGGTGTAGTATGGGCATCGGGTATTGGAGGGATTCAATCGTTTTTAGAAGAATTAAAGGGCTTTTTCGCGGGTGATGGGACCCCGCGATTTAGCCCATTCTTTATTCCCCGTATGATTGCCGATATTGCATCAGGGCATATCAGCATTCGCTATGGGTTTAGAGGCCCAAACTATTCAACTGTTTCAGCTTGCGCTTCATCAACCAATGCCCTTATTGATTCGATGTTTTTGATCAGAATGGGAAAGGCAAAGATCATGATCTCTGGTGGCTCTGAAGCTTCGGTTAACGAACCAGGAGTAGGTGGCTTTAATGCTATGCAAGCCATGTCAACCAATAACGAAAACTTCAAAACTGCATCAAGACCCATGGATGCCACTCGTGATGGTTTTGTTATGGGCGAGGGAGCTGGTGCTTTTGTTCTTGAAGAACTTGAACATGCTAAAGCACGCGGTGCAAAAATTTATGCCGAGATTGTTGGCGGAGGAATGAGTGCAGATGCATACCATTTCACAGCACCCCATCCAGATGGCCTAGGAGCTCTAAACGTAATGAGAAATGCACTAAGTGATGCAAGCCTAAAACCAGAAGATGTTGACTATATAAACGTACATGGTACTGCAACTCCGCTTGGTGATATCTCTGAAATTAAAGCCATTGTGTCCGTTTTTGGAGAACACGCATATAAATTAAACGCAAGTGCTACAAAATCAATGACGGGTCACCTTTTAGGCGCAGCAGGAGCAGTAGAGGCAATTGCCGCTCTCTTTGCGGTATGCAAAGGAATAATACCCCCAACCATTAATCACACAACACCTGATCCCGAAATAGATCCTAAGGTTAATCTCACGCTTAATAAACCACAAAAGCGTAACGTTAATGTTGCCCTAAGTAATACATTTGGATTTGGCGGACACAACTCCTCTATTATTTTTAAAAAATATATCGAATAGGCGAAAGTGTTTAACTTATTTCTTGGATTAATAAAAAAATCAAAATTGAATGCTGATGACAGGGCTATTCTTCGTCAGCTAAGGAGGGAATTAAAAATTAATCCTAAAAATTTGGACTTATATAAAATTGCACTCATCCATAAGTCAGCATCAACGTTTGTCTCCTGCAATAAAAGTGTAAACAACGAACGTCTTGAATACCTTGGCGATTCAATACTTGATGCCATTATCACTGATTACCTCTTTGGCCAATTTCCCAATCAAAACGAAGGATTTCTTACCAAAATGCGTTCTCGCATTGTAAGCCGAAATACACTGAATAATCTTGCCATTACCATTGGGTTGGATAAACTTGTTGTTTCACAAACCAATAATACTCTCGCTCAAAGGCATATTTTTGGTGATGCTCTGGAAGCATTAATAGGTGCAATTTACCTAGATAAGGGTTACAGGGATACTAGGTCATGGGTAATAAAAATAATACTAGCTAATCATATTAATCTCGATGAGCTACAGTTAACTGAAACTGACTATAAAAGTAGAATCATTGAGTGGGCACAGAAATATAAACTTCCTATATCATTTGATAACAAGGAAAAGGAAACCTCAAAAAAAGAGAGCCCTTTGTTTGAATCAAAATTATACATCAACCAAAAATTAATGGGCTCAGGTTTTGGAAATTGTAAAAAAGAAGCTGAGCAAAACGCTGCAATGGTTGCACTCGAAAGGATTGATCTGATTACCATTCCAATTCAAAAAATAAATACTGAATCTATAGGTTGGGAAAACTAATTTAAGTTCTATATTTACCTCGATTTTTAATAAAAAAGAGAGTCAGTTCTTTTCGCCTATGATCAAGAAAAAGATAAAGTTAGTTTTACACCCTCCTTCTTATTCACTAATTGCAATTTCCTGCTCCGAAACAATTCACAGGATAGGTTGGTTAATCAATACCAGTCTTGATCTCCAACTCAAAGAATCGACTCCCTTGAAAATTCAGCCAACTCAGCAAATAAACAAAATAGATAAGATCTTTCTTGAGTTCCCTACCTACAAAGATGAAGTAGGTCATCCTGAACTAACCTATATTGTTGTTAAGAATAAGATTGACACGATATTACTCTTTAAAGAATTACAAAATATTGATTTTCTTTTAGTAGTAAAGGGTGATATAAAAGAAGTCCATCTGAAAAACTTGATTCAAAAACTAAAAAAAATCCCTGGAGTTCTTGCTGCAATACCAATCAACCCTGAAAAACTCAGTAATATTAATTTTATTCTGAATATTTAGAACCTATCAATTGGTAAATTATCGTAATAATCTCTTTAATTGTAATTGGATTTTCTTTCAGTTCTATAAAAAAAAAGCAGGCGGGAACCACCCCGCCTGCCTCTACCCTAAAACCTTAAAACCTATGAAAAAACATTCTACTTTGGTTACCTCAAATGAAAATAGGTAATGATAAGAATGGTTATTAAAACATCACAAAGTTACGTCATAAACAAGCTAAGAGGTATTAAGGTCTGTTAAAGATTGTTAAGCCATCAATAAAGGAAAAAGGAAAGTAATTACTTTTGTCAACATGAGCAGAAACATGATTTGGATTCTTGCTGGAATTATTTCCGTTGTAACCATTGGGCTTGTACTTGTTCAGTCCAAGTGGGTTAAAATTTCTTTAGAGACAAAAGAGCAACAGTTTACCCAAACCGCAAACCTTGCACTTGAAAAGATCATAAACGAGGTTGGCTTGCAGGAAGTTATTGTTCAAATTATTGACGAAGTTAGTCCATATGCAACCATTGGCACATCGAGTAATCCAAGATTAACCTCACGATTTAGTACAATTAATCAGACACGAGGTGGTTTAAGGACTCACGAGAAAATGCAACAAGCTTTTACCATTGGACAGCTTGATACTCTAAGGTTATCCTCAATAATTCGCTTGAATACTAAAGACTCGCTAAGAATTAGCAGAATTGATAATAATTTTTTGGATATCAAGCCAATATGGTCTACAAAGAATATTCCTGATATTAACCTCAATGTTTCATTGGATGATAAACTATCGAACCGTACTGTTTTTGTGGAGAATATTGTGGATAAACTCATTCGGCTTGAACTACCAATTCAAGAACGAATACCCAAAGAAACTCTTGACACAATTATTAAAACAGAATTTTTAAAACTTGGTATTAATGCAAGATACGAATATAAAGTTACATCTGAGTTTGATAGTATTATTTATAATAGCAAAGGATACATTAACTCACCCATAAAACCAACTTTAAGAACCGTGCTATTCCCAAACGATTTTTTCGCACCCAAATACTATCTTTCCATATATTTCCCAAATCAGAAAGCTTACGTATTACAATCAATTGGTGTAATGACGGTAACCACTTTTGCTCTAACACTCATAATCATATTTAGCTTTAGCATTACAATATATACTATCTTCAGGCAAAAGCGTTTGTCAGAAATAAAAAGCGATTTTGTAAGCAATATGACCCACGAACTTAAAACCCCTATTTCTACCATTTCTCTTGCATCGCAAATGCTCAATGATCCTTCGATACCCGACGAGAATAAAAGGATAGCCTATTTAGGAGGCGTAATTGGCGAAGAAAGTAAACGTCTGGGTCTTCAGGTTGAAAAGGTGCTACAAATGGCGATTTTCGAAAAAACCAAGTTGAAACTCAAACTCAAAGAAGTTGATGTTCATCAGGTTATTGAAAAAGTTGCCTGCTCATTTTCCATACAATTGCAAAATGCTAATGGACAACTTTTCAAGCAGCTTAATGCACATAACCCAATCTGTATAGCAGATGAGATACATGTAACCAACGTTGTAAACAACTTGCTTGATAATGCTGTTAAATATCGAAACGGAAACCCTCAAATAGAAATTTCGACTAAGAATGCAAACAAAGGAATAATTCTTGAGATAAAAGATAATGGCATTGGCATTTCGCGTGAAGATCAAAAACGCATTTTCGATCAGTTTTACCGTGTGCCTACTGGAAATGTACATAATGTAAAAGGATTTGGACTTGGATTGTGTTACGTGAAAAAAATTGCAGAAGAGCATGGTGGAAGGATTTGGATTGATAGTACCCTTGGGAAAGGAAGCGTGTTCAGTTTATTCCTTCCTTTTATAGGACCTAACGAAAAACAAATAGCAGATTAAATATTTAATAAAATGGAAAAGATTAAAACCAGAATTTTACTTGCAGAGGATGATGAAAATCTTGGGCTGCTACTTAGGGAATACCTACAGGCTAAAGGTTTTGAAGCCGATCTCTTTAAGGATGGAGAAAAGGCATACAGGGGCTTTATGAATAACCATTATGATATTTGCATTTTAGACATAATGATGCCCATAAAGGATGGCTTTACTTTAGCTAAAGAGATTAGAATGATTAACAGTAACATGCCAATACTATTCCTCACAGCAAAATCAATGAAAGAAGATGTACTAGAGGGATTTTCTATTGGTGCTGATGATTACATGACAAAACCTTTCAGCATTGAGGAACTGTTGGTTAGGATTGAAGCCATTCTCCGTAGGACACAAAAAGATCCAACTTCATCAGATCAAAATCTCTTTCAGATTGGTCAATTTCAATTCGATTCAACGAAACAAACACTTGAACATAAAGGGGTTATTAAAAAGTTAACCACCAAAGAATCAGAATTGCTTAAATTACTGTGTTTGAACAAAAACGATATTCTCGATCGAAATTTAGCGCTCAAGTCCATCTGGATTGATGACAGCTATTTTAATGCAAGAAGTATGGATGTGTATATTACTAAGTTAAGAAAATACCTTAGTTTAGATCCAAATGTTGAAATTATTAACGTGAGAGGTAAGGGATTTAAATTGATATCCTAACCTTAAATGCTAAACTAAATATTTATATCAAGACAACTACTTCTCTTGGTTTAAGCAATGATTTATTTTTCAAATCACTTTTTTATCATTTTATAATATTTTAAACTTGAGACCATTTATTATTGAATTTAAAAATTAGAAGTGCAAAAAAGTACTAATTCAACTCTTTTTCGTTAATTTTGTGGTAAGTTTATTTTTTTGAACAAAAAAATTTGCAGGGGATCCTTTTTTATTGTAATATTATTGGATGTAAAATAAACTGAAACGATTGCCACCATGGAAAAAATTGTTATCGAACCAACCAATGAAACACCGAGGATTGTGCTGGATAAAGAGAATAACGTTTTCGAAATCTCTGGCAATTCTTTACCTGAAGATGTAGTGAACTTCTACACTCCCATACTATCATGGTTCGAAGAATATGCTAATACCCCTAATGAGCGCACTGAGGTTAAATTTAGTATGGATTACTACAACACCTCTTCTTCCAAAATGATACTAAAAATTTTAGAAAAATTTAGGGATATACACAGGAAAGGTTTTGATGTTGAGGTGCACTGGCATTTTATGGAGGATGACGAGGACATGATAGAAGCTGGTGAGGATTATTCAGAGAATATCAAGGTACCTTTTAAGTTTTTCGGACATTCCCGATAATGTTTCCCAAATAATTTGAAATCATACCAACTAAATGGCACTTCTAAAACTTAAACTTTCGGCTTTAAAGATAATCGGAAAATTTCCGAAAACCGAAATGGTTGAAGCCAGGGATAAGGCACTCAGAGAAGAATTTGATGAGTACAATCGATTTGTTCAATCGCAAGAGCTTAAACACTACTTCGAATTGAAAGAGTTTGCCCATTCTGGTGAACCAGAGCGTACCAAAGCGGAATTACGACTGCTTAAATATAAAGGTTCTATTGAGCACGGAAAAGAACAAGATTTTAACCGATTATCGAAAGATGGTGCCATAAAGAACTATTTTAAAATTCAAGATTCTCCAACCCTTAACAAATATAAATCCATTGAACTCACCGGTAAGCCTACTCGGTATGAAGAACTTCAACAGATAATTGAATCGGCCGACTACAAGTCTAACAGAGGTATTCATAAAAAGGAAAATTCAGACGAATACCAAAAGGAACTTGAATATAGAAAGCTAAAAAAAGATCACGAGCTAAAGGATTTTTTTAAGCTGAAGCGCTGGAAACCCTTAAATGACTATTTCCATCTCGATGGTTCTGAAACCATTGAAAAATATCTAGAGTTAAAAGAGTATGTCAACTCTCAAGAATTTATTGAGCGTAAAGCATACCTTCTTTCCAAAGATAAGTATGAACAATCCGATACCTTTAAAAAAGTTCAAGAGTACAATCAGCTAAAAAAATCTGAAAAAATTGTTTGGTTCCATTCGCTTGAAAACACCAAGAAATTTGATGAGATAAAACGATGGGAATTGGTATTCTCCGATGATTTTTCCAAAGGATCCTTAAACCCAAAACATTGGATTACCCGATATTTCTGGGGAGATGCGCTCATAAATAAGAGTTATTCTTTGGCGGCCGATCGGCATTGCTATAACGAAGACAAAAACATTGAGATAATTGACAATACCCTTAAAATTATAACCCAAAAGGAAAAATCCGAAGGCATAGCTTGGGACTTAAAATATGGGTTTGTCCCAAAATTATTTGACTACACTTCTGGTATTATTTCTACCGGACAAGCATTTCGTCAGAAATACGGCCGCTTTGAGGCAAAAATTAAATTTTCCTCTGCCCCCGGAGTTTACCATGCATTCTGGCTTGTGGGTGAAACCATGCTTCCACACATTGATATTTTCCGGCAAAAGGGTAAGGATAATTCATCCATTCAAGGATCTATTTTCTGGCAGAATGGATCTGCAAAAAAACCTAAGGGAAGTAAAACTTCTGTTGGTGGATTCGATTTTAAAAACGAATACTACATTCTATGTCTCGACTGGACTCCCAACAAAATGGTATGGAAAATAAACGGAATTCCCTTTAAGGAAGTTTCCAGCAATCTTCCAGATGTTCCTACTTATATGGTACTATCATCTGGAGTTGTTTCAGATACAGATGAAACCCTACTCCCCTCTACTCTTGAGGTGGATTGGGTAAGGTGCTGGAAAGAAAAGGAGATTGTAACAGAATAACAAAGAGTTTAAGTATTGCCACCAAATTTTTTCCTTAGGTGGTTTTTTCTTTCCAGTAAGAAGCCACGTTTAGTATTACTTTCTGATCTCCAGAATACATCCTCTTAGAATCAAATTGCCACTGCCAGCTATCTTTCTTTTGCCATTGAACCATATTGGCAATTACCCTTGGATTTACGCCTACCAATTGATTACTTTCATCGTAACTTTCCTCCTCGTAATCAGTAACCAACAGGCTTCTTCCTGCAGGTAAGGAATCGATGTGTGCCTGTTGAATCGTGCTTATTATTTCGTTTTTTTGACTTTTACCAAGTTCAGTTTTTGACTCTAAAAAGTCAACTAATAGTGCGTGTAATTGGCTAAGAATATTAATCGATAAAACTACCTCAACATCCAATATTATTGAAAGGTTAGGCTTGCCAAGCTGTTCAATTATCTGATTGAAGGCATATCTTTGGGGACGTTTGCAAAAGTCCCATACATGTTGAGTACCATTGACTATATCGCATTCAACAACTTCAACACCCTTGCAATTTTTATACTTATGAATAATCCTTGCTGGGTGTGCAATGTCTACCAGCTTAACACGAATGTCCTGTTGAATCATTTCCCGCATGGGGATATCAAGAAGCCAACCACTTCCAAGCACTGCAACAGACTTGGGTTTCTCCCTACTTATTATTGAAAGTATGTTACCAGCTGTTTTGTGTAGGTGAGTTTCCCAGGCACCCTCTTCCCTTAGATAACGTCGCATAATCCCCGATTGGTTACTGAAGTAACCCATACGGTAGAGCATCCACCATTTATTGTAGCTGCGCAAAACGTTTCTAATTATCTAATCCATTTTCAGTACTGCGAGGAACGCTTGCTGAGGCACCTCCACATTTCCTACCTGACGCATTCGCTTTTTACCTTTTTTCTGCTTTTCCAAAAGCTTTCGCTTTCGTGTTATATCACCGCCATAGCACTTTGCTGTAACATCTTTTCGCAGAGCCTTTACCGTTTCACGAGCAATGATTTTTGACCCAATGGCTGCCTGAATTGCAATATCGAACTGCTGACGAGGAATAAGCTCCTTAAGCTTTTCGCACATCCGTCTTCCGAAGCTATAGGCATAATCGCGGTGAATTAACGTTGACAAGGCATCCACCATCTCACCATTTAGCAATACATCAAGCCTAACCAGACTGGCAATTTGATAACCCTCCATGTGGTAATCGAGCGAAGCGTAACCACGGGAAATTGACTTGAGCTTATCGTAAAAATCGAATACTATTTCGCTCAGGGGCATGATGAATGTCAACTCAATACGATTGGTTGTCAAGAAAACCTGATTCTTTAATTCTCCTCTTTTATCGATACAAAGCTTCATTACTGCCCCAAGCGATTCGCTATTGGTAATTATCTGCGCCCTAATGGTAGGTTCTTCAATTCTATCTATCACCGTAGGTGAAGGCAATCCACTTGGATTGTGTATTTCAATCACCTCTCCTCTAGTGGTGTATACATTGTATGAAACGTTGGGCACCGTGGTAATTACATCCATGTCGAATTCGCGGTATAAACGCTCCTGCACAATCTCCATGTGGAGCAGCCCAAGGAAACCGCATCGGAAACCGAAACCAAGGGCAAGTGAACTCTCAGGTTCGTATGTTAAAGATGCATCGTTTAACCTTAACTTATCCAACGATGCACGTAAATCTTCATAATCATCGGCTTCAACTGGGTATAGTCCAGCAAAAACCATAGGTTTTACATTTTCAAAACCAGCAATGCCTTTGTCGCATGGACGACTAACATGGGTTATGGTATCACCAACTTTAACCTCCGATGAATCCTTGATCCCTGAAATAATGTATCCTACATCTCCTGCGCTAACTTGGTCCTTGGGCATCATTTTAAGGCGCAGAATACCCACCTCATCGGCATCGTACTGATGATTGGTATTAAAAAATTTTACCCTATCTCCCTTCCTTAGAGTTCCATTAAAAACCTTGAAATATGCTATTATCCCCCTAAATGAATTGAAAACCGAATCGAAAATTAGCGCTTGCAAAGGGGCATCGGCATTCCCTTTTGGGGGTGGTATTCTACTGATAATTGCCTCAAGTATTTCATCAACTCCTGCACCTGTTTTTGCGCTAGCGGCAATAATATCCTCTCGACTACAACCAATTAAATCAACTATTTGATCCTTAACGTCGTCTACCTTGGCTGCATCCATGTCTATTTTATTCACAACTGGAATAATCTCGAGGTCATGCCCAATGGCTAGGTAAAGATTTGAGATAGTTTGAGCCTGAATGCCTTGACTTGCATCAACCACAAGTAAAGCCCCCTCGCAGGAGGCAATGGCACGTGATACTTCATACGAAAAATCGACATGTCCGGGAGTGTCAATCAGATTTAGGGTATACTTAGTTCCATTATGCTCATGGTCCATCTGAATGGCATGGCTCTTTATGGTGATACCCTTTTCGCGCTCCAGATCCATACTGTCGAGCACCTGTTCCTGCGTCTCCTTATCGGTGAGGGTATGGGTAAACTCCAGCAGCCTATCGGCTAGGGTACTTTTCCCGTGGTCGATGTGGGCTATAATGCAGAAGTTTCTTATATGTTTCATGTCAATTTCTATTTTATTCGCCTGAACTCAGAAATATGGAGGTTTTGAAATTGATGCTACTTTTATTGCGATTAACCAAAGATCAATATCTCTTGATATTTTTCTGGGAACATATCACCCATTTCCTTGGAAGAATCTCATCCTGTCAATTAATTAGAAATACCGACAATCTCTATAGTTTTCTCTTTACCTCAACCTCCTGATAGGATTCTATAAGATCTCCAACCTTTATGTCGTTGAAGTTGTTAATATTTAAACCGCATTCAAACCCATTGAGCACCTCTTTTGCGTCATCCTTAAACCGTTTAAGGGAACCCAAATCGCCAGTGTAAACAACAATCCCATCGCGAATTAAGCGACACTTGGCATTGCGAAGAATTTTACCCTCTCGAACAATACATCCTGCAACACTCCCTACTTTTGTAATTTTGAATACATTCAATACTTCGGCAGTTCCAAGAATTTCTTCCTTGATCTCAGGAGATAGCATCCCCTCCATGGCAGACTTAAGCTCATTGATAGCATCGTAGATAATAGAGTAAAGACGGATGTCGATCTGTTCTTTCTCAGCAAGCTTTCGAGCACCAACTGATGGTCTCACCTGAAAACCTAGCACTAAGGCGTTCGAGGCAGCGGCAAGCAAAATGTCTGACTCGGATATCTGACCCACCGCTTTATGAATAACGTTTACCTGTATTTGTTCTGTTGAAAGTTTAATCAAACTATCGGATAAGGCTTCGATTGATCCATCCACATCTCCTTTGAGTACTATGTTCAACTCCTGGAATCCGCCTATGGCAATACGGCGACCAATCTCGTCGAGTGTAATGTGCTTTTGCGCCCTTAGGCCTTGCATGCGCTGGAGCTGCTCACGCTTATTGGCAATTTCCTTTGCTTCACGGTCAGAATCCATGATATTGAAGTAATCGCCTGCAAGAGGTGCGCCATTAAGCCCAACCACCTGAACAGGTGTAGCGGGACCAGCTTCCATAATCCTTTTACCCCTCTCGTTGAACATGGCCTTTACGTGCCCAAAGTGTGTTCCAGCAATCATAATATCACCTTGACTTAGAGTACCCGCTTGTACCAGTACGGTAGCTGTATATCCTCTACCTTTATCAAGCGATGATTCAATTATTGTACCTATTGCCTTTTTGTTGGGATTAGCCTTTAAGTCGAGTAATTCTGCTTCGAGGAGGACTTTTTCTAGTAGTTTATCAACATTAAGACCTTGCTTCGCTGAAATATCTTGACTTTGGTACTTGCCCCCCCAGTCTTCAACCATATAGTTCATATTTGCCAATGCTTCCTTTATCTTTTCAGGGTTAGCATTTGGCTTATCAATTTTATTGACGGCAAAAACAATGGGAACCCCCGCTGCGCTAGCATGGTTAATGGCTTCAATGGTTTGAGGCATCACGTTATCGTCGGCAGCAACCACAATAATTGCAACATCTGTTATTTTTGCTCCGCGAGCTCGCATTGCAGTAAAGGCTTCGTGACCGGGAGTATCCAGAAATGTGATCTGCCTTCCATCATCAAGCACTACACTATATGCGCCTATATGCTGTGTAATTCCTCCTGCTTCTCCTGCTATAACATTGGCTCTTCTGATAAAATCGAGCAGTGATGTTTTTCCATGGTCAACATGTCCCATTACGGTAACAATGGGTGAACGTGGCAGTAAATCTTCGGGCTTATCCTCCTCAACACCTATCGATTCCTGAAGCTCAACACTTACAAATTCTACCTTATAGTCAAACTCATCTGCCACATAAGCCATGGTTTCAGCGTCAAGTCTTTGGTTTATTGATACCATTAGCCCAAGGTTCATACAAACTTCAATCACCTGAGTTGGTGAAACGTTCATCATGTTTGCCAACTCATTTACTGATACGAACTCTGTTACTTTTAAAACTCTCTTGTCCAGTTCAATTCTTTCAAGCTCTTCCTGCTGACGAGCACTTATTAAATCACGCTTCTCGCGCCTATATTTTGAACCTTTTGATTTTGAGCCTTTTGAAGTTAGCCTAGCAAGTGTTTCTTTGATCTGCTTTTGTACATCCTCCTCATTAACCTCCTGTCTTAATTGCTTCTTCTTCCTCTTCTTGATATTTTGTCCGCCTGCTGTCTGTTCTTGTTTTCCTGATGAAACCCCTTTCTTAACCTCACCCTGAATGGCTACCTTTTGAGTGTCCTTTCGTATTCTTTTACGACGTTTCTTCTTTGATTTACCGTTTTCGGTTGTTGTTACAACGGGCTTTTTCTTAAATTCCATTCCAGCTAGATCAATCTTTCCAACTACTGTTGGTCCTGTAAGTTTCTCTACATCCGAACGAAAAACTTCTTCAGAAATGACTTTATTTACCTCTACATCAATATCCTTTTCTTCTTCCTGTTTCGGATGATCTATTAATTCAGGTTTAATTGACTTATCCTCTGAAGTTTTCTGGTCAAGATCAGAAGCATCTTTGCTTTCAGAGAATTTTTCTTTATCTAAATCAACTTTTCCTACCACTTTGGGTTGATCAAGTTTCTTAGCCTTTAAATCAAGATGCTCAACATCTGCCCTTTTTTCTTTTTCAACGGTTTGTTTTTCCTCTTTTTCCTTTCTTTCGGGCTCCTTCTCCTTCAACTCTTCTTCTTGGAGCGCTTTTTTCTTTGAAATTGAGTCTAAATCAATTTTACCTTTAAGTTTAACCCCAATAGTAGGTTTCTCAACATCAAAAGTTTCTCTATCTGAAGTTACATTTTTAACGATCACTTCATCTTGAATATCAGAAACATCAGAATCAGTATCATCATGTGTTGCCTTGCCCAAATCATCGATCGATATGGATTCCCTTTTATCACGAAGGTTGATAAGACTAACCCTCTGCGACTCTTTCTTAAGGTGCATCTCTTCCCCAAATTCTTTGGCAAGTAAACCGTACAGGCCTGCATCTACCTTTGTATTTGGATCGCTGGCGATTTTGTGCCCCTTTTTATGGAGGAACTCTACTAGTGTAGTTATACCAACGTTAAACTCTCTTGCTAGTTTGCTTAATCTTATTGCCTTTTCTGCGTCTGTCATACTTTTCTTTTGCAGGTTTTTTAATCTTTGTAAGTTCAGATATACGTATTAATTATTTATTATCTACTCAAATTCTGATTGAAGTATGTTGAGAACTTCTTTTACTGTTTCTTCTTCAAGGTCTGTTCTTTTCAATAATTCTTCAAATGGGATATCAAGCACACTCTTTGCAGTATCACATCCAATTCCCTTGAGTACGTCAATTATCCAACCATCAATTTCATCAACAAATTCGTCCAAATTAACATCTTCCTCATCCTGAGAGCCAGCTTCACGGAAAACATCAATTTCATATCCAGTAAGTTGACTTGCTAGCCTAATGTTAAAACCTCCCTTACCAATGGCCAAGGAAACCTCCTCTGGTTGTAGAAAAACTTCCACCCTTTTATTCTTCTCATCAATTTTCATTGAAGTTATTTTAGCAGGGCTAAGTGATCTTGTAATGTAAAGTTGAATGTTATTGGTATAGTTTATAACATCGATATTTTCGTTGCGTAACTCCCTTACAATGCCATGAATTCGGCTACCCTTCATTCCCACACATGCTCCTACAGGATCAACTCTTTCGTCATATGATTCCACAGCAACCTTAGCCCTTTCACCAGGAACACGTACAATTTTTTTAATGGTAATTAGTCCATCAAAAATTTCGGGAACCTCAAGTTCGAATAATCGCTCAAGAAATACTGGTGAAGTCCTTGAAAGGATAATAAGTGGAGTGTTATTCCGCATTTCCACCTTAATAACCACTGCTCGTATTGAATCGCCCTTGCGAAAAAAATCAGAAGGTATTTGTTCTGCCTTTGGCAGAATAAGATCGTTACCCTCATCATCGAGTACAAGGATCTCTTTCTTCCAAATCTGATAAACTTCACCTGTAATGATCTCTCCAATCCTATCCTTGTACTTCGAATAGAGGTTGTTCTTTTCTAGTTCAAGTATCCTTGCTGTAAGATTTTGACGAAGTGCAAGTATAGCTCTTCTTCCGAAATCAACCAGCTTTACCTCATCGGTTACCTCTTCTCCAACCTCGTAATCATCATCAATTTTTTTTGCTTCAGAAAGCGATATCTGCCTATTTGTATCCTCAACCTCTCCATTTTCAACCACTTCTCGGTTTCTCCATATCTCAAAATCGCCCTTATCAATATTTATGATAATGTCGTAATTGTCATCAGACCCATACATTTTTATCAGCATACTCCTAAAAACATCCTCCAGTACGCTCATCATGGTAGGGCGATCAATGTTCTTCAACTCCTTAAATTCGGCAAAGGTGTCAATTAAATTAATGTTGTCCATTTGTGTTTATTATTAATAATCCTTATCGGAACGATATAACTACTTTGGTTGATATTACATCCGAGTATAAAAAATCGACTTTTCGAATACTAAGCTCCTTGCGTTTCTTTCCCTCACTTTTTACAAGCTCCTTTATCTCGATACTAAAACCTTCCTTTGAGGCAGCAATTAATCTTCCTACATGTTTGTCACCTGAAATCAATGTCAATTCCACATCTCTTCCAATGTTCTTATGGAACTGCCTTTCCACCTTCAACGGCATTGATAAACCGGGTGAAGAAACCTCAAGTTCAAAATCTTCCTGCTCCCTATCCAACTCCTGTTCAATTGCTCTACTGATCTTAACGCATCTATCAATGGTCAAACCCTCGTCACTATCAATAAGAACCAATACTTTATTCCCGCTGGAAATGGTTAAATCAACAACAAAATCTTTTTCGGGATCCAATTGCCGACTCACAATACCCTTAACGATCTCTACATCAACCATTTCCAAAATATATTATAGCAAAACAGGGGATTAAATCCCCTGCTACGTTTGCGGTTTGACGGTGCAAATGTATAAAAAAATATTTGTAACAAAAATATTTAGCTGATTTATAAGAAGAATCATAAAATATTCGTTTAATTAGGTAAATTTTAGCTGAAATTATTGGACAAAACGCAATCCATTTCATCTCTTTTATTTTCAACGCCTTAGATATATGTGATTTTTTATAACTTCTGCTTAACAGCATTCTAAAACTTGCTAAACAAAAATTAAAAAAGTTTAGATTTGCATGTAAGGTAAATAACATGATATTAAGAAATAAGAGTAAAATTGTTAACGATCCTGTACATGGGTTCATCAATATATCCCATCCATTAGCGTTCGATATTATTGAACACCCATATTTTCAGCGATTACGACATATCCGACAGCTTGGATTGACCTATCTGGTTTATCCTGGTGCTAATCACACTCGTTTTCAGCATGCGCTTGGAGCCATGCACCTTATGAGCTCTGCAATTGATACCTTACGCTCCAAAGGACACCATATCACGGACAAAGAGGCTGAAGCAGCTTCGGCTGCCATACTTCTTCATGATATTGGGCATGGGCCATTCTCTCACTCATTGGAGTATAGTTTAGCCCAAGGAATTAGCCACGAGGCTATCAGTAAATGCTTTATGCATGAACTAAACAAACAATTCCATGGTAAACTAAATCTGGCCATAGATATCTTTGAAGGAAACTACAAAAAGAAATTCCTTCATCAACTGGTTTCGGGACAACTCGATGTGGATAGAATGGACTACCTAAGGCGCGACAGCTTTTTCTCAGGAGTAACAGAAGGAGCAATTGGTTCCGACAGAATTATAAAAATGCTTAATGTGGTTGACGACAATCTTGTGGTAGATGCCAAAGGAATATATTCAGTAGAAAAATTTATCGTTGCCCGTAGGCTGATGTACTGGCAGGTTTACTTACACAAAACGGTGGTTGCTGCTGAACAGCTTTTAACCCAAATGCTATTACGAGCAAGGGATATAGCTCTATCGGGCGACAATATTTGGGCAACACCTGCTCTCTTCTTCTTCATTGGAAGAAACATTTCAAAAAAAGATTTCGAAAAGAATCAAGCAGGCATTGCTCCTTCGGAGGCTCTTGTAAATTTCGCCAATTTGGATGATAGTGATATAATGTCGGCTGCTAAAATATGGGCAAGCCACAGCGATAGTGTTCTATCAATGCTTGCTAAAATGATGGTTTCTCGAAAGCTCTTTAAGGTTAAACTCCAAAATAAACCATTCAACAAAAAAGATGTGGTAAAAAAGACCCAAGAACTTTACAGATTATACCCAAAAATAAAAGGCTATGGCAGGTTTTTTGTTTTAACAGATTCTGTTAGCAATAGCGCCTATTGTCCTTCAGAAGAATCGATTAAAATCCTATACAATAACGGGTTACTTGTTGATGTCGCTGAGGCTTCGGATATGCTAAATACTAAGATTCTTTCAAAAAATGTTAGGAAGTATTTTATGTGTTATCCCAAGGAGCTAGAAAAATAAATTTAATTAATTAGTTTTGTGCCATATTAAGAATACAAAGCATGGAGTTTACAGCAAAAGCTATTGCTGATTTTTTACTAGGAACTCTTGAAGGGAATCCAGAGGTAAAAATCAATACCGTAGCAAAAATTGAAGAGGGAAAACCCGGTGCTCTCTCATTTCTTTCAAACCCCAAATACTCAAAATACTTATATACCACCCTTTCGTCAGTTGTTCTCATTAATAAAGACTTTTTACTTGAGAAGCCTGTTTCCACTACTCTTATTAGGGTTGATAACGCATACGAATCCTTTGCAAAACTTCTTAATCTTGCCAACTCAACACAAATCGCTAAGGTTGGTGTTCACCAGCAAGCAGTAATTGAACCTACTTCAAAATTAGGGAAGGATGTTTTTGTTGGGCCTTTTGTTTACATTGGTGATAATGTTATAATTGGAAACAATGTCCAGATTTCATCGCATGTAATAATCGAAAAAGATTCAAAAATTGATGATGGAACAATCATTCACAGCGGAGCCAAGATTTTATCGAGTAGCATAATAGGTAAAAATTGCATAATTCACCCTGGGGCAGTTATAGGATCTGATGGCTTTGGGTTTGCCCCCCAAGCGGACGGAACATACCAAAAGATTCCTCAAATTGGAAATGTAATCATTGAGGATAACGTAGAAATAGGCGCAAACACTACCATTGACCGAGCAACCATGGGTTCTACAATAATTAGGAAAGGGGTTAAGCTGGATAACCTAATTCAGGTTGCACACAATGTTGAAATTGGAGAAAATACCGTTATAGCTGCCCAAACGGGCATTGCAGGATCAACAAAAGTTGGCCGGAGCTGCATGTTTGGAGGGCAAGTAGGTATTTCGGGGCATCTTACTATTGCTGATGGAGTAAAGTTATCTGCTCAAACAGGTGTCCCCAATAGCATAAAAACTCCTAATGAGATAATGATTGGCTCACCAGCTATGAGCTCAAAAAAGTTTGCCAGATCGTTTGTCCTTTTTAAAAATTTACCCGAACTAAAAATGGATGTTGATTCTCTAAAACGAAAGCTTAACAAATAGACCTCTAATTCCAACAATATTATTATTTTTGTTGGAATTTTTGATATTATATTGATTTTGACATTAATTTCTATGCAATTAAAACAGACAACTCTCAAAAACGAAATAACGTTTAAAGGAAAAGGCCTTCATACAGGTGTCAACGTTGAACTCACCATATGTCCTGCGAATGAGAACACTGGATATGTTTTTCTACGAACTGATGTACAAGGTAATCCAACCATTGAAGCCATTGCCGACCATGTAGTAGATACTTCACGAGGAACTACCATTGAACAAAATGGTGTTCGGGTAAGTACTATTGAACATGTAATGGCCGCTTTGTTTGGAATGGGTATTGACAATGCACTTCTAAAAGTGAATGGCCCTGAAATGCCTATAATGGATGGCAGTTCAAGGGTTTTTGTCGAAGAAATTATAAAATGTGGAATTATTACCCTTGAAGCAGAAAGAGGTTATTATGTTATAAAAGAAAAGCTGGTATTCTCTGATCCCAAACACGGAATTGAAATAGCCGCTTACCCCGATGAGTCATTCAGTATAGATGTTCTGATCGATTACAATTCGCGAGTTTTAGGTAATCAGTACGCTCAACTTGTCGACATTAGCGATTTTGCCAAAGAAATTGCACCCTGCCGCACATTTGTTTTCTTTCATGAACTTGAGATTCTCCTTAAGAATAACCTAATCAAAGGGGGTGATTTACAGAATGCAATTGTTATCATGGAGCACGAAGCTCCCCAAGAAGAACTGGACAGGATTGCCGATCTTTTTAACAAGCCAAGAGTTCAAATTCAACCCGAAGGCATCCTCAACAACCTTGAACTCCACTTCCAGAATGAACCTGCCCGGCACAAACTGCTTGATATAATGGGTGATCTGGCATTAGTAGGCCGAAGGATAAAGGGAAAAATTATTGCAAAACGTCCTGGGCACTACGCCAATACCGAACTAGCAAAAACCATACGTAAACTTGCACGCAAGGAAGCGATGAAACCCAACATCCCTACTTTTGATCTTTCGCAACCTCCATTGCTCAACATCCTTCAAATTAGGAATATTCTTCCACACAGGCCTCCATTCCTGCTTGTCGACAAAATACTCCACATGGATGAAAATACTGTTACTGGTTTAAAAAATGTCACCATGAACGAAGGTTTCTTTGTTGGCCATTTTCCAGATGAACCCGTAATGCCAGGCGTACTTCAAATTGAAGCCATGGCTCAGGTAGGAGGAATTTTCGTGCTAAATACTGTTCCCGATCCAGAAAATTACCTTACCTATTTCCTCAAAATTGATCGAGTAAAATTTAAGCGCAAGGTTGTTCCCGGCGATACAATTATTTTTAGGCTTGAATTAATTGAACCCATTCGAAGAGGTATTGCCAACATGTTCGGACAGGCTTTTGTTGGAGATCAAATTGTTATGGAAGGAGAATTGTTGGCACAAATCATAAAAATGAAGCAGTAATGAACCAACCACTTGCTTATATTCACCCTGAGGCAAAAATTGGCTCAAACGTTACCATCGAACCCTTTGCATACATTTCAAAGGATGTTGTAATTGGAGATAACACATGGATTGGGCCCAATTCTACTATTCTCGACGGTGCTCGAATTGGCAATAATTGTAAAATATTTCCTGGTGCCGTTATTTCTGCAATACCTCAAGATTTAAAATTTAGAGGTGAAATAACCATTGCAGAAATTGGGAACAATACCGTAATGAGAGAATACGTTACACTTAATAGAGGGACCGCATCAAAAGGTATTACCAAAGTGGGCTCTAATTGTTTGATCATGGCCTATGTTCACATTGCTCACGACTGCATTATTGGTAATAATGTTATACTGGGAAATACTGTTCAGCTTGCAGGAGAAGTTGAAATACAAGATTTTGCCATTCTTTCGGGGGGATGTCTTGTCCATCAATTTGAGCGTATTGGGGCACATGTCATGATTCAGGGGGGATCAAAGATCAACAAGGATATCCCACCATACTCTAAGATTGGCAGAGAACCCATTGCCTTTATGGGGCTGAACTCCATTGGACTTCGAAGACGAAACTTTGATCCTCTAAAGGTAGCCGAACTTCAAGAAATTTATCGAATTATTTACAACAAAGGACTGAATGTTACCCAGGCGATAGATGAGATAGAGAAGACCATTCCAACAACGGCAGAGCGCGATGAAATCTTAAACTTCATAAAATCATCCACCAGAGGAATTATTCGACGTACAGGAACCAGCCATCCAGATGACGAATAAAAATGAAGTTACAATCATATGTAATATAAGTGAAGAGGGGGAAAAATCCCCCTCTTCATATTTTGCTCAAAAAAGCACTAATTATTCGGATTCAGGTTTAAGGGCAAAGGTTAAAAGCAATGCTTCAAGTTGCCTTACATAGTTTCTTTTGTTAAAACGAGGAGCATAGACATATCCCTCAATGGTTATAACCCTGTTTTGAGCTTCGTCAATCGTTGTTAAACTAACAAATGGCCCTCCCATTGGGTGAGCATATACATCCCATAATCCTCTTAGTTGGCCAAAATATCGATCCTTATACATAAATGGCTGAAAAACTGGCGATATTATGGTTTCGGTAATCATATAACTTTTTGCTGTTGGACCAGGGACATACTTATTCACAAAGCTATTCCTCTTTTCCACCAAGTAATCCGCAGTAAAGGTTTGATCATCGGTATAAGGATACTGATATACAAACACGCCCTGACTTATATCTGGAGTTTCATACGAAATCCACACGAAGTCAGTTGTATCAACTTTTAGCTGGTATCCTTTGGGAAAGTATAATGAAATTTCAAATTTTTTCTCTAAAAGCATTCTTAAACCTTTTGTTTCGTAACGTATGGCATTATTTACAACCCTATCACGCTCAGCTTGCTCGAGAAGCTGAACAAACCTGTCCCGCTCTTCGTAAAGCATCTTAGCAATAGCGGGGTATGTAGGACCTACAACGTTAAGAATTGTTTGGGGTGCCGCCCATACATCGCGTTGTGTAACAATTTGAGCTTTTTCAAATTCACTTCCAACTTTTGTAATGACAATGTTTCTGTGACTTTTAAAAATTTCTGTAAATGCATTTGGAGGAATCATTACCACATCAAAGATTGGCTCAGATTGTGGAATCATAGGAAATTCTTGCCTAAGTATTTCATTATATGCATTGCCAATGGACTCCTCCCACACCGATTTATTGAGAACCACTATAACTTCCCCAGCAGCTCCCGTTACGTTGGGAAGGAGAGTCTTTTTTCCCCTAGTGCCCTTATCGCAAGAAATGAATGGCAAGAAAAAAAGTAAAGAAATAACGATAATTACATTTTTTTTCATCGTAATGTGATTTAAGTAAGGATTCTTATCGTGAAATATTACAATGTTGTATTAAGTAAAACGATAAAAAATAAAATCCATTATATAATTACTTTTGTAATATAAAGAATTGGCAATAATAAAGAATATTTCATTGAATTATAGCCTTTTTTTGATCCTGTATTTTTCCGTATGTACTCGTATCCACCCACAACGTTATACTTTGCCCTATTTCTAAATCGCTTTTTAAATTCGGATTCCAAAAATTAATGTCGTCTATTGTACATGCATATTTAATAGCAATTTTATGAAGGTAATCGCCTGCCTCTACTATGTGAATAACCTTAACACGATTATTAGTGCTGCCAGCATTGGCTAAAACATCGTGAAAATCGGGCTTGACAAGTGTTTTTTCATACATTTCTTGTTCTTTCCTAAGGGAAATATCAACTTTTGATGCGGGAATTCTAATTGCTAAGGGTTTTGGAGATTTAGGTACAACACCCCTTCGATAAGTGGGATTTAAGAATCGAATCACATCCAACGGAATTCCTGTTTCGGCAGATAGCACCGAAAAGGCAAGCTGATCCTTAACGTGAACCGTATCGGTTTGAAAAAAGGTAACCACTGGAGTAGTAGCCGAAATGTTATGCTCGTTAGCATTTTGCATAATATATGCTGCTGCTATAAATGCAGGAACATAATTCTGAGCCGCTTCGGGTAGAAAGTCGTATAGTTTCCAAAAATTTGTCTCACCCCCTGCACGAAATATGGCATTTCGAACTACCCCAGGACCAGCATTGTACGCTGCCATAACCAAGTGCCAATCGTTAAAAATACGATATAGGTATAGCAAGTACATGCAAGCTGCCTCAGTAGACTTTACAGGATCCATTCTCTCGTCGATATAGCTGTTAACTTCAAGGTCAAACATCCTTGCTGAATTTATCTTAAACTGCCACAAACCAACAGCACCACTGGATGAAACGGCAAGAGGATTTAACGCAGATTCCACTACAGCAAGGTATTTAAACTCGAGCGGGAGCTGATATCGATCTAATATTTCATCAAAAAGGGGAAAAAACAGTTCAGCCAAACCCAACATCTGCGAAACCTGTTCTCGTCTTTCCAAAGTATAGATATCGATATATCGTTTTACATGTTGGTTGTAATCAAAATCAATGGGCGATAGATTGTCTATGGACGCTATCTTATACTCATATACCAAATCAGGGAAACTTGGATATGAAATCAAATTGTTATTTGCATTGAGCCTCAAAGAATCGGAGAAGAGGTTTAATGATTCTAAACTATCTAAAGTCCTTATTACACTACAAATTCTATCAGATTTATTGTAAAGGGTTTCATAATGCATTGCCTTGGATACAATACCTAGGGTTAAAATAAGCAATAATGCAATTATTAAACGGATAGTTATATCCTTCATGGTAAAAAAATTTCCCTTCTACTCCTTATTCTCTTCGTTTTCCTTCTTCGTATCATCCTGATCTTCCTTCATCCCCTTCTTGAACTCACCTACACCTTTACCCAAACCTCTCATTAGCTCAGGTATTTTTCGACCACCGAAGATCAATAATACAATGGCAACTATGGCTATAAGTTCCCATCCTCCAATCATACCAGCAATTACAAAACAATTCATGATAGTCAATTTTTAGAAACTTAATCCTACAAATTACATCTCAAAAAAGAGTTATTTGTTTACTTATTAAAAAACAGCATGTATTCTAAAACTTTTAAATCAAAAGTAATACTTTTTCCTGGCAATCTATTTATTAAATAGCCTAACAATATCGTTGGCATTGGCAAATATAAGCAACGATAGGATAAGTATCATCCCTGCGATCTGTGCATATTCCATAAATTTATCGCTGGGTTTGCGCCCTGACACCATCTCGTAGAGAATAAAAACCATATGACCACCATCTAATGCTGGAATGGGCAGAATGTTCATAATAGCTAGTATTATGGATATAAGAGCTGTTAGCATCCAGAATGATTGCCAATCCCATGTTCCAGGGAAGATGCTTCCAATAGTAATAAAACCTCCCAACGATTCATAAGCCTTACTTGAAGGTGTAAAAACAAGCCTAAGCTGTTTGAGATAACCCGTAAAAGTATTAATCCCAAGATTTATCCCTGCAGGGATTGATTGAATAAAAGAATAGTTTAATTGTTTAATCTCGAAAAAATCATTCAGACTAGAATGTGTAATTCCAACAACTCCTTCTTCCGGAATAGTAACCTCAAAGTCAACAATTTGATCATTACGATTAAAGGTAAAAGTAACATTTTGGTTAATGTTTGATCGAACCGCTTCAACAAACTGATCAAAGTACTTCGCTTCAACACCGTTTATTGCCACTAGCTTATCGCCCACTTCAAATCCTGCATTTTTTGCTGGAGAATCATCAGCAACAAAACCAATAATCAAGGGAAAACGAAGGGAAAAAAGTCGTGAAGATTTTAAAAGTCTAGGGATAAACTCTTGATAAATTGGCACCTCTTTTATTTGCCCACTTCGCTCAACGGTTACAGTTTTGGCTCTTTCCAGAACAATCTCAGGAACCACCTGCTGAAAGTCTTCAATTTCTTTGCCATCCACAAGCAATATCTTATCTCCATGCTCAAAGCCCATTTCGAGGGCAATTGGCTCACATACAACGCCATACGCTATGTTCTTGGTGGGTAAATACTCATGTCCCCATGTAAAAAGTACCATGCTGTAAATAAAAAGTGCCAACAGGAAATTAACCAAAACACCTCCCGTAATGATGAAAAAACGCTGCCATGGTGGCCTTGATCTGTACTCATCCGATTTTGGAGGCAATTTCATTTGTTCTTTGTCCATAGATTCATCTATCATTCCTGCTATCTTTACATAACCCCCTAAGGGTAGCCAACCGATCCCATATTCTGTTTCGCCCATTTTATATTTAAAAAGAGAAAACCAGGGATTAAAGAATAGGTAGAATTTTTCAACACGAACCTTAAAAAGCTTGGCAAAGGTAAAATGCCCAAATTCATGTAGTAGAACCAGAATAGCAATGCTCAGTAGAAACTGCAAAATTTTTATTAATACTTCCATCATGATATTTTATAAGTAAATACTGTTTGTTGAAAACTATAACGTATTATTTCATTCAATGTTTAATAAGATTATTTGCTAGTTCTCTTGAATTTTTATCGGTTAACAAATAATCTTCATAAACTGGATGCTCTATAAAGAATGCTCTATTGAGCGATTCTTCAACAACATCGGCAATTTGGAGAAAACTTATTCTTTCCTTTAGAAAAGCCTCAACCGCCACTTCATTGGCAGCATTGAGAACACAGGGTATATTCCCCCCTTTGATCATTGCTTCGTGCGCAAATTGAAGCAACGGGAATCTATGGACGTCGGGTTGCTCAAAGGTAAGATTTGGATAGCCGACGAATGAAAACCGTGGAAAGTCAGATTTCAATCTCTTGGGAAAAGCCAACGCATATTGAATGGGTAATTTCATGTCGGGTAATCCCATTTGCGCTTTGATTGATCCATCCTCAAATTGAACCATGGAGTGAATTATGGATTGCGGATGAACAACTACTTCTATCTGATCAGGTTTCAAATTAAAGAGCCACTTGGCTTCAATTACCTCAAATCCTTTGTTCATCATTGTTGCAGAATCAATAGTAATCTTATTACCCATACTCCAATTGGGGTGCTTTAGGGCATCGGCAACGGTAACATGAGCAAGATGTTTATATGAATGATCTCTAAAAGGGCCCCCTGAGGCCGTTAAAATGATCTTTTCAATTGGATTCTGTTCCCCAACAAGACATTGAAAAATTGCAGAATGTTCAGAATCAACAGGCAAGATTGGCACATTGTTCTGTAATGCTAACCTTGTTACAAGTTCTCCAGCAACCACAAGGGTTTCTTTATTGGCAAGGGCTATTGGCTTTCCAGCTTTAATCGCATTAATCGTAGGAAGAAGACCAGAGTATCCAACCATTGCGGTTAAGACTAGGTCTACTGAATCACTTTCAACTACCTGAGCTATAGCTTCCTCGCCGGTATAAACTTTTATGTCATAATCAACAAGGGCATTTTTAACCTTCTGGTAAAACTCCTTATTGCCAATAACAACTGTCCCTGGTTGAAAATGAATTGCCTGCTCGATTAAAAGATTTGCATTTTTATTTGCTGTAAGGATTTCAACCTGAAATAAATCAGAATGGCTTTCAATTACTTCAAGAGCCTGGGTTCCTATTGAGCCTGTTGAACCTAATATGGCAATCCTTCTTTTCAAGCTATTATTTTGATCTTGTAATTAATTTTAACTAGAAAACAATGTATTGCTCAGGGTTGATGGGGGTTCCATTGTGCCAGAGTTCAAAGTGCAAATGTGGTCCCGTAGTGAGCTCTCCGGAATTGCCAATTATGGCAATAGCCTCACCAGCCCTTACCTTAGTTCCAGTTAACTTTAACAGTTTGCTATTGTGTTTGTAAACAGAAAGAAGGCTGCCTTCGTGCTGAATTTGGAGTACATAACCTGTTTCGAGTGTCCAGCTCGATAGAATTACAGTGCCATCGGCAATAGCCACAACCACTTCGTTTGGTGGTGCAACCACATCAACACCAAAATGATTTTGTTGCACATTAAAAGAATTGGTAACAACACCCTTTACTGGAGGGAAGAAATGCAAGCTGGATAGTTTTTCACTTCCAGTTTTTACTTCTAAGATTGAAAGATTAAACAGCTCTTCCTCTTCAATTTGCATACGCAAAATTGAATCCTCAACGGATCGAGTAAAGTTTATCTCTTTATATCTCACCGATGTATCAGGTAAACTCTCGAGGTTGTTTGGGCTTTCACCCCTTAAAATGGTATGCAAATTGCCAAGATATATTTTCCATTGCTGTAATTCACGTTCTAAGCTATCGGCTTTTAAAGCATTCTGAACAATATATCTTCTTGTAGTTCCATCTGGATATCCAGGAATAAACTCACGAATTGGTGTAAACGCTATAAGGACAGTAACAATGGCTACCAGAAGAATTGCTGTGCCCCCAACAACGGATATAACATTGAGACGAGACAGCCTCATAAACCAAACCTCTTCGAACGATTGGTCGTTGTAGATGCTTAGCCTATACTTGCTCTTCAGCTTATGAATGTATTTCTTGTTCCCTTTTTTAGTGCTCATTGTTTCTTTCGCAAATTGGTGCAAAGATAGCTCTTTTTGATTTCGACACCTGAAATGAGTTGGTTTTTAAACCAGAATTAACATGTAAGGATTATAAAAAAAAGTGTCATTATTCTGCTACAACCATTAACTTTCTTAATGTTTTAGCACTCTTGATGCATTAATTGGAAAAGTTTTTTTTTGATAATCCTTGTATTTTGATATCCTATGCTTTATATTTGCACCGCATTTAACGAAATGTTTACGGCAAAAAGAACATAACAATATATTGCGGGGTGGAGCAGTTGGTAGCTCGTTGGGCTCATAACCCAAAGGTCGTAGGTTCGAGTCCTACCCCCGCTACTAAATACCCCCTCTTATCAATTGATATTGAGGGGGTTCTGTTTTCTGGGGGTACATTTAGGGGACAATATCTAACAGAATTGTATTATTTTTAGCCTTTTTTTTGGTTGGTTAAATACTTTATTTCTAACATCTCTAATTGCTCTTTATCGGCATCGGTTAATAACTCTGGTTTGCACCCTGTTTTATCCTGTATGGCTGCCAATATCCTTAAATCGGCATCGCTCCAAAGGGTTAAATCAATTGTAGGCTCTTTGGGCTTTAGTAGGTTCTTAACCTCATTAATCTTTTGTGCTTTCATATCATTCTGCTTTGCTGAATACATCAATAAAAAAATCAATACTCTCTTTGGTTTGCATTATTATACTCATATCTCTCTCTTTACCGTTTGGCATCACCCTGTAAGGCTCTTTGTGATTGAAAATAAAAAACCTATCAACAAACAACCCCTTTGGGGTTAAGAGGTGCTTTAGTGCCTCAATTTTCTTTGTTTTCATTGTACTTAAATGTTATCAATCAAACTTGCTCTTTATCTTCAACAATTTTTATGTTAATACAAACATCTTTGCCCAATACATTTGGGGTTTCTTGGCATGAAACAACCTCTTTGCTTTCACCTCTGTAAATTTTTAGTGTTGTTACCCCTTTTTTTGGTGCTAACATATCTTTTAGCTGATTTATTTTTTTGGCTTTCATGGCTTTTATACTAGGTAAATAACTTTAACCCCCTGTAATTTTGCTTTGGCTTTTAGGGTTTCAAGTAACTCTTGCTCATCGGCTGTAAGGCTTGTAACTTGCATAACCTCTGAGGCATCAAAAATACCTGCATTTTTTCTTATCACCTCAAAAGGGCTTGGGTGTGCCTTGCCCTCAATGGCTTTTATCAGCTCATCTAATTGCAACTCTGTTAGGCTCTCTAGTGCCAACAGGTTTTTTAATGTTTTAATCTTTTTGCTTTTCATTGTGCTCTCTTTTAAGTTTCTCAATCAATAAATCTAAATCGCTCTCTGATAATTGGCTTAAATCGTTAATCATTGGGGGCAATACTAGCTTTAAAAATCGCTCCAATACTGTAAGCCTCTGGTATGGTTCTAAGCTTTTAAAATCGCTCTCTAAGGTTTCAATATGTTGCTCAATGAAACATTGTAAAAGCCCTCTTAACTCATTGGTTGATTTATTGGGCACGCCCTTTTTTCTACCGTTGGGATTATTTGTAAAACCTTTCTTTGGCATCGCTTGTAAATTTTTGTTGTTTTCAAAAATCGGTTACCATTATAGTAACTACCTGTAAAACCTTGCTGCCTGCTTTACTTTCTCATTCAGCTCTTGTATTACATCGCTCTCAATGGTTGCAAAATCGGCTTTGCAGGCATCTTTTACCGCTTGCCTCATATCAAAGGCTTGCTTTTTTGTTAACCTGCCTGTTTGGTATGCTTCATTAATCTGTTGAATAAATGCAAGCTCACCGCCTGCTTTATCAACCAAAGAGGCTAAACCAACAATATAGAGCTCTCTTTTAGTTTTCATTGCTTCAAAGTTTAGTGATATGGTGTTTAGTTTCTGTATGGCTTTGTACTCATTCAACCAACGGTTGGTAATATCAATGTAAAACGGCTCATCATACAACATTTGGGCTTTTACCTCTGGCTTAATAAATTGCTCTCTCAATCGGCTCTTAAATCTCATTTCATACCTTAAAACCTGCCTGCCTGTGTAAACCTCTGGGATATTGCCCCGCTTGGCTCTTTGCTCTTTATTCTTATCATAAAAAACAAGCTGCCTTTTACCGTTCTGATAGTATAATGAATCGGTTTGCATAAATCGGTTGTAATATTGCAGGCTGCCTAAATGATTGTAGTAAACATTTGGCTCATACTTAACAATGAAGTTTTGTGCAATATCCAAGCGGGTTAAATCGGCTTGGCTCATTGGCAGGTGTAAAGTATCGCTTAGCTTTTCAATTGCCCGCTTGGCATCACCACGCCCCAGAGTTTGTAAATTATCACCTAAAAACCACTTGCATAAACTACCATCAACCTTTAAACGCCTGGTGTTACTTGTTACTTTCAGATTGCCAAGAGTACCGCTAATTACAGGCATACCGCTAAAAAGGTGCTCACCTGTAACCTCAAAATGTTGGCTTGTTTCTGTTAAAAAATCAACCTTTGCAGCCTCAACATTCAATGATAAAATCAAAGTATCATACATCGGTTTATAGTTAATCGGTTACCAAAACGCTCCCCAGAATACATATTACTAAAGAGAGGGTATAATTTACCCCCTCTTATGTGGTTACCGTTTCAGTAACCGCCCTTTGTTTCAATTCTGCAATCTCATCAGTTAGCTCACCATCGGCTAACAGGTTGTAAAGTGCCCCCCTGTTATTTTTTTGCCCTCTGGCAACATACAACTCAAACGCTGTTGCATCGGTATTGAATACAAATAATATGGCATCTTTAGTGCCCCTTACATCACCAAAGGCAAGAGGTTTGCTTACATCTGGTACATAAACGCTGCTAATAGATTTGGTTTTAGTTAGTACTTTATCGGCTTTTCTTTTTGCATCGGCTTTAAAGTTTTCAGGAACATCACCATAATAGAGAAACAACCGCCCCTCTTTATTTCTCATTATCTCAAAATCTGGGTTGCTCTTGGTTGAGGCTGTGCAATCAAAGCGGGTTGTACTCTTGCACTCTGGCAGGTGCTCAAAATAGTAGTAATCTGATAGTATCATTTTGCACCCCCTTTCTTGCCTAATACTACATAATTTGCAGCCTCTTGCTCAATCTCTTGGGCTGTTTTGATTGGGTTTTGCATTAACCACGCCTCAACCTGTGCACGCTCAAAGTAAATTTGTTTACCATTGGGTTTGTAGTGGGGTATTTTACCCAAAGAGGTTAATTTGTAGAGGTATGATTTACTTAAACTTGTAAACCTTACAACCTCATCAAACGTTAAAACACTTTTTTGAGAGAGTAAACCGCCCTCAATCCTGTTTAATTGCTCTCTAATTTCTGATAAATCAACCATCTGTTTAGTTTTTTTGAGTTCAACAAATGGTAGTGCACTACCTTAGCCGCTTAAGCTAAAGCAAAGTAACTAACTATCTGAAAGTAAGGGCAAAAAGGGGATTTAACCAACCTTTTATTTGGTTGATTTACTGAATATTGCAAATAAACAAGGGATAAAAAAAGGGATTGAATTAAAGATTTAAGGGATTAAGCGGGCTTTTTAACCCACAAAAAAGAGGCTCTTGCTATTTCAATAGTAGGTTTATACTTTTTGCCTGTTTCTGTTAATCCTGTTTTACCAAACCCATAACGCTTTGAAATGAACTGCCTGTAATGAAATGATTGCATCTTTTTGCCCAAAACCCTTTCTTTAAATAGCCTGTAATCAGTAATTACAATGAGCAAATCAATTAAATCTTTTTTACTCTTTAGCCATTTGTAGTTAGCATCAATAAAACCCCTCTCAAATAACCCTTGCTCAATCTCAATAAAGGGCTTTATGTAATCTGGCTTTAGCCAATCTTTTAGGGTATCTGTTTTGGGGGTAAATATTTGCTCTGGTTGGCTCTCTTTGGGGTTTAATCGGCTCTCTAAATACTCTATGTAGGTTTTGGCTTGTAGCCGCTTTTCAATGTAATCACAGGTTAATAAATTGGCAAACTTGGCTTTTTGTTGCTCAATAAAATCTTTAATCATTGCATCGGTTAACGGCATCTCTTTGGCTGGCTTTTCAGGCTCTGGGGTGTGCCCTTTCTCTTTGTGTTTCTTTTTTGCAATCTCTTTATTAATGCCAAATTGATTTATTGGGCTTTTGTACCCCAATTTTGCAGCAAGCTCATTTTTGTAGGGTTCAAACTCACTATCATAAATCTGCCTTAACTCATCTTTTAGGGCTGTTGGGTTATCAAAGCTCTTAATCTTTGCCAATGTAACCGACTTAATAATAAAATCTGTTTTTAGTTGGGGTTCTGGTTTGGCATTTGGTTGAGGCTTGCTTTGTGGGTTATCCTTTAGAATAGAAAGGGTAAAACTCATGTAACCCTGCCTAATCTTTAGAATATTACTATAATTATAGTGCCCTCTCATCTCATTATCTATAAAATAACAAGGGTGCTCAACACTATTTAAAGTTGGTTCAACATACTTTTCTTTATTATCGGCATCAACCTTGCAAGCTAATTGATACTCTTGCAAATCTTTGGTGTACCTCTCTCTTATTATATTTTCAAAATAGGCATCGGCTTTGCCTAAACCATCAATGAATAATGGCAGGGGGTTGCACTCTTTGTGCTCATTATACTTGCCTAAAAAGTATGCCTCTTTTTTCTCAATGCTATTATACTGTATGGCTCTAAGATAAATCTTTAGGTAATCGGCTTGCTCTAATACTCTCATCGCTCTGGGGTGTTAGTATTCAACCTCTGGTTGGCTGTTAATGGCTTGGGCTTTTTTCTCATCAATGGCACGACTGTAACGCTCAACATATTTCAAACCAGAATGCCCCATTAAATCAGCAACGGTTTTAATATCGGTTTTTAGTTCTGATAGTTGGTTAACTGCAAATGAATGCCTTGCACAATGCCAAGTAATTTTTTTGGTAATCCCTGCATTTTTTACCCAATCTTTAAGGGTTTTTAGTGCCCCTGTATGGCTTGGCAGGTTGAAAATAGTATCATTGGGCTGTTGAGGCTCACCAATGAGTTTTAATAGCATTGGGCTTAAATCAATGGTATTGGTTGCATTCTTAGATTTTTTCTTTGTTTTGGCTTGGGTGTACCTCAACTTTAGGTTGGCAAAATCAACATTTGCAAAGGTTAACTCTTTAACATCGCACCATCTTAACCCAGAGTAAAGAGAGAATAAAAAGGCTCTTTTTACCTCTTGGTTTGGGCTGTGTGCTCTGGCAAGCTGGGCAATCTCATCAAAAGAAAGTATCTCTTTTTTTAAGCCCTCATCTCTGGTTGCTTTAATCCCATCGGTTGGGTTTTTAAACATTAGCTCATCATTGATTGCTTGCCTAATAACCTGCTTAAACTTGTTGAAATAATTGTATGGGGTTTCACCATTTAGATTGTTTTGCAGGTAACTATAAAACCCCTTGCAAAGTTTCACATCTAACTGCTTTGGCTTAATGGTTTTGATATTGAGAGTTTCTAAATACTTAGTAAACCAATGCAATGAATATTTAATAATTCTTAAATCAGTATGCTTATAATCGGCAACATACTTAGTGAAGTATGCAATAAAATCAACATTCTTTTTAAATGTTGGGGTGTACTCATAATCCTTTGCCTGTAATTCAAGCTCTTTTTTTGCCCTTATACTTTCAGCAAGTTTCTTGTTTTCTTTGTTTTGCTCTCTTTGCTCTGGGGTTCTGGCAGGTTTCAGATTTATGCCTAAATACTCTTTGTACCGCTTGCCATTATTTGTAATATCTAAGAATAGCGATTTAACCCCATTGCTCTTAATATTTGCTCTCAACTTTACCCCCATTGTTTTGCTCTTTTTAGTTATATCTTTACCCTTGTTTGCACAAAGATAAATAATAAATTAACATGGGGGACAAAATGGGGGACAAAAAAAAGCAAAACATTATCTTATCATAAGAAAATATATTTATCTTTGAAGTGGCTTAAATATAGGCTTTTATTGCTCTTAATACTTTTTTGCTTTCTCTTGTTTTATAGCGATTGTTGCTACCCCCGCTACTAGAAAAGCCCTGATCGTCAGGGCTTTTTTTGTTTTTCAATCGTCAAACGGTAAGAGGAATCGATTTTCAACATCACCTCAGGGCCGTAGGTTCGACCCCTAACACTCGGGGCTACCCACGCTACCATAAAGTCCTGTTATTCAGTCGAATAACAGGACTTTATGTTTTCAACAATAAAAAAATGATGAGACTGACAAAAAGATAAAAATCTTATAATTCCAGCAAGTTGAACTCAACTTTTGACACAAGAGCCTTATAATCGTTACCTGCAAAGAAAATATCCTCATCGTCTTCTTCGTAATACCAGTTAATGGTTATTAACTTCCCACTTTGGGAAGCTATTCCTTCAACCTTTTTCATAATGTCGAATATTCTTTTAGATGAACTGGTATTGAAATACTCCAATTTAAAATGGACTAAAGTATTATCGCAAGGCTCTTTAACATAATTTTCGATCCAGTTAATAATAGGTTGATAGAAATCAATCACATTTTCTGGTATCGACCTTCCTTCAAGTTTAATGACACCATTTATGTTATCGAGTAAAACGTAAGGAGTTGTAGCCGTTTCCTTTATTTCAAACTTTTGCATCTTTATCCAATTGTTAAATAGGAAATTGTAAAACGAGATTTGTTTGTACTAATACTCTTCAACGATGATATACTCCTCACCATGCCCATTTCTTACAATTGCCTCCCAATATCTAAAAGTAATAACTGCCTCATTACCTGTTTTTTTACTTTTTATCTTGAGCTTTCGGGTTTTCTGCTTCTCCATCTCAACTGATTGAAAAGTAAAAGGAAGTGTAGTCAATGCATCAAGGTCTTGCCCCAACACTAAGATGGATTCATCATCTTCCTCGTACTTCCAAGTTATTTCTACTTTATTCCCATTGGCTGCACATTTATCAAGTAGTTTCATCATTTCATTTAGGTACTTGTTTGTACTGCTATTTGAATACTCTAAGAAAAAAACTGCACGAGTAGTCTCTGCCGGAACCTTAATGTAATCGGCAACCCAATCAATAAGTGGTTGCCAAAAAGAGAAAACGTCCTCAGTAATAGACCTACCCTCTACCTCCAGAAGTCCATCCTCAGAGAAGTTTACATAAGGGCAATCGGCAGTTTTATCGATTAATACTCCCATAATACTTAATAAAAAAATGTTATAAAAAAGTATTCTAAACCAAACAAATAAGTATAAAGTTACATCCTTAATTTTTCAAATACCAAACCTAATAAAAAAAAATGAAAAACTAATTTAATTATTATATCTTAATTATGAATATGATATAGTTAATTCTCAAATCGAACTATTCATATTATGCTAATCAACAGGATAACAGTATTTCTTGTATAGATTAATATCTTTTAAAAGTAAACTAATTAATTGTTGCAACTAAATACAGAAAACACACTAAATACTCTGTTTCTCAAAAATAAGATTAATAATCTCTTTAATTCTAATGAACCTAACAGTAAATGCCAAAAAAATACAAGCACTTATAGAAACAACAAAACCGACTACCCATAAATCAAAAAATCTCCAACATGTATAGGTTATAAAAAGACCTCCAAAAAGAAAAAGAATAAATGACAATACACCTGATAAACGTAATTTAATTCTAAAAGTTCTATAGGATATAAATGTTTGCATTGCTGCCATAAAAAACTGTGTAAATAAACTTGCAACAGCTGCACCGACTACTTTGAATGATGGTATAAGCAAAAGGTTTAATGATAAGTTAATCACAACACCAACAAACGAAATAATATTTAAGTGCCTTAAACTGCCATTGGCGGTTAGTAATGTCCCAAAAATATAAGAGAGAGAGATGAAAATAAATGATATCATTAAAATAGCTAGCACAACCGATGATTCATCGGGATGATGAACATAAAGTGTGTCCATAATAGGTTTTCTGTATATAATGCATGCAAAGGCAAAGGAAATGGATATAACCATTAATATATTAAATGCAAACCTTAAAAGGGGTGCTATCGGTTCTCCTTCTTTCAGCATACGAGAAAAAATCGGCAGCAATAAACTTGCAAATAAGAAGGGAACCATATTAGCTGCATCGAGCAATCTAAATGCTTGGGCATAAACACCCGATTGAATACTCCCATCGGGTAATAACCGCTCCAGCATAACCCCATCAACCCTGTAATAAAACGACATTAGTAAAACCAGCAGTGCGTATGGATAGCTTTGCTTAAAAATCACTATGAAAAAACCCCTATCGAATTTTGGTTGAAAGAACTCCGATTTGCTATAAACAATAACAAAAGTTATAAGTGCAGTAAGTGCATATGCTATTGTTTGTGCATACACAAACCATTCAATTCGGAAACTTTCTTTGAAAGGCCCCCATAGCAAGAATCCACACAATGCAATCATAAGCACTCTATCGGTAACCGACACAATGCTGTCGGTTTTAAAAAGTTGGAGGCCGCTTATATTACTCCTTATGTAAAGAATAAAACTTGAAAGGAACTGATTGAAAACCAAAAAACCTAATATCCAAAGTTGCCTACCACTATAACCAACCAAAAGAGCCAATGAAAAACTAACAATGAGATAGACCGCTGCCATCATCAATTTTAGAACAAACATATTTGAAAAATACCTCGGCAGTAGTTGGGAATGGCGACTAATCTCCCTATTGTTAAAATTCGTTAGTCCAAAATCAAGAATAATGTTAAGAAGGATGGAGAAGTTGAAAAGCGCAAAGAACAAACCATATTCAGCTGCCCCAACAACATTCTGGACAGATCGATCGATTCCAAAAATCCAAAAAGGCTTAACAACAAGGTTAAGGGCTAGTAAGAGAACCAGACTAGTGGCAAACTTTCTCTTCACAGGTTCAATATTTTTTCAAATGTAATAAAATGACACATAATACAACAAAATCGTAAAATTTCTATTCAAGCTATGCTTACCTATATTCTAAAAAAAAGTGGTACTTTGGCAGTGTGCAAAAAATATGCCCAATGAGAATAGCCATAAATACTCGCTTCCTAATAAAGAATAAACTGGAAGGCATTGGCTGGTTTACTCACGAAACTCTTAGCAGAATTGTACGATCACATCCTGAACATCAATTCTATTTCATCTTTGACAGGAAACCCGATCCTGAGTTCATTTTTTCGACCAATGTGACTCCTGTTGTACTTTATCCACAAGCTCGACACCCCATTCTGTGGTATTTATGGTTTGAATTTTCTGTACACCAATTCTTGAAAAGAGTTAAACCGGATCTTTTTATTTCTACCGATGGATACTTGCCTTTACGCTCTTCGACCCCATCCATTGGGGTAATACACGATATTAACTTTCATCATCATGCGGAGGGGTTACCCCTACTGACGAGGAAATACTACAACCACTTCTTCGTTCGATTCGCCCACAAAGCATCAAGAATAGTTACTGTGAGTGAATACTCAAAAAATGACATCATAAAAAGCTTCAATGTATCCGAAGATAAGATTGATGTGGTGTACAATGGAGTAAACACAAAATTCAAACCTATTGGCGAGGAAGAGAAACTTAGAGTCAGGGAGGTTTATTCATATGGCAAACCATACTTTGTATTTGTTGGGGCGCTGAATCCTCGAAAGAATGTTGCAAGGCTGCTTCAAGCATTCGATTTATTCATGGAAATGAGTGGAATGAACTACTCATTAGTCATAGTAGGAGAAAAGATGTTTATGACCAATGACATCACAAATACATACAAATCGATGAAGTATAAAGATTCCGTATTGTTTACCGGAAGGCTACAAGTAGAAGAGTTAAGGCGAGTAATTGGTGCGGCTACAGCCATGACCTTTGTTCCTTACTTCGAAGGGTTTGGAATACCAATGCTTGAAGCGATGAACTGTGATGTCCCGTTAATTGCTTCCAATAGAACTTCAATGCCAGAAGTTGCAGGTGATGCAGCATATTACATCGATCCTTTTTCGGCTGAATCCATTGCCCATGCCATGAAGTTGTTGGCCAATGATGAAAAACTCCGTGATGAACTGGTTGCAAAAGCACATAAGCGCAAGCTTTTATTTTCGTGGAATAATACCGCTGAAAAGTTTTACGATTCTATTAACCGTGTTCTTACTGAAACCAAAAAAGATGCTTGAACCCTATTTAAATAAAGTTAGGATTGAAGCAGGTTGCGATGAGGCTGGCAGAGGTTGCCTAGCAGGACCGGTGTTTGCTGCTGCAGTTATTCTCCCCAAAAAATATCTAAACCCTTATCTAAACGACTCAAAACAACTTTCAGCCAAGCAAAGGTTAGAATTTAAATATGAGATCGAAAAGAAATCAATTGCCTTTGCCATTGGGATATCCTTTCCTGAGGAGATAGACAAAATAAACATACTCAACGCTTCTATTCTTGCCATGCATAGGGCAATAGAAACCCTATCAAAAAAACCTGAGTTTTTGCTAATTGATGGCAACAGGTTTAAACCTTTTCCTAAAATTCCGCATAAATGTATTGTAAAGGGTGATGCAAAATATATGAGCATAGCCGCTGCATCCATCCTGGCAAAAACATATCGAGATGGTTTTATGACCATGATTTCTAAAGATTTTCCAGCCTATGGATGGGAAAAGAATAAAGGCTACCCCACCGCTGAGCACAGAGAAGCTATAATGAAGTATGGTATTACACCATTCCATAGACGTTCTTTTAAATTAACTGAAACTCAATTCGTTATTCCTTTTACTTAATAATTCTCGCATTCAAATTTTTAAAAAAACCTAAACAATATCATTACTAGAGAAATAAAATGGAAGAAAATAAAATCAATAGTTAAACCCATACGAATTTAACCAATCGAAGAGAAAAAGCAACCCATTATTTACTTAACTTAAAATGATTAATATGAAACGATTTAATTTACTGCTATTTACCTTTTTAATGCTTTTCTCATCACTTTCCAAAGCTGATGAGGGAATGTGGCTCCTTCCTTTGCTTCAGAAGTATAATATTTCTACCATGCAATCCATGGGGCTAGAGCTAACTGCAGAAGATATTTATAGCATCAATAACTCCAGTATCAAGGATGCCATAGTTATCTTTGGACGTGGATGTACCGGTGAAGTAATATCAAGTCAGGGACTACTGCTCACTAATCACCACTGTGGTTACGGTACAATTCAACGTCATAGTAGCGTAGAAAATGACTATTTAAGGGATGGTTTTTGGGCAGCAACTAAGGAGGAAGAGATTCCAAGCCCAGGGTTAACCGCAACTTTTTTAGTTCGTTTAGAGGATGTTACAAAAATTGTAAATGACCAGCTAAGTGATAAGATGAGCGAAGAAGAACGTACTCTCGCCATTCAAACAATAAGCGACAGCATCAGCAAAAATGCATCCGAGGGTACTCAATACACTGCTATGGTTCGCAGTTACTACGGGGGTAATGTATTTTACCTTTTAGTATACGAAACATATACAGATGTTCGCATGGTGGGTGTGCCTCCATCATCAATTGGGAAGTTTGGTGCCGATACTGACAACTGGGTGTGGCCTCGCCATACCGGTGATTTTTCAATTTTCAGAATTTATGCTGATAAGGATAATAAGCCTGCCAGCTACTCCCCCGATAATATTCCATATACGCCAAAGCACCATCTTCCGATTTCGATTAAAGGAGTTGAAAAAGGAGATTTTGCTATGATTTTAGGTTACCCGGGCGGTACTGATAGGTATATGACTTCGTGGGAGGTAGAAGAAACTGAAAAAATTACAAATTTCCACAGATCATATGTAAGAGGAATTCGTCAAGAAATTCTACTCGAGGATATGCTTGCAAGTGATGAGGTTAGAATTAAGTATTCATCAAAGTATTCTGGCAGCACAAACTACTGGAAGTACTCAATTGGGCAGAACCAAGCGTTGAATCAACTTAAAGTAAAATCTAATAAAGAAAAGTCCGAAAAGGAATTCTCACAATGGATTGAAGCAAATAAAAAAAGAAAAAAAACTTACGGGGAGGCATTGTCACTTATCAAAGATGCAGTAAATGATCGTCATGATTACGTTTACACCAATCTCTACATAAATGAAACCATAATGAGGGGAACTGAGCTAATTTCTTTTGCTTCAAGGGCTCAGGATTTCTATAAATTTTTAGAAGAGGGTAAAGAAAATGGTCTAGAAAGTAGGATTAGCAGGCTTAAGCAAGCAGCCAGAGGTTTCTATAAAGATTATAACTACCCTACCGATCAAAAAGTGGCCAAAGCAATGTTCAAACTTTTTAGTGAAAAAGTAAAGGAAGAGTATCAACCCAGTGTTTTTCAAACAATTATAACGGATTTTAGCGGTAATTTCGATATGTTTATTGATGATCTTTTTACTCGTTCAATGTTCACCGATTCGACTAAACTGTGGAATTTCCTAGAGAGCCCCGATGCTGAAACCCTGAAAAACGATCCAGCTTTTTCAGCAGCCATGTCAATAAGAGAAAAAGCAAACCTAATCAACGAAAAGCTAAATGAAATAAACCTAAACTACTATAAAGGACATAGGCTTTACGTTGCAGGGATTATGGAAAAAAACGATGCTCGCCCCATGTATCCCGACGCCAATTTTACCATGAGGTTGACATACGGACAGGTTTTTGACTACTTCCCCAGAGATGCCGTACACTACAACTACATCACTACGCTTAAGGGGGTAATGGAAAAAGAAGATCCCGATAACTGGGAATTTGTAGTCCCAGATAAACTTAAGGAGCTATACCGCACAAAAGAATATGGCCCATATGCAATGAAAAACGGTGAAATGCCAATTGCTTTCATAACAAACAATGATATTACAGGAGGTAATTCTGGGAGCCCTGTAATTAATTCAAAAGGCGAGCTAATTGGCTGCGCTTTTGATGGTAACTGGGAAGCCATGAGTGGTGATATAATCTTTGAACCAGATTACCAGCGTTGTATCAATGTTGACATTCGCTACGTTCTTTTTATTGTTGATAAATATGCAGGTGCAAAGCACCTTGTTGAAGAAATGACAGTTGTTCAATAGCAACTCTATTTAAACATTAATTAAAAAAAGCTGTGAGTATATCATGGCTTTTTTTAGCACTAAAAAATTCTTTTTATCCTTTTTTTTGAGAAAAAAAAATACTTTTGTAATTAATAATGCAAAATTTATCTGAAATTTTATTCCTTTCAGAATTTTTACTATTTTTGGTTCCTATTAACCATTGCATAAAAAGTGACAAAACGAGAGAATATTTTAGGACATCATGGTCCTTTAAGTTATGAGGAGATAGGCTTCTTGCTAAATCGAATGTCTGCATATGTTGACAAGCAAGGGATGAATATAACCATAAAGAAAAAGGTTTACTCTGCAATGGTAGAAAGCCTAGAAAATGTATATAAGCATCAGGATGTAATTACTGGTGATATTGAACACCAACCCCGATTTACTCTCTTCTTAGACGACAAAGAATTCTCAATGTTCTCATCAAACTCTATCCTAAACTACAAATCAACTCCATTAAAAGAAAAATTAGATAGAGTAAATAAACTTGACAAAACAGGACTCAAGGAACTTTACAAGCAAACAATACTTAGTGGAAATGTTTCACCAAAGGGTGGAGCGGGCTTAGGTATAATTAATATTGCTAAGGTTTCGGAAAATAAAATTAACTACACATTTGAACCCATCAACTCAGAGTACTCTTACTTTACGATCAATGTTGTAATCTCCTTGAATTCTTCAAATTAATCGCTCAAATATGGAACCATTATACATTGAACCCACAGAATTTACACCAAAAGTCAGTTTTGATCCTGAAAGCAGTATTTTTGAAATATCAGGGTTTTCTCGCCCTGAAAATGTAATTGGGTTTTATCGGCCAATACTTAAATGGCTAGAGGAGTATAACGAAAAGGTTCTTAGTCAAAACATCAAGTTTGAAAAAAGTTTACTAACTATAAACATGAAGATGACCTACTTTAACTCTGCCTCATCGAAGTTTCTTTTAGATGTTCTGTTAGAGTTCATGAAATTTCATTCAAAAGGCAATAAGGTAGAGATAAATTGGTATTATGAAGATGGCGATGATGAAATACTGGAATCAGGCGAAGAGATAGCGGACATGCTTGGATATACTTTTAATTTTATACCATATTAACCCTAATCAACCCTGAAACCAAACCGAAAGCCTCGTTTGCATTGAGGCTTTCTTTTTCAAGAATAAGATTTTTCTATATATCAAGAGTTACCATGTTCTTTCTTAACATTCGTCAATTTTTTTTTACTGTTCATCAAAACTCATTGAGTTTATTAACACAAAGTTGTGATATTATATGCTTTTTTATAAATTGCACACAAAATAAAGGGATCATCTCTGAATGGAAACACTAAGGATTGAAGGCACAAATATCTCGCCCAGGGTTTGTTTTGAACCAGAAAAACGAACTCTGGAAATTAGTGGATACTCTAGGCCAGAAAACGCCAGGGATTATTATGCCCCTCTTATTCA
Source organism: uncultured Rikenellaceae bacterium (assembly GCA_964397135.1). Lineage (GTDB taxonomy): Bacteria > Bacteroidota > Bacteroidia > Bacteroidales > Tenuifilaceae > MWFE01. The sequence goes on from CAYNHM010000004.1 coordinate 173,844, forward strand.
TTGGATAGAAAACTTTAAAGATTGGGTGCTTAGTTTGGTAAAGGTTGGTGATGCCATTGAACCTATTACATTTAAATTTAAGTTCATTTACTTCAACAGCTCCTCTGCTAAGTTTATATATGATATTATTATGGCCCTTAATGAGATGCAGAAAAGCGATATTCCCCTAAAAATTTATTGGTACTTCGATGAAGATGATGACGAACTACGTGAAGCTGGGGAGGAACTTTCTGAAATGTCTAGTGTACCTTTTAACTATGTGGAGGTTAATAGAGATTAGTTTTTCGATTCTAGCACTTGCCTTATGGCATCCAAATAGTACTGCCGGTTAGGCAATCCCGAACGCTCAAGCTGCTCAAACCAAAAATGAGCAGTTTTTTTATCCCCTTTATTCAAGTAAATTTGAACTAAATGATAGTATGAGTATCCATACACATGGGTAGGGTTTGCTGGAATATCCTCAATAATATTCATGAAAAGTTCAATGGCTTGATCCAACTTGTTGCTCACATAAAAATTCATGGCCTCATCGAAAAGCCTTATATCATTATTTAGCTTATCATCCAGAATGATCCCTCGAAAAGAGAAGCAAGCCCTTTCGCATTGCTCAATAAGATTGATCACCTCTGTCTGAACTGCCATCTCGGGAAACACTAGAGAAATTTGTAAAGTTTCGCCAACCTGTTGAAACCTATATACCTGAGGACACCATGATATTCCATGCGCATTATAAACTCTTTTGCGAGCGAGTCCTTTTGCATCCTCAATGTACGTGTTGCTATCTATGCAGAACCATCCTCCTTCGGGCAAGTTGTTAATTATAGTTAGTTCTATTACAGTCGAATCCGGGTAAAACTTAATTTTGTCAATACTCATTTCCCAATGGCTTTGCTCTGCGACACTTGGGTTTAAAACAACCCTTGTTTGAGCATTACCTTCACAAAAAAGAATTAAGGAAAAAAGTAGCAACAATAACCTATTCATTGTTTTATTCATATATAATTTTCTATCCAACGGAAAAAAAACACTGGGCAGATACCTCCACCCAGTGTATAATTACGCTATAAAAAATATTAAAATTTAAAGTCCAAACCAAGGGCAATTACCATTGCACTACGATTATAGGTTTCCTCATATGGTTGGAATATAAAACTATCAAGATTAGCGGGATATTCCTTAGTGTAGGGTTCATACATTGTAGTCATAAATCCAAGGTTAATGCCAATATTTTCGTTCACCATGTATTTCCCTCCCACTCCAATGGAGTTGGTGTTTAAACTATGGGCTTGATCATTATGATATTTATCGTTTACTCCAGTTTGTGTGCGAAGGTAACCCAAACTTAATAAAATATTGTTTGTTACTAAATATTCAAAACCCACTCCAACCTCTAAGAAATTCTTGTCAATCACCTCTTTGTTTTCAACAAATACTCCATCAATTCGTTTTCCGTAGTTAGCACTCTTATCGAGGTAGTAATGGCATCCAACGGCTATGTTAAACTTCTCAATGGGTTTGAAGCTGGCTCCAAGAGAAATCAAAGAAGGCATATCGTTGTCAATTTCAGTTCCATCAGCATACAACAAGGCATCTTTTCCAACTTCGTGTTTCACCTTAATGGCTGCTTTGTGCTCGTATTTCAGTCCAATATTGAGTTGTTCCGATATTTTAAAGTTTAATCCCACAATTGGTGAAATGCCGGATCCTGATTGAGAATCGTCAACTTCCTGATCAGCGGTAGCGACATCTAAAACAGCTGCCTGAGCATTTAAAGCCGTAGCAGTTGGTGGTGAAAGAGGTTCAACAATTGTTGCAACAGTACGTAGGTAATTACCGGGTGTTTGAGTTCCACCATATTCAGCAGGAGCATTAATCATATAATCTTTAAGATGTCCCTTATAGGTATTTTTAGCCATTATGTATCTTGCGCCAAGAGATATGGAGATCATATCGTTAATGGCATAAGCAGCACCCAATTGGAAGCCCCAGTTCAACGAGCTGGCATCAAACGCCACGTCAACATTGTACCCAGTAATATTTCTAAAACCAGGATCTGTTCCAAGTAATGCCTCTGCGGTTTGATCCAAAGGTAAAAGCTGTTGCTGTAGTATTGTTGGTATTCCCGAAAGTGTATATTCAAATGAAGGAAGTCCTGTTGTAAAATTTGCACTTCCCCCACCTCCAATTGGATTTACATTAAAAGCAAACGCCAATTTGTCCATTTTATAAACAGCATAAAACGTAGGAAAAAGGGGTGCTAGAACATCTCCAGTGTATTCCTTATTCTTCAGCAAAGCATAATCTGATTCAATGGTACGAGTTTGGCTAACATACTGATTGCTTACAGAGATGTGAAATCCATTCTGCAAATGAACTAACCCTGCAGGGTTATAGTAAGCACCATCTATGCTTAGCGTTGCATCCTGAACAGGCATTCGAATAAAGGATGCACTTTGGTTGGTATTGGTGACAATGCCACCGGCTAGTAAAGTTACTGGCACCATGGTTGCCAATAAAAGAATAGCTGTAAATCGTCTTTTCATAGCATTCTGATTTTGAGTTAGTGTTAGGTTCTGTTTTCAGTCAGGGAAAAAATTATCTATAAATAATGTTAAAGCTTTAGAAATTATTATGTTATAATTAATGTATGAACCAGTAGGTTTGTTGATTTATACTTATTAAACGGTTGATTTAAAAAAGCGAATATAGCTTTTTTATATATACACCTTATTATATTTATTGAATAAATCACAAATGAACTGTATTCCAACAGAGTAATTTTATGATAAATAAAGGTTTACATAAATAAACTCTCATCAAATTAAATACAAAGCAAGAAAAACTATGAAATCGTAGAGTGAAGAGTAATTTGAAGGGGCAATAAACATAAAACATTATCGTTAATGTTTTGGTTAGTTCAACGTTTATGACCTTTTTACTTTTCTTTGAAAAAACTGCATGTAATGCAAAAGGATGCTTTGTCCAGATAAACTTTTGGGCATTTGCGTTGAGCAGAAGAGCCTTTAGCGATAAAGGCTAATTTGCTTTTTCATGGTTCTTTAAGGTTTTCACTGCCGGTTAATGCCGGCAGTGTTTTTTTACTGGTAAACCAAAAGGTTGCACCCCCGAATTTGACTTCCATCCATCCTGCCTATAACTTCGAACGTACCATCGGAGAATACAGTGCCCAAATCATCGGTTTGGATAAATGAGCAACTGTATAAATTTGCTAGGTCTATGATATTGAGCGCTCCTGTTCTCCCTTGGGGAAGTATTGTAAATGGATCGTAGGGGTCACGACAAAACACCAGCATCCATTGGGGACATTGAAATATTCCATTTCCTAGCGAATAAGCTTGTGAATGAAGCTCCGTCATTCCATACTCGGAATGAACCACTTTTACTCCAAAAGCCTCCCTTAGTATATGATGAACCTCTTTCCTAACCAACTCCTTCCCCCTACCCTTCATTCCTCCTGTTTCCATGATTATAGTGTTGGATAGCTTAAGTTTATAATTATTTGCCAACTCTAAAAGAGCATAGGTAACTCCCAACAAAATGGTTTTTTGACCATTCTTTTCTTGCTCTAAAAGTACATCAACAAGCTGTTTATAGTCTTCAAGGTAAAATCCGCTTTGCGGATGCTTGCTTTCCTCAATTAGCTTATTAACCATATAAATCAACGATGATCCTTCGCGCTCAAGGTAAGATGGTAGAAGCGCCAAAATGCAATAATCTGAGGGAATGCCATAGAATTTTTGGAAAGTCCCTAAAAAGCTCCGTTCGTATAGCTGCAATGATGCCACATGATGTTTACTGGTTTCGGATCCTGTTGTTCCGCTACTTATGAATGTAGATTCAGCTTTTTTGCCATCAACAATTACTCTATGTGTCTTAAAAAAAGAGATTGGAAGAAAAGGAATACCTGTAATTGTAGTTATACTTTGGGGAACAATTTTTAGTAGATTTAGATAATCTGCGTATACCCTATTTGAGGCAGCTTGATAACAGAATACTTCAAGAGCAATATCCTGAAAATTGCTTGAAGTCGTTTTAAAAATTCGTTGTTCCAATGGGTTTGTCATTGTAATTCAATTACATGAGTTGGAATCCTCAAATGAAAATCGGCGAAGGCAAAAATAGTTACCTTCGCCGAAAAAAGTATTCTATAAAACACTACTCTCTAACTGCTTTTATTCCAGGCAGATCACCATTTTCAAGGTACTCAAGCAAAGCACCCCCTCCGGTTGACACATAGCTTACCTTTTGGGCAAAGCCCAAGGAATTGATTGCAGCCACAGAGTCGCCACCCCCTACCAATGAAAATGCTCCTTTTTCTGTTGCTTTGGCTATGGATATGGCTACTTTTTTTGTCCCCTCGGCAAATTTTGGCATTTCAAAAACCCCCATTGGACCATTCCAAAGTACTGTTTTAGATTGCTCTATAACCCGTGAAAATTCAATTACGGAATCTTCTGCAATATCTAATCCTAACCAGCCCTCGGGGATACTATTCACCCTAACCACCTTAGTGTTGGCATCATTGCTAAAAGCATCGGCAATAACAGTATCCACTGGCAGAATAACCTTAACGCCCTTTTCTTTGGCTTTCCTTAAAATATCAATGGCCAAATCCAGCTTATCATCTTCAACCATTGATGAACCAACCTGACCTCCTTGAGCCTTAATAAAAGTAAACATCATCCCTCCCCCAATAATAAGATTATCAACCCGATTGATGAGGTTTTCAATTATCGTAATTTTTGAGCTAACCTTTGCTCCTCCAAGTATGGCAGTATATGGTTTTTGTGGTGAGTGTAAAACCTTATCAAGCCCATTGAGCTCGCTCTCGATTAAATATCCAAACATTTTGTTTTTAGGGAAGAACTTGGCTATAATAGTAGTTGATGCATGGGCTCTATGTGCAGTTCCAAAAGCATCGTTCACGTATACATCAGCAAAAGTGGCTAACTTGTGAGCAAAACCCTCATCCCCCTTTTCCTCCTCCTTATAGAATCTAAGATTCTCAAGCAGTAAAACCTCTCCCTTTTGCAGGCTACTTGATAGATTAACGGCCTCATTGCCAATACAGTCAGGTGCAAATTTCACGTTTACCTGAAGCAACTTGTTAAGTAGGGGTATCAAATGCTTTAATGAGTATTTTTCTGTTGGTCCATCTTTGGGCCTCCCAAGATGCGACATCAGGATAGCGGAACCACCATCGTTGAGAATTTTCTTAATGGTGGGTAACGCTGCAGTAATGCGAGTATCATCGGTAACATTAAAATTCTCATCAAGGGGTACGTTAAAATCGACCCTAACGATTGCTCTTTTCCCAGCAAAATTATATGTATTAAATCGTAGCATGGCTTATGGTTTTTGGTTTATCTTTCGCAAAGATAATAAGTTTATCACCTATTAGAGCTTAGACTAATAATTTTAAAATGCTTTTCAATAGTATTATGATTCATTTTTAAATACCTACAATAACATTTAACCATCTTAAATCATTCATTCGGTTATCGCTTACTTTTTACTAAATTTGAATCCATTTTATTATATAATTTTCAAACAATGCTGTTTAAGGATATTGTTGGTCAAAGTGAAATAAAAAACAGGCTCATAAAAAGTGTTAAGGACAAAAGAATTGCCCATGCTCAACTTTTTACAGGATCAGAAGGAACAGGAAAGTTGATGCTTGCCATAGCCTACGCTCAGTATATTTCATGCCAAAATCAAGGGGAAGAGGATTCTTGCGGAGTATGTCCTTCGTGCCATAAGTTTCAGAAGCTAATCCACCCCGATTTACATTTCGTCTTTCCGGTTAACGAAATTAAAAAGAAGGAAGATGATGATGAAAAGAGTGCTGGAAAACAAAGCGATTCTTACATACAACAATGGCGGGAAGCCATTCTTTTCAATCCCTACATCACTGAATCGCAATGGTACGAAATAATTGGGCTTGAGAACAAGCTGGGAATAATCAATACTGCTGAAAGTTCAGAGGTGATAAAAAAGTTAAGCTTAAAAAGCTTTGAGGCTGACTATAAAACCATGATTATCTGGTTGCCTGAACGAATGCATCACAATGCATCGAATAAACTCCTTAAGCTGCTTGAGGAACCACCACCAAAAACCCTTTTCATACTGATCTCGGAGAATGCTGGTTCTTTGCTTAGTACAATTTTGTCAAGAACACAGATTATTAAGATTCCTCCTATTAAACGGGATGAGATTGCCACCGCACTGGTTGACAGATACCAGTTGAGTTCGGGTAAGGCACAGGATATCAGCAAGGTTGCCAATGGTAGCTTTCAAACAGCATTATCTCTCACTAATACAAGCGAAGAAAGCCCTTATCTTGAAATGTTCAGGCAACTAATGCGACACTGCTACTCAAATAATATTTTGGGCCTTTTAGATTGGGTAAACGAAGCATCATCCTTGGGCAGAGAAAAGCAGAAGGAGATGTTGGCATACTCTTTAAGGATTATTCGTGAGAGCTTTATGTTGAACCTTGGTTTAGAAGATATTGTTTATGTTTCGGGTGAGGAAGCCGACTTCGGAAAAAAGTTTTCGCCATTTGTTAATGGAAAAAATATAACAGCAATATACTCCGAGTTCAGCACAGCTATTGAACATATTGGAAGGAACGGAAATGCACAAGTTGTTTTTACCGATTTCTGCATGAAAATGGTTAAGCTAATTAACAAAAAGGCATAAATATTTTTAATCAATTTTTAGGCTGATAAAACTTTTCACGATCGGAAAAAGATCATTAAGTGTTCTTAACTCTGTTTTAGAAGCCTAAAATCATTAATTTTGCATCGTGCAAAAAAAGAATTAAGCTATGGAAAAGAGCATTTGCTCTCGAGGATTATCAATAAAAGGGAATGAGATTACTGAGCAATCCCTTCATTTTAATGGTGGTTGCTCAAAACTCAACACTTTTGATTGGGTTGAGAACATCCCTGAGCCCCCTCTTACAACTGATATTATTGAGGTACAGTTTAAAAATACTCGAAAGAGCTTCTATAAAAATTTAAACAGGCTAAACTTATCAAAAGGAGATGTAATTGCCGTTGAGGCATCACCCGGACATGATATAGGAACAGTAACCCTAACAGGCTGGCTTGTAAAACTACAGATGAAAAAAGTAGGAATTGATCCCAATTCCACTGAACTCAAAAAAATATACCGTAAAGCTAAACCTGCCGATATTGAGAAATGGCTTGAAGCCATTTCGCTTGAGCACAATACCATGATCAGAACCAGGCAAATTGTTTCCGATTTGGGTTTGAACATGAAAATAGGGGATGTTGAATATCAGGGTGATAAAACTAAAGCTGTTTTTTACTACATTGCAGATGAACGTGTTGATTTCCGCGAGTTAATTAAAATTCTTGCTGATGAGTTTCAAATTCGTATTGAGATGCGACAGATTGGGGCACGGCAAGAGGCTGGAAGGATAGGCGGAATAGGCTCTTGTGGACGTGAACTTTGTTGCGCCTCGTGGATCAACAATTTTGTTTCCGTTACAACTAACTCGGCAAGGATACAAGAGGTGTCGCTCAATCCTCAAAAATTGGCAGGACAATGCGGAAAACTGAAGTGTTGTCTGAACTACGAAGTGGACTGTTATATTGATGCCCGTAAAGACTTTCCAAAGACAACTATCCCTCTAGAAACGAAGGATGCCAGCTATTACCACCTAAAAACAGATATATTTAACAGGATTATGTGGTATAGCACTGATCCAAACTCTGGCGTTAATCTTATTGCGGTTCCCGTTGATCGGGTTAAGGAGATTATTGAAATAAACCGCGAAGGGCAAAAACCACTAAAACTAGTTGAAGCGGCATTTGCTATTACTGATGATAAAGAATTAAGCTATAGTAATGTGATTCAGGAAGAAAGTGTTACACGTTTTGATGATGAAAAAAGGCATTCTCATAAAAAGCGGAATAAAAAGGGAAAAAGGAGGAAAAGGAATGAATAGGCTAAGCATTTTTCTTGTTTTAGCCTTGTTCTCGGCCATCTCATGTACAGACATTGCTGTATTCGAATCGAATTACGATGTTAAAAAAGAGGTATGGAGCATTGACAGCGTTGCTCATTTTTATGTAAACGTTACCGATACCATTTCCCCTCACAACATATTTGTTAATATTCGCAATAATACGAGCTACCCCAATAGTAATCTATTCCTTTTTATTTATACTACCTCTCCTCACGGTGCTTCTCTTCGCGACACGCTTGAGTGTATCCTTGCCGATAAAAGAGGTGATTGGCTGGGTAAGGGCTTTGGAGATCTTCGCGATAACAGAATTCCATACAAGCGATACATTCGCTTCCCTGAGCAGGGTGTATATAGCATCAATATTCAGCACGGTATGAGAACCAATAGCCTTCAGGGTATTGCTTCAGTAGGTGTTAGGGTTGAAAAAGCCAAGTAAAATTCTTCAACAGGAATAGAAGTGGGAAAGAATAAACTCCAAAAATTTGCTGAAAACGAAACCTTCGAAAATCTTTTCCAGCCAGCATTAGAAGAAGTATGGCAAAAAGATTTCTACCTAAAAGGGAATTGGAATAAGGTTTTTTTCAAGAACTTAAACCCTATTGTACTAGAACTTGGATGTGGCAAGGGTGAATATACCATAAACCTTGCGAAGATGTATCCCCAGCGAAATTTTATTGGAATTGATATTAAAGGTGCACGCTTATGGAAAGGAGCAAAGGAAGCAACGCGTTTACCTTTACCCAATGCTGGGTTCATCCGAACTCGTATTGAGAATATTCCCTCATTCTTCTCTCCTCATGAGGTAAGTGAAATTTGGGTAACCTTTCCCGATCCCCAACCAAGGAAATCAAAGGCAAAGAAAAGATTAACATCAAGTAGGTTTTTGGGCTACTACCAAAAATTTATGAAGGATAAAGGCACTATACATCTTAAAACCGATAGTCAAAACCTATACGAATACACTAAGGCTCTTGTTGAGCAAAACAAGCTTAGCGTTATCCATAGCACAAACGATTTGTATAAAAGTAATATGGTTGATCCCATGCTGTCAATTAAAACATTTTACGAAAGTATGTTCTTAGAACAAGGATTGCCAATAACATATATTCGATTTGTATTAGATATCAATAAAAAAATAAAAGAACCAATTTTTGAGTAGCAATAATTTCTTCCAAAGAGTTTACGAGGTAACCAACCTTATTCCAGAAGGAAAGGTTACAAGCTATGGTGCGATTGCCAAATATTTGGGATCGCCCCAATCATCAAGAATGGTAGGTTGGGCATTGAACTCAACAAAGCATTTACCTGAATGGATACCAGCCCACAGGGTGGTAAATCGCAATGGAATGTTAACCGGTAAAATGCATTTTCCCGGAAGGGAAACCATGAAAGAATTATTGGAAAGCGAGGGGGTGAAAGTGCAGGATGATAAAATTGTTAACTTCAATAATCTTTACTGGGATCCTTCAAAGGAATTGGATTTCGATGCCATTCTCTAAGAACCTTTTTGCCTATTCTTTGTTTTGATTTTATGGAATACTTACCTTTGAGCCCTATTTAAATCTAATATAAATAACATGCATCTTTCTGAGCAAAAGATACTTGATAATCTTAAATCCATCAAACATCCAGAAACTGGAAATGATATTGTTTCGGCAGGCATGGTGCAAGGTTTAAGGTTTGATAACAATAGTATAAACTTTACCCTTGAGCTTCTTAAGTCAAACGATCCCTTTGCTTCATCGCTAAAAAAAACTTGTGCAAAAGTGCTTTCCAATGAATTTGGTGACAATATTAAAATTAATATTGCTCTTAAAGCACCCATTGCTCAAGTTAAGGATTCTCCATATAAAACAAGAGCTTCAGTAAGTAAGGTTAAGAACATCATTGCCATTGCTTCAGGTAAAGGGGGAGTTGGAAAATCAACCATTGCTGTAAACTTAGCCGTTTCGTTGGCAAAAACAGGTGCTAGCGTTGGACTAATCGATGCAGATATTTTTGGGCCCTCCGTCCCCAAAATGCTTGGCGTAGAAACAGAGCATCCTGAAATGGTGAAAGAAGGGGAGTTGGACCTCATTGAGCCTGTTTTAAGCCATGGGGTTAAACTTCTTTCAATAGGCTTCTTTGTTGATCCCAACAATGCCTTGGTTTGGCGTGGTCCTATGGCTACCAATGCGCTTAAGCAGCTTATACATCAAGGAGCATGGGGAGAACTTGACTATCTACTTATCGACTTACCCCCAGGAACCAGCGATATTCATCTAACTTTGGTGCAGGAAGTTTCTGTTACAGGAGCAATTATCGTTAGCACACCTCAAGAGGTTGCTCTTGCCGATGCCATAAAAGGGATTAGCATGTTTTCGAGTATAAACATAGAGGTTCCGGTTCTTGGCCTTGTAGAAAACATGGCTTGGTTTACTCCTGAGGAGCTTCCCAATAACCGGTACTACCTTTTTGGAAAGGCGGGTTGCAAGAAATTGGCAGAACGAATGCAATTGCCCCTACTGGGTCAGATCCCCATTGTGCAAAGCATACGTGAAGGAGGCGATGATGGTAAACCAATCGCTTCGGGTGAGGGATTAATAGCTGAAGCATTTGCGCAATTCGCAGCTAAGGTAATTGCTGAGGTGAATAGAAGAAACCGAGAGAAACCTGCGACTCAAAAAGTTGTAATTAAACATAAATAGACCAAATATCTAAAAATTGTAAAAAATGACCAAAGAAGAAATCACCAAGAAGGTAAGTGCCGCAATAGATGTAGTACGTCCTTTCTTACAAAATG
>CAYNHM010000005.1:0-160951 GCA_964397135.1 uncultured Rikenellaceae bacterium
CGATAACATATTTTTCGTTGCCAAACTCAATTTCAACGCTACTCTCCTGAAGGTACACAGCCAAATCGCCCACTTTTGCCTGAAGGGGAAAATATCGAGCGTCACTCTCTTTCTTTTGCCATGGCTCATCATATTCGCCTGCAGCCGGCATTGGATATCCCGGTCCAACCTTTACAACATATCCGCTATGGACTTTCTGCTTTTCCTGAACTCCGGGCGGGAGTAGAAGTCCTGCCTTGGTCCTTTCCTGAGGATTTTTTGGCTTGATCAATACACGGTCACCAACAACTATAAGCAAGTTGAGATTCTTTGTTTCAAGCGAAAGGGACATTTTTGATACCTGTTTATTTTATTATCACAAAGATATTCCTTATTGATATTTTAAATGCAATGTTACTAAAGTGGGTAATTACCCGACTTTTATGTAAGTAAAAGTAAATCAATGCCATGGTTTGATGTTATTAAAAAAAACATGCATTTTTTTTATCACTTTTTAACAATTCGTATATATATACTTTTAACTATCTACTCCAAAAACCATTTTGGTTTCATGTAAGTAGGTTTCTCCTGGTGTAAGTAGAGTAGAGGGAAAGTTGCAATGGTTTGGAGAGTCTGGATAGTGCTGTGTCTCCAAACAAATAGCATAATGCTGTTTGTAAACAGATTGGTTATGACCTGTAAAAGAGCCATCGAGAGAGTTCCCAGTGTAAACCTGAATTCCGGGTTGTGTACAGTAAACTTTTAGGGTTCGTCCGGAAGGTTCATGGCTTAGCAGTGCCGCTGGTTTGGTTAAATCGCGAGGTTGATTAAGGGCAAAGCAATGGTCAATGCCATTAGGAATAATATTGATTCTCTCGCCAAGAGACGAAGGTGATGAAAAATTAAAAGGGGTGTTAACGCATGGTATTATTTCTCCGGTTGGTATCTGATTCTCATTAACTTCAATTAGATGGCTCGAGTTTAACCAAAGAGAATGATCGTATATTTTATGCTTAAACCCATTAAGATTGAAGTAGCAATGGCTGGTTAAATTAACATGGGTATGAGCATCGGTTTTGGCCAAGTAAGTAATTAAAATCTCGTTGTTGTCGGTAACGGTGTAGATGACAGATACCTTTAGGTTTCCAGGATATCCTTCCTCGTTGTGTAAGCTAATGTAAGAAAGCTTCAAAACAGCTTTGTGTTCATTCTGAAAAAAATCATAATTCCATAGCTTGGTATGGAATCCATTGTTGCCTCCATGCAAATGGTTTGGTCCATTGTTAATGGGTAGTGAATACTCCTTACCAAAAATCATGAAGCGTCCGTTTGCTATGCGATTGGCGTATCGACCCACGATTACCCCAAAGTGAGGATGTCCTTTTAAGTACTGCTCTAGGTTAGGAAAACCAGCGGTGATTTCATCAGAATTACCAAATCTATCGGGAGTTTCAATGGATACTATGATTCCCCCATAGTTTGTAATCTTCAGTTTCATTCCATGAGTTGATTCAAAGTTGAATAGTTTTGCAACGGAGCCGTCGGGTAATTTTCCAAAATCCTGAGCAGTAAACTTCATTATCTGTATTTTTGATTGTAAGGGTAGTTTCTTTACACTCTTATCCCAATAATGCAGACATCGTCAATCTGATCGCTTGGTGAACCCGAGATAGGATCGGGGTGATTCATCCACTCTACCAGCTCACGCTCAATGCTTTGTTGCTGATTTTTCGTATCAAGTTGGGATAATTCCAATAGAAATTTGCGAAAACGATAGTTTGAAAACTTCTTGTACTCTGGACCCCCTATCTGATCTGTAATACCATCGGTATACAGGTAAACCATATCTCCTTTCTGGAGTTTAACAGCCCTTTTGTTGAAGCCTTCAGCTTTAAGGTATGCTGATATCCCCATTATATCAGGTTTCAAGTGGAGAAGGGTACCAAAACCATTTTGCTCAATTACATCACTGTCACCAAGTTCAGATGGATTAATCTTTGATGAATTTCTTGCAATGTACCCTGAGCAATGAGCTCCAGCGAAATCGAGAGAAAATTGATCATTTTTGATATCCTCTTCGGTTTTGTACAGTGCACATATCGCAATGTCAATACCATCGGGTATGTCATTCTTCGTATTCTCTTGCTGAAGGGCGTTCACAAGGTGTATTCTAAGAAGATTAAGTATTTGGTTTGGTACAACAATTTTTTCGCGTTTTACAATTTCGTTTAAAAGCGATGTTCCTAGCATGCTCATAAATGCTCCAGGCACTCCATGTCCAGTACAATCAGCAACTGCAAAGAGAGTAATATCATCAATTTGGGTTACCCAGTAAAAGTCGCCACTAACAATATCTCTAGGCCAGAATATGGTAAAATAGTTTCCAAAGCAAAGTTTCATCAAGCTAGGTTTGGGAAGAACGGCTTGCTGAATAATGGCAGCATAAAATAGACTATCGGTGATCTGGGAGTGTGTCTGTTCTATAAGTTTTTTTTGACTTGATATTTCCCTGTAGGCAATCTCAAGGTTATCCGCCTGAGTTTTTAGTTCCTCCTTTTGCTGAGTGATTTCTGAGGTTCGTTCCTTAACTTTTTGTTCCAACTCCTGGTTTATGTTGGTGACAATATGCTGTATTTCTAATATTTGCTGTTTTTCAAGTCTTTCGTTTTCAAGCTGTTTTTCAACCACCTGGCGATTTAATCGACCAAAGCGATTTGCCATGGCCACTGTAAATAGAATTACTTGACCCAGTGAGCCAATTTTTAAACTTGATGCAAGAAATAATGTTTTAGTACTCTCAATTAGGGGCTGATTTTGAACATAGTAAAGGAAGAGGCAGAGAAAAATAAAAAAAACACTGTTTGCAAGAAGGTAATGGCCTGCCTGAAGATGTTTCTTGCGGTAAACGTCAATGGCAAATGCTAAAAGGAAGCAAAAGGTTATAACATGTATTGTATGAACGTAAGGGGTTATGTTCCATAATACTCCAATATTTACAAGTACTATAAGAGTAAGCGGAAAAATATAAAAAAATTGCAGGATTCTAAGAATTCTATGCCATGCTTTTAGATGCAATGTTGGATCAAGAAAATAGCGTGTGAAGCTTATATAAGTGAATGTAGATAGTAAGGCAAAGTAATTACCTGTGAAACGATTTATATAATCTGTTTTAAAGATAGCGAATGTAACTCGATCGAAAGCTAGAAAGTACATGGCCATAAAGAAAAATGCCAGAAAGAAAAAGAGAAAGCTTTTGTCTTGAAAAAGAAAAAATTGAAAAAGAATATAAAAACTAAGAGCAACAAAAACACCAACAATAACAGCAAGTACAATCCAACTCTGAACATATCTTTTCATTTCCAGATTTGCAGGTCGGAGTTCTGAGTTGACATAAGGCTTAAATTCTTTTGGAGTGCTTGTATTCATCCGAATAAATAAGGTTAATTCTTCTTCTGGATAGAGGTTGATAGTAATCACTTTAGGGTTTTCAGGGAAACAACTCTCAGAACTTTTAACATATAACCCATTTTTTGCAATTAATTCTACTATTGTATCTTTTACTGAATACACTTCATTGTACTGCATTGGGTAAACCCATAGATGCCAGTTAACTACTTGCTTAACCTCGTTCTTTAATTCAATTTTAAGCCAATGAAACTTTGCGTCTCTAGTAAGGGTGTTGCCTTTTCTGTAACGAAATTGAAAATGAGGAGAGGTTGCCTGTTCTATAGAAAACTTACCGGTAGGATCCACAAGAATTTGAATATTCTCATTTAATTCATAACGTTCTTCAAAGGAATTAACAACGAATACATTAGCCTTCACCGAAAAAGCAACAAAGGATATCAATAACAAAAATAAAATCAACCGAAGGTTTTTTCCATCCTTTGCTAAAAAGTGCTGAATTGTGTTATGTTTACTAAGCATTAATCAAATATCATTATTCATTAAAAGTATAGAAATTCCAAATAATAAAAAAGATATTGGTAAAAAAACCAAAAAATACTACATGATTATTTTAAACTACTGTTTGATTATTGTTTTTTTTATGGTTTATATTGAGAGAAGAAAATATTATCTATAAAAACTTTACAAAACATTTTTTCATTAAAAGCGATATTTGATATTTCGTTTTTATAACTTTTACTATTATTAATAAGAATACCAAATAGACGATGTTTTACGTGTATTCATTTCAATTTTCTATCTTTGAAAAATTAATAAAACAACATAAAACTTATTAGTTATGTTAATACAAAAATGCAAACTCATTATCATTATGGCAATCATTTTTACACTTTCATCTTGTCAGGATAGAGAACAGAATAAGAATTATGAACCAATAATACCTGATGTTGAACTAACTGTCGAAGAGATTGCCAAAGGTATTCTAACCCCAGAGATTCTTTGGAAATTTGGAAGATTGGGTGGAGTTCAGGTTTCGCCCGATGCACAGTCCATTGTTTTTACTATCACACGCTACTCAATGGATGCCAATCGAGGTGTAACCAATATTTACACGATACCCGTAAATGGAGGAGAGCCCCTTGATTTGACAACCAACGCAACAAACGATTTTAGCCCACGCTGGACAGCTGATGGGAACCGCATCGGTTTTCTTTCAACCAGAAGTGGATCAACCCAGCTTTGGGAGATGAACCCTGATGGTTCAAACCCTAAGCAGTTAACAAATATTGAAGGGGGAATCAATACATTTTCCTACGCTCCAAGTGGCGATAAGATTCTCTTTACAAAGAATGTACAGATAGAGAAAACCCTAATAGATATTCACCCTGATATGCCAAAAGCTAATGTTAGGATAACTGATAACATGATGTACCGCCACTGGAACTTCTGGCGCGATGGTAGTTATAGCCACATCTTCGTTACGAGCTACGAGAATGGAAAGATTGGCGAAGGAAAAGATATCATGAAGGATGAACCCTGGGATGCACCCATGTCGCCATATTTTGATGATTCGGAAATTGCATGGAGTCCTTGCGGAAAAATAATTGCCTATTCGTGTAAAAAGCAGCAGGGCAAGGAGTACGCCATCGGCACCGATGCCGATATCTACCTCTACAATACGGAGGATGGAACCACAAAGAATATCACCAAGGGAATGGTTGGATTCGATAAGTACCCCGTTTTCTCGCCCGATGGCAAACATATTGCCTGGCAGAGCATGGAAACGCCCGGTTACGAGAGCGATAAACATCGCTTGTTTGTTATGAATCTCGAATCAGAAGAGAAATTATACATAACAAAAGATTTTGACCAGAATGCTGACAACATAACATGGAGTGGTTGTGGATCAAACCTAATTTTTACTAGCGGTATCAATGCTACACAGCAGATTTATAAGGTTAATTTAAAATCTGGGGTTATAAAACCCATTACGGATGGCTGGCATAATTATACCTGGTTTTCGCCAGCAAAAGGAACACTAGTGGCTCAGAAGATGACCATGAGCATGGCACCTGAACTCTTCACCATTAACCCTGAAACGGGAGAAGAAAAACAGCTAACCTTTATCAATAAGAACATCTACGATACAGTAAAGATGGGAGAAGTTACTCAACGATGGGTAAAGACTACCGATGGAAAGGATATGCTGGTATGGGTTATTCTGCCACCTAATTTCGATAAAACAAAAAAATATCCTGCTCTTCTGTATTGTCAGGGAGGTCCTCAAAGTACTGTAGATCAGTTCTGGAGCTATCGCTGGAACCTTCAGATTATGGCTGCCAACGATTATATAATTGTTGCTCCAAATAGGAGGGGAGTACCTTCTTTTGGGCAGGAATGGAATGCCCAAATCTCTGGCGATTATAGCGGTCAGAATATTAAGGATTACTTAAGTGCAATTGATAATGTAAAGAAAGAACCATGGGTGGATGAAAACCGTTTGGGTGCTGTGGGTGCCAGCTATGGAGGTTATTCGGTATACTATTTAGCAGGAATACACCAAAAACGTTTTAAGGCCTTTATCGCCCATAATGGTATGTTTAACTTCGAGAGTTTTTATGGGGCAACAGAGGAAACATTCTTCCCCAATCACGACTTTGGCGGCGCCTACTGGGATAAAAGCAACAAAGTTGCGCAGCGTACCTATTCTAACAGCCCGCATAAGTTGGTTCAAAATTGGGATACTCCCATTATGATCATTGTGGGTGAGAATGATTTTCGCATTCCTTATCCTGAGGGATTACAAGCATTTAATGTAGCTCAACTTCAGGGTGTTCCAAGTCGACTACTGGTTTTCCCTGATGAAACCCATTTTGTAACCAAACCCCAAAATGCCGTTATCTGGCAGCGCGAATTCTTTGGCTGGTTGGATAAGTGGTTGAAATAAAACATTGCTAATAAAAAAAGGCTGTCCCAAAAAGTTATATTTTGCCACCAAGGCACTAAGACATCAAGATTTACAAAGTTACAATTAGCTGTATATCAAATTTATGTGACAACTGGTACTTTTGTGTCTTCGTAGCATTATTATTTCATTCTTACTTTTTAAAGACAGCCTCTTTTTAATCAGTTTATCTTAAGCAATAAGAGTAGTCTAATCTGTTAGGGTAAGTCGTAATGATACGTTATGTGCTTTGCTTGAAATATTAATAAAGTATACCCCAGATGCCAACCTTTCTATCGGGAAAAAATGATTCAACTTGATGGTATTGGTTCCCTGCTGTATTTTAATACTTTGTGTGTGTGCAATGATTTCTCCCGAAGTTGAAAGAAGAGAAAGATTGAAAGAACCTGTAATCTTTGAATTAATTTCAAGAATACTCTCCTGGTTTATAGGGTTAGGAAAAACTTTCAATCCATAATGGATAGTATTAGGGTTTATTTGGGTAAGCGTAAAATTGAAGTATAAATCTCCATTCTCGCTATCGATAATTGTGTCGCACTCAACTATTAATGTTTCATCAATATTGTAACTTGCTGTTCCGTAATATTTTCCGAAAGGAACCTCGGTAAACACCAGTGATTCGGATGAGGTAGTACCGTTGTAAATGTTTTCAGGCCCTTCAACGCTGATTGCAACTCCTTCTATGTTATTTGAGTTTTGGTCTATGGCATGACATATTAAATTGCGGCGAAGCATTTGAAGATCAAAATCAACGTTTTCTGTAATGGTTTCAGTTTCCACTTCAATACCATCAAGGGTTTGTTCCACAGTGTAAGGGTGTGAGGCAGTTAATGAATAAGTGCCAGGTTGAATGGTAATACTGTATAATCCATCCTCATTGGGTGATGTCGATATTTCTCCAGCAGTAATGGTAACTTCAGTTACATCAGCTAAGTTTCCTTCAATGCTAACAGTTCCCGAAATACTTCCTGATGCAATAGGTATACCCAGGCTGCCATCAGGATTTAGGTTTTGAGCAAAAATGTTAATTGCACCCGTACGATCGTCTTCCCATGTAAAAACCCATTGGTTGTTGTAAAATTTAGAGACCTCGGGATGTACTTTATTGCTTTGAGCCGATGAAATGGGAAGCGATTCGGTTTCCCAAACAAATTCACCATTATTATCAAGGCAAGTAACAAGAAATGAATTTTCGGTTGAGGAAAAGCTGTTTTCATAAACAAGCATAACCTCACTGTTGCTGGAAAAAGTAAAAAGTGGCCTGATAGATTTTAAGGAAAGGGGGAAGACTGCCTTACCATTGGAACACCATAACATTTCACCCTCTGGTGATATTTTCTGTCCATAAATTCCCCAAAGGTTTTGATCACCATTTACTTCATTCCAGTAAATATATAGATTTGGGTCGTTGCTGAGTTTTGCAAGCATGGGGTAAAACTGGTTGGTTTCGTTTTGAAACGAAAGTAATACTCCATTGGTTTGAAACTGGGCTTCACCTTCAGCATTAATATGCTGAATCCAGGCAGAGGCTTCGGTTGATGATTGGGTGTAATCGTGCCAGGTGATGTAAAATCCATCGTTTCCGTCATTAATAAATGGCAAAATCTGAGTCCAGGCAGTCATTGTACCAGCATCAGAAATCACTGTGTTGTTTTCCCACACAGGTTCTCCATCAGAATTGAAGCGTTGTGCAAGGATATGCCTTATGGGTGCCCATGCAGGACCGCTGTCCTCAAAAAATTTCATAATAATATCATCATCTCCAACCGGTAATAGTTGTGGCCACGAATAGCGATTTGTGCAACTTAGCGTTATGCCCCATTCACCCCATTGCTTAATGCCCTCGGGGTTAACCTTTTGCATAATAATTACATCATCCGATTGCCATGCAAAAACAGCATTGTTCTCTGCGGTTACTGTAACTTTTGGTGCGACGTCGAACGCTGTGCTGCTTGAAAGCATTACTCCATCTTCTCCCCAAACAAATTCACCATCTGGTGCTATTCGATAAGCAACAGTGTTATTGTTACCTCCGCTTCTGATATCCTGCCAGGTAAGAATGGCATGGTTTTCATTATCTGCAGCAAGGTCCCAGTCAGTAAGCCAAGTCATTGAGGGATGTTCACTTATAATGAGACCATTTCCTTCCCACAACGCATTGCCCTCATAATCTAACCGTTGTAATCTGATAT
This sequence comes from uncultured Rikenellaceae bacterium, assembly GCA_964397135.1. Classification (GTDB taxonomy): domain Bacteria; phylum Bacteroidota; class Bacteroidia; order Bacteroidales; family Tenuifilaceae; genus MWFE01. The sequence goes on from CAYNHM010000005.1 coordinate 8,545, forward strand.
TGTAATTGTTATTTTCTTGAGAGAAATAACCAACATAGTAGTTGCCATTGGGGCAAACAGCAATTTTAGGGATAACTTGTTCTCCAGATAGGTTGGTAATCTGGGTATTAACAAGTGGATCGTTGCTCCATTGCGCTTTTAAAAGCATGGGTATAAAGAGCAGAGGGATTATTTTAATTATTCTCATAGCAGAAGAATTAAAGGGTATTTTTAGGGAAGACAAATTAGAATTTGCCATAAATATAGCAAATTCATTTATTTACAAAATCAACAATACAGAAAACGTTTTAGGTAATATGCAGTATAAATGAAAGGTAGAATATTTTCTATAGTAACTATTATTTCTTTTTTCTTGTCTTTCTTGTCTTTCTTGTAAGACTGACTAATCCATTGATAATGGTAAGCGGGTGAGCAGGATTTCCTGGAATGTAAAGATCAATGGGATACTTATCGAGGAAGCTTCGGTTGACAGCAGAACTACACGCCATGATTCCGCCGCTAATGGCATCAGTACCTACCAGAACAACAATCTTGGGATCGGGTACCGCATCGTAGCAAATCTGAAGCGGCTCGGCCATATTCTCCGAGATGGGGCCTGTTATAGCAATGCCATCGGCATGGCGTGGCGAAGCCACGAATTCTATCCCAAAACGGCTCAAATCGAACTGAACATTATTAGATGCATTTAGCTCCCACTCGCAGCTATTATCGCCTGCTGCCGAGACCTGCCGCAGTTTTAACGATCGTCCAAACACACGTTGAATCTCCTTGCGTACACTTTCAGGATTTACTTCAATAGGATTCTCATCGCCCTCTTTAACGATGAGTCTAGATCGTTCGTTGGTAGAAATCTTGTAATCCTTGGTGAACCTAATTTTATTAGGAAAACGCATGGCGCACTCACCGCAAAAGGTGCATTTCCCAAGGTCGATGGAAACGGGATTTGCTGAGATTGCTCCCAATGGGCACATCGTCTCAAGCTCTGTTTCATTCACCTTTTCACAGCTGATTATCGGTCGCCCCCTGAAAATTCCAGGCACTTCGGCAGTGGTTACATTGGGAATAAACTGCTTCCCCTGGTGGTAAAGTATTTTTATATTGTCAAGCATAGCTCAGGTTTTTCGTTATAAATCGTGACCACAGTACGATAGGTTAAAGCTCTTGTTACATATCGGAAAATCTGAAATTTCGTTATTCCTCACTGCCAGTGCCAGCGCCAACCAGTTATGGAACGATGGATCCTTCACTTTATAGAGAATAAGCTCACCTTGCGTGTCGGTTATGGCGCAATGGCAAATCTCGCCCCGCCATCCCTCAACCATCGAAAGAGTAAAGGAGTTAGGTTTAAGTGTATTTAATTCTACATTACTTGTATTTGGTTCGGGAATATTCTCAATCAGCTTTCGGATATATTTAATTGACTGCCACACTTCTTCCTTGCGGATTTGAACCCGCGAGTAAACATCGCCATGATGCTTGACGATGGGTTCGTGATGTAACTCTGGGTAAAGGCTATACGGATGCGATTGGCGAATATCCCTGGTAAGCCCAGCCATACGCGCAGCCATACCCACTGCACCAATTGATAAAATATCATCGTATGACACAACGCCAGTTCGTTCGAGGCGTGAAAGAGCGCTAGGAAGATTGAATAATTCCTTACTCATCTCATCAAAATCGCGCTCAAATGCAGCTAACACTTCGGTTAACCTTTTTCCCAGCGCTGGGCTAAATGGGAATTGATTTCTGCCGGGTCGTACAAAGCCCTTTGACAACCTGTTTCCACCCCACTCCTGCATGAAGTTGACGATGGGTGTTCGCAATCTGCCAAAAACTGAACTACCAAGTTGATACGCAATATCAGTACAGACAGCGCTTAAATCGCCAGTATGAATGGCCATTCGTTCCATCTCTAATGCAATGGTGCGCGAGAATTCGATATCACGAGTTCGCTCAAATCCACTCAAACTTTCCCAAATATGAGAAAAAGCAGATGTATGGCCCACAACAGTATCTCCTGCAATGCTTTCGGCAAGTGTAACTCTTTGAAGCAAGTTCTTCCTATCGAGGAAGAGTTGCTCTATACCTCGATGCTGATATCCCAACTGAATTTCGAGATGAAGGATTTGCTCTCCATTGCAGATGAACCGGAAATGACCCGGTTCAATAACTCCAGCATGAATGGGCCCAACGCCAACCTCATGTAGTTCCTCACTTTCAATGCTAAAAAAAGGATAGTTGGCGATAGTTTTGGATTTGTCGTAACGGTTAAAAGCATAGCGCACTGGCTTTAGCCAGGGATGATCGCTGTATCCAATCCCAAAGTTCTCGTGTATCTCACGCTCATACTTTTCGAAGCAAAAAAGTTTGGCTGTAAGTGCTTTAAGTGTTTCATTTTGACTAACATTGCATGATGAAATGTAAATTTTATGAATGCTATCATCGGCTATACAGCAAATCAGTTTTACCTTATTAGCCAATTGATACCCGAAGTAGTTTACGCAATGCCGTTCGGGATGGTTAAAAACCAACCCTGTATTCAGCTCGAAAAACTCTTTGTAGCCAATCTCGGGAATATCCGAAATGGCAATTGTATCGTTATTATTTATGGCAATGTAGTTCATATCAACGTGGTAATAGTGAAATGCTATCGTTAATTAGCTGAACAAACTCAGCAGGAGGATTTAGGCCTAAGTATATGGCAGCAGCTAAAAGCACAAACTGGGAAACCGATTCCCATGGGCTAATTACAGGCACATTTGAGTCATCGAAATCAACAACAGAAATAAACAGTATTTTAAAAATATTCTTACCAAAAGCCCAGATAATCATGGTAAGGAGAAGAAGAACCAAAATAAGAATGAAGATATGGTGCGCCTCAAATAATGCTTTAAAAATTAGAAATTCGCTTACAAATAGTCCTGAAGGAGGCATTGCTGTTGCGCTAATAAAACCGATTAGCAGAACCATGGCACCCGTTGCATTGTACTTAAAGTAGTTACCAACGTGGTAGATGCTCTTACTCTGAAAAACCCGATGAAGTTGATTGTACTGAAAGAAGATACTAGATTTGACGAATGCATGAAGCACAACATGAAGAACAGCAGCGTAATATCCAACGCCACCAGCCGCTACACCCAGCATTACAAGTCCCATATGCTCAATACCAGAGTATGCCAGCATCCGTTTAATATTCTTAACCTTTATCATGTAAACAGTAGCCACAAAAAGGGATAAAAATGCTGCGATGCCAATAACCAGATTTGCCCAGTGGTGTAATGGTGTGTTAGCTATCACAATGTACATCCTAAAAATACCCACAAAGCCAAGACTCATAAGAACACTTGCCAGCAATGCTCCGGCAGGTGCAGGCGCTAAGTCCTTGGCATCTATTCCAGCGGTAAACATGGGAACCAAACCCAGCTTTGCTGTAAATCCAGTGAAAATGAACAGGAAAGCTAACCGTAACCAGAATGGGTTCAGGTTTTTGCTATTTTCATATAGATTTTTAAAGGTAAGGTCGCCAGAACCAGCATGTTCAAGCGAAAGGCTCAGGAAAAGAATTCCAATAAAAACAAAGGTGATGCTAATGGCGCAGATGAATACGTATTTCCATGTTCCTTCCAGCGCAAGCTTGTTTCGGTGGTGATATATCAACACCGAAGCACAGAGAGTTGTAAGCTCAGTGAAAATCCAGGTTACTGCTATATGATTGGCAAGATATCCTGCGCCAATTGAAATGATGAGAACAACAAGCGCAGAAAAATATACTCCGCGTGATTGAGCACTTTCGTTATGCTTAACGATGTAAATTCCACTGTGAATTACCGATGGAATGGCAATTACACTTAGAGTCAGGAGCAGAATTATTCCCAATGAATCGAAAGTAAAATACTCTAGCTCTGTAACATTGATGCGGTAGCATGAGTAGACGGTGAAAACCGCTTGGAGCATTAAAAACAGAACTAGCAAACCATTGTTAATGGTCTTATTCCTGTTGATGAAAAGACCAATTCCAATTAAAAATCCCAAAATTAGATATACCAGTATCATGAATTATACTATTAGTCCGATTAGTAATCCTTTAAGCTTGTGAGTTGGCTAACATCAACATCCTTAAATACATCGCCAATTTTATTGAGGAAAATACCAAGAATAAGCACACTGGCGAAGATGTCGAGCATAATGCCAAGGTTAACCAGCATGGGCATTTCATTTCCTACAGCTAACGATAGGACAAATACTCCATTCTCAATTACCATGTATCCCATTACATGTGTAATAATTTTTCTTCGGGATGCAATAATGTACAATCCGAAAAACAGCGTGGAGAGAGCAACAACAAAGAAAATCTTATCCAAATGGGTGTCTTTAATGGAGTTGGAAAGCAGTATGGTAACAACAACAATGAAGGTTGTAATTATCAACGAAACAAAGTTTGGGAAAAAGGGCTCTGCCTCTCGGGTAATCTTGTTACGCTTCAGAACGTAGGTGAGAAAAATTGGCACTGCCAACGATTTGAATATTATCGTTTCTAACAGGATTAGGACCAGATTTAACGTGCTGATCTCCTGAAGTTGAATGAAAACAACAGCAAATAGCAGCACACCCTGAAAGGCTAACACTCTTATATAGGTTAGCAACCTGTTGGCAATGGCCATGTAAAACAGGGTGATAAGAAATGTAATTAGCAGAACATCAACCATAATGAGTTATTTTAGCGTATTAAATAAATTTTCCGAGAATAAGTAGTACTCCAAAGAAAATAAGCAATGACACAGAGGTGAGCGCTACAATAAACTGTGCGTTATGGCTCATCCTGAAGCGTGCTGTAAACGATTCAATAAGCCCAATTGCAACTGCCATAGCGAACTGGATGATGAAAAACATGGGAATTGCGTACTCGTATCGAACTATTCCAATAAAAAGATTCACAATGAGCGCTCCGTACAGCGCAAATTTTAGGTAGCCTGCTGTAAGAATTAGTCCAAAATCGAATCCGCTGTTATCCAGAATCATAACTTCGTGAATCATGGTCAGCTCCAGGTGTGTTTTAGGGTCATCAATGGGCATTCGGCTATTTTCAATCATCGCAATCATTACTAGCACGAAAGTAGCAAGCACTGTAATGGCGTAGCTGATGTATGAGCCAACATGCAAAGCCGAAAATATTTCGTAAAAGGATGTAAAGCCTGTAAGCAATGCCAGCGATCCTATCAGGATAAAAAATGCAGGTTCGGCAAACATGGAGTACAACGCTTCGCGGCTAGCCCCCATCCCCTCGAAGCTGCTACCGGTATCCATAGCCGAAATGATGTTAAAGAATTTTCCAAGTGCTAACACGTAAGCAAAGAATATAAAATCGCCATTGAAGCTAATTACACCCTTCGATTGTCCAAAGGGAACAACCACTATGGCCATAATCACCGAAGCAAAGTAAATTGTTGGTGCAATTTGGAATATAACGCTAGTGGTTCGACTGTAAACCGAACCCTTTCTGAACAAACGTATTACATCTTTTATTGGCTGAAAAATACCCGGTCCCTTTCGCCCAGAGGCGATACTCTTGGTACGAATGATTATGCCTGTAAAAAAGAATCCGGCTACTACAATTAGCGCAAAACTCAGCATGATTATAGTTGTTTAAAAAATTGGATAAATGCTACAAATTTCTCGTAAAATAGAGGTATGCAAATTACCAAAACGATAAAAACAATACCGTATAGAATATAGTTCTGAAGATTCCCATTATGAAGGAAAAGAAACTTTCCCATAAAATTTTTATATGCTGCAATTGGCTTATCGATTATCCATTTCTCAATCTTATCGTACGAGTGAGATTCGTAATGCCCTTCTGATGGAAAAATGCCCTGAATTTCCTTCTCTTTTTGGTGAAACATCAGTATCCCTCCAAAGAACTTGCTATACGATTTTACAAACGAGCCAGCGGTGTACTGTTGCTTTGACGTTGGTGCAATGTATCCGCACCCCCAAGTAGATTCAACCCCAATATTCTGTTTTCTCTGGGCAAATCTTCGGAGAAAAAGGATTAAAACAACAAGTACGATAAGTCCCATCGCAGCCCAACCTATTGGCTGCAATGCCTGAACGGCTTTCCCCTCAAAGGTGAGAATGGTTAAAAACTCGTTGCCAGATAGTAAGCCAACGGGTTTTACAAGAAGAGATAAGAATAGTTTGGGAAAAAGACCAATGAAAAGAATAAATGCTGCTATAATGTACAAGGGTAACAGCTGAAAAAATGGGGCTTCCTTTACCTCGTTATTTATTTTTTGTCGGGGGCTCCCAAGAAAAACAATTCCAAATGCTTTGGTAAAGCACAGTAGAGCCAATCCACCAACCATCACCAAGGCAAGAATTGTAAAAATTATGATCACGAGTGAAACCAACAGTGCATTATTTATCCAGTGGTACAATCCGCTGTAGATAACAAACTCAGAGATAAAGCCATTGAAGGGTGGAATTCCACAAATTGCAATTGCGGCCACAAGGAATAGCAATGCCGTTTTCGGCATTTTTTTTATTAACCCACCTAAATGTTCAACGTTGAGTGTATGCGTTGCTTGGTAAATTGTTCCTGCAGTATAGAAAAGTAATGATTTAAAAAGGGCATGGTTGAGTGTATGCAGAAGCGCTCCAGCAAATCCCAATGCTGAAAGAAATATATTGCCATTTCCCAGGCCAATACATCCTATGCTAATGCCAATGCCAATAATTCCAATATTCTCTATGCTGTGGTAGGCCAACAAACGTTTAAGATTATGCTGAACTATGGCCAGCATTACTCCATACAAACTCGAGACTACCGCAATAGCTAAAATCATGTAACCTATTGTAAGATAATCTGTTTTGATAACTGTTGCCATCCGAAGAATGCCGAATATTCCAATCTTTATGAGCACTCCCGACATGATTCCAGAAATATGTGCAGGAGCAGCAGGGTGGGCGTAAGGAAGCCAGGTATGAAAAGGGACAAAACCAGCTTTCAGGGAAAACCCTATGAAAAAACAAATGAATAGCACCATTGATTCGGCATTGCCAGAGTTCTCAGTAAAAACGATTATATCTTTAAAATCGTAGCTGCCAGTATTGAGCGCAACCCAGATAAAGCCGAGTGTTAGAAAAACAATGGCAACGTGTGATTGTATAAAGTAGTTTATCCCAGATTTTATGACAGCTTGTTTTTCGCTCTCGAAAATCACAGTAATAAAGGATGAAAGAGCCATAATTTCCCATGCAATTAAAAACACTAAACCATTCTGTATCACACACAAACTTAGCAATGATGAATGCATTAGGATGAAGGAAATTCCATGTAGAATAATGCTGTTACGCTTTTCCTTGTATGCCTTCAGGTAGTGTATTCCATAAATTCCTCCCGTGATAAAAACCAGATTGATTATGAGCATGAACCATCCCGATAGGGCATCGGCTCTAATGGGAATTGGACCAGTGATTAAACTTCCTGGAAGAATAACCTCAAAGACTTGCCCCATGAGAGTTTGAATTGAGAAATAGCTGGTTATAATAGCTTGAATAATTACAACCAAAGAAAAGAGAAAACCTCTTCCTTTTTCCTTAAATAAGGGAAGCAATAGGATTGCTAAAATTGGAGTTGCTAGAAATGTATAAATAAAAATCATAGAGTAATATTTTGATTCCAGATGATATGTTATACCATTGTTAAAATCATGCTATTCAAATCTTTTAATTACATCCTAACGTTTTTGTTAGATGTAAAACTAGAGATGTAGTAGTTGCTTTCTGTTTAACTAGAATTTTTAAGTATCATAAAACTAGAAAGAATAAAAGCAGTGAGAGGGATATCTTTGGTGAAAAATTTCCGCAAAATTATAAATAACATTGACCATTGTTCTGCAAAATGACTTTTTTTTCGATGGAATATTATTTAATAACTATTTTTGATAGGACATAAATTCCATTTGTGATAAAAGCAAATCATAGCGTACTACATCAATGGCTTTTAAATGCTTACATTGGTTGTATCCTGAAAACAGATTTTCGGGAGATTAAACTAATTGGCGATATTGAACCCGATGGTAGATCAATTTTACTAATACCCAACCATTTTAGCTGGTGGGATGGTTTTTTTGCATGGTATTTAAACCAGAAGCTTTTTAGGAAGCGGTTTAATATTATGATGCTTGAGCATGAATTGGCTAATCATATGTTTTTTAGTAGGGTTGGTGCGTTTTCCATAGATCAAAAATCGAGAGGAATTATCGAGAGCCTTAATTTTTGCTCAAAGATTCTAAGCGACAACAGTAATATGTTGGTATTTTACCCACAGGGTAAGTTTAGTAGTCAACATCAACAAGGGGTAACCTTTAAAAAGGGTGTAGAACGTGTTTTAAGCCAAGCACCCGAAACTAGGGTTATATTTGCCGCATTTCTAACAGATTACTATGGTTATCGTAAGCCAACTTTAACCATTGCCCTTAAGGATTATAATGGAATACATACACTTTCGGAAATGGAAGAGGGTTTTAACGAACACCTTAGGCAAAGTGTAATTAATCAGGATAACCTGTTTTCAACATGAGTATACTTTTTTACATTTCACTTTTTCTTGTAGTCTATGCTTTCCTTCGATTCATGGTGTCGATTTTTAACTTTTTCACTCGACCAATTTTGCCAAACGGCAAAGTAGATGGAGAGCCAATGGTTTCAGTATTAATTCCTGCTCGAAACGAGGAGACCAATATTGCTAGAATTCTAAAGGGAGTTCAGGAGCAATCCTATTCGAACATAGAAGTAATTGTTTATGATGATGTTTCAATCGATAATACAGCTGCTATTGTTAATTCTTTTGCCGAAAAGTATGAAAATATTAAGCTACTAAAGGGTGAAGTGCTTCCATCTGGTTGGCTGGGGAAAAATCACGCCTGTTACCAATTGGCCTTGAAGGCTAAAGGAGATTATCTGCTTTTTCTTGACGCAGATGTGGAGGTATCTAAATGGTTTGTTGTTAATGCTCTAGCTTATGTTAGAAGAAAGAATTTGATTTTGCTTAGCATGTTTCCTCGTCAAAGGATGATGAGCTGTGGCGAGAGTTTGGTGGTTCCCACCATGAACTGGATTTTACTTAGCCTATTACCTCTTCGCTTGGTGAGTTGGAGTAAGCGAAGATCTTTTGCTGCAGCCAACGGACAGATGATGATGTTTGAAGCAAACAGTTACAGGGAAAACCATTGGCACGAAAAGGTAAAATCATCGCCCGTTGAGGATATAGACATTAGCCGTTTATTGAAAAGGAAAAGAATGCGAATGGCAACCCTTCTGGGAACAGATGATATTGCCTGCCGAATGTACACTTCATACGCTGATGCAATTAATGGCTTTACCAAGAATGTGAGCGCTTTTTTTGGAGGAAGTATTGTAGTTGCAATTTTGTTTGCTGTTATTGGAACTGTTGGTCCTTTCTTAGTTTTTTTTAGCTTGCCGTTTCCCTTTACATTTCTCTATTTTTTTAGCCTTATTGGTTCACGGATTTTTATATCTAAGCTCTCCGAACAATCAGCATTGTTAAATGTTGTACTATGGCCTGTTCAACATTTTGCTTTTTTGCATTTGGTTGTAAAAGCATCATATTTTGCCAAACGTAAGCAACTGGAATGGAAAGGAAGGAATGTAGGTAGGTAGGTAGGTAGGTAGGTAGGTAGGTAGGTAGGTAGGAAATATTTAGCAATCGATTATAATGCTCAGAATAAAGTATATAGTATTTTCAGCGCTATTGTTATTGGTTTATAACATAAGTGCCAGTACAACCCCTGAAACCGTAGAGTTGAGATTGTATCAAAGCTATAAGCTGGGCAAAATGGACGTGTGGGTAAAGGTTATGGACGAACTAAACAATCAATACAAAGTCCATCCATCTAGTGAACTATTATACAGAATTGTTGAAATTCAGTATGGGTATATTGGTTACCTGATTGGTTTAAATGATAACCGTACTGCTAAGGATTATTTAAGTAAGGCAGAGAAGAATGTGGATGTTATTCTGCAATTACAGCCCCAAAATGCTGATGCCTTGGCCATTAAAGCTTCGCTTTTAGCTTTCCATATAGCTCTAAGTCCTTATAAGGCACCCTTTCTTGGACCAAAAAGTATTAGTTTGATTGATGAAGCTTACAGTAAAAGAAAAGACTCTCCGCAGGTACTGATCGAAAAGGGAAACTCGTTACACTATGCCCCAAAAATGTTTGGAGGAGATACCGAAATGGCAATAAAATTCTACCTCAGAGCCATTGCAACCTTTGAGAATCAGAATAATGGTATTTACCCTCAGTCGTGGTTGTACCTGAATACTATTACTCAGTTGGCACTAGCCTACGAAAAATCGAATCAAAACCAAAAGGCTCTGGCCACCTATAGGCATATACTTAACATAGCACCTGATTTTAAATGGGTAAAGGATGATATTTATCCCACATTCGTTAGCAAGGGATTGAAATAAAAAATCGCCCGACTTTTCGGGCGATTTTTTTCTGTTTCTATTCAAAATACGATTAGTAAGGTTTTGTTTCAGTAGCTGAATTTCCTTCAACCTCTTTTAATCATAAAACAAGCAGGATTGTAATCTCAATCGAAGTGAGACCTCTTTTTTTCTTACTGTAAAGTATTCATTATTCAAGATTTAAACAGTTTCCCATTAAATCATAATTTTCTTCTGAGAAGGGAAAATTAGTGTTTTGTTTTTTAAATTATGTGCACAAACGAGTTTGAATTTCAACCCTTTTTTCCAGTACATCCATCACCCTTTTTGGGGCACACCTGGGTTTTTGTATCACAATCCTTTGTGGTATTTTGATCAACAATTTTAGCGGTAAAACCTAATTTCTCAATGGCTTTCACCAGGCTTTCATCGCTATTCTTGTCCTCCTGGTAACGAATAGTTACTTGCTTGGTTTCGAGGTTTACCTTTAAATCTTTTACACCTTTTTCAAAGGCGATATTCTTCTCAATCTTGGCCTTGCACGAGTTGCAATCCATTGATGCCTCAATTACTACTGTCTTTTCGTCTTTGCTTTTTTGTGCCTTTACCTCATGCGTTAGGCTTGAAATAATCAGCAAAGTAAATGCTGCTGATGCAATTGCTTTCATTGTTTTCATTTTTTTTGTTTTTTGGGTTATTTAACATTGAAATTATTTTTCCACCGGATAGCCAATGGACACTAACGTTTTTGTAATTTGATTCACAGTTATTGTGTTTTCATTGTATTTTACAGTAACTGTTTTGGATGATAGGTTCGTGTTAACGCTTATCACCCCAACCAGCTTGGTAAGGCTGTTGTTTGTAGCGTTAACACAGCCCATACATTGCAAATTCGGTATTTTCAGCTCTATTGTTTTCATTGTTCTACAAATTATCTTGTTAATGCATACCTAAATCCAACGTAAATTTTTTGCCTTGTAAGCGGGCCCCACACCATAGATGCATCGAAAAATGGGCTATACGGATTATCAGCTGAGATAATTGGATTTTTTTGAGTGAAACCCGTTAAGTTCTCAACCCCGATATAGGCATCCCAATGCCTGAAGTACTTAGATATCTGAGCATTCATAGTAAAAAATGCCGGGAATGTATCACCTCTCTGCAGCTCTTCGGGAAGATGGCTTGTACTAGGTAATCTACCTCCTCCGTTTAAATGCACAGTGTAATCGAATTGCCATTTCCGCAGCCTGGTTTTATAGCTTGTGGACACAAAAGCTTTATAACGGCTATCTAAAGGCTTCTCAATAAGCACATTGTTAATGGTGCTACGCACATCGTTTAACCGGTAGGCTAATGTTACATCAAGTCTTTCGATGGGTGAATAGCTTGTTTCAAGCTGATAGCTATTGGAGAATGATTTTCCATCAAGGTTATAGAAGTAAACATTGCTTGGATCCTGATCCATATCCACAATGAGCTGATTGATAAAGTTGGTCCTGTAGTAATCGGCACTTATTGTCAGCTCTTTATCCCAGAGCATGTAGCGTTGGGTTATGTTAATCCCAAAATTCCAGGCCTCTTCCATTTCAATATCCTCGATAAAAACCATATTCCGCGAGCTGGCAAGCAAATACATGTTCTCTGCCAGTATATTGGGACTTCGATACCCTTTTCCAGCGCTTGCCCTTAGGGTTAGCTGTTTAATGGGCTGATATCGAAAATGAAACCTAGGAGTGAATAGGTTGCCAAACAAATTATGATGATCGAGCCTTGCCCCTGCCATCAGGTTAAGATCCTCAAGCCACTTGTAGGTGTACTCCATGTAAGCACCAGGGACAACCTCGTTCCTATCGAAATTGATAGAATTCAAATTCTCCTCGTAGCTGTCGTAGTTAAAGCTTAACCCCGTTTTTACGCTATGGTTAGTACGTCCTATATAGGTTATGAAAACCAGATTTGAGTAGAAATTCTTCTGAAGGCCATTGTAAAGGTTTGGCCCGAATATCGATTTCTGCTCGTGCTGGCTTAGCGAGGTTATGAGCCCAAGGGTTGTATTTGGCCTGTGAAAGATATAGCCTCCCTTAAAGAAACCTTCATACTGCCGGGTGTCAATATCAATCCCAAAGGGGTTGGCTATTTGCCCATTTGTTATCTGGCCGGCAGCCCTTTCCTCATCCAGAAGGCGAAAACCCACCTGCGACTCATAATGCTCACCTTGTATCTTCCACCGGTTAAGAAAATGGTACTGCTTAACCAGAGGATGGTTGAGGAACGAATCGTGGTTATGGTCAACCTCCATGCTCATGTTCTCGGCATGTGCTAGCAACATGGTGGTGATATTTGGCGTGATATCGAAGCTTAGGTTGGTATTCACCTCGGCCATTCCCAGGCTGTTGGCATAGCCATTCACAAAGAACTTCTCCTCTTCCCAGGGCTTCTTATACTCCACGTTGATCTGCCCAGTGATGCTTTCGTAACCATTGGCAACCGATGCTGTCCCTTTGGATATCTGAATGGATTCCATCCATGAACCCGGTACGTAATTTAATCCAAAGGTTGTAGCCAATCCCCTTAGCGCAGGGATGTTTTCAACCTGAATCTGGCTGTAAACGCCTGCCAACCCAAGAAGCTGTATCTGCTTTGCACCGGTAACCGCATCGCTGTACGATACGTCCACAGAGGCGTTGGTGTCGAAACTTTCCGACAGGTTGCAGCAGGCAGCACGTTTCAGCTCGTGTTTGGTTATGTGTTGGGTATGAATTGGGCTTAACCTATCGAAATGTGCACCAGGAGCCATACCTTCAACCACAACACCTTCCATTGCTATTATTCTGCTAACAGTGTGGTGTACATGTGTTTGGTTTGGAGCAATGGTAATTGTATCGGGCTCATAGCCAACAAAGCTGATTACCAAAATAGTGGCTCCTTTTGGGCGGTTGATAGTAAAGTACCCATCATTGTCAGTTACTGTTCCGAGAGTTGTACCCTCCCAGTATACATTTGCGCCAGCTAATGGCGATACATTACTCTCGCTGTCCTTTTCCGAAATATGCCCTTCAACTGTTTGACTTAGGCCAAAAAAGGGAAAAAGGACAATTATTAGAATTAATATGATTTGTGCTTTCATAGCTGTATGATTTATAGGTAAAACTTGATTTTACAGGGGTAGGTCAAATTATTGAAAAGCCAAAATTTTCTTAAGGCTTTAACCCCTATATGAACTAGCTATGAAATATGTGGCGGAATCTTTAAACTTTGATGAAGAATAACTATAATCTTACCTGTGAGTGGAGGTGGTTTTCTTTCGCTAATGAAGAAGGGTTTTATATCCTGAGAGAACTCAAAGTGAACATTAGTGAATATATTGTTGAAGAGAATTTGCTGAAAAACCTTAATGAAGTTGGCAGTTTGTTCGGTTGGTATCGAGTTATCTACCTTCAGTATTTCTATTTGTGTTTTACAATCGCAATTGTCGCATGTGTTATCCTCGCAAGATTTATGGTGGGAATCAGAATGGCATGCGTTGTGTTCCGGTAAATCCTGGCAACAGCTTTTATCGATCAGAACAGATGTAATAAGCTTTCCTTTGCAGCTGCAAAGATGATTATATAAACTAAGACCTCCCATTGCTAGAAGCATGTACATGGCAAGCAAAACAGAGAATATGATCTTAGCATTTTTCATTCTGCAAATATAAATGCATTTTTTATTTAATCGAACGGCTTCTCATTTCATTGACTTTACAACTACCCCTAATGCATCCTTGGCACATGGAGTTTTGCTGATTTTTTGATGGGTATATAATCCTAAAAAAACTCCAAAACGTGTAGAAAACAGCAATGACAACTGTTAGTAATGCAAGAATGTCTTGAAACATTTTTATTTTCGAATATTTAGTTTTATAACAAACAATTCTGCAAAATGTTCAGTTGTTTAGGGTTGTGGCTCTGGTTTTGAATACCTAAAAAAGTTTGGGGTAAACAGGAATGAAACATACCCATAGTGAGAGAATTCGGAATTAGTCCCTTTGAAAACTTCAAGGCTTTCTGTGGGTAGCATAAACATCCATGCGGTTTGAATGGCTATATCTCTTGAAACTCTATAGTTGAATATAAAGTCAACTTCTGTTCCAAGCCTTCTATCAAGCTCTTCGTATCCCACAGCGTTAATTGCAGGTATATATGGTTTATGTAAAGAAAGGTTGTGAATTAAAGCATGAATATTTGCCTTATCATTGAAATTGTACTCCGCTTCAAGGGAAAAGTCAATTATACCAGCTCCTTCAACCTCAATAAGCTGCATTGTGGTAAAGTAGTCCATGTAACCTAGATGTGCATGCCCTGCAGCCATAAGCCTGTTGAAGGAAGTAAACTTACCAGAGGACTTTGACCAATCATGACCTGAGTAGAGATCAAAGGTTAGCGAGAGTTTAAGCTCTTCGGATGCCTTTGTCCATATATTTGCATTGATTGAGTATGCACTAATATCTACATTATTGTTGGCCAAAGGCCAAAGGTTAACCCATGTACTACCAAACTGGTAATACCCACCAATTCGTCCACCGAAACTTTCGTTTGAGGATAAAATGGTGTTCATTCCAATTGTATTTCGTCCATACATAATATTGGGATCGAACACAAAGGGTTGCTGCCGTTGCTTTAAATCGAAGAAATTAATGGCATTCACTGTGATCATGTCATTGAAGGTTTTCGAACCCCATAGAAAGATCATGTATTTTGGAAGTTCTCCAATATAATTCGTGAGAAATACCCATTGTTCGTTATTATTGATCATACCTCCAAGGTGTAATGAGGTATTAGTATTGTAATTATCGTAAGAAAGTAATGCCGCATCGTAGGTAATTCCCGTAAGGCTAAAATTACGAGCTGCAATAATCCGCTGGTCATCATATTTCAACTCTTGTCGACCTAGTTTCAGGTTAAAATTTGGGAGGAAGTTCCACATTGCCCATGCTTCATGGATGTGAGTTGTATTATCAGGCATTTGCTGATCGTTTTGCCCCCAGACACGGGCATCCTGCCCGCTGATCATGAACGAAAGTTTATCCTCTTTATAGCTTAGCATTAACCTACTTCGTTGAAGTACAATGGGAACACCATAAGTACTTTCCGTAGCCAGCAAGCGGTATCCATCTCGATACTCTGCTCGGGTACGAAATTGACCATCGATGGAGAATTGTGCATGGGTAAAAGTGGCAAAAAGCATAAGAATGCCAAAAAATTTGATGCTGATCAGTGTTTTTTTCATAACTATCAGGTTAATAGTCTATTGCTTGTTTAATGCTAATTTTATAAAACTTTCAAGTTTTCTTTCATCCATTGGATTCTGCTCCAATAGGGCTAGAAATTCAACGTTCTTCCTATCGTCCTGAATGGGTGAACGAGTTATTTTGCTGAGTGAAAGCCCATTTTTCAGAGCAGCGTTAAAAACATTAGCAATGGCCATTTCGTGGGCTTTAGAATTCTTCACAATTCCCCCCTTTCCAATGAGGTTTGTTCCTACCTCGAATTGTGGCTTGATCAGCACAATTGCTTTACCAATGGGTAGTAGGAATTTCGGTAAAAACTCTAGCACTTTAGTTAGGGATATGAATGATAGATCAGCCACGATGAGATGGAATAGCACTGAATTTAAATGATTGCTGGTAAGATCTTTTATATGAATGTTTTCAATGGAAATTACTCTTTGATCATTCTTGAGGGTGGGCGAGAGCTGACCAGTTCCAACATCCACCGCGAAAACCCTTCGGGCACCATGCTTTAGCACACAGTCCGTAAATCCCCCTGTTGATGCGCCTATATCCAGAACATCGTAATCCTTGCAGCTAATTTCAAACTCCTTCAACGCCTTTTCGAGTTTTAATCCTCCTCGGCTAACATAAGGAATGATATTCTCCGTTTTGAGCGCTATGCTAACATCCTCGCAAACCTCAAGCGATGGCTTCGTTGAAATTACTCCATTAACCCAGACGTTGCCTCTCTTTATATTGGTTTTTGCCAACTCCCTTGAGGAGAAGAAATCTTTCTTTACCAGGAAAACATCAAGTCGCATTTTTTCTTAAATCAAACCTTAAAAATAAGCTTTTTAAGAGCAAAATACCATTTCACTGATTATTTTTGTAACCATGAATGGCATACACTCCACACCATACCTTACAGCAGATGGTTCATCAACTCTTCGATCCCTGCAATTCGGAGCGCATTATCATTCCATCAACGGTGCACTAACCGAGTCGGAACACATATTCATTAAGTACGGGTTAAAAGCGCTTCCTTTTAAAAAGATAGATATCCTTGAGGTGGGATTTGGCACTGGGCTAAATGCTGCCCTTACCGCAGCAGTGGTAAAAAGTAAAACCCTGGAAGGGAGTTACTATGGTCTTGAACTTTTTCCATTGACAGAAGAAGAGTATGCCATGCTTAATTATGGATCAATTCTACCCGAAGAGACATCAGCCCTATGGAAGTTGTTATGCCGTATGCCATGGAATCAAACAAAGGATCTTTTACCTGGATTTACAATCCATAAACAACAATGCGATTTTACGAAGTGGCACCCCACAATGAAGTACCACCTAATCTACTTCGATGCCTTTGCCCCCGACGATCAACCAGAAATGTGGCAAACCGAGAGGTTTAGGATGCTTTATAAAAGTTTACATAATGGTGGACTTCTGGTAACCTACTCTGTGAAGGGTATTGTTAAGAATGCCCTAAAGGATGCAGGTTTTATCCTCGATAGATTACAAGGTCCCCCAGGTAAAAGGCATATGCTTAGGGCATGGAAGAGGTAATTTTTTAAAAAAATTAAATATCGCAGAGTAAAAAGAAATCTTTCAAATTCCAACTTACAAAACATCAATTATCAATGAAAAAGTTCATTTTCTTTTCTTCGTTTCTGCTAATGACAACATTGGTTTTATCCTGTTCAGGACAAAAAAGTAATGCAGAGGACAAGGACAGGGGTTACATAGTGAAGGTAGGGAATATGGCACCTGATTTTACAGCGATCCTAACCGATGGAGCAACCTTTAAACTTGCTGAAAACAGGGGTAAAGTTGTGATGCTCCAATTCACAGCCAGTTGGTGTAGTGTTTGCCGCAAGGAGATGCCGCATATCGAGAGCGAAATTTGGCAGCCCTTAAAGGAGAAAGGGCTCGTGCTGATTGGTATCGATAGGAAGGAAACAATGGAAACTGCCATTGAATTTGCCAAAAAAATGGAAATATCATACCCCTTGGCTCCCGATCCTGAATCGGAGATTTTTACCCTGTACGCCAGGAAGGATGCGGGAGTTACCCGCAATGTTATTGTTGGTAAAGATGGCAAAATAGTTTTTTTAACCCGGCTCTTCGATAGGGATGAATTCGATGAGATGATTGCTTTGATAAAAAAATTACTCGAGGAGTAAATCAAAAGGGAAATACGTTAAGTTTTGTTATCCAAACCTTTACTTCATTCAGCACAAGTTTAACCTCATGGTTGAATCGAAGTACGCTCAATTTTTAACGTAAATCATACCATCCCCTTTTTTAAGGCAGTTACCAATATGGGTGGCATGAAGAATGCCATCCTTTGTTAGTGCAAGAATTACATCATCTTTTTCACAATCAGGAATGCAGAAAAGCAATCCGCCAGAGGTTTGGGCATCGCATAGGATTATTTGCTTGATGGCAGATATACTTTTATCCCAGCTCACATGATTTGAAAAGTGGATCAAGTTGTTTGTTGAGCCACCCGGAATGACATTGGCCGCTGCAAGGTTCTCAGTTTCGTCGAAAACAGGAACTTTTCCTGCAAAGATTTCAACATCAACCTTGCTGGCAACAGTAACCTCGCTTAAATGGCCAATTAGCCCAAATCCCGTAATATCAGTGCAGGCATGCACTGTGAATTTTGCCAGAATATCAGCAGCCTTTTTGTTTAGTTCCGACATGGATCTTATGGCTTCTTCTTTTGTTTGCTGATTTAACAAGCCACGTTTCATGGCGGTTGTAAGAATTCCTGTACCAATTGATTTAGTTAGTACTATGGCATCCTTCGTTTTGGCTCCGGAATTGGTCCATATCTTATTAGGATGAACAACGCCACTAACCACCATGCCGTACTTGGGTTCAGGATCGTCAATGGTGTGGCCACCCAGAATTGAAATTCCTGCTTCCTGGGCCTTATCAGAGGCACCCCTGAGGATATCCCTGAGCACCTCCATGGGAAGCCTGTTGGATGGAAAACCAACAATATTCAGTGCAAACAGGGGTTTGGCCCCCATAGCATAGATATCGCTTAGAGCATTAGCGGCGGCAATTGCCCCAAAATCGTAGGGATCGTCAACGATGGGAGTAAAGAAATCCACGGTTTGCACGAGTGCCGTTGTCTCGTTGATTTTGTAAACAGCTGCATCGTCTGAATTTTGGGTATCGATCAAGATATTTGGATCAATTATAATGGGAATATCCTTTAGGATTTTTTCCAGTTCTTGTGGGCGTAGCTTACATGCGCATCCCAGCCCCTGTGTATATTTTGTGAGCTGAATATCTTCACTTCTAGCATTGAATTCTGGTACAGCGGAGGTTTCTGTTGGTCTAAGCCTTTTTGCAATATCTGCGATAATTTCTGATGCTTTTTTTACCTCGTCTACAGTTGTGTATCGTCCCACCGAAAACCGAATGGTTCCCATTGCGAAATCGGTGCTCAGTTTAATTGCCGTTAGTACAGGCGAAACGTCAATGGAATCGGTGTGGCAGGCAGCTCCGGCCGATGCGGCAATTCCCTTAACCTCCATTTCGTTGAGTAGGATATTGGCCTCAATCCCTTTGAAGCTAAGGCTAAGCGTATTAGGAAGTCGTAGCTTTGGATGACCGTTTAGCTTGATATCAGGAACTCTTTCTAAAAGCTGATTGTGGAGCAAATCCCTCATTTTTAACATATGCTCCATATTTTTTGTCTGATCGCGGTGGGCGATCTCGCAGGCTTTGCCCAAGCCCACTATTTCGAGAACATTTTCGGTTCCTGCCCGTTTATTCTGCTCATGATCGGCCCCATGGATAAGCTTTTCCAGGGTTAACCCCTCCCTGATGTACAAAGCTCCAATGCCCTTGGGGGCATAGAGCTTATGCCCTGCAATGGACAGCATGTCAACTCCCATTTCTCTGACATCTACGGGATACTTACCGACAGATTGCGCAGCATCGGTATGGAATGCGACGTTGTATTTACGAGCAATTTTGGCAATCTCCGAAATGGGCTGAATTGTGCCTATTTCGTTGTTGGCATGCATAATGGAGATTAGGATGGTTTGTGGCGTAAAGGCCTTTTCCAGCTCATCCAGCCGAACCAATCCAAACTCATCAACAGAAACGTATGTTATGTTAAATCCTTTGCTTTCCAAGTACTTGCAAACCTCAATTACCGCAGGATGCTCAATGGTTGAGGTTATAATATGCCTTCCCCTTTTCTCATTGGCAAATGCAAACCCTTTGATGGCATAGTTATTCGATTCGGTGCCCCCACTTGTGAAGATTACCTCGTTTGGCTTGCAGTTAATAAGGGCTGCAACCTGCTTGCGAGCATTTTCAATAGCTTTTTTGGTTTCGGAGCCATAGCTATGAGCGCTCGATGGATTTCCAAAGTATTCCTTCAGATAAGGTTGCATAGTATTTACTACCTCACTGTCTATGGGGGTTGTGGCGTTATAGTCAAGGTATATTCTCATGTAACTTTGGTAAAGAGATTATATTCATATTTCAACAATAAAGGTAAGAAAAGTAGTAGTTTTTCTACACTATTCCTGAATAAGAAGGCCAAATTTTTATTCAGGAAAAAAACAATTTTTTTTAAAGGGGGAATGATAGAGTACTACATGAAGTTTCTATGATTTTCTATTCAGTTTTAAAACAATACCTAGATTATTAGCAATTTTTTGCAGATTATTCTTGAGTTGCTTGTTTTTCTCTCTTATATCAATTGTGCCATTAAAACTTTCTGCAAATTCTTGAGCTTCAACTAATTTATCCAATGGTAGCAAGGCACAACATAGACAAAAAAAACTTTTGGAACGTCCTTCATCATATTTTTTTAAAAAATCTAGTAGAATCTTCATTCTTATTTTTTGTTGAGCTATAAAAAGTTCTATTCCACTATTCTTAATCAGATCAAGATTATGGAATATCTTTCTATGGGTTACAAACGAATCATACCCTTGTCGTTCTGCATCAAATCTGTTACACGGATATTCATTGCAGTAGCTGCAAACCTCAAACCCATTTTTTATTGTGCAGCAGTTAAGACATCCGCACGATGGATGTTTTTCATTAAAGTTCTTTCCCCCACACCCAGGGCATGCAGAATCTCCCTTAGTATGGTATCGCGGGCACAACCCACAGTCAATTCCGCAGCACCCAATTGTCTCATTTACTTTCAATTTTACAGGCATTTCCTTGCTTATATCTATTTTTTAGCATTTCGCAAAGCTGGTTTATATATACTTTCATTATTTCAAAAGTTAAAACAGAATATTGGTTCAACTAAATCAAAATTAGGCAAATGTAGTGAAAAGATTGAATGGATTCAAAGGAAAGGTTTTGGGCTCTTTACGTTAGGGTGTTAGTAGAATCAGTTATTCTTAGTAATTTTTATCTTTTATGTTCTTCTTATTGTAATCCTTGAGAATTTTTCCAAAAACCTTATCTTTTTTTCGTTTTTCAGCAATCGACGACTCAAAATGAACTTTCTCCCTTTCCATTTTCATGTAATTCTCGTAGGAACTTCTGTCCAGTTCGCCATTTTCAAGAGCCTCTATTACTGAGCAGCCAATCTCGCTGGTGTGAGTGCAGTCTTTAAATTTACATTTTTTCGAAAGGTCAACAATTTTATCAAAGGTGGTTTCTAACCCGCTGCTAGTGTCAGCAATTCCAACTTCTCGCATCCCTGGATTATCAATAAGGATTCCACCACTTTCGAGGATTATTAGCTCTCTGTGACTGGTTACGTGTCGTCCCTTAAGGGTGCTCTGGCTAACGGCATCGGTTCTCATTACGATTCGTCCCGAGAGTTTGTTCAGCAGTGTGGATTTACCAACCCCCGAAGAGCCAAGCAAGCAGTAGGTTTTACCCTTTTCGATAAACCTATATAGCTCTTCGTACCCATATTGAGTTTGGTTGCTAATAGCAACCACAGGAATATTATCAATCCGTTGCTTAAGGCTGCCAATTATTTCCGAAATCCTTTGATCGTCAATCAAATCAGTTTTTGTAAGCACAATTATGGGCTTCACTTTGGATGAGTGGCAAAGGGTAAGGTACCTCTCCAGCCGGTTGATATTGAAATCCCTGTCGACAGCTTGGACTAAGAGGGCAAAGTCTATATTTGTGGCAATTATTTGAATCTCACCAAACTGCCCGACGGCTTGTCTTTTAATTAAGGAGAAACGGGGAAGGATTCTGTGAATTATTGCAAAACCGGATTCGTAGGTAGCCATCGAAACCCAATCGCCAACAGCAGGAAAGTCTTCACGGGTTGTTGCAGTAAAGCGCATATTACCGGTAATTTCGGCTTCATACTCGCCACTGGTAGTTTTAATAATGTAACGCTCTTTATGCTCGGCTATAACCCTGCCAATTTCAAAGCTGCTAAGGTTGTTTTCCTTTCGGAAATATTCAAAATTATCGTTGTACCCTAGTTCGGTTAGCTCCATTAAATTATCATTTGTTGGTGATATCTCTTTTTTTTTCATTTCCAAGTTTTAAAATTCTTATGGCACCTTGAATTACAAAAATAAAAACGATAGTACCAATAACCAAGTCTGGTGTGCTTGAATTTAACCAATACACCAAAATTCCGGCAGCAATCACCCCAAAATTGATAATAACATCATTTGATGTGAAAATTAAGCTGGCTTTCATGTGAACCTCTTCTTTCCCTTTCGATTTTTGCAGTAGGTATAAGCAGAAACCATTGGCTATAAGGGCTAAAACCGAAACGATGATCATCGTTAAGAAGTCAGGAAATTTTTCTTCTCCAAAGAAACGTCTCAACACCTCAATAAAACCAATAACTGCAAGGAGTATTTGAAAGTATCCAGCTGTTGTAGCAATGCGTTTTTTTATTGATAAAGTTTTGCCAACTGCAAAAAGGCTTATCCCATAAACAAATGCATCGGCTAGCATATCCAGGCTGTCTGCAACAAGTCCCATCGATTTGGATATTAACCCCGTTGTCATTTCAATAAGGAAGAAAGCGAAGTTGATTGCGAGAATAGTCCAGAGAATTTGCTTTTGCATTCTATTTTCTACAAATTCGGTTTGAAGGGTTTGCTCAGATGAGAGCTTCTTCTCGCCTAAATTCAGTTCAGAAATAGACTTCTCAATCAGATCAATTTGCCCTTCGTGGTAAACGGTAAGCTTCCGATTGGGAATATCAAAGTCGAGATTTTTAAGCCCTGAAATACCGTTGAGTTTTATTCGGATAAGGTTTTCTTCTGAGGGGCAGTCCATTTGGGATATTATAAATACTGTTTTTTCCATTTATAACCCGTTATTTTATAAACGTTTATCTGCAGGCAAATTTAATGCTTAGTTTTAGCAACGATAGAATTGGTGAGCAAATTTATCTATTAATTCATTGAGATTTTAACGAATTAACATTATACAAATTCAACATATTAATGGATTAGTTGTTTAACAATAACAAGTAAAAAATGCATATAATTTTCTTGGGTTTAATTTTAAACTTGTACAGTATGAAGCCAATTAATAAAGTCATAGTAATTACAGGAGGCGGAAGCGGTATTGGCAGAGAGTTGGCACTTGAACTCATAAAAAGAGGAGCAAGGGTGGCAGTAGTCGATATAAACGATACAGCACTCAAGGAAACTGTCGAACTTGCCGGTGATAACAGTGATAAGATTTCAATACATAAAGTGAATATTACTGATAAGGCGGCAGTTTATAGTCTTCCCGAACAGGTTATTGCCAAGCATGGTCGCGTTGATGGTATTATAAACAATGCTGGGATTATTCAGCCCTTTATTAGGGTGAACGACCTAGATTACGAAACCATTGACAGAGTACTTGACATAAATTTCTACGGAACTCTTTACATGATCAAAGCTTTTCTTCCCCATCTGTTAAAGCAGCCCGAGGGGCACATTGTTAATGTTTCGAGCATGGGAGGATTTCTGCCTGTTCCCGGGCAGAGCATTTACGGTGCAGCAAAGTCGGCAGTAAAGTTGCTAACCGAAGGTCTGTATGCTGAGTTGTCAAGTACTAGTGTAAACGTAACCCTCGTTTTTCCGGGGGCAATAGCCACAAATATTGCATCAAATTCGGGGATTAAATTTTCGAGAAGCACGGAAGTGGCTGGAAAGAAGTCGAGCATGAAACTCATGCCAGCAACCGAAGCAGCAGCTAAAATTATTGATGCCATGGAGAGGAACAAGTATAGAGCATGTGTTGGGAAAGACGCTAAGTTTATGGACTTTATCTATCGCTTAAATCCAAAATTTGCCAACCGCTTTATTGCCAAAAAGATGGCGAACTTATTGGGGTAAATTTTTTTTTGATTTTCAAATTATACCTTTTCGGGTATAAGATATTCAATATTAACGCAGATCATGCTCTTTCGGGTATAAAAAACTCCTTAAGAATTTCATCTTGAGGAGTTTTTTTTGTGGAGCTGGAGGGGGTCGAACCCTCGTCCAAACAAGGAACCAAAAGGCTTTCTACATGCTTATCCTTCCTTGTTTTTCGAGCTTAGGCAGGTGGAAAGAGACCAACCTAAACCTTATCCCCAAAATTTTCGCCATGGGAACCGGGGAGCATCCTGTGGCTATCCCGTTTGGTTTGAAGCCTCGATTCGGAGTGCCAACGGGCGATGCCCTCCGCGAGACTACTCGTCCTACCGCACCTGGGCGGCTGGATTAAGCCTGAAGTGCTTGGCACATTCTAGGCAGCGAGTGCGTAAGAATTATTGTTGCCGTTTATCGGTCTGAGTCCTGGGATTAACGAGCCAGCTTCCCAACGCTCGACATGCTTACCAATCCATTCATCTTGCTGTCAAAACCAAAGTCAGCCCCGGATTAGCCCTGCAAAGATACAACAAAGTTAGAAGACCGAAGACGGAAGACCGAAGTTTTTTTAACTTAAAACTTCCGTCTTCCGTCTTCGGTCTTTCGTCTTCTAACTCCTAAATATCGCTATTCATCGACATCAAGAACTCTTCGTTGGTTTGGGTTTTTACCAATCTATCGCGAAGGAACTCCATTGCTTCTACAGAAGTCATATCAACCAAGTAGTTGCGAAGAATCCAGATTTTATTCAGAGTATCCTTATCAAGAAGAAGATCTTCTCTACGTGTACTGGATGCAGTGATATCAACTGAAGGGTAAACTCGCTTGTTCGATAGTTTCCTGTCGAGTTGTAGCTCCATGTTACCTGTACCCTTAAATTCCTCAAAAATTACCTCATCCATTTTGCTACCGGTGTCGATAAGAGCGGTTGCCAGAATTGTGAGTGAACCACCATTCTCGATCTTACGTGCTGCACCAAAAAAACGCTTGGGCTTATGGAGTGCATTTGCATCAACACCACCCGAAAGCACCTTTCCTGATGCTGGTTGAACGGTGTTGAAGGCACGGGCAAGACGTGTAATTGAATCGAGTAGGATCACTACATCATGTCCACACTCCACCAATCGTTTTGCCTTTTCAAGGACAATGTTTGCAACGCGAACATGCCTTTCGGCGGGTTCATCAAATGTTGACGACACAACCTCAGCGTTTACGCTGCGTGCCATATCGGTTACCTCCTCTGGACGCTCATCGATAAGTAAAACAATCATGTAAACTTCTGGGTGGTTGGCTGATATGGAGTTGGCAATATCCTTTAAGAGAATTGTTTTACCTGTCTTTGGTTGTGCTACAATAAGCCCTCTTTGCCCTTTGCCTATGGGGCTAAACATGTCAACCACTCTAGCCGACAGGTTATTTTGTCCATTCCCGAGAAGCGTAAACTTTTCGTTAGGAAAGAGCGGTGTTAAAAAGTCAAAGGGAATGCGATCGCGGATATAATCTGGACTTCTCCCGTTTATCTCCATAACCTTGATCAGAGGGAAATACTTTTCATTTTCCTTGGGAGGACGAATTGACCCTGTAACAGTATCACCCGTTTTAAGTCCAAAAAGTTTTATCTGCGATTGCGATACGTATACATCGTCGGGTGAGCTGAGGTAGTTGTAATCCGAAGAACGGAGAAAACCGTATCCATCGGACATGATTTCAAGAACACCGGTGGTGTTTACAATTCCATCGAAGTCGAAACGCTCGCCATTACGCTTTTCGAACCCTTTTTTATGATGCTGATCGCGTTGACCTTGACGGAACTGGTTGTCACCCTTGCTCTGGGGAATAGGTAAATCTTCTTGTTTTGGTGTTTCAGTAGGATTAATACCTTCCTCTGCACTTGGAATGGATTCTATGTCTTCCTTACCGATTTGAGGAATATCCTGTAGTATATCTGGTTCAGGTTCTTCGTACATAAAGGTTTTGTCGATATCTTCAAGGGGTAATATCTTTTCTTCAGATACCTCGTTCGTGAAAATTTTGGTTTGGGTTGAATCAAATCCACCATCCTTCTTTTTGCGGGTAAACCGTTTACGCTTGCTCCTCTCATTGACCGGGATGGGACGATGAGCCTCCTCCTTTTTTTCGGGTTCAACCATTGGGGGTTTTTCAGAAGGGCTGGGTTTTTGGAATGCCTTTTTTTCAGGTTTTTTACCCTTACGATCAAAATCTCTGGGTTTATTTTTTTGAGTTTCCTTTTCCGAGGCATCAATAGCCTGCTGATCAAGGATGCGGTATACTAGATCCTGCTTTCGCAGTGATTCTATCCGCTTAATATTCATATTCTTAGCAATCTCCTTGAGTTCAGGGAGAAGCTTTTTGTTAAGCTCTAGAATGTCGTACATAAAGTTTTATGGTGATTGTAGTAAATAAATATTGTAAAAAAAAATTGAAAACAAATGAGAAATGATATATAACCTTTTGTATTTAAAGGAATTATGCGAAAGAAAAAAATAGTGGGATATTTTTGCAATTATAACCATTTCTACAATTAATACCTAAAAAAAACAGCAAAAAAATAAATATATAGCACAAAAAATCTAGGAGTATTGCGTAAGCGACAGAATGTCAGCGGTATAGTATAAGAACAATGTCTAACCTTTTAATTTTCATATATTAAGAGAAACAAAATTTTCATTTAATAGTATTTATAAGAAATTGATGTTGCTTCTTATGGCATTGAAAAAACATAAAAACAAAGAAAATCAATAACTTGTATACGAATTGTATTAATTAATGAGAGTCATATAGAAAATACTGTATCTTATTATCTATTTTACAGTATAACAACATAATAACAGGTATTGCTTTAAAAATACACAAAAAAAAGTGATTTATATATCATTTTATTTCTATTAATGTATATATTCAGCGCAAATTTTTTTATGATTTTAGGTAATGAGGCAACTAAAGATCATAAAGCAAGTAACAAACCGTGAAACCGTTTCGCTTGACAAGTATCTACACGAGATTGGAAAGGTTGATCTTTTAACTACCGACGAAGAGGTTAACCTAGCCAGAAAGTTAAAGGAGGGTGATCAAGAAGCGTTAAACCACATGGTTAAAGCGAACCTTAGATTTGTGGTTTCTGTGGCTAAACAATATCAGAATCAAGGTTTAAGTCTTCCAGATTTGATAAATGAGGGAAACTTGGGTTTGATAAAAGCAGCCCAACGGTTTGACGAAACCAGAGGTTTTAAATTCATTTCTTACGCTGTCTGGTGGATTAGACAAGCTATCCTTCAAGCTTTGGCTGAACAATCGAGGATTGTAAAACTACCTTTGAACAAGATTGGATCCATAAATAAGGTGAATAGGGCATTCGTTGAGTTAGAACAAAGATACGAGAGAGAACCATCTGTTGAGGAACTTTCGGAAGTACTTGAGATAGCCCCAAACGATATAAAGGAAGCATTGAGGAGTTCGAACCGGCATGTATCCATGGATGCTCCCCTTTCACAAGACGAGGAAAGTAACCTATATGATGTATTGCTTTCAAGTGAGTCACTTCCTCCCGATAGGGGTTTGCTTAATGATAGTCTTCGGAAAGAAATAGAAAGGGCGTTATTAACCCTCACAAATCGCGAAGCCACCATAGTGCGTTTATACTTCGGATTGAGCGGCAAGCATCCGCATACCCTTGAAGAAATAGGTGAGGAGTTAGACTTAACCCGTGAACGAGTTCGCCAGATTAAGGAAAAGGCAATTAAGCGCTTAAAACAAACTACCCGTTGTAAAGTGCTAAAGAGTTACCTTGGATGATTAGCAATTATGTTTTATAAGAAGTTTGTATGTTAGATCCCATTTTAATTTTTAGTAATGACGTTATTTCTTAAAGAAAAAGTGAAAAAATCGGCTAGATTTTTCTTTTTATGGCTGTTTGTTTTTATCGTTTTTATTCCTTGCTATTCCCAAGTTGATTTTGATCAATGGTTTGATAATAAAGCCCTAAGGATTGATTATTTCCTTGCTGGAGATGCCAATACACAGCATTTTTTCCTTGACGATATTCGAGAAGAGTATTTCTGGAGCGGCTCTCCACTATCGTTAATCGATGGGTTGGGTTTGGGAACCCATCGGGTTGAGGTGACAGAAATGCAGAATGGGACATTGATTTACTCGTTGGGTTTTTGCACTCTATTCCAAGAATGGCAAACCACTGCCGAAGCCAAATATTTAACTAGAGCTTTCGAGCAGGTTACCCGTATTCCATTCCCCAAACAAAAGGTTGAGGTATCATTTAAAACAAGAGATAAGGATGGAAAATTTGCTGAGCTATACAAGTTTGAGGTAGATCCCAGCAGCATTTTCATCAACCGCAGGGCACCTGAAACGATTCAAAGCTCAAAAATTGTGGACAATGGCCACTATAGCCACAAACTCGATATTGCGTTTATTGCTGAGGGTTACACCAGAGAGGATATGGATAAGTTTAAGGCTGATGTAAAGCGTTTTGCTGATTTTCTATTCACCCAGCCCCCATTCAATGAATTTGCTGATGATATCAATATCTGGGCCGTTGAATCGATATCTGATGGTGTTGGGCCTTCAAACCCCGGAACAGGTTACTGGAATATCACAGCTACTCAGTCTGAGTTTTATACCTTTGGTATTGATAGATATCTAACTACCAATCGGTTTCACCGGGTTATGGATATTGCCGCCCTAGTGCCCGGCGATCAGGTTTACATTCTGGTTAATACCAGCGAATACGGTGGCGGTGGAATTTATAACCATTACAGCATGGCCACTGCCGACCATGAAATATCAAACATTGTTTTTATCCATGAGTTTGGACATGGTTTAGCCGGTTTAGGCGATGAGTATTACACGTCGGATGTTGCTTACCAAGACTTTTATCCTCTTCATGTTGAGCCATGGGAGCCCAATCTCACCACTCTGGTTGATTTTAAAAGTAAATGGCTGCACATGATGGATAAGGATACCCCTGTACCAACCCCGTCAACCAAGGAGTTTTCAGGCAAGGTTGGGGTTTTCGAAGGGGGAGGATACATGCATAAAGGGTTATACCGTCCATTTATCGATTGTCGTATGAAGAGCAACGAAGCCAAAACTTTTTGCCCGGTATGCCAGAATGCTATTCGTTCGGTGATTGCAACTTATGTTCGTTGATAAGAATACTTTGAAAGCATCGGAGGATTAGATTATCTTGGGTAAATTAAATCTCAAGATTGGTCATTCTCTCGGTAGTTTTGTAACCAAGTTCAGGGTATTCAAAGATAGATAAACGTGATTCAGTTTCGCCAATGGAGTATCCCCATACACTTTCGTATTCTTTTACATTTTCCCCCATGTCCTCTAGCTGATGAAGGTACTCGCCAATGGGTTTTGATTCAATGATAACAACCTTTCCAATTTTATTGATGATAGGGCTATGCCATCGGGTGTGATCGTGATCAAACTCGAGAATTCTTCTTCCCCAACGGGTTATCCCAATGGTTCGGAAGGTTAAGCTCTTGCCAACACCAGGAAGGTTTATCACGTTGCGATCGGTGGCCAGAAACGGGATGTTTGCTTTTTCCCTTAATTCCTTGAGATTTTTCACCATATTTTCAGCCTCAAGGGGGAATCGCTTGATCTCTTTGGTGTATTCGGCGGGTATTGTACCATACACCTTTTCCTCCACCTGCTCTTGAACCGCCCTTGCGTTGGTGGCATAGTTAAAGGTATTTTCCAGGTACCCTTTAACAGAAAAAGTATAATAGGTAATAACGCCTATATCGTTGAGAACCTTTCTTAACATGGCTGTATGTCCACGTCTAGAGGCTGCAGAGGTGAAAACCAGCTGGTTTGTAACCGTCCAACCAATTGATACTAGCCTTTCAACCGCCAACTTCGATTCAGGGGTAACCTCCATGGGCGATTCGAAATGGGTTTGTATAACAAACTGCTTAACCCCAATGGCCGATGCCTTTTTCTTAAAATCACCTAGTATCTTTATTAAATCGGGAGTTACCCGTTGTGGAAGATATGCTAAAAGTCTTGTGCCAAGACGAATGCGCTGAATTTCAGCGTACTTTTCGCCATCGGGTCTCTGCTTATTGGCTTCAACTTTTCGCTTTGCCATTTGGTAAACTGCTTCCAATATTGATTCAAGCGATTTGTCTCGGCTCATCAATGCATCGCCTCCGGTGATGAGGACATCTCTTAGCTGAGTGTCTTTTTCCCAGTACTCGAGCAAACGGTTTAGTTTTTCTTCCCATGTTTCGTTGGGCTTCAACTTTGAGAGGTTAAAGTTGAGGTTTCCCCGCTGAAAATCGTACATCCTTTGGCACGACACGCATAATCCACCGCATGCTCTGCCCATAGTGTCTGGGATAAGAATAGCAACTTCAGGATAGCGTCTGTGAACGCATCGGCTTGAGGGAAGGAGCCATCCAGCAGCATTGGGTTTACCAGGTTTTACCTGATCTTCCTTTTCCCATGCGCTGATGTTACCAAACTGATCAATCAGGGGTTTGCTGTATATAACGTAATGTCGGATGGCCAAATCCGACCCAGCGGTAAAATCGGGTGTGTGGGTGTTGAGAAGCGACAAATAGTAGGGATTTACAAAAAATGGGATCCCTTTTTGCTCAGCCTTATTTAATAATTTCTGTGTATCCAGATCGAGCGAATAATCAAGAAGTTTGTTAAGTAGAACGGGTGTTCGAACAGCGTATCTTAAATGAAATTTATGATCGTTCCACCATTCACGCATTTTATTCATTTTTTCTTCATGCGTTAAATCATCTTCGAAACAAAATCTTGTATCACCAATTTCACAGCTATGAATATTATCCACTAGAATGCTGATAATCCTTTCCTTGTTCTCTTCCCTTATTTTAATGATTTCGGGGTCAAGCCCATTATGCCATCTATTCATCCATTCTTCAAGTTCCACTTTGGTTGGTACACTTTGGACAGATTTGCCATTCAGCTGGCGAAAAAGTTGAATCATGTCCTCAAAGAAAAGCGGTTTTGCTCCACCAGTCCCTTTTTTTATGCCTAACCACAGTAGGTTAAAGGGTTCGTTAAGCGTTTTCTCACCATCGCGATAGGGGTTAGAAAATTCTCGTCCCGAGTTATCAATATAATCGAGGATGCGAATGGCAGCAAAATCCCTCCATCTTAACTTTTCAAATCCTTGCCTTCCTCCTTCGGTTCCAGAGTAAAACTTATGGGCTGCTTTATTTTCACTGATTACTTCCAGCGCCCATTCTTTCACTTTTTTTTCTGCTTCCTTCGATGCTTCAGATTTTTTATAGATTTCGAGCAGTCGGGGATTTTCCTTGAACAACTTACGAAGTAATACCAAAGATTTTGCAGAAAGTGCTATTTTTTCGGGATAATAAACCATAATAACCTATATTTCAATATAATTCATAAGGGCAATAATTACTAATTGTACAAAATTCTATTGTTGCAGCCCAAAATTTTTTATTTTAGTTTTATTATTCGAGAATGGGTTACTGAATAGTAATTCTTAATAATGCAAATATAGTCATTTTGAGGTTATTCAAATAGAAGCCAAACTCATAAACAGAGTTAAATTTCGGAATATTAATATGTTGACATTAAAAAAGCTAGTTAAGTTCGAAGGATTTAATTAGAACTTCTCAGGTTGGTTGAGGGTTATGGTTAAAGAAGGCTCTCAATTGCACTATCAATGGTTGGAAATGAGAATGAAAAACCAGAATTAATAAGTTTTTTGGGTTCCACATTTTGACTTGAAAGCATCAATTCCTTACCCATTTGCCCATAAATTGCTTTAGTTATATGATTTGGGATGGCAAAACAAGCAGGGCGTTTAAGGCGTCTAGCTATTTTTTGTACTAATTCTTTTTGCGATATAGGATTGGGTGCAACAAGGTTGAAGGGTCCTTTTGCATTGGAATTTTCCATTAGAAAGAGTATTGCATTTACTTCATCCTGAATATGAATCCACGACATTACCTGTTGTCCGTTGCCAAACCAACCCCCAACCAAAAATTTAATGGGATATACAAGTTTTGGTAAGAATCCTCCATGTTTTGAAAGCACTATACCAGTACGAATAATTACTAGCCTTATTTCTTTGGGTATATCATGACTAGCAACAGCTTCCCAATCCACTGAAAGGTTTGAGAGAAATGAATTACCTGAAGGAGAATCCTCATTGAATACCTCGGTTAAAGAGAAGGGGTAGTAACCTATGGCAGAGGCCTGAATGAATACCTCGGGTTTCTTTTTGGCATAATTGCATGCTTTGGCAAGAGCCCTGGCACTGCTCAACCTGCTTTTAATGAGTTTCAGCTTACGTTTTCTTCCCCAACGTTTATTGGCGATTCCCTCTCCAGCAAGGTTTATTACAGCAATACTCTTTTCAACTTCACGTACAAGCCAGGTTGTGAAAATGCCATTCCATTCAATATAATTAACCTTTTCGGGGAATTCATTGTCAACAACTTTTGGGAAACGGGTTAGCACCATTACGTTGTATCCCTCGTTGATAAGTGATTTAGTAAGGGCTCTGCCAATCAATCCTGTTGCACCAGCAATGAGAATCTGCTTGTTTTTCGTTGTTTTCATGCCATAAAAATACAAAAAAAAACGAAGCTAATCAAGTTCTACCACTTTAACTATTACCCTTTTAGCAATTTGGAGAGCGGTTGTAAAGGTGTTAAGATCGGAGAATAGTTCACCCGTTTTTCCCGAAGGATGGCTATGCCCAATGGGATTCAATTCAAACTCCTTCGTATCTGAATTTAGGTCAACCTCAGTCATGTAAACTAAAGCAGGTTGGCAGCTAGTTTTATACTCCTCATCATCGGGGTATAAATTGTTATGCCAGTGATGATTCCAGTCCCATGTTTGGTTTATCTCCATGAATATTTTAAATCTCTTCAGATCAGGTTTAACAGATGTTCTAAGAGCAAAATTTGACTTTGGGGTTGCTCCAGTAATAGCATCGGGAAGAGGATTCTGAGGAGTGGGTAAGTAAAGTCCATCGGGGGCTTTTATACCCCTTCTATGCCCCCAGTAGGGTAGAGCCGCTTGACGACGACGCTCACCAGCGGTCCATTTTCCTCCTTGAGCAACTCCAAAACGGAATGTTCCGGTTGCAATGGATTGTGATGCATAGATTGTTTCTATAAAATTACCCTCCATATCCTCAATCCAGAATACTATTAAGGGATAATAGAACTCACTTCCTTTTTCAAAATCAATTCGTATAGGAAGTCCTTCCGTGAAAGGAAGCGTACTTACCTGTTCGGGTTTCTCTTCAATTTTACCCTTAGGAGATGTTTTACAGGATGCAAGAAGACTCAAGGTCAGTATTGTTAAGGTTATGTATTTCATAACTATATGTTTTAACATTAAAATTTTTAAAATTCCACAATAATTCCAACGGTTGGCAGGATAGTGCCACTTCCTGAACTAGGTATGTTTTCGAGCACATACCTGCCGTTTTCAATCACTCTGTTACCACTATCATCAACCTGAACAATAATTCTATCAGGCTGATCGCCAGCAAATCCATAAAGATTTTGTACATCTATATAGAAGTTGAGAGTCCAGTTTTTCAAATAAAACATCTTGTCTACCCTAACATCGAGTTGGTGAAAGGCACCCAGTCTAAGGGTGTTGAACTTGCTATAGTCCAAATATCCTCTTCCCTGAGCATCCCATGCCTGAATTTGGGAAGATGTTTCCAGATCCCATGGTGTATAAGGCGAACCTCCAACGTACCGCCATTTAAAGCCAAAATCCCAACCTTTGTTAAAACTACGGGTTGCAGTAAGGGTTAGTATATGCCTATTGTCCCAGGCAGTTGGCACCCATTTTCCTGTAAGTGTAGGTATGGTATTCTCCGAATCACTCCAAACCAGTGTGTATGCAAGTATTGTGTTGAAGCCCAAAACATCGCGTGAGCGATATAAAAGTTCAACCCCATATGCCCTGCCAGAAGCCGTGGAGGTTACTGCTTCGTCACCAAATGTTCCAAAATCAGCACCCTTGCTGGCAAGAGAAATAGAATCGGTAAGAGAAAAAGGGTAATTTTCATAGCGTTTTAAAAACCCTTCAAGGGTTAAACGGCTGTTGGATGTTGGAATCCACTCAAAACCACCCACAAAGTGATCAGCACGAATATACTTGAGTTCATTCACTTTATTTACCAGAGTCCCATCCGAGAGCCTAAATCCCAACATTGTGTAGGGTGGTCTTTGGTAATAGCGACCAACGTTAAAATTTGCATACAGGTCGTTTCTAACTTCGTATGAGCCAGCAATACGTGGACTTATTTGGTTGAGCATATTACTCATGTGCGATGAATAGCTATTTGCATCGGCCCTCAGTCCAAAAGAGAGATTTAATTGATCTGCAAGAAACGATTGACTGAACTGACCAAATATGCTCCATGAAAAAAGATGTAGTTTGGAATTGTAATTAATAGTACCTGGTACTCCATTGTTGAAAAATGCTCGATAGGTTTCATTGGTGTATCTTGAATGTTGAAATCCACTACCTACGTTAATCTTGGAGCCATTGTTAAAACGCCTATCGTGCTCGTAACGAAATTTATTCTCCGATTCCTGCGATATGTAGTCTAGTAACTTCATGTCATCCTCATCGTTATCCCTATATTTATATTGCCGGTTGTTAAGCATGTTGCGGCTTATAACCCAGGTGTCGTAACTTTTATCTCGGAAATGCTTGTAGACAATACCATTGGTGTAATTCCATTGTGTGTTCACGGGTACGTAGCTTAGGATATACCGTTGATCTGCCGTTGGGTTTTCAAGTCCAGTGTTCAGGCTAAATTGATCAATGGCACCAATTCCAAGTACAGTTATCTCATTTCGTTCATCGATACGTGTGCGGGTCTTAAACTGAAAATCGTTGTAAGTGGGTAGAAATGGCAACCCAATTGCACTGAATAGAAACTGAAGGTAGGAACGACGGGCAGAGAATATGAAGGTTGTATTATCGCTAACAGGTCCATCGAGCGTGAGCGCCAAATCGCTAGCACCTATTGCACCCTTATACTTCATCCGCTCGCTGTTACCATCGATTTGTCTGAAATCGAGAACTGAACTCAGCGAGTTGCCCTTTGATGCAGGGAAAGCACCTGAGTAAAAATTCGCCTCGCGAATAAAATCGGCATTTATTATTCCCACAGGTCCACCCGAAGCGCCTTGCGTTGCAAAATGGTTTAGGTTGGGAATCTCCACTCCATCGAGGTAAAAGGTATTTTCGCTGGGCCCACCACCACGCACGATTACATCATTTCGGTAAGCAGGAGTTGAAGCCACTCCGGGTAGCGATTGTATTACACGGCTTATATCTCGGTTTCCCCCAGGGTTTTTCTCAATTTCGCTAATTCCAATTCGCTGAAGCGAAACTGGGCTTTCATCATTACGTCTGTATATACTTGCCTTAACAACAACTCCTTCAAGTTCAACCGATGTTTCTTCCAGCTCAATATCGAGAAACGATGTACGGGCATTGGTAATCATTATCGAAGATGAAACGTAAGGTTTAAATCCTACCGCCGATACTCTTATCTCTACAAATCCTGGTTCCAGACCTGCAAATAGATAATTTCCATCGAAGTCGGAGGAAGAGCCAATGTTGGTTCCCCAAATAACGATATTGGCAAAGGGTACGGGTTCGTTATTCTGTCTATTTACTACACGTCCTTGAAGCGAACCTGTGTTTTGAGCAATGGAAAGCGATGAGATTACTAGTATAGAAAAAATTGTTAAAAGGGTTTTCATGTAAAAGTGGCATTATAATTATTACTTAATTTGAATATGTTTTTTTAATATTTTCGAACTACTAACAATGTTAAAATAATATTGTTTAGCTAATCGGGAATATTTTTAAACAAAAAAATAATCATAAATATTATAGAAAAAAGATCAGAACTAACTGTTCTGATCTTTATTATTTTTAAAAAGGAAAGATTTAGAATGGTAGGTCATCACCCTCCTCCAATGTCAAATTATCGGGGATAAATGGTTGTGTTTCATCAATGTCAGGCATGGGAGGTATTTCGTTAGTACCCATTTGATTTGTGGCACCAAGTTTTTCAAGTCGCCAAGCTTTTACATCGGTATACCATTTGCCATTGAACTCCCTCGATTCCACGTTAACGGCAACTTTTATTGAGTCGCCCAGTTGTATGGGGTCAAGATCGCGAACCTTATCGCCCCAAAGGGCGATGCATACTTTTCGGGGAAACTGATCTTGAGTTTCTACAATAAACTCCTGTTTAACCCATGTGCCATTCTTACCCTCACCACTTTGCTGGGGTAATTTGGTGATAAGTTTACCAGTTATTTCCATATTATTGGTGTTTTTGTATTTAAAAAAAGGTCGGATAGGTTTGCTACCCGACCCTGTAAGCCGTGAGTTTAATAATATATTTACAAAGTTAAAAAATTATTCTAAAATATCGAGCAACTCTACTTCGAAAATTAATGCTGAGTTGGGCTTAATGACCCCACCAGGTCTAACTCTTTCGCCATATCCTAATTCAGTTGGGATGTAAAGCATGTACTTTGAACCAACACTCATCTTTTGAAGACCTAAAGTCCACCCTCTGATAACCTGATTAAGTTTAAATTCTGCGGGTTCACCCCTACCAAAGGAAGAGTCAAATTCAGTTCCATCGATAAGAGTACCACGATAATGAACCCTAACTTTGTTTTCAGCTTTGGGTTTTGGACCAGCACCCTCAACGATAACCATATACTGGAGCCCTGTGCTATCAACAATTACTCCTTCTCTCTTTGCATTTTCTTCTAGGAATTTTTGTCCTTCCTCAAGGGTTGCTTTTGCCTTTCTTTCCTGAACGTTAGTGAAGTAGGTGTTTAGAATAACTATGGCATCCTCGTTGGTTATGGTTCCACCTTTTTCTGAAATGCCATCCTGTATACCTTTTGCAATCGCTAAAACATTGAAGTCGGTAAATTCCATACGATTCAAGTTATCAGCCATGTTAATACCTAGAGCGTAGCTTACACTATCGATTTCAGTTTTAATATCAACGTTAACTGTTTGTGTTTTGCAGCTGGTAAGAATTAATGTTATTCCAGCAACGCTAGTTAAAAAGATCTTTAGGAGTTTCATAAATGAATTTATGTTTAAGTTAGTAATCTGAAAATAATTGTGCGAAGATATGGATTATTGCCTCAAATTAAAATGAAAACTTCTAATATTTTGAGGGTTTCTGCATTTTAACCCAGTTTAACGTACTTTGTTTAAGAAATTTAGTTTAAGAGATAGAATCAGTATACTATCACTTTCTCTCTAGCCAATATATTTCCATTATTGAATAGCCCAAAAATATAAACACCAGGTTCTAGATCATCAACTTCCAAAGAATTGGAATGAATGGGTATCTCTTTTATTGCATTCCCACCAACTGTAAATATCTTGATGCTGAAAAGCCCATCGATAAAATGATCAATTTTAACAGTTGCCTTTGTTGAGTAAGGGTTTGGGTATATTTTGAATGGATGATTCTTTTTTATCGTAATAGTTACAGTTGGAGTTAGAAATAATTCGTCGGTATCAAAAATTAATGGGGTGTTTTCGCAGGCTTGTGTTCCATCGTTAAGATGAACTGACAGCTTAAGCATTTTATCATCGGGGACAAACTGCATAAATTGAATATTTCCGGTTCCACCAAAAGCACAAGTGCTTGATTGTTTAAGCATAATATTCCAATTCTTTTCCACACTCATTCCAGTTCCATCACCCATATTTGTTCGAACAGAATCATATCGCATACAAAGATTCATGGCATCATTTCGGGAAATGGATGAATTTGCTGCATAAAGATTATCGCCTGGTATGCTGTCGGGGTATGAATTGTACCTTATGCTAATGTACGGTTTCGAAGGTGCAACTTCAGCTACAATAGCAATTAATGAGTCGTAGCCTGAATTGGCGGAAGCAAGACCAGTAACAATATAGCTGTCTGCGTATCCATTCGAGTTTGATTCCACTGCATTAATAATATCTGCTACATTATTTTGCCCATCCTCATTGTAATCAGCCCTTTCTATGGATTTTCGTAGGGTGAACCATATCGGTTCATATGCTTTGTTTAGGCTCCCATTGGAATACTCATCGGCTAGCATGTGTTGCATTACGACTAATCCACTTTGGTTAATTCCTGAAAGAACTGATATTTGACCAGCAAACCCAATAAACAACCAAGGTTGCTCATTGGGTTCAGAGGGTAAATGTATTACCATAGCTTGATTACGTATGATGCTTGCATAATCATTCCAATCCATATGTCTTGATATTACTGATCTACCTTCGATATCAGTACCATCAGTAGCGCTTCCCCAACTCATTAAACTTGAACAACCATTGCGAAGATTAAGGTTTACTACATTAAGATTTGATAAGTCAAGAAATGAGTTGGCTAAAAGAATATCTCTGTAATCAATATTAAGGTTGTAACCTGCTTCTTTTAATCCTTCAACCATTGCAGAAGCTTCAGCAATGTATTGATCCTCTATTAAAAAATGAGCTGGGTTTTCAATTATTGTTTTGGCGAAATCCAAGTAAGTACCAAAACTTGGAACTATAAAGTTCTGGTAAATATCAATTATTTGTTCAGCTAGCAAGTAACCAATGGCATAACCTCTATCTTGGTGAGAACCCCATACCTTAACAATGGTAAGGTTATTATCGTTGGATACAATTAAGCCATTAACCTGTTGGCCAGAACTTTTTATTAAAAGAAATGGCAGCAGAATCAAAACAGCAATAAATTTTTTTATCATCATTGGTGCCTGTTTGTATGGTTTAACTGATTAATAATTAGTTATTTTTAGAAAGATTATCCTTTAATTTCTTCTTCACCGTTACTATATTTGGCAAATCTTCCCTTTTTGCGAGAGTGAACATGATCGTATTGATCCCAAGGCCATCCACCAAATTGGGTTGAATGGTAATCGCGGATTGCCTGTTGTATTTCCTGATGAGTATTCATTACAAAAGGCCCGTGTTGTACAACTGGCTCGTTGATAGGTTTCCCCTGTAATAAAAGCAAATAGCTATTCTTTTCACCATTTTCTACAATAACATCCTGGCCTGCAAACATCTCTATCGAATTCATCGGGGAGATATCAATGCCTGAAACTTTTATTGAATCGCCTTTGTAAAAGTAAAGCGTTCGTTGAACTTCTGGAGATGCTGATGGTATGATCCACTTAGCACCTGCTTCCAAGTAAATGGGCCAAATAGCCACCTCGTTAGAAGGTTCGGCTGCCCAAGAATCGGGAGCAGGTGATGGGGCTCGCTTATGGCCATAGTTTCCTGCAACAAGTGTAATTCGAATATTCTTCCCCGTATCATCTTTAAGTTTAACCTCAGGTATCTCCTCAGCCCAAAGCATCTTGAAGTGTGGATTGCAGAATTTTCGCGATTTAGGAAGATTTAGCCAAATTTGAAAAAGTTCAAGGGGGTTATCTTTGTCCTCGTTAACCAATGGAAACATTTCGCAATGCTGCAAGCCAGCACCAGCAGTCATCCATTGTACATCGCCAAAACCGTACCTGCCTGCAGCCCCGTGAGAGTCGGAATGGTCAACAAATCCTTTAATTACAACCGTAACGGTTTCAAACCCCCTATGTGGGTGAGCGGGAAATCCTGGCACTCGCTCTCCATGGTACATACGCCAACCATCTTTAATGGTGAAGTCCTGCCCCAGATATCTGCCTGCAAGGGATGCAGCGGGTCCCATTTCTTGATTTCCCTTTGGGTAGTGGTCGAGGTGATGTACACAGAAAAGGAAAGGATCAACAGTTGTCCACATAAACCCTAAAGGCCTGATGTTGATAATGATTTTGTTATACATATTCTTTGAAATTAATATTTTTTTCAATGAAACGGATAAAAGCTAATGTATGAATTATGGAGAGAATAAGGTTATTCAGAATCATTTTTTTATTATATTAGCATTTAAATAAAAAACATTTTTTCCATTTGGATTAAAATTCCAACAGTTATTTCTCAACCAGATGAGACTTTCGATTGTAAGGGTCTATACTGTAATTTTTTTACTGATTCTAATCAGCAATATAGCCATTGCAAAATCCGTAAGGGTTGGAATATATCAAAATAGTCCTAAAGTTTTTCTAAATGATGAGGGTAAACCCCAAGGAATATTTATCGATATCATTGAGGAAATTGCAAGGAATGAGCAATGGGAATTGCAATATGTATTCGGAACATGGACTGATAATCTTAAATATCTTGATAATTCGGAGATCGATATACTGCTTGATGTTTCCTATTCTCATGAAAGAGCAGAAAGGTTTACCCTTAGCAAAATTTTTGTAATTGATGATTGGCTTGAGGTATTTACTCTTAAGGAATTGCCAATAAAATCAGTTTTTGATTTGGAGGGCAAAAGGGTATCTGTGGTTGAAAGTTCAATACAGCATGATTACATGCAACATGATGTAAAAGAATTATTCAACTTAAATTATATTCTTATTGCATATTCCGATTATCCTACAGCCATTCAATCGCTTAAAAATGGTAATACAGACGTTTTTGTTGCTTCCCGGTTCTTCTATTTCTCAGATTTAAGGGATAAAGATGTTTGGCCAACTTCAATTATACTAAGACCTGCTGAGGTTTACTTCGCTTTTCCTAAAAATGGTGATAAAGATCTTATGGCCGCCATTGATAGGAACATGATCAAAATGAAGAACAACCCGAGATCGGTATACTACAGATCAATAAACAACTGGTTAGGAGTATATTCAAAGTACACAATTCCAGATTACCTGAAATGGCTTTTAGCAATTGCCATTGCACTGCTGTTTGTATTAATTCTTTTTACATACCTTCTTCGGCTTAGAGTTAAAGCAAAAACAAACGATTTAACAGAAAAGAACCAGGAGTTGGAAGCTCTTAACAATCAGTTGCAAGCACTACTGTTGGAGCACAAACTTTCTCAAGATGAGCTAATGAAGTTTCAATTTATGGTTGAAAATGCCCGACAAGAGGTATATCTTATTACTTTCAAGGGTAAGTTAGTGTATGTTAATAAAGCCGTTGGGAATAGTTTAGGTTACACATACCAGGAAATGATAAACGGGGGAGTAAACCTTTTTGATCCTTCCTACGGATCAACGTATCATGAACATTTTAGTACACTTAAGAAGCAAGAGTTACCAGCATTTGAAACCAATCATTTTACAAAAGATGGACGTAAACTGATAAAGAAGGTCAAGACCTTTTATCTTCGTATTGGTAACCAAGAGTATATTT
This sequence comes from uncultured Rikenellaceae bacterium, assembly GCA_964397135.1. Lineage (GTDB taxonomy): Bacteria > Bacteroidota > Bacteroidia > Bacteroidales > Tenuifilaceae > MWFE01. The sequence goes on from CAYNHM010000005.1 coordinate 49,946, forward strand.
GTGGTTTTGCAGAGGATATTACAGAATTGAAAAAAGCGGAGAAGGCACTTTTAGATAGCCAACAACTTTTCAAAACATTAGCTCAAATGGCACCTGTGGGGATTTTCCGTACACGTGCCGATGGATATACAACCTATGTTAACCCAAGGTGGTGCGAAATTTCTGGTATTTCATTTGTGCAAGCCTTGGGCGATGGGTGGATAAACGCTGTTCATCCAGATGATAGAGATTTAGTAATCAACAATTGGAAGGTTCTTTCCGGACAAGGTGTAAAATCTGAGGCAGAATACCGATTCCTTAAACCCAATGGTGATATAACATGGGTGTTAGGTGATGCAATTCCCAATATAGTTGATGGAGAGATTAGTGAATACATTGGAACAATAACTGATATTACTGAACGAAAAAATGTGGAACTTCTTCTTAAAGAAAAGGCAGATGAGATAGAGGCACAGAATGAGGAGTATCGACGTTTGAATATTGAACTTCAAAAGGCAAAGCTGAAAGCAGAGGAAAGCGATCGGTTAAAAACATCTTTTCTTGCCAATATGAGCCACGAGATACGAACACCCATGAATGCAATATGTGGTTTCTCCAAGTTGCTTTCGCACTATAATGTGGACGACCAGAAAAGGGATAGTTACATCGACATCATTAATTCAAATGCTCAACAATTATTAGGTATCATTAATGACATAGTGGATATTTCAAAAATTGAATCAGGACTTATAACATTAACCCAAAGCAAGTTCTCGATCAATATCATGCTTGATGATTTGATGAACACTTTTGCCATCGTATTGGATTCCAAAAAAATTGATCTTTTTTGTAAGAAAGGGCTGCCTGATAACAGTTGTCAAATAGTAAGCGATGAGATCAAGTTGCAGCAAATAATTACCAATTTGCTATCAAATTCAGTTAAGTTCACCCAAAAGGGATACATTGAATATGGATATGAACTTGCTGGAAACAACCTTGTTTTTTTTGTAAGAGATACAGGTATTGGGATACCCTCGGATGCCATAGATATTATTTTTGAGCGTTTCCGTCAGGTTGAGGATGCCACAATGGACAGTCGGAAGGGTACCGGGTTAGGATTGCCCATCTCTAAAGCATATGTTGAATTACTTGGCGGGAAGATGTGGGTTGAGTCCGAAGAAGGCAAAGGCTCCACATTTTCGTTTACCATTCCATATAGTTCTACCAACAGGGAACAACAAGTGTCTGAGAATTTTTCCAACAAAACATACAGCTTAACCAATAAAACAATTCTCATTGCTGAAGATGATGAGCATAATCTTTACTTTCTTTCTGAGATACTCAATGAAATAGGGGCTAACATAATATCAGTAACTAATGGTGTTGATGCGGTTGAGATATGTAAACAAAATGATTCCATTGATATTGTGCTTATGGATATTAAGTTGCCTAAAATTAATGGATTAGATGCCACCAAGGAGATAAAAAAGTTTAGAAAAAAATTACCCATCATTGCTCAAACTGCATACGCTTTTTCGGTTGATGCTGATAGAGCCATTGAATCTGGCTGTGATGCCTATCTATCAAAACCCATCGATAGTGCAGAGCTGATCAAAACTATAGCTAAATTTATTGGATAAGAACGTTAACTTTTTTTGTAGAATATGTGCAAGCAAGATGCAGCATATCTCTATTGTGTTTAATTTGACTTTGCCTTTACTTTTCTGCGATTGACAACATAGATACCACATAAAACCAGCAATCCTCCAACTATCTGATTTACACTTAGACTTTCGCCAAGAATAAATAGAGCAAGCAAAGCGGTAATTACAGTTTGCGATAACAGGGTTACCGATACATTTGCTCCTATCAGATGACCTAAGGCATAATTTATAGAAATCCATCCACCAAAATGGGCTATTAGCCCAAGACCTGTTAGCGCAAGCCATGTTTTCGATGAAAAACCTCCGAAGGGATTACCTAGAAAAAGATTTGTGAAGAATAGTAAGATAACCATGAATACAACTGAGAAGGTCATAAAGGTAACGGTATCAACTCTTTTTCGTGAGTCGAAGGTAAAGAGTAGATATAATGCGTAAAAGAAACCTGCTATCAGCGATAGCATATCTCCTCGGTTGAATGTCATGGTTTGCCATGCCTCTAAGCCAATAAGCACGTTTAATCCAATAATAGCCAATAATAGCCCAAGCCAAAATTTAAAAGGGAGACGCTCCTTAAAAATTACTAGCGATATAAGCCCAACCCAAATTGGAGCATTGTTGGCAAGCAGGGTAGCAGTTGCCGCAGATGTTAATAGAATGGCAGTATTCCATAGAAATAGGTCAAAGGCAAAGAATACTGCACCCCCAAAAATCAGCCAAATATCTTTACCAGCAGGTATTTTCATACCCCTGTATGCCCATAAAGGTATAATGGCAATGGCAGCAACTAATAGCCTGTAAAAGGATGACACCGATCCCGGAACATTGGCAATCTTTACAAAAATGGCCGAAAAGCCAATACATAGAATACCAAAAACAAGAGCGATGTAGGCTAAGTAGGGCGATTTGCGAATATTTCGAAGCATGCTATCAGAAATAGTTGCGCAAATCTACACTCTATTTATGATTTAGCAGAATGAAGTGTGATATAAATACGTAGAAGATAAAATTATTATCAGATGGAACTATTTGCTATTGGTATACTCGCTAATAATCTCATTGAAAGTCTCCTTTATCGAAATAATCTTTTGGGCAAGGTAGGCATTAGTGCCAGCAAAGGCATAACCATTGTTTAGTTTTCCCTTAAACGCATTGAAAAGAGCGTTAATAATACAGTAAGGGCTTGAAGTTACATCACAAGTTCTTATACACTTGAAAGGGCATCGGATGGGCTGTTTATAGCCTAGCTTTACCTTATCCAAAAAGCTGTTGCCAATTGCTCTGCCAGGCATACCAACTGGGCTTTTAATGATCTGAATATCCTCGGCCTTGGCATTAATGTATGTTTGCTTGAAGGCATCAGAAGCATCACACTCTGTTGTGGTAACAAAACGAGTTCCCATTTGCACCCCTGATGCTCCTAATCTCATAATATCGCGGATGTTCTGTCCACTGTAAATACCCCCTGCTGCAATTACAGGTATTTTTACGTTGTATAAATCTTCGAACACCTTAACCGTTGAAACAACCTCAGGAATTAAATGCTCCAGTGAGTAATTATCATCCTCAATTTGTTCGGTTTTAAAGCCAAGGTGTCCGCCTGCTTTTGGGCCCTCAACCACAATGGCACCAGGAAGGTAATCGTACTCTTTTTTCCACTTCTCGCAGATGATTTTGGCTGCTCGTCCCGACGAAACAATGGGGACAAGTTGAGTTTTGCTATCGGCTTTAAGGAAACTGGGAAGATCTAAGGGTAATCCAGCTCCGCTAAAAATAATATCAACCTTTTCGGCTACGGCAGTTCTCACCATATCGGCAAAGTTTGACATGGCAACCATAACATTAACACCTATTATTCCTAGAGTTTTTTCTCTTGCTTTGCGAAGTTCTTCTTTTAGACCTTCAATGCTTGCTTCTAAGAAGTCGGAGGCCAAGTTGCGGTAAAGCAAACCCAGCCCTGCACTGGATATCACGCCAACACCCCCTTCGTTGGCCACTGCTGCAGCCATACCTGAAAGTGAAATCCCAACTCCCATACCACCCTGAATGATTGGAATCGGAATGGCATAACTTCCAATTCGTAAGGGATTCATCATATTGATATACTATTTTTGATTTAGGTAATTTTTACTCCTAATCGATAAGAAAAAACAATTTGGAGGTCAGCGCAAAGGTAATACCATTAATTAGACATAAGTTTAATTAATGGTATTTTTTTAGAATGCAATGGTTAATACTTGTTAAAAAGCAATAAACCAGCTATTTTATTGAAAGTTGTTTATTTGCTTATTTTAATTTTTTTTGCGACAAAACCTTTCTCTGTAGATAATAATGCAATGTATAGACCATCGCTAAGGGAACTTAGGTTAAGTGTTAATTCTTTTGAATTAGTTGTTTCACAATAGACTAATCTACCTAGCAAACTCACAATTTCAACTCTTTGAATTGATGAGGTACCAACAACTCTCAACATTCCAGAAGTGGGATTCGGATATATTGAAATTTCAGCAGCATTTTCATTGACCGGTACGTGTGTTAATGAGTAGAATGTAGCATGGATGGTTTGATTGGAAGTGACGTTTGTAAAGTCGTAAACGGCAATACCATTTTCGTCAATTTCCAAATTATTCAAAACACTATTACCATTAATGTGTAGATCCTCAATGGCATAATCACCATCAGGGGTGATGGTAAAAGATTGATCATCACCCTCGTAGACGCTAATATTACCATGGGGAACTATTGTACCGTGCGAACCTGAAGTTGAGGTAATCGTGTATGCCGTTAATGATACCCCATCGATGCTGAAGTTATTGAATGTAACCCTGTTCCCTTGATCCACTGCCATGTCTTCTCCTTCAAATCTGATACGAATCTTCAAATTTGAATTATTATTTACTTCATCAATTTCAGAAAAATCAACTTCAAAAAGTTGGTATTCTGACAGGAGGTTGTGGCTTGTTGTTTCTAATCCAGTAGTAATCCATTGTGGTTCGCCTATTGATATGGAGTAATCAACAGTAAGGTTGTCAGCTGCACCTTCGTCCTTTGCAGCAAATCGAAATACAATACCTTCAAAACCTTTTGTGGGTGCATTGAAAACCATGGTGTTCTCTCCGCCATCACCCGTAAAGGGCTGTTTGATCTGGATGCCACGCATATTGGCATTGGCAAAGGTAATGTTATTATTTCCTTCGGGTCTGTAGTTTATGTTGGTCGGGCTATTACGTCTTTCCATGGACGCTTTTCGCCAGTTGGGGTCACCCTCGGTGAAGGGGTACCCGGCCAAAGCTGAATGGTACTCAATATGTGATCCATTCAGAAGGCTATGGGTGGCATTAATGGTTTCAAGGGGTGTGTCGTTGGGAAGACTGGTACCAAAGAACCAGTAATGGATTAGCTGGGGGTCATCCGATTTTAAGAAGTGAGCCTTAAGCTCAATGTCTGTTAAAGGAGTAATAGTAATCAGGGCATTGCTTGAACTGGATGCCCCTTCCCAATGGCTAAACTGGTATCCGGGTGAGGGGATAGCCTCCAACTCTATTGGAATTCCTTTAAAGTAGTAACCAACCCAAGGGTATGGATGATTCGGTACGCCCATTGTGCTGGATTTGATATCTATGGAATTAATGCGGATATGTCCATAAATTTCGTTGGAAACATTTAGCGTAACGTAGGCTTCGCTCGAAAGTCCAAACTTCTGCTTAACATGCTGGCGTTGGTAGTCAGTACGCAGCTGGGCAAACGATCTCATCACATCCACATTATCGTGCCATTCGTTCATCGATGGTGGTCTGCGCCAGCGGTTGATATGCTCCTGCATCTCAGGCTCAAGCAAACCGCTTATGGAATCGATAACAGAAATCACATGTTCGCTGCTGAAGGTTGTATTAAGTAAATCGCAGTAGCGATTGATAAATTGGTTTTTAAAGGATTGATTTGTAAGCAAGCGGCGAAGCATAAAAGTTGACCAGGATGGATTTGGCCAACTGGGGCCATTTTCCTCAGTTGCCATGGCAAGTGTGTTGTGTGCAGGACCTTCATCAACGCCAGGAACATAAAAGAAGGGTAAACCAAATCCAAAATCTGTATCAAGGATCATCCATCTCCAACGGCCATCTCTTCCAACGGGTGCATTGGGATCGTAATCATCACCCATAAACCGCCAGAAAAGTGAATTATTACCTGGCCAATCGGTATTCATGGCAAAGATATGGGTTAGCTCAAAGTCAATGAAGCTCTCCACATCTATCATGGTTTTAATTGCTTCGAAATGAGTGTTCTGCGAAATATCGTTGGATTCAAGGTAGCTAAGCATGTTGTTGTAATGGTTAACCCCTGCAGGATTGCCAAATTTATACTCTGAGTTATTCTCCATAATCGTCATCTCATCTTCCTCAATACCGTAATGCGAAAAGATATAATGTTCATCGTATCGGTCGCGAACATTGTGAATACCCCAGTATTCACCATTGATGAAAACTATCGATGGACGATAGTACTGTGTTTCAACGTGTAGATCCTTGGCTAGGTATTGAATAAACGCATCGCGAAAAACTGCCCAGTCCCAGTCGTTACCTGAGTTTCGAAGGATAAACCGCTTGAATTCATTAACCGGTTTATCTGGGAAGAGCTGGTAGTTCATCCAGCTATTGCCGTACTCCGCACGTGAACAAACTCGAATGGATTTGCGTGGTCGGCTACGAGTGGTGTTTCCATGTAACCTAATTCCAACATCTTCATTTAATCCAAAAGTACCATCCGATTCAAAAAAAGATATGTTGGCAGGACGTTCCCACTCAATACCATCCTGAAAATAGTTTGTATAGTTCCCGTGTACATAAATGCCAATCTCGTCATCGAAAAGGTTATCCCTATGGGTAGAAATAGAAAAGAAGGGTAGCGTATAGCGGTTAATGCCATCTGAGTCAATAAGATAAGAGCCAGTTGAAACCCTGCTGGGAGGCGCATCTTCGTGAAATGCCCTTGCCCTTAGTACATTTATCTTAAAAACTTCGCCTAATGGAGGTTGCCAGCCTTCGTAATAGGGAGGCCCAGGATCGTTATTGTTATTGGTTGGGATCATTGAAATGTCGTTGGGTTCACCAATGCGACTACTTAAGGTTATGGCCCCTTCATAAGGAATAGCATTCTCATCCGGTTCTGAACCATCGAGCGTATAGTAAATCTGAGTTCCCACATCAGGGCTTGATATTTCAATGTCAATGGCATTGAGGTATATGCCCTCGGGGTGGGAGAGTTGAAGTGGCGAAAGCAAAAAGCCATACCCTGGGCCAACATTTGCTGCCCCCGGAGTAGCTGATGTGAAGTATCGCCATCCGCCTGTACCATTCGGAAATTTCCCGTAGGAATAATCGGTGGGGATGCTGGTTGGAGTTAGCTCATCTATTAGAATACCAGAAGGTTCAGTCAGTGTGATCTCTTCTCCTTCAGTTCCAATGCTGAAATTGGTGTGTAGGGGATTCCCTGGAACAGCCCTGTTCTTCCCCGATGTCCATATTAGCATGTATTCGCCCGAGGCAATAGTAACTGATGGGAAAACCCATTTAAATGGATTATCATAATTGTCAGACAGTCCATAGCCCCCTAAATTAATGGCGACATCGCCATAGTTGTAGAGCTCTAACCAGTCCTCATAATCGCCATCCTCATCAGCAATGGTAGTGGCATTGGAGGCCATTACCTCGTTAATCGCAATGCTTTGAGGGAAGGTAATTAAAGGGAGATGTAATAAAGCAATGACACTTATTAATATTTTTATTGTCGTTGTCATATTCCAAAAAGTTTTGAAAAGATTAGCTAATCAGAAACGTAGTATTTAAACTGAAGCACATCTAGCAAAGTTACCCATAATATTGAAATCACCAGAGAAAGTTTAAGTATATCTATTCAATAAATTGCCTAGCTTTGCCAAATTAAAATATTGCTTCAAATTTCACTTCTGAGTATAATAATTAGCTGTGAGGTACTTTGTTCATATCGGATATAACGGACTAAACTACAGGGGTTGGCAACGTCAATCGCGTGTACTGACTGTACAAGAAGTAATGGAAACAAGTATTAGCAGGGTTTTTGGGAAATCGATAACTTGCATAGGTTGTGGACGCACCGATGCCATGGTTCATGCAGCACAGTACTTTTTCCACTTCGATATTGACTTGAATTGGACTTTTAATTTATTGCTACGGCTCAACAAAGTTTTACCCGATGACATTGCTGTTTTCGATATTATTCCAGTTGAGGGGAAGCCACATGCACAGTTCGATGCCATAATGCGAACCTATGAGTACTTTATTCATACTCATAAAGATCCTTTTCTGCATGGGTTAAGCGCTCTCTACGAGGAGCCCAATTTAAACCTTGAACACATGATGCAAGCGGCTTACCTGTTGCCGAAGTACACCGACTTCTCTCTTTTCTGTAAAAGTCCAGAAAAAAATGATTGTAATATATGCGACGTATACTCCGCAAAACTTTATGTTAACGACCAAGCCGATAGGCTTAGGTTTCAGATTTCGTCAAACCGATTTATCAAGGGGATGATCCGGATTATTGTAAAAAGATTGCTGGATATAGGTAAAGGGATTCTTACGGTCGAAGAGTTTGAGGGAATCCTCCAGGGGCGGATAAAACCGAAGGAGATTACTATTGCTTACCCGCAAGGGCTTTACCTTGTTAAGGTTAAGTATCCATTTTTAGACCTGCCAACAAGCCCCGATTTTTTTGGAGTTGCAAGCAATCACGATTTTTACTGGAAAGAGGTTACCCACTCAAAAGATTAATATGCTTTTCATTTTTATTACGCTGCTTATTAGTTTGTCTGTCCTGTTGCCAGTTGACTGCGGCGATCGAAAGGATATATCGAAGTTACAGCTTACAAGTATTGGAGAGTTTGGGTTAATGCGTAGGGACAGGGAAGGAATCCCAGCGCATTTCCACACGGGAATTGATATTAAACGCCCAAGTAACAATTACCTCAACGAACCAATCTTCGCCATTGCCGAAGGCAAGGTAATCAGCAAGCGAACCGATGGACCATACGCTCAGGTGATAATTGAACATTATCAGAAAGGTATTCTATTCTGGTCGTTATATGAGCATATTGCTGGGATAGCTGTAAATGTTGGGGAGCTAGTTACACCTCACCAACCCATTGCAAGATATATGAATAGCGATGAATTGAACAGATTTGGTTGGCAGTTCGATCATTTTCACCTTGAGATACTGAAAGTACCACCGATAAAACTACAGCCCGAGGCAAAGCATCCAGAACGATTATTTAATTCATACTCGCTTATTTGCTTTACGACTCAGGATTTGGAAAAATACTATTACAATCCATTGGAATTTTTAAAATCATATCAATAGTTAAATATTTCAATTTTTTTTTGGTAGTTTAAAAGTTATATTTAACTTTGCGTTTCAAAGTTCTTTTTTAATCTTTTGCTATGATTACCCAAACTGAACACCTTGACGATCTAAAAGAGATCAGAACGATAATGGAACGCTCCTCGCGATTTATATCGCTGAGCGGATTGACAGGCGTTTTTGCCGGTACCCTGGCCCTGCTGGGAGCACTATCGGTTTACCTGTATAAGCAGGACTACTTTTTAGGTAGATACTTTAGCAGAGGTGTTTTCGAAAGCAGTCAGGTTCTATCAACACTTGAACTCAGAAACCTTGTAGTTTTTCTTTTATCCACAGCATGCATCGTACTTTTCCTTTCATTGGGCTTTGGCATCCTTTTTACCACCCGCAACGCAAGGCGAAAAGGATTACCAATCTGGGATTCAACGGTAAAACGAATGCTCATAAACCTATTTATACCTCTTGCAGCAGGGGGAATCTTTTGCCTAGCCCTTTTGTATCACCACCAAATATACCTGGTTGCCCCGGCAACATTGGTTTTTTACGGGCTTGCATTGATTAATACTAGCAAGTATACGTTGAATGATATTCGCTATCTGGGTATTGCGGAAGTAATACTGGGGCTAACCTCGATGTTTTTCGCGGGCTATAGCTTGATTTTTTGGGCTGTGGGTTTTGGAATTATACACATCGTTTATGGAACAACCATGTACTGGAAGAATGAAAGAATTAATAGGTAATCTTAATAAAAATTTTGAGAGTCGCATACGGCTTGGAATCATGTCTGTGCTCATGGTTAACGATTGGGTTGATTTCATTACAATGAAAGAAACCCTTAACATTACCGATGGCAATTTGGCCAGCCACATGAAGGCTCTGGAAAATGAAGGTTACATTGAAGTGAAAAAGCAGTTTTTGGGTCGTAAGCCAAATACCACCTACAGAGCAACCATAGAAGGACGAAAAGCTTTTGAGGATCATTTGACAGCACTGGAAACCCTCATAAGTACGAATAAATAAAATTTTTTACCCATGTGCTTTGAATTACAAAGTTCTTTAATAATTTAAATTTTACAACTATGACAGAAAAAGTGCAAACCTTTTTTGAGAAGAATGCAGTGATAATCAAGATATCGGCAATTGCATTTCTTTCGCTGATGCTATTGATTCCAACAGCCATGATAAATTCGCTGGTCAAAGAGCGGCAACAACGGCTGGATGAGGCAACCCACGATATAAGTTCAAAGTGGGGTTTTGAGCAGCAGATTACCGGTCCCATTTTAGTAGTTCCATACTACTCCTACGAGTACGATATCGAAAAGAAAGGGACTATTAAAGTAAGGCATCAAGCCTATTTTCTCCCCGAAAGTCTTGAAGTAGATGGAGAAATGGTGCCCGAAGTAAGGTATCGGGGTATTTTTAGGGTAGCGGTGTACAATTCATCTTTAAGTCTCAAAGGGAAATTTCAAAAGCCCTCATTTGAGGCCACAAAAAAAGCAGGGGTTGAGTGGGAAGACGCTTTCATTATCTTGGGGATAACTGATCTGCGAGGAATTAAAGAGAATATAAAATTTGAATGGAATGGTAAGGAAAAAACCTGTGATCCGGGCATAAAAAATAGCAAAATTGTCGAATCGGGAATAACACTAAACAATTTATTAACTAATAACGATGACGAAACAGAGTATGGTTTCAACTTCAATATTTCGCTAAACGGATCCCGTGGGTTAAGCTTTGTCCCTGTTGGCAAGGAGACAAGAGCACGAATTACTTCGTCATGGCAAAACCCAAGCTTCGATGGCGCATTTTTACCTGCAAGCAGGGAAATATCCCAAACTGGTTTTGTAGCTTTTTGGCAGGTGCTGGAATTAAACAGGAATTACCCTCAGGCGTGGGACGATACAAAGGTTAATTTTGCTGAATCGGCATTTGGGGTCAGCTTGAAATTGCCCATTGATACCTATCAAATCACTGAGCGATCGATGAAGTATGCCATACTTTTCATAGTACTTACTTTCATGGTCTTCTTCTTTGTGGAGATAATGCGAAAGCTAAGGGTACATCCGGTTCAATACATCCTTGTAGGGTTTGGTTTGGTGCTATTCTATTTGCTTCTTCTTTCACTTGCCGAGCAGTTTAACTTTGTAATTGCCTATATTATAGCAAGTTTTGGTACCATAACAATGATAACTGCTTACTCGTTGAGCATATTCAAAAACAGGAAACTTGCTTTAATAATGGCAACAATCCTCATTCTGCTGTATGGTTTCCTTTATATACTCCTTCAGATGCAGGATTACGCTCTTCTCATGGGTAGTATAGGTCTTTTCATTATCCTTTCTTCAATTATGTACCTTTCTCGTAGAATAGACTGGTATTCAATTGGGGGAAAAGAGTAAGCGAAAAAAAATCATAAAACGTAATTGCTTTAACTGCTAGTAAGGCTTTATTTGCAATGATGTTTTTTCATACTAAATCACACGCATCGGCGGGCATCCAGTGCTTGTCTTTGCCTTCCCATTTAATGTTGCATCCAATGGGATTGGTAACCTTAAGCGTTATCTCATTACCCGAAAGGTGCTCTTCGAGGGCATTTTCCAAATCGTTTACCGTTATTTTTGTTGCATCGCGGGGATTATCCACGGCACGCCCCACGTAGATTAACTTCCTCGATTTACCGAATACGTAAAAATGCGGTGTACGTAAGGCTCCGTATTTCATGGCCACTTCCTGCGACTCATCATATAGATATAACCAGGGGAATTTGAACTGCTCCATTCGTTTCACCATGTTGGGGAAGCTATCCTCCTCGTAGGTGTTTTTGCTGTTGGAGTTTATGCCAATAAACCTTACACCCTTTGGGGTGTATGTATCTACGGTTTTGCGGGTTACCTCATCCGATCCGATAACGTAGGGGCAATGATTGCAGGTGAAGAAAATCACCAGCACATCTTCCTGAAAATCCGAAAGCTGATAAGTGTTGCCATTGGTTGCGGGTAACCTGAAATCAGGTGCTGCTTGTCCTATTTGTAGTGTGAATGCCATAGTTTTTTTTATTTGGATAACAACTGAAAGGGATAATATGTTCAGAATTTTTGGGTTCGTGTTAGCAAACCTCCCGAAATTACCAATCCCAAAGCAGTAAGGTAGTATGGTATGTGTAACGGTGGGTAAAACTCACGGATCATCATAATTTGCACCGAAAGCCAACCAGCAAGAATTAATCCTTGAGCAATAATAAAAAACGGAAAATACATCAACCTTTTAATGGTGATAAATGCAATAAAAAGACTGAGTATGCCATTGGCAATAAGCAGGATGATCCCGGGAATGAGGTAGCTGATGAAAGGAGAATGTTGCAGGAAGTAAAGAGGTATCTGCATAAACTCACCGCTAGGATCGTAAATCAGGCCTATCCCGCCCCATAAGGCGGACAAGCAGTTGAATATCAAAAGTGTGATGGAAAAGTTTCTTAGTCTTTTTTCTTTCATGGTGTTAAACGTAATATTTATGTAATCAAGAAGTTAAGCAATATTTTCGTTTTTAAATATTTTTATCGTCAAATCTAGTGAAATGGAACGTTATTTGATTACTATTGCAGTCACAAAATCTATAAATTAACCACAAACTAACTAAAAAAATGGAAGAGAAAGAAAATGAAAAATGCTCAAAACGCGAGTATAAGGGTGCTGGACCCTCAAGCGCTGTTTATGGTTTAGGTTTTATTGGAGCCGCAGTTTACTACATTTGGGTTGCCACCTCGTTTTGGACTGGCGTTCTAGGATTTCTAAAGGCCATAGTTTGGCCAGCGTTCCTAGTGTACGAAGCCCTCAAGGCTTTGGGAGCTTAGTATTACTCTCCCAACCCCTGATTACCAGTGTCCAATACAAATTTCCACTGCCCATCGGGTTGGTGTTCCCAGATGGTGAGGTAGGTTCCTTTGCGAATATTTTCTGGTTCAGCCTTTAGGAATAACTCCCATACACCGTAGGTGTAGCCCAAATCGACTTGTTTTGAGACTTTGGCAAACAAGGGTTTCCATTTCAGGGTGTAGGCCGAATCGGATTTGCCTGTGTAAAACTCTTCCAACTTTTGATGCCCAACTATGGGCATCATATTGGATTTAAGCAGAACTACATCGCTGGTGGCAAAGTGCAGAAAAGCTGCATTGGAACCATGTTCAACCGAGTAGTTAGAGAATGCTATATCTGCATCCATTATTTCTTGTTCCCAATGAGCTGCATTATCCTGATTACATGATGCGAACATAATTATGGATAGAAGATAGGTTAGTGGTAGGTTTCTCATTTTTTAAGTATTTGACCCTTTAAAAGAATAATACCCAATCTTAGGGATACAGAAACTACTTTTTTCCAACTAAAACTCTTGCCTCTTTGGTTGAGGGAATTCTAATTCTGGATAATATCCATGCTAGAATGAGCCCGCTTACCATTTGCCAAATACCCCACCAGGCAGCCATAAAGGCCATGCCTCCGTTACCATTAAATAGTTTGGGATTGAATATAAGAATTAGTGCAAGCCCCGAATTTTGAATTCCTGTTTCAATGCTTAACGTTCGCCTATCGGCACGGGGTACCTTGGCAATGGTGCCTACCAAAAAGCCAGAGAAAAGAGTTTGAGAATTAAGTAATAATACCAGCAAAGCTATGGGGAGGAACGAATGGCCAAAGAAATCCAAATTGGCATATAATGCCCCAAAAATAAAGGTAAGGTAAAGTACTACCGATCCTATTTTAATATGCTTCAGGTATTTCCGAGTAAATTCAGGGAATCGATTTCCTACCCACATTCCTAGTATTAGCGGTATGCCCAGAAGGATAAACACTGTTTGGGCCATTTGCCAAAAGTCAATTTCAATGGGAATATTTAGGTGCAAAGCTCTCTCGGAATACTTAACGTAAAGGCTTCCCCATATGGCATAGTTAAGTGGCGTGAGAAGTGTGGCCGAAAGAGTGGCTATGGCAGTAAGGCTTACCGATAGGGCAACGTTGGCCTTTGCCAACGATGAAATAAAGTTTGAAATATTACCTCCAGGACATGCGGCAATGAGTATCATACCCATAGCAACTGATGCCGGTGGGTTTAAAATAATAACAAGCAGGAAGGTTAGCATGGGCAGTATGATAAACTGTGAGCCAACCCCAAGCATAGCCGATTTGGGATAGTTGAGAATGTCTTTGAAATTTTTTATTTTAATTTCCAAAGCCACGCCAAACATAATGGCAGCCAAGGTAATATTCATGTATAGCAGTCCTCCTTCGCTAAAATTAAGCCTTACGGAGTCGATACCTTTCAGAAGTTCGTACATATGTTCAATTTTTTATAGGATGTAAATGTAGAAAAAAAAATAATGCAATCTTTCTATTCGTCAATTCACTGTTACATTTATTAATCGTCAGATTTTTAGATAAATAGCAATCATGCTCTATAAAGGTGCTCTCATGATCAGTATAGCAATTGGGAAAGAAAGTAAAATCCAAATCAGGTTTAAAATAAACCCGATACTATACTTAATGTCCATGATTTTTTTCAAACAAATTATTGTGAGCCAAATAGCCCAGCAGTCGAATAGTAGATGGGAATAACCCAGTAAAACATAATTTTTACTTCCAATTAAGATCCAAAGCCAATCCCACACCACTAGAAATGATCCCACAACTAACGACACTATTCCAAAGATATTAAGAATATGATCGAATCTGTATCTCCCTTTGATTGTAACAAGTAAGTATATTGCTCCGGATAGAAATAGCCACATTACAATAAAAACATAGGGGGTAACTATGGTTAAAAACAGGAAGTAATTTTTAGTGTCAATTATACTAAGCCAACTTTCCATTGAGGGCTGTTTACCAATAAGATGGAGTGGGAGAAAAAGAAAAATTGAGTTTAATAGACTGCGAATAAAAACGGCTTGAAAACCAATTCTTGGATTACTCTCCTCCTTAATGGTTTCAATCATTTTTGTAGGTTTAACGAACCCATTAAACCATAATCTAAGTATTTTCATAGCAATTTTTCTTAAGAATACTACTAGCACTTAATATTTGCGAAAAGAAAGATTTAAAAATTTAGCGGAATAAAATTTTAATGATCTAATTCTAGATTTTACAATTTCTATTATTAAGCTAATAAAAGAGATGTGACGAAGAAATACACTAAATTGGAACTTTAAACTCAACAGTTGTGCCTTGCCCTTTTTGACTTGTTATTTTGGTAATTCCTCCTATTAATTCAATGTGCTTTTTAATGATGGCAAGCCCAATACCAGCTCCATCTTTATGATTTAAGTGGGAGGAATTGAATTTGGTAAATTTTTCGAAAACTAAATCTAGATGATCAGGTGATATGCCATCGCCAGTATCTTTAACATAAAAATTCAAGCTGTTATTTGTCTGCTCAACTCCAAATAAAACTTCACCTTTCTGGGTGAATTTTATGGCATTATCAATTAGTTCATCGATTATTACCTGAATGTTCTTAATAGGAATAAATAATGGTTTGTTTTTCAAAGAATCATCGATTTTGTATTCAATGGCAACCAATAAGTTGCTATCCTTTATTTTTTTAGCATATTTTTCTTTGAAACTTCTAAACAGTTCATCAATGTTAGATGGTTCAGGAACTATTTTCTCTTCATAGTTTTCGAGTTGAACTAAATAAGAAATTTTTTCGAAGATGTTCAATAGTTGAAGAGTGCTTTGATAAATATTATCAAGAAGATCATTTCTTTCGTTTTCGTTGTAGGTTTTGTTAAGTAATAATTCAGAAAAACCTACAATAGCATTCATGGGGGTCCTAACTTCGTGCGAAATATTGGATAGAAAAGTAGATTTCAACTCATCAGATCTTTCTGCAATCTCTTTAGCCAGTTTCAGCTCTTTTGTGCGCTCTTCAACCATATCTCCCAATATTCTGTTAATTCTATTTTTTGCTCTAAGTGTGTTTAGAATCAGTATAATAACTAATAGACTCAGTGAAAGAAGAATAATTATCCCTATTTGAATTGTTCTTTGATCCCTTATTTTTTCGCTCTGTATCTTATTAACAGTTTTAAGCAACTCCAGATCTTTAATCTTTTCATTGGTTTCAGCTATTGTTCTTAGTTGCTCATAATTCCTTTTCCTGTCCGATATTTGAATGCTATCTCTTATATAATTGTACTTAACAAAATATTCTACCGCTTTTTTGTAATCCTGTTTAGCCATGCAAATTTCTGCGTTGACTTTAATATATTCCAATAGTAGAGATGAAGACCTAAAAGAATAAATTAATTTTTCTGCTTTCTTAAGGTACTTCTCAGCTTCACTAAACCTTCCAATTTTTGCGTTCATAAGAGCGATGCTGTTATATAGCCCTGCAGCATCGAACATAACATCAAATTCTTCAAAAACTTCAAGAGCAAGCATAAAATGAGTTAGTGCCAAGCTGTAGTTTTCTTGATGCATAAATACGTTTCCAACATTTCTAATATTTGATGCAAGGGTTTGCCGTTGACCAATTGCCCTATTTATGTTAATAGATTTCTGAAACCAAACCAAAGCGCTATCATATTGATTCATTAGATTATAAGCAATGCCAATGTTATCGTAAACCTTAGCTAAGAGATCTTGCTTATTTAAGGGTTCTATTAACTCCTGAGATTTTTGGAAAAAGTTTAATGCACTTTCGTATAAATTCTCGCTTAACAGAACAAGCCCAATGTTGTTATAATCTGTAGCAATGTAAACGGAATCGTTAAGTTTTTCGCTAATTTGTAGAGATTGATAGTATAAATCCATGGCGTTATTGTAGTCGCCTAAATAGTAGTAGGCAATGGCTTTTCGATTGATGGAACGGGAAAGCCTAAAGGAATCGTTAATAGCATTCGACTTTTCAATGGCTATGTCGCTATACTTTACGGTAAACTCTGGGAAGTTTACTGCATTTTGAAAAACAACTTCGTTGATAATATCAACTTTTGTTGTATCCGACAATGAACTATCAATAACTTTTTTAAGAGAGTCGATAAACTGTACTTGGGGATAAATGGAAATGGGGTAAAAGGCACCCAACAAAAAAAGACCAAGTAAATAAATATAAAGTTGCCTTACCATTATTCATTTTCTTAATGGTAAATATACAACTTAAAAATTTATTCATCGAAATATCTTTTAACCAAATATAATTTTTTTTATTTTTTTAGTTGATTAATGGACTAATTAATAATTGATTAAAAAAAGTTTGTGAATGGAAATCATTTGATGTTTAACGCAAAGAAGAACTACTTTTTATTTATTTGTAGTAATGATTTTTTGAAAAGAAAAGGACGAGCCTTTACCTCGTCCTTTTTTTTGTTTAATACTAAGAGATTTTTTACTAGATATTAGTAGTTTCAACTTAGTGATATTGATTACTCAATATTCTTCTCCATCCCTTTTGTTTCTTTTGTTATCTTAACTTTTTCTTCCAGTTCAAGTACAGCTCCCTCAGCTTTTTCAATTTTTTCCCTTCTTTCTCTATACTGAGCCTGGGTTATTTTTTTCTCCTTAAACTCTTTCTCATTTTTTTCTCTGGCTTGGTTTACCTTTTCACGTGCTTCTATGGCTTTGAGCTCGCCTTCGGTTAATGTTTCTTTCAACTCTTTCTCCTTTGTTTCTCTGTTCATCCTTGCCTCTTGGGCACGTGCTTGGCCAAACTCTTTTCCACTCATTTCGCCTTTTTCTTTTCCATAGGCTTTACCTTTCTGTTCTTGTGCTTGGAATTTTTCTTCATTTTTCGCCTCTTTTTCAAGTATTTCTTCTTCTTCTTTCATTAAGGCTTTCTCTTCTTTTTTCATCTCCTTTTCTAATATTTTTTCTTCTTTTTTGAGACCTTTGGCTTCTTTTTCGAGCGTTTTTTCTTCTTTTTGTAAGGTTTTTTCCTCTTTAGTCGCTTTTTCCTGTAGCTGTTTTTCTTTCTCTTGTATTTCTTTCTGGGGCTTGCTTTCCTGAAGAGTCATTTTATCCTCTTTTTTCTCTTTACCTTTTTCTTTGCCTTGCTGTGCGTATGAATCAACAGTTATTGAGGCAAAAAAGATAAACATAAATGCTGCTAGCAGCACGTTAAGTTTTTTGAATGTTTTCATGATTCTTGGTTTTTTAGAGTTCGTTTAATAGGCTATCTACCCTACTCATTGATTCTTGAAGATCAATTTCTACCTTTTCGGTTTCTAAGGCTATTGAATCGTGAATGGCAACCTCCTTTTCTATGGCTGCCTGCTCCTCTTTGTTTGAGCTACTTGTGCATGCTGCAAAAAGGAAAGCAGTAAAGACAGATAAAATTAAAATTTTCATAGTTTATAGTTTTTTTGGTTTGGTTTAAAAGATCGATTGTAAAATTTTGATGCTATCATTAACAAAGGTATGAATTTATATAGAATTATCCTTATAAAATTTAAAAAGGAATAAGAATAAAGTGTTTAGCATAAATTTAGGGTAACTGGTAATGGATTTTGGAGTAAGGAAAATAATCGAATTCATGATTCATTATTGTTAAGATAATCTTTATTTGATAAACCAAAAGTTCATCGATTAGATGGATGTAAGACTTAGGTTTAGATTTACACTTTTCTTTAAGGTATTATTTTAATTCATTTTCTTTACTTTGTGAAAAGAATAAAAAAGGAGAATATGAATAGAATATTATTAATCCAAATTTTTTTTCTATTGCAGATTTCTTGTAAAGCGCAGTCCTATTATCAAACTATTAGAATTACAAAAGATATTGATTTAATGCAATTAACCTCAAATGCATATATTCATGTTTCATACCATGAGTTACCAAATTTTGGGCGTTTCCCATCCAATGGTTTGATTTATATTAATAATGGTGAAGCATTCCTCTTTGATACTCCAATTACCGATTCTTTAACCAAAGATTTGACCCAGTGGATTATTGATTCTTTGCAGGTGAAAATAGTTGGATTTGTTCCAAATCATTGGCACGACGACTGCATGGGTGGTTTAGGTTATTTAAAAAGTATTGGAATTGATTCATACGCAAATCAAATGACCATTGATATCGCTAAAGTTAATGGCTTACCTGTACCAAATAATAGCTTTTCTGATTCCTTAATTCTAGGCTTAGGTAATGGGCAGATTAGGTGTTACTATTTTGGAGCAGGACATTCTTTAGACAATATTGTCGTTTGGATTCCATCTGAAAAAATTCTATTCGCAGGTTGTATGGTAAAGGATCTGAACTCAAAAGGATTAGGTAATATTGTGGATGGAGATATTAACGAATGGCCTAAGACAATAGATGTATTGATAAAAAGGTTTAGCGATGCAAAATACATAATACCAGGACACGGGACTTTTGGCGACAAGGTGCTTTTGGAGCATACTAGGAGTTTGCTAATTCAATAATGTTTATCTATAACTTCTAAGATTATTAGCATTGCAAGGTATTTAAAAAGGTTTTTTTTTGATTATTCTTTGATTGTTGTGTACTTTGCAGTGATTAGAGTATGATATCGTTTAAAGTCTTCTAACCATGAAAGATCAAAAATTTTCAAAAGATTTACTTTTAAAAAAGATCGAGGAGTTGGAAAAAGAGAACCAACGAATTAAATCCTCTTTTACGTCAATTGATCCAAATAATAAGTTAGAAGGATTTTTCAATATTGCCCTCGATTTGTTCTGTATTGCCGATAATGATGGTAATTTCATTTGGGTTAATAAGTCTTGGGAAAAAACATTAGGTTACTCTTCTGAATATCTCGTAAAGCATAAATTTTTGGAATTTGTTCATCCTGACGATCTGCAGACAACCCTCATAGCTATGAAACGGCTAGAAAACAAAGAGCAGGTTTTAAATTTTGTGAATAGGTATCGCTGCAAGGATGGGAATTGGAAGTACATTGAATGGCGTTCGCATCCGGTTGGGGAACTTATTTATGCTGCAGCAAGGGATATTAGCGAGCGAATTAACTTCGAAAAAGCATTGATGGCTAGCGAGGAGAGGTTTGCTTTGGTTATTGATGCCACCGAACTCGGTGTATGGGATTGGAATGTTGAAACCGATCAGGTTTACTACTCACCACAGTGGAAGATGCAGGTTGGTTACGAAGATCATGAATTGAAGAATGAATTCAAAACTTGGCAGGATTTGCTCCATCAAGATGATTATGACAGAATGCATGAGGAGATATCTAAGTATCTTGCTAATCCTGAAGAGCATTTTGTAGCAGAATTTAGATTAAGGCATAAGAATGGAAATTATATTTGGATTCACAATAAAGCATCCGCAAAAAAGAACAGTAGTGGAAAAGTTGTTCGTTTTTTTGGTTCACACTCTGATATTACAGATCGAAAAATATCTGAAATTTTACTAAAGGAAAAGAATGAACAGATAGAAGCACAAAATGAGGAATATAAACAGCTCAATGAAGAGTTATACTATGCTAAGGAAGCAATAGAGAAGAGCGAAAAAAAATTCCGAAATTTAGTGGAATCAGCATTTGATGGGATCTATCTTATCGAAGGAAGAAATTTTAGTTATGTAAACCCTCGCTTTACAGAGATTACAGGATATTCATTCGAAGAAATTACCGATAAGGAATTTAATTTTGAAAAACTGCTTACTCAAGGATCAAAAGAAATTGTTGAAGAACGCTATAATGCTCGAAAAAGAGGAGAAATAACACCTTCTCGCTACGAATTCCAAATATTAACAAAAAATCGAGAGATCAAGGATGTGGAAGTAAGTACAGTTCAGGTTGGGAAGGAAGGGGAAGTGATAATAATGGGTATTATGTAAGACATTACTAATCGTCGTAATATGGAGAGAGAAATAGCCCATAGGTCTCAACTACAAACGATACTCACTAATCTTGGAGCAAGTTTCATCAATATTCAACCGAAAAACATCGACCGAGAAATTAATAAGGCCCTTGCCGAGATGGGTAAATTTTCCCAAGTTGATAGAGCATACATTTTTTCATACAATTTTGTGAAGGATACAATGTCCAACACCCATGAGTGGTGTTCAGACGGGACCACACCCGAAATTGACAATCTACAGGACTTGCCAAATAGCCTAGTGCCAAGTTGGGTTGATGCTCACAAACGAGGGAAAGTGATACATATTCCAAGGGTTTATGATCTTCCGAAAGATGATAATGTACGAAATATTCTTGAAGAGCAAGGTGTAAAATCGGCCATTACGATTCCTATGGTCTACCAAACGGAGTGTTTTGGTTTTGTTGGGTTCGATTCGGTTAAGTGTGAAAAGGATTGGATGGAATCAGAGTTTTCTCTTCTTAAATTATTTGCAGATTTACTTGTTAATGTTCAGATGAAAATACGTTATCAGCAATCGATGAAAATGGCCAAGGAAAAAGCCGAGGAGAGCGATCGCCTGAAATCTGCGTTTTTGTCGAATATGAGCCACGAGATACGAACACCCATGAATGCCATTTGCGGATTTTCTAATCTTCTACTTAATAAATCAATTAGCGATGAGGAAAAAGAGGAGTTTGTGCAGATCATCAATGTGAATAGCCAACAATTGCTGAACATTATAAACGATATAATAGATGTTTCTAAGATAGAGGCAGGTCAAGTAACGGTTTCTAATGTTGATTTCTCCTTGAATAATCTGCTCAAAGACATTCAACTTATGTTTAGGCAAACTGTTAAGCTGAAGGGTATACAATTTACGGTAACCTTTGGATTACCAAACGAACAGGGTAAGGTTATTTCGGATGAGCTAAAAATAAAGCAAGTGCTAAGTAATCTGATTTATAATGCCATAAAATTTACCAAAAAAGGTCTTATTGATGTTGGTTATAGGTTGAAAGATGGTTTTATTGAATTTTATGTTAAGGATACTGGTATTGGCATTAATTCTGATCATTTTAAGCGAATATTTGAACGGTTTCAACAGGTCGAGAATGCTTCCACCGAAAGCCGATCAGGAACGGGTCTTGGGCTTCCTATATGCAAAGCTTATGTTGAATTGCTTGGTGGTAAGATATGGCTTACTTCAACTTTGGGGGAAGGATCCACTTTCTTCTTTACAATTCCCTTTATCCCTTCTGAGAATCAAGTCCATCAGATTGATAGGGTGGAAAAAGAGGGATACAATTGGCTTAGCAAAAAAATCCTTATTGCCGAAGACGATACAACAAACTATATGTACTTAAGAGAATTAGTTGGTCCTACAAGAGCTACGGTTTTTAGAGCAAAAAATGGGAAGGAAGTAATAGATGCATGTACCAGTATGAATTTCGATTTAATCCTCATGGATATTAAGATGCCCATAATGGATGGACTTGAAGCCACAAAAATTCTTAGAAGTATGGGAAACCAACTACCCATTATAGCCCAAACAGCTTATGCATTCTCTGAGGATAAGCAGAACGCCATGGAAAGTGGTTGTAACGATTATATCTCAAAGCCTATTAGGCGGGATGAACTGCTTTGGCTGATTGCTAAGTGGTTAGATCATAAAAAGAAAAGTTAATGGTTATCTGTTTTCAAGAATTTCCTTGGCAACTTTTAAGTTATTAGGATTTAGGATATTCTTTCCTTCAGGTTTATATAGCTCTTCAATTCTATGGCTGTAAATTTTTTCAACCTTACCTCTAACAATTTTTAGGGTGCTATTAACCATGCCATTTTGTTCAGTAAAAGGTTCACTTATCAAAGCAAAACTTGTTGGTAGCCATCGCTCGGGAAACATGCTGTCAAATTCCCCTCCAACTTTAAATTTGCCAATCTCTTCGGCAATTATGTTAAGGGTTGCTACGTTGGCATCAATTGATTTAGCGTCAATATTTTTGACTGCTAACGCTCTCTTTATTCCTTCCTTCGAGGGGACAATCAATGCTATTGTGTAGGGGTTCTGGTTGTTGTAAAGCACCACTTGCTCAATGGTTGTTGTTTTTTGCACTAACGCTTCCTCAATGCCTTCAGGGCTATACTTCTCGCCATCGCTTGATATGAGTAAACTTTTGAATCTTCCTAGAACATAAAGGAAACCATCCTTGTCCATGTAACCCATATCACCTGTATAAAGCCAACCATTTTTTATGGTTTCGTTGGTAGCCTTTTCGTTTTTCCAATAACCCATCATCACGTTTTCGCCCTTTACCACTATTTCGCCCTTTTCGCCTAAGGGTAGTTCCCTACCATCCTCATCACAAATTTTAAGTTCAAGGGGATGAACAAGATATCCCGATGAGCCTAACTTATGACGGGTAAGGGAGTTTGAGCTGATAATTGGAGTTGCTTCAGATAGACCATAACCTTGGAGCATTGGTATGCCTATGGCATAGAAAAATCGTTGTAGCTCGATATCGAGTAATGCACCACCACCTATAAAAAACTTCATTTCACCTCCAAAAACCTGCCTAATCTTTGAGAACAGGATCTTATCGAATAACCATAACAAAGGTTTGTATAATAAAGTTAAACCTTTCCCTTTGTTATATCCCTCCTTGTTATAAAGATATGAAAGTGAAATTGCAGTTTTAAAAAGTTTTTCAGTAAAGGCACCCTTTGCCCGGATTCCGGCTTCAATGTTTTTCTTAAAGTTCTTAGCTAGGGCTGGTACACTAAGAATGATATGAGGTTTTAACTCCTTGATATTGATGGGAATATTTTTAAGTGTATCCATTGGTGTTTTGCCCAGTTGAACAGTTCCAATACTGGCACCCATTGCCATAAATGAGTAAAGACCAGCAACATGGGCAAAGCAATGATCAAGGGGAAGTATAATAAGTGTGCGGTAGTAGGGTGGAATGTTCATGAGTGTAAGCGCCTGTTCTACGTTGGCTGTATAATTTCGATGGGAAAGAATGACTCCCTTTGGATCGGCTGTAGTGCCTGATGTGTAGCTGAATGTTGCATAATCGTTTGGCTTAACGGATTTATATGCTTCTGTCAGTTTTTCAGGAGTTTGCGATAAAAATTCAACCCCCTTATTGATAAGTGTCGATACATGTATTTCATTGTCCGAATACGATTCCTGCTCATCCAGGTAAACAATTGTTTTTACCAGTGGAAGTTTATCTTTTATCTCTTTGATTTTATGTGCTTGTGCACCGGATACAATGATTAACTTTGTTTCCGAATGCTCTAATCGAAAATGGAGATCAAGGCTTTCTAATTTTATGGAAAGGGGAACATTGATCGCACCTGTGTTTAGTATAGCCAATTCGCTAATAACCCAGTATTTTCGACCTTCAGAAAGCAGTGCAACTTTATCGTTTTTACTGATTCCCATGCTGATCAATCCTGCTGCCAATTGATAAACTTCATTGCGGGTTTGAGTATAGGATGTTGGATTAAAAATGTCACCTTGCTTTTCCCAGATATAGGGATTTTCGGAGAATTTTATTACGCTTTCTTCAAAAAGGTCGATGATTGTTTTCATAATTTGAAATGGATTATGTGGAAATGGACATTTTAAAAATTATCAACATCAAATCTACAAAAAAAATGAAATAAATATTTTTTGATCGTTTATTATCCTAATAAATGAGAAACTATATTTACATGATTTTTTAAATATGGATAATATCTTAACAGAGAAACTACTTACATCCTGTAAAATTTGCCCAAGAGAATGTAGTGTAAATCGAGTTGAAGAAGAACTTGGCTATTGTAAAACAGGAAAACTTCCTTTGGTCGCAAGCATATTTCATCATAAAGGTGAGGAACCCGTTATTTCGGGCGATAAGGGAATATGCAATGTTTTCTTCGCTCACTGCAACTTATCGTGTGTATACTGTCAGAATTATCAGATTAGTAGGACCAATTCTTTTAGCAAGAATTGGTTACAAGATTATGATGAAATTGTAAAAAGCATTACCACTATTCTTGATAAGGGTGTAAGACATGTTGGATTTGTATCACCATCACATCAGATTATTCAAATGGTTAGGATAATTAACCGGTTAAACAATATTGGTTACTATCCTAAAATCATTTACAACACAAATTGCTACGATAAGTCTGAAACAATTCGATTAATTGCAAAGTACATTGATATTTATTTGCCTGATGTTAAGTACTTCTCTAATCAATTGGCAGAAGAACTTAGTGGAATTCCTGATTATTTTAAAGTAGCCATTGCAGCACTCAAGGAAATGATATGGCAGAAAGGAACCACAATTAGTTTGGGATTTGATGGTATGATAGATTCTGGTGTAATAGTTAGACATTTAGTTTTACCAAACCATTGGAAAGACAGCCTATTAATTATTGATAGGTTGGAAGACTTTTTTTCAGCCAATTTATGCATATCGCTTCTTTCCCAGTATTTCCCTACAGAAGTTATGGAGAAAAATCATGTTATGAATACTTCTTTAAGTGAAGATGAATACCAAAAGGTAAAAGAGTATTTGAAGAAATTAGGTTTTTACAGAGTTTTCGTTCAAAAAATATCAAGTAATAAATATTATAGACCAGATTTTGAAAAGAATTCACCTTTTTAAAAAAAAAAAGATTTGGTTTTAATTTGTTGGAAAATAGGCTGATAAGTTAGATTTTTGAAAAAAAATAGGTTGAAGTTCAAATATTTATAAGAAATCATTTTTGTTTGTGAAAAAAAATATAGAATTTTGATATAGAATTAAACAAACATGTGTTATGAGAAAAGTACTCATTTTTACTTTGTTGCTGGCGTTTACCTTTTCAGGGTGCCAATTTTTCCGTGACAAGTTTGGCAAGGATAAGGCTGCAGATACCTTAGCCGTTTGGGAAGCTAAACAGGATAGCATCAAGAAAGCAGAAATGCTTAAAGCAAAAAAACTCGAAGAGGCACGCCGTGCTCGCGAAAAGGCAATTCAGGATTCGCTCACGCGTATCAGAGAGTATGAAGCACGTAATCGCTTTCATGTAATCATTGGTAGTTTTAAAGTTCCAGCTAATGCTGATGATTATCAAAAGCAAGTGCTGGCTTTTGGATTCCAAAACCCAAAGATTGTTGAATCACCAAATGGTTTTCGCATGGTATCAGTAGGCGCTTTCGATACCTACTCCAAGGCTGCCAATGAAATCCTTCGTATCAATAGAGCAAAGGAAGAGCCCATAGAACTTTGGGTTTATGAAGCGAGGTAATAGAAATTTTATACTTAATTAGTTATAGGATTTTTGTGAAATCCTATCTCTTAATTCCTAGTTAGCAAGCAATAAATCAAAAAAAAAGAGCTTCGTGCTCTTTTTTTGATTGCTCAATTTATCAATGATTAATTTTCACCAATTTTTGTAAAATCAATATTTCAGTATTAATTATTTCAAAACAAACACAATGACAAACAAAGTAAAAACGCTTTTGAGCGAGTCAAAAGTTGCAAGGTGGATTGCACTTTTACTTATCTCTTCAACAATGTTTTTTGCATATTTTTTTGTAGACGTTGCTGCACCATTGCAAAAACTACTTGAGACCGATTACAAGTGGTCACCTGAGGTGTTTGGAATGCTTGGCGGCTCAGAATTTTTTCTGAATATTGTTGGATTCTTAATATTATCGGGTATAATACTTGATAAGATGGGTATACGTTTTACAATGATTACGGCGGGGCTTACCATGGTTATTGGAGGTGGTTTAAAGTATTTTGCTCTTACCGAAACTTTTGCTGCGACAGGTTTAGCATCTTTGCTCGATACTTTTTTAACATCAGTTCCAGCATCAGCTAAATTGGCGTTTGTTGGTTTTGCAATTTTTGGGGTTGGCGTTGAGATGGCCGGAATAACTGTTTCAAAAACCATTGTTAAATGGTTTAGGGGTAAAGAAATGGCTCTTGCAATGGGATTAGAAATGGCAATAGCCCGTCTAGGTGTTTTTGCTGTATTTCAGTTAAGCCCAATTTTTGCAGAAAAGGGCGGTGTACCTAACTCGATTTTTTGGGGATTAGCCCTACTATGCGTAGGATTTCTTACCTTCTTTATCTACACCTTTATGGATACTAGGTATGATAAGGAAGTTAAAACCGATGATTCAGCTGGTCCAAGCGAGGAATTTAAACTCTCTGATATATGGGTGATTCTCACCAATCCAGGTTTTCTCGCCATTGCTGGCTTATGTGTGCTTTTCTATTCAGCAATATTCCCATTCCAGAAATTTGCAACCGATATGTTAGCATCAAAACTTGACGTTGATCTTAAAACCGCTTCACAGTATGTTTCGTATTTTCCGATAGGGGCAATGATCTTGACTCCATTTATTGGCTTTTTTCTTGATAAGAAAGGGTATGGAGCAAGTATGATGATGTATGGAGCAATTTTACTTACCATTTCACATTTAATCTTTGCTCTAGTACCTGCAGAATCCTTTACAGTTGTTGTTGCTTTATTGACCATTGTAATTCTTGGAGTTGCTTTTTCACTTGTTCCCGCGTCCATGTGGCCATCGATTCCAAAGGTAGTTGAAGATCGTTACCTAGGATCAGCATATGGACTCACTTTTTGGATTCAAAACATGGGTTTACTTGGAGCCCCAATTTTAATTGGATGGGCAATTTCTGCATCAAACCCAGGAGTTTCTGATCAGATACTTGCCGGAGTTGAGGGTGCTAAGTATAATTACGCAGTACCAGAATTAATTTTTGCTGGTTTTGGATTTCTTGCATTCGTTCTAAGCTTCTACCTAAAATATATTGATAGAAAGAAAGGTTTTGGGTTGGAACTACCAAATAAGCAATAAATGGTAGCCTAGATAAAGTATAATTACAAAAGCCACAGCAAAAACTGTGGCTTTTGTAATTATAGATTACAGGTGAAAAACTTTTAATCTAATTAACAATAAATTTATTGATATAATTAAAATTTATAACCAATGCCTATTTTCAATGCAGTGGAAAATGGATAAGTACTTATATAACTATAACTTATTGGATTCAGACTTAATTTCATACTTGGTTCAATGGCTAAAACTAATTCGTTTTTAAAAGGAATATTAAAACATACCGAACCGATAGCATTTGTATTGTAAAGTCTGACATTTTCAGTTTTACCATAAAATTTTCCTTCAGTACTAATAACTTCAAACTGATTGGAAATAAGAATCCCAGATGAACAACCCAGTTTGAACTCTGCTTCGAAATACTTTTTTTTGAGGGAAGTTGAAACAATAATTGGTATCTCTAAAAAGTAAAAATGCTGACTTAGCCTTGCAGGGGTTACAGTAGAAGATTTTATTACTGATGGTGGTGCACAGGCAAGGGTTGAAAAATTTGAAATGGCCACCACTCTGTTTTCTAATGAAACTACTCCGTATGATGTATTTGCTGATAGAACCATCATATCCTTGTTATAGCTATCGCTGCGGAGTAGAACAACATTTTTATTAACCTGTCCAATTGGACTCAATTGTAAACCTGACGAAATTGAGAAATATCGACTGATTCTTCTTTTAATCATTATATCACCGCCCCACATCCATGCGCCAATTTCGTTAGGGTTTAGCTTTTGATTAAGAGCAGCGGTTGTATGATATGCGTAAGTAGGGTTAATATATGCAATTAATTCCCATTTCTTTGTGTAATCATCAGTAGTTGTAATATTTCCATTATGGTAAACATGGTCTAAAGTTAGATTGTTTGTGGTATAATCTGTTTGAAGATAGGCATGTAAAGTTCTTCCTTGAAAAATTTCTTCTTTGACAATGGGTATGGTTGAAACTATTGGTTTTATTGTGGTTAACAAATGGTCATTGTCATTATTGTCAAGTGAAAAAATATTCAAGTTGACAGAAGAACCATACATATCACCCGTAAATGGTTTGATTGCCTCATTACTGGTTCTCTTCAAGTTAAAATCATCCTGAGTAGTTAGAACTGAGTATAAAGGAATAATATTTGAGGAATTATCATGGTGACCCCACAAAGGGATTTCATTATTTATGTTGATGTTAAAAATAAGAAATGTAAAGTAACTAATTCCAAACAGAAGAATAAAACTTGCAGCAGCAACAAGCCTTTGGAGCAGAATTCTTTTTCTGGCACTCTCCTTACATTGAAGATGACTGGAAATTGCAATCCATACTTTTGGAGAAGGTTTAAGTCGTATAGAAGCTAATTTACCAATAAAATCTTCGTAAGCCCCTGGTTCATAAAAATGCATATCTTTCAAAATCTGCAATCTTGTTAACTTTATCCCTTAAAATAGCCCTTGCCCTACTATAGTTCGATTTGCTTGTAGATTCACTTATTTCAAGCATTTCTGAAATCTCAGAATGTGAATACCCTTCAATGGCATATAGGTTAAAAACAATCCTATACTGATTTGGCAAACTTGATACTATTAAAAGCAATTGCCTATAATCAAAATCAGAGTTAGAAGGTTCTTCAATCACCAATGATGCATCTGATAAATCAACTTCCTTATCTTCTCTAATCCTTCGGTGGTACTCAAGTGCTGTGTTAATTATAATGCGTCTTATCCATCCTTCAATGGATCCTTCAAAACGGAAAGAATGAATATTCTCAAATACTTTTATAAATCCATCTTGAAGAATATCCTGAGCAATCTCTGCATTGGGGAAATACCTTAAACAGACCCCAAACATTCTTGCCGAATAATGAATATAAAGCGCATGTTGCGCTTTTCGGTCGTTTCTTTTGCAACGCTCTAATATGCTTCGGCAAATTTCCAAATGTGGTTATTGTTGTTTTACAAAAACAAATATAACAACATTTGATTTACTGTCATTAAAAAGATGGTAAAAACATCAAAAGGGTTGCGAGTCAATCCAATAATTATAATTATCTGTTTAAAAACAGTTGATTTTTAAACTGATTTGTTGATTGTACGCAACCTTTTTAAATGAACTTTCATCTATAATATGAAAAGCAGCCCTTTTCATTTTTTACTCCAGCCAGAATTAAAAAGCCCGCTTAGCATAAAAACTAAGCGGGCTTACTTTTATTCAACACCTTTATGGATTGTACCTAGCAAGGCTGAGTATTTTTTGATAATCTCCCTCGTTCATAAGGTCTGAAATTTTATAGTCTTTGTTTTGCTCCATGAATTTGTTCACAATTCGATAACCAAGCCAGACTGCAGCCCTACCGGGCGATTCGCGTGTAAAACCATGACTAAAAGGTGCATCGCTAATAAATTGATTAATGGTAAAGGATTCTGTGCTAAACAGCAATTTGTGCTCAATGAGATGTGCCCACATTTGCGATTCGTTTCGCTTACACCACTTCATATGGTCGGGGGTAAAACCAAAGATCAGGCTGTCTGGTTGGTCGGGGAGCATTCGCTTTGTGAAATACATGAGTTTGCCTTCGTAAATCATGTTGTTCAATAGATTGTCTATGGAGTCGTTAAAATGGAATTCTCCTATTGCCCACGCTCTCAGTAGATCGGAAGGGATTTTCCCTGAATGCATGTTGTATGTAATGTACCTATGGATACCAAGTCTTGGGTAGTATTCGCAGTTGCGACCAAGATACCTGTCGAAACCAATACCAAGAATGCTATCGGCTATGATTACAGAATTGTTGAACCCTGAAACAAAGCCATAAACTGCTGGGATTTGTTTATCGGGAAAATAGTAAAGGTATCGCTTAAAGGCGTTGGTTAGGATTTGATCAATTTCTTTAGTATCAGGGAAGATATTTTGCACCTCTAGATATGTTTGCAAAACCATATTATCATTGATAAAACTAAGAAGATAATCAGAGAAACCTGGTTCGTTGGGTGATCCAATACCTATGATCCCTTCGCAGAATAATTCGAAAAAGGGAGAATGCTTTACCTTTAACTTATTGACATCAAATTCAATGGAATCAATGTTTATGCTAAAGAGATCTTGATCAAATCGCTTTACCATAACTTCAACATCAATAGTGTCAAGTGGTAACTTTGGATCATGGCGGCAAGTACATGAATTCAACCATAGAGCAGTTAATGTAACGATAATAGTTAGGATATTCGCTTTTCTCATTTTATTATTTTTTGTAAAGGTTAACTTTTATTATGTATTAGTAGAGATAAAGATTTGAATTCCCTAAAGATCTATTACCAACGCATTGTTAGTTGTAAATTGGTAAAAATGAATAGCATGCTGAGTATTCTAGCATTTGCTGAGTATAATCCATTGGATATTCGAGTTTTACATTAACTAAATCATTGCCATGGTATTCAGGAACCATTTTGGGGTTTACAAACCCAGCATAAGGAGCAATGTTAAGCTTAGCAAAGCGCTCAAGCACCTCTTTGTGTAGATCATAATCGATTTTAACGGCATAGCTCTCAATCAAATGCTTAGCTGCCTCAAAGTCGCCAGTGCTCTTTATACGCTGTATTTCCTTAAGAAGAGAGCCAAATAGCTCACGAAGTTTACCGTAATCATTTATTACAAAGTAAGTTTTGCCATCGCGTGTTCGTTTTTCAATAATATTATCATTTATTCCGTTCTCGAAACACCAGCGAGCTATTAGCTGCCGGTTTCGCATATGAGCTTGCTCAATATCTTTCCCTAGTTCTATTCTAGTAGTCTGCGTCATAATACCATTCCTAATATAGTTATTATACTCAGCCTTAGCCACATCTAGGTTGGGCATAATACCCAAGTCTACCATTTTTGGATCCATTATAAAGTAAAGGGCAAAGAGATCTGCACGGCTTTCTTCAATGGGAGAGCCGTACTGCTTTAGCTCATCACCTACAACATCCTTTGCAAGCTGACCGCTTCCATGCCCTAAACACTCATGAAGATCGGTATGAAGAGAACCTGCCAAAAAACCATACTTACGATGAAGATCCACCTCATCCTGATCCCAGGCAAATTCCTCAATAAAACCATTCCCCATGGATGCTCTATCGAAGGCATAGGTAATATTATCAATTGTTACGCTTTTTGAACCATGTTCTTTTCTTATCCAGTCGGCATTGGGAAGGTTGATACCTATTGGTGTGGTTGGGTAACAATCACCACCTAGGGTAGTGGCGTTGATAACTTTAGCTGAAATACCCTTTACCTCTTTCTTTTTAAACTCTTTACTAATGGGTGAGTTATCCTCGAACCACTGGGCATTTTCGCTCAACGTAATAGTGCGTTTTGTTGCTTCAACGTCCATAAAATTTACCAATGCTTCCCAGGAGGCCTTGTATCCCATTGGGTCGCCATAATTCTCAATAAAACCATTTACAAAGTCAACCTTTGAGTTAAGATCTTTAACCCAAAGGATATTATACTTGTCAAAAAGTTTTAAATCGCCACTTTTGTAGTACTCTATCAAAGTTTCAATCACCTTTTTTTGTTGTTCGTTTTCGGCAACATCTGCTGCCTTCTCCAACCAGTATACAATTCGCTCAATGGCTTGCCCATACATTCCGTCAACTTTCCATATTCTTTCAGCAATATTACCATCAATCTTAATGAGTTTTGAGTTTAACCCATAGGATATTGGTTCTGTATCCGAAGGATTCATCATCTTGGCATAGAATTGCTCAACTTCGCGCTGGGTTACTCCTTCGTAGTAATTATTTGCTGAAGTGGCAACAAGATCAACCCCCGATGCTTGATTGACTCGCTTTGTGGCTATGCTAGGATCAAAAATTAGGGGAGTTAACTTCATCAGTATCTCATCGGGGGAATCCAAACCCTTAGGGAAAAGATTATGCGGTGTATTTTTAATCAATTCTATAAAATAATCCTGATTGAAGCTGGGAAAAAACTTTTCTGTTGAGTAGTGATGGTGTATCCCATTGGAGAACCATACCCGTTTCAGGTAAACTAAAAAATCTTTCCATTCGGTGGTTTCTCTTGGTCCACTATATCCATTGTAAATTGCTTCAAGAGTTTGCCTTATGGCTAAATTGTGCTTGTAGTTCTGATCAAATATGATATCCCTTCCGCAAAGTGCCGCTTCGCCTAAATAGTAAAGCAACTCTTTCTGCTTAAGGCTCAAATTGTCCCATCCGGGTATCTGGTATCGAAGTACTCGAATATCGGCAAACCTGTCGATCTGCCATTGGAATTGTTCGTTAGATTTTTCGTTGTCTTTTCCTCCTGAACATCCCATTAGCCCAGCTGAGGCAAGTGATAGAATAATCATTATTCGTTTCATTATTATTGGTTTATAAGTTGAAGGTGGTAAGTGTTTTAATGGGATAAACTTAAAGAAAGATATTGAAATTCGAAAGTGTAAAATCGGCAAATATTTGTGTTGCTAAACAAAACATACTGAAGTAGATTCAATTTAGTTTACATTTAATAAGTTTACCTCATTGTTTATGAATTCGATATTTATGAAC
Organism: uncultured Rikenellaceae bacterium; assembly: GCA_964397135.1. Taxonomy (GTDB): domain Bacteria; phylum Bacteroidota; class Bacteroidia; order Bacteroidales; family Tenuifilaceae; genus MWFE01. Next base: position 83,235 of record CAYNHM010000005.1, read on the forward strand.
GTTTAACATAAATTTTGAATAGAGATTAGCATTAAAACACCTATTTTTGCCTTAAACATTTTTAAAACATGTATGCAATATTCATCAAAGAGCTCAACAGCTTTTTCTCATCCCTCGCAGGTATAATTGCAGCCATTGTTTTTTTGGTAATCAATGGTTTGTTTATCTGGGTTTTCCCAGGCGAACTTAATATACTGGATGGGGGATATGCTACTTTGGATTCTATGTTTATCATTGCCCCATGGGTATTCCTTTTCCTTATACCTGCCCTCACAATGCGTTCTTTTTCCGAGGAGAAACGTACAGGAACCATTGAGTTACTCCTAACTAGACCCATTACTGAGATTCAACTAGTTTTTGGTAAATTTTTAGCGGCAGTTGTGCTGACTATTATTATTCTTATCCCTGCATTGGTTTTTTTTATTTCGGTTTACCTGTTGGGTAATCCAGCCGGAAATATTGATGTTGGAGGTACGTGGGGTTCTTTTATTGGTTTGTTCTTTTTGGCATCAGCCTATGCTGCCATCGGAATTTTTGCATCGAGTTTAACCCAGAACCACATAGTGGCATTCATTATTGCCATGTTGCTTAGCTTTTTCATGTTTGTTGGAGTTGAATCGATGGGATCGCTGCATCTTTTTAGAAAAATACAGTATACTTTAGTTTCATTGAGCATTCACGAGCATTACCGTTCGTTAAGCCGCGGAGTGATAGATACTCGTGATGTGTTTTACTTTGTTGGTTTAGTAGTATTCTTCATAATGTCAACCCGTTTAGCATTGCAATCCCGAAAGTGGTAGTTTGATTAAGTTTATTACGCGTTGATTAATTAATTTTTATTTATAAGATGGCAGTTTCTTCACGAAATAAAAATATCTTCGAGTTGCTAATTTTTTTGGCAGCGTTAGTCCTCTTAGGGTATATTTCGAATTCCCTTTTTTTTCGAATCGATTTAACCTCGGAGAAACGATACACCCTTAGCCCAGTAACAAAGGAAGTACTATCTGATTTAGATGATGTTGTTTACGTACGAGTTTATCTTGATGGAGACCTCCCTTTAGGTTTTAAAAGAATGCGCAGGTCTGCGAAGGAGACCCTGGATGAGTTTAGGGTTTACGGTGAAGCCATGTTCCATTACGAGTTCATAAATCCCACTGCTTCACCTTCGAAGGAGATTAGAGATGCAGAGTTGCGTCACCTCTACGATTTGGGTCTAGAGCCGACAAATGTTCAGGAGCAAAACCCTAAAGGTGGAACAACGCAACGAATTATTTTTCCTGGTGCCATTGTAAGCTACAAGGGTAGGGAGGCCGTAGTAAACCTTTTGGTTAATAATCCATCTATTTCGGGTGATGAGAATATAAATATTTCCATTCAGGGATTTGAGCATAAGCTAGTAAGTACAATTCTTAAGCTTAAACCCGATGAATTGCCAAGGTTGGCTTTTGTTCATGGGCATGGACAGCTCGACGAGTTTGAAACGGGTGACATTGTACAGGATCTTGCCCAGCAATTCGAGGTACATAGAGTGATTCTGGGTGGAGAAGTCGGTGGACTTGATCCTTATTCAGTGGTAATTATGGCAGGGCCAACTGATAGAGTATCCGAATCGGATAAGCTGGTGCTTGACCAGTATATCATGGGGGGAGGGAAAATCCTATGGTTTATCGATGGAGTCAATGTAAGTATCGATAGCCTTTCACGAGGAGCAACCACTTTGGCATTCCCAAACCAGCATAATCTCGATGATATTCTTTTTCGCTATGGTGTGAGGATTAATCCTACTTTGATTCAGGATATGCAATGTGCTGTAATACCGATTAATGTTGCCCTCGAAGGGCAGGATTCTCGATTTGCCCCAGTACCGTGGGTATACTATCCATTGATAAATGCGTCAGATGGAAACCCAATTACAAGAAATCTTAACCTTATAAAAAGTCAGTTCGTTAGTGTTGTTGATACAGTGGGTTTAAACCCCGAAATAAGAAAGGAATTTTTGCTATGGACCTCGGAAAATAGCCGTGTTCTAGATGTTCCCCTATTCATTAATTTAAGGCAGATCGAAAGAAGTCCCCTTGAGAGGGATTTTAACCGTTCCTTTTTACCCATCGCTGTTTTGCTGGAGGGTTTTTTTCCATCAGCATTCACAAATCGTTCTTTATCTGCGTTTAACAATAATAGTCCCTTTCAGTTCAAGGAGCGAAGTGTTCCAACCCGAATGATTGTAGTTGCTGATGCTGATATTATTCGCAATGAGGTTAGCCGAAGAGGTGATGGTGCCTATATCTCACCTTTGGGTTACGATCGATACACAAATCAAACCTTTGGGAATAAAGAGTTGGTGATCAACATGGTAAACTACCTCTACGATGACAAAGGTTTGATGAATCTTAGAACCCGTGAGTTTAAGCTAAGACTGCTGGATAGAAAAAAGATAATGGAAAATCGCATAAGGTGGCAGGTGATCAACTTAACCTTACCATCAACAATCTTACTGGTAATAGGGTTAATCTGGCTTTTTATCAGGAGGAAAAGATATACTGGAAAGTGAAATTCTTTATTGATTTCTATTGATTTTACTATTATCTTTAGATGTTGTACTATACAATAGATAAACAGGCTTTATTCCAATAATTTTCCACAAATGAGTATTAAATACTTGTTTATTAAATATTGGTGGTTTATTGTTCTCCTTTTGGTGGCGGGGTTTTACCTTGTTAAAAATCTAAATAAAGGAACGTTAAGCTCAAAAGAAATTGACTTTTCCATTGCTAAGTTCGAGAAAATTGAAAGAATTTCTTTCACCAACCTCAGCGATTCAATTTCCCTAACATTGACAGACAAAGGCTGGATGGTAAATGAAAAATTTCACGTGCGTAGCGAAGCCATCAATGATCTGTTCATAGCCCTTCAGAAAATTAGGGCAGCATCTCCAGTTCCTCTATCGATTTTAGATAGCTTAAAGGTTGTTTTGAATAATGATGGATTGAGAGTAAAGGTTTTCTCAGGCAGAAAAAAGCTCAAGAGCTTTACCCTTTACAGAACCCAAACTCTTGGATTGGAAACTATTGGCATGTTAAGCCAAGCAAAAAATGCATATCGATTGGAATTACCGGGTTATCAGGGCGATATTCTGGATCTTTTTAGCATTAATATTGCCCATTGGCAGTCTAAACAGCTTGGTATTCCAGACATACATAATATTGCTGCCGTTGAGGTTGAGATACCCCTTAAACCTGAGTTGTCCTATAGAATAGATGTAACTAATAATGATACATATAGATTATTTGCTTTGTATCAAGGACACAGCATATCACAATTTGATACAACAAGGATTCAGAATTTTTTAGTGAAGCTTAGTCAAATAACATACAAAGAGAGAGTCAATGATCTTCCTAAGGAAGAACTAGCTGCGATCCTGTTGATGGAACCCGATTTTATTTTCAACATCTATCCAGCTGAGGGTACACCCTTATTGCTAAGGGTCATACCCATTCCAATTGAGGAACACTTAGATGAATTTGGTCGACCTGTAAGGTTTGATCTTAATAATTTATACATAAATATTGATGGCAAGCCCGAACTTTATAGGGTTGCTTACATTGATTATCATCCTATTCTCAGAGATATTTTCTACTTTAATCCGATTTTTTAGCCATAACCTTGGCGGTTTACTTAAAAAGTTGTAATATTGGTCATTAATTTAGAAATTAAACCCCTTTGATTATCAGAAAGAAAACATGTTTTCGGGTTTTTTAAAACAGAGAACAAGTTTTATATATTTTGATTGGGATTATATGATACCCTTAACTAAAAAACATTAAATAATAACATATGAAATTTGTTGTTTCTAGTACCGAACTTCTTAGCCACCTCACAGTGGTGAGTAGAGTTATTAGTTCAAAGAACACCTTGCCAATACTCGACAATTTTCTCTTCAATCTCGATGGTAATGAATTGGAGATTACTGCTTCCGATTTGGAAACAACCCTGACAACAAAGATTAAGCTGGAAAACGTAACTGACACAGGCCAGGTGGCAATCCCTTATCGAATTTTAGTGGACACGCTCAAGGAATTTCCAGAGCAACCCCTAACCTTCGATATTAATGCCGACAATCATGCCATTAAGGTTAGCACAGATACTGGCGAGTTTAATATCGTTGGGCAACCAGCCGAGGATTTTCCAATGAAAGCTGAGGTGAAGTCAGAATCAAAAGTTACCATTCAACTACCAGCGTCTTCACTCCTCATGGGAATTTCTAAAACCATTTTCGCCACTGCTGATGATGAGATGCGTCCCGTAATGAACGGAATCCTTTTCGAGCTGTCCGATGAGGGTTTAACTTTTGTTGCTTCCGATGCACATAAATTGGTTAGGTATAAAAGATTAGATGTGAACTCTAAAAAGCAGGCATCATTTATACTTCCCAAAAAGCCAGCATCCCTTCTAAAGAATGTTTTGGTTAAGGAATCTGCTGACGTTTTAGTTGAGTTTGATGAGAAAAATGCACACTTCACCCTTGAGAATTACACGTTGGTTTGTAGGCTTGTTGAAGGAGTATACCCGAATTACAATTCGGTTATTCCCACGAGCAACCCAAATTCTATGACAATTGATAGGCTTGATTTTTACAACTCACTCAGAAGGGTTGCACCATTTACTAATCAGGCAAGCAACTTAGTTAAACTTTCCCTTACGGGTAACCAATTGGTAGTGTCAGCGCAAGACCTTGATTTCTCAATTTCTGCTTTCGAAAGGCTTAATTGTCAGTACGATGGAGATGCAATGGAGATTGGATTCAAATCCGTTTTCTTGATTGAAATTCTTGCCAATATTTCTTCGGCAGATATAATTCTTTCGCTATCTGATCCATCAAGGGCAGGATTGCTCTTCCCTGCAACAAAAGATAACGAGAATGATGATGTGCTTATGCTGCTAATGCCCATGATGGTTAGCGCATAGTTGATATCCTATTATTATTTTAACGAAGCTGTTCCTTCATTTTGGTAAACAGCTTCGTTGTTTTTTTAAAAATAAAGTATTATAAACTCTAACCTTAACCTTTGACATCATGGAGCTAAGAATAAAAAACCCATTGGTATTCATTGATCTTGAAACCACTGGAATAGATGTGGTTAATGATCGTATTGTCGAAATAGCGTTGCTAAGATTGAATCCCAATGGCCAACAGGAAGTTAAAGTTCAGCGAATTAACCCAACTATTTCAATACCTTCTGAGGCTACAGCCATTCATGGTATTTCTGATGCAGATGTTAAAAGTGAGCCTACCTTTAAAGAGGTGGCTAAGTCATTAGCTAAGTTGATGGAGGGTTGCGACTTAGCCGGTTTTAATTCCAATAAGTTTGATTTTCCACTTTTAGCAGAGGAGTTTCTAAGAGCCGAGGTAGATTTTGACTTTCGCAAGCGTAAGTTTATCGATGTTCAAACCATTTTTCACAAAATGGAAAAGCGTACTCTCGAAGCAGCCTACCGGTTTTACTGCGAAAAGGATTTAGTAGGCGCTCACAGTGCAGAAGTTGATACCTTGGCCACGTATGAAGTCCTAAAAGCACAGTTAGATCGATACCCTGATCTTGAGAATGATATCAACTTCCTGTCCGAATTTAGTTCATTCAATCAGAATGTTGATTTTGCAGGACGTATAGTTTACGACGAGAATGGAGTTGAGGTATTTAATTTTGGAAAGCATAAGGGTAAATCTGTTGAAGCAATCTTTGCCCAAGAACCCAGCTACTATGCATGGATGATGAACGGTGATTTTCCGCTTTACACAAAAAAAATCCTAACCAATATCTATGTTAGGATGAAGCAGAAGTAACAGCTTTGTAATTATTGTCGGGGTGGTGGGATTCGAACTCACGACCTCGTCGTCCCGAACGACGCGCGCTAACCGGACTGCGCTACACCCCGTTTTTTTAATAATTCGATGGCTATTTACCATTTTTTTGGGTTTACGAATTTACAGCAAAATCTTTGATTTTGGTAAATTATGATCGAACTTCAAGGACTTATTGTCTGTACGTGGGTAGATAGGTTAGTCATGTAATCCCCTGAAAATAGTGAAATGCCTTTAAGTTTAGTTGGCAAAAATAAAAAAAAAGTATTCTCAAACACTTTCGTTACAGGTATTTTTTTGGCTATCTTCGGGCAAAAAGTAAGTTAAATGAATGAAGATATAATTCACTTCGTATGGAAGCATAGCTCAGCACTTTTTAAAGGGCTTAAATGTTATCCTAATGGAGAGATTGAGGTTATTTCACCCGGAGAACATAACTTCGATTCAGGGCCCGATTTTTTTAACGCAAAGGTAAAAATTGGTAATACCATTTGGGCAGGTAATGTTGAAATTCACGTTAAATCTTCGGACTGGAATAAACATAAACATAACGTTGACGAAGCATACAACAATGTTATCCTTCATGTAGTAGCAAATAACGATGTTCAAGTTAAAAACGCAAAAGGTGATTTGGTACCCACCCTTGAGATAAATTACCCCGATCAAGTTGAATGGGAATTGCATAGATTTGTGGCATCAGAAAATTGGATTCCATGTGCCGATGAGATTAAAAGAATAAACTCTATAAACATTAGAATGTGGCTTTCATCATTATGTGTCGAAAGACTTGAACATAAAACATATTATGTGAACACACTTGTTGATGAAAGCAAAGGGAACTGGGAGGAAGCTTTCTATATATCCATGGCTCGAAGTTTTGGGTTAAAGATTAATGCCCTGCCTTTTGAACTTTTAGCAAAAGCAACACCCTTGAAGTTGTTAGCAAAGGTTAAAAATAGTTTGTTTAGTATAGAGGCAATACTCTTTGGACAGGCTGGAATGTTGGAGTGCTCAGATATTCATTCAGATGATTACAGGTTAGCACTTATTAAGGAGTATAACTATCAAAGAGAAAAGTTTCATTTAAAACCAATACCTGGGCATTTATGGAAGTTTATGAGGTTAAGACCTAGTGCATTTCCTACTATACGAATATCCCAGTTTGCAAAATTGATTAATAGTTCAATGGGTCTCTTCTCAAGGTGTATGGAAGCTAAAGACCTATCAGAATTTAGAAAAATACTTAGGGTTGGATGTTCTAGTTACTGGGATAACCATTTTACTTTTGGAAATGTTTCTTCAAATAGTGATAAAATTTTAGGGGATACCACTGTTCAAATTATCATTCTCAATACAGTAGTTCCCTTTATGTTTGCATATGGTATAGCGAGGGATAATGAAGCCCTAAAGGATAAAGCGTTAACCCTTCTAGAAGGATTAAAACCCGAAGTTAATTCTATTATCAAAGGATTCTCCTCCTGTGGAGTAAAGGCAGATAGTGCATTCTTTTCACAGGCTTTGGTCCATCTTAAAAGTCAGTACTGCAATAGACGTAAGTGTCTTTTTTGTCGCATTGGAGCGAATGTTCTTCTTAAGAGGATTAATGCAGAAATTCCTTGAAATAAAAAATATTTAGCTTAATTAGATTGCATTTTAAAAACATTTATTTTCACATGAGATTGATATATAATATGATATAAGAACAATAAGGTGAACTTTTATAATGCTTTTTTAAAAAATAAGTTAGGGTAGTACATCTAAATAAAAAAAAGCTATTACCTTTGCAGCCTGAAAAGCGCAAATCAAATACCCACTAATTTATTGAGTAGCTATGAATTATTTGACCGCAGAAAAGAAGCAGGAGATTTTTAAGGAATACGGAAAGTCTAATACTAATACTGGTTCAGCAGAGAGCCAGATTGCGTTATTTTCCCACCGTATCGGACATTTAACAGAGCATTTAAAGAAGCACCGTAAAGATTACGGAACTCAACGATCGCTGTTAAAATTGGTGGGTAAACGTAGAAGATTATTAGATTACTTAAAAGAACGTGATATTGAAAGGTATCGTGCTGTCATTAAAGCATTAAACTTAAGAAAGTAGAACGTTACAAAAGGCAATTTAGCGATTGCCTTTTTTTGGCAATTTTTTTTGGGGGGGATCAGAGGAATTTGAACTTTTTCCTCTGATTTTCTGTTTAAAACCATGAGTTTTTTTATTTATCAATATTTTGAAAAAGTATGTTTAATGTTGTAAAAAAATCAATCGATTTGGGAGATGGTCGGATCATTACCATTGAAACTGGAAAACTTGCTAGGCAAGCCAACGGGTCGGTTGTTATCCGTATGGGTAAAACAATGATGCTCGCTACGGTGGTGAGCGCAAAAGAGGCTAAAGAAGATGTTGACTTCATGCCCTTGAGTGTAGACTACAAGGAAAAATTTGCTGCAAGCGGTCGATTTCCTGGAGGATTCCTTAAACGGGAAGCAAGGCCATCTGATTATGAAGTGCTTATTGCAAGACTTGTCGACAGAGCTTTACGGCCGCTTTTCCCTGATGATTTTCATGCTGAAACCTTCGTTACCATAAATCTTATCTCTGCTGAAAAGGATATAACTCCTGATGCACTTGCTGGTTTAGCAGCATCTGCAGCTCTTACTATTTCCGATATACCATTTAACGGTCCCATTTCAGAAGTAAGAGTGGCTAGGATTGACGGAAATTTAGTCATCAATCCATCCTTTAGCCAATTGGAAAGTGCTGATATAGACATGATTGTAGGTGCAACCTATGATAATATTCTTATGGTAGAGGGTGAAATGAATGAGGTTTCGGAGGAGGATATGCTCGAAGCTATAAAGTTTGCACATAATGCTATAAAGAAACATTGCGCTGCCCAGATTGAATTGGCAAAGGAACTTGGAGTGGTGAAGCGTGACTACTGCCATGAGAAAAACGACGAAGAACTTAGAACTCAGGTAAAGGCATTCTGTTATGATAAAGTATATAAGGTAGCTAAGTCTGTCCTACCAAAGCATGAGCGAAGCGATGCATTCTCTGCCATCAAGGAAGAGTTTATGCTAACCATTCCCGAGGTCGAGCGTGAAGCCAAAGAAGCATTGGTTTCAAGGTATTACCATGATGTTGAGAAGGAAGCTATGCGCCGAATGATTCTTGACGAAGGGTTAAGGCTTGATGGAAGAAAAACAGATCAGATAAGACCCATTGAATGCGAAGTTGACTTTTTGCCCTCTGCCCATGGATCGGCTCTTTTCACAAGAGGTGAAACTCAATCACTTACTTCTGTTACGCTTGGAACTAAACTTGACGAAAAGATTATCGATGAAGTTTTGGTTCGTGGAACAGAGAAGTTTACTTTGCACTATAACTTCCCCCCATTTTCAACAGGAGAAGCAAGAGCCTATAGGGGCGTAAGCCGAAGGGAAATAGGTCATGGTAACCTTGCCCACAGGGCATTGAAGAAAATGGTGCCAACCGGCGAGGATAATCCCTATACTGTTAGAGTGGTTAGCGATATTCTTGAGTCGAACGGATCATCATCAATGGCAACGGTTTGTGCTGGAACATTAGCTCTTATGGATACTGGTATAAAAATTAAAAAACCCGTATCGGGTATTGCCATGGGGTTAATTTCTGAACCAAAAGGTGCAAAATTTGCCGTTCTTTCCGACATACTAGGAGATGAAGATCATCTTGGTGATATGGACTTTAAAGTTACTGGAACAGAAGATGGTATCACTGCCACTCAGATGGACATTAAGGTAGATGGACTTCCTTATGAAGTGCTATCGAAAGCGCTAAATCAAGCACGTGATGGCAGATTACATATTTTAGGAATTATGACAAAAGTTATGGCAGAGCCACGCCTTGACCTGAAACCCCATGCCCCCAGAATAGAGCAATTTAGCATTCAACGAGACATGATTGGAGCAGTCATTGGCCCTGGAGGTAAGATTATCCAAGAGATTCAACGCGAAACAGGTGCTACCATTAACATTGAGGAGATCAATAATCATGGCATTGTTACTGTTTTTGCCGATAATGCCGAGTCAAGAAACTCAGCAGTGAAGTGGATAAAAGGTATCGCTGCAACTCCAGAGGTGGGAGAGGTTTATACAGGTAAAGTTAAATCTATAATGCCCTTTGGAGCATTCATTGAAATTATACCTGGGAAAGATGGACTTTTACATATATCAGAAATAGATTGGAAACGTATTGCCAAGGTAGAGGATGTACTCAAAGAGGGTGATATAATTGATGTTAAATTAATTGAAGTTGATAGCAAGACAGGAAAATTTAAACTTTCTCGAAAAGTATTATTACCTCGCCCTGATAAAAACCAGGAATAAAGTTCGTTATGGTTAGTTGACTTTAATAATTAGGAGTGGTTTTTAAAACTACTCCTAATTTTTTTTATCAAAACACAAATGCTTTAAAACAAATAGGTTCGTCAAATTGAAATAAAAAAGTTCAATTATTGGTTACAGAAACCTGCTCATTAAATTGATATAACCATCTTAAATTATTATACAAATACTATCTTACAACACACTTTTTTTTTAAAAATCACTACATTTACAAGATTTTTATAATCAATTGCGTAAATTTGTATGTTATCAATTGTAAAACTACGAAAGCATCATTTCTATGAAGAAACTGATACCATTTATTTTAGCAGCAACCGTAATGGTTTTTTTATCATGCGACAGGAACAAGATTAAGTATCCTGAAACAAAAAAGGTTGATGTTGTTGACACCTATTTTGGTGTTAATGTAGCTGACCCCTACCGTTGGTTCGAGGATGATAAAGCAGAAGGACTAGGCGAATGGATAAAAGCTCAAAACGAAATAACATTTGATTACTTGAGCAAAATACCATATAGAGAAACCATTCGTAATCGTTTATCAGAACTATGGGACTACACTTCCATTTCTACACCTTACTTAAAAGCAGGAAAAATATTCTTTTCAAAGAGAGAGGGACTTCAAAACCAAGCTGTTTTTTATGTACAGAATTCTATGCTTGAAGAACCAAGAGTTTTGCTTGATCCCAATACATTATCCGATGATGGTACCATTGCTATTTCGAGAATAAGCATATCTGGAAATGGAAAATATGTGGCATACTCAATTGCAGATGGAGGATCAGATTGGACAAAAATTTTGGTGCGCGAGATTGATTCGGGCAAGGATCTTTCCGATGAAGTTCGTTGGGTTAAGTTTTCGGGTATCGAATGGTTTAAGGATGGATTCTTTTACAGCCGATATGATGAACCAAAGGAAGGAAGTGAACTTATCAATGTAAATCATTACCATAAAGTGTATTACCATAAGTTAGGTACGCCTCAAAAAGAAGATATACTTGTTTTCCACAATAAAAACTATCCTTTAAGGAATTACTCTGCACAGGTAACCAGTGATGAAAATTTCTTGATAATATCAGAATCAGAATCGACACATGGAAACTCACTCTATATCTCAAATTTAAATAAAAAGGAGTATGATTTTCTTAACCTTACAACTAGTTTTGAATATAATTACCATGTAATTGATCATGTAAATGATCATCTATATGTATTAACTAATTATCGATCACCAAAGTACAAGTTGATCAAGATAAACATCAATTCTCTTGATATTGGCAACTGGAGAGATGTTTTGCCAGAGAGCAAGGATGTACTTGAGAGTTGCGTGTTGGCTGGAGGTAAAATTATTGCTACATACATTGAGGATGTGAAAAGTCGCGTTGAAGTATATAATCTAAATGGTGACAAGTTGCATCAGATTAAACTCCCTTCTCTTGGTACGGTTGCTGGAATTAGCGCATCATACAAAGATAAGATGGCTTTCTTCACTTTCACTTCATTCACTGTTCCATCAGTAGTTTACTCTTTTGATACTGAAAATTACGAAACGAAAGAGCACTTTAGACCTAACATTAATTTCGATTTCGAAAATTATGAGGTAAGACAGATTTTCTATAAAAGTAAAGACGATACAGAAGTGCCCATGTTTATTGTTCACAAAAAGGGCATTGACCTTAACGGAGAGAACCCTACTTTACTTTACGGATACGGAGGTTTTAATGCTAGTTTAAAACCTTCATATTCTCCATCCAGACTTGTTTGGCTTGAGAATGGCGGTGTATATGCAATGGCAAATATCCGTGGTGGAGGCGAATACGGTGAGAATTGGTATCGCTCTGGGACCAAGTTGAATAAACAGAATGTGTTCGATGATTTTATAGCTGCTGCCGAGTATTTGATTGCTGAAAACTATACTTCCTCCAAAAAACTAGCCATACAGGGAGGTTCCAATGGTGGATTACTCGTTGGTGCAGTGGTAAATCAACGCCCCGATCTCTTTAAGGTTGCCATTCCACAGGTTGGTGTAATGGATATGCTACGCTTTCATCTATTTACCATAGGATGGGCTTGGGTTAACGACTATGGTTCAAGTGAGGATTCAATACAATTCCTAAACCTTTACAAGTATTCTCCAATTCATAATGTGAAAACTAGCCCACGCTATCCAGCAATTCTTGTAACAACTGCAGATCGTGATGATCGTGTGGTTCCTGCTCATTCTTTCAAATACATTGCTACCCTTCAAGAAAAACAAGAAAAGGGTGCAAACCCTAAACTTATTAGAATTCAAACAAGGGCAGGACATAGTGCAGGAACTCCTACCTCAATGAGAATAGAAGAAGCAGCAGATATTTATTCATTCATCTTTTACAACTTGGGTGAAGATATCAAATAGAGTTTGGTTTGACAAAATGATATAATAGAAGGAGTTGGGAGAATTACCCAACTCCTTTTTTACCAATCGGCTAATTTATGCGATACCTTGTAATTGAAGGAAATATTGGAGCAGGAAAAACTACTTTGGCAAGCATGTTGGCCAATGATTTAAATGCTAGGCTTGTTCTTGAGCAGTTTGCAGATAATCCTTTTCTGCCTAAATTTTATAACGATCCACAACGATTTAGTTTTCCTCTTGAGCTATCTTTTTTGGCCGAACGATATAAACAACTTAATGATGAGCTGAGGGCAGTTTCACTTTTTCAACCCATGGTCATTGCCGATTACTTCTTTATGAAATCATTGATATTTGCTCAGAACACTTTAGCGCAGGATGAGTTTAATCTTTACAGACAGATATTCGAAATAATATATAGTTCAATACCCAAACCCGATCTATACGTTTACTTACATTTGCCTGTCTCGAAGTTAATTGGTAACATTAAAAAGCGAGGCCGTGAGTATGAGCAGTCAATATCATCTGGTTATTTGGAGAATATCCAAGAAGGTTACTTCAAATTCTTTAAACAGCATACCGACTATAAGTTCCTGATAATTGATACATCTAATATCGATTTTGTTGAAAATCAAGAAGATTACGAAAAGATAAAATCTGCTATTTTTGATAAACATCATAAAATTGGGGCTCAAAGGTTATTTTTTTAGTATTTTAAGGCAATTTTTATCCATAAAGGTTTTCTATTTACCAAAAGAGTATTAAATTTGTAAGTTGTTATATAAAAGGTAAGAAAACCAAATTAAACTCTAATAGACTATGAAAAGAATTAAATTCAGTTTTCTGGCAGTGATTGCCCTAGCAGCCATAATCCTTAGTGGTTGTGGTGGAGTTGACAAAATGAAAGAACTACCCGAAGGTACTTCTTTTAAAGTAACTCCAAACCCCCTCGAAGTTCATGGCGATATTGTAAAGGGTACTATCGAAGGTACCTTCCCTGCAAAATACTTCAACAAAAAAGCCATCTTGGAAATCACCCCGGTATTGGTTTACCAGGGCGGAGAACTTCCATTACCAGTTAAAATGCTTCAGGGACAAGATGTTGAAGATAATCATCAGGTTATCTCCAACGATGCCGGGGGCTCATTTAAGCATGATATTGAGTTTGAGTATTTGGATGCCATGATGAAATCCGATCTTGAACTTCGTTTCGTTATCATTTATAAGGATAAAAGAATACCGTTTGATTTATCACAAAAGATCGGTGTAGGCGTTTTAGCTACATACAAATTGGTTGACATGAACCCTAAGCCCATCATGCTAAAGGATAATTTCCAAAGGGTCATTTCTTCAAAGAAAGAAGCTCAAATCAATTTCGTTATTCAGCGTTCAGATATTCGCAAATCAGAACTAACAAAGGATGAAATTAATACTCTTGAAAACTTTATTAAAGAAACTGCAAATGAAGAAAGCCTTGAATTAAAAGGTGTTAAGGTTTCAGCCTATGCATCACCTGATGGTCCAGAAACTCTCAACGAAAAACTTTCGAATGAACGTGGAAAGAATACAGAAAAGTGGTTGGGTGACATTTTTAAGAAAGCCAAAGTTGAAGGAAAACCTGCAGATTATGTATCTGTTGAGACTACTGCAGAGGACTGGGATGGATTCCAAAAACTGGTTCAATCTTCTGATATTCAAGACAAAGAACTTATTCTCCGTGTGCTTTCAATGTACTCCGATCCAGCTGTTCGCGAAAAAGAGATCAAGAATCTTAGCAAGGTTTATCTTGTTTTAGCAGAAAAAATTCTGCCAGAATTACGCCGTTCCAAGATGATTGCTAACGTTGATAAAGTTGGCTATTCCGATGAGGAGTTGAAGGAAATGGTTGATAATGATAACTTCGGCGAACTCAGTATTGAGGAGATGCTTTATGCTGCTACTTTATACCCTGATAATGATAACAAGCTAAAGGTTTACAAGAAAGCCGCCGAAGTTCATGGCGATGTTCGGGCTCACAATAACGTGGCATACATTAACATACTTAACGGTGACGTAGATGCTGCAAAAGAAGCTGTAATTGCAGCAGCAGCAGTTGATGCAAATAATCCAACAGTTAAAAATAACATGGGTTGTGTTGCAATGCTTGAGGGTGATCTGGAAGCAGCCGAGAATCATTTTGTTTCTGCCACTAATGCTGGTAACGATGTGAAGTACAACCTTGGTATTATTGCCATTATTAAGAATAAGTATCCTGCTGCAGTTGAGTATTTAGGTGGTACCGATACCTTTAATCAAGGATTGGCTATGCTTCTTACCAATAAGAATGATGCTGCTAAAAATACCTTCCAAAAAGTTGATTCAGCAAAATCATTCTACGGATTGGCAATAGTTGGTGCGCGTAATCAGGATGAGAATATGGTTTTAAACAACCTTCGTACCGCAATAGGGAAAGATGCTTCACTCAAGGAGCGTGCTAAAATTGATTTAGAATTCCGCAACTACTTCCAAAACGATGCCTTTATGGCAATTATTCAATAATTAAGGGAAGTACAAAATACACGGGTGCTCATTCGAGCACCTTTTTTTTTGTATTTAGTTTTGAGAAAAAATCCCATATTACTATTCCCGCAGTGATTGAAACATTGAATGAATGCTTTGTTCCAAATTGAGGAATTTCAAGTGAACTATCACAAAAATCAAGCGCTTCCTGAGTAACTCCTTTCAATTCATTGCCAAATACAAACGCATACTTAATGTTGGCTTTTGGATCGAAATATTGTAAATTAAGACTGTTTTCAGTTTGTTCAAGGGCAAATATTTCATAACCTTTTTCCTTTAGCTGTTTTAGTGCATCAGTGGTTTTGTCGAAATAAATCCACGAAACAGAATCCTCTGCACCTAAAGCAGTTTTATGAATTTCAGGGTGGGGTGGAGTTGCAGAGATTCCACAAAGGAAAACACTTTCAACATTTAAAGCATCGCAAGTTCTAAAAATTGATCCAATATTATTAAGGCTTCTTAAATTGTCAAGCACTACAATTACTTGCAATTTTGGTGATTTTCTATATTCATCGATACTTTTTCTGTTTAGCTCATAGATATTTAACTTTCTTAGTTTTTTCATAATTACTTCTTGCTTCAAATCAAATGGACAATTTCTTCAATGGAAAAAGATTAACCTTAAAGCATAATATTTTAGAAAATATTATGCTTTTTTTGTACTTTAGTTCACTGCAAATTAAATCTTTTTTCGATGAATATTCACGAGTATCAAGCCAAAGAATTGTTAAAAAAGGCTGGAGTGCAAGTCCCAGTAGGCAAGGTAGTGTTCTCTTCTACCGAAGCTGTTAATGCAGCAAAAGAAATTATTGATTCAACAGGGACAAACGCAATTGCGGTTAAAGCCCAGATTCATGCTGGAGGAAGAGGAAAAGGAGGGGGAGTTAAGATTGCTAAAAGTCTTGAAGAGGTTAAACTGCACGCTGATTCAATTCTTGGGATGAACCTGGTTACTCACCAAACAGGTCCCGAAGGTAAGTTGGTTGATAAAATATTGGTGGAGCAGGGAATATACTATCCAGGCCCATCACCTGCAAAAGAATTTTATATGAGCATCCTTCTCAATAGGGCATCCGGCAGAAATATGGTTTTATACTCAACCGAAGGGGGGATGGACATTGAAGCAGTTGCTGCAAATACTCCACACCTAATATATAAGGAGGAGATCCACCCAATGGGCATACAGACTTTTCAAGCACGACGAATTGCATTTAATCTGGGTCTTTCTGGTAAGGCATTCTCTCAAATGGTAAAGTTTGTAACTGCACTATACAATGCATACATTGAGTACAATGCTACCTTGTTTGAAATTAACCCCGTATTCAAAACCTCAGATGATATCATTTTCGCTGCAGATGCTAAAGTAAATCTTGACGATAATGCCCTATTTAAGCATCAAGATTTGGTTGAACTACGTGATTTAAACGAGGAGGACCCAACTGAGGTTGAAGCTTCTGAATCAAATTTGAATTTCATTAAGCTTGATGGTAACGTGGGTTGTATGGTTAATGGGGCTGGACTTGCTATGGCTACCATGGATATTATAAAGCTCTCTGGAGGTGATCCTGCCAACTTCCTAGATGTTGGTGGAAATGCAAATGCACAAACTGTAGCAGCTGGGTTTAGAATTATCCTTAAAGATCCTTCGGTTAAAGCAATTCTTATCAACATTTTTGGAGGTATTGTACGTTGCGACCGCGTTGCACAGGGCGTAGTTGATGCATACAAAGAAGTTGGCAACATTCCTGTTCCCGTTATTGTTAGGCTTCAAGGCACCAACGCTAAGGAAGGAAAAGAACTTATTGATGCCAGCGGATTGAAAGTTTTTTCGGCCGTTTCGCTTCAGGATGCTGCCGATTTGGTAAAGCAAATGGTTTAATTAAGCGACAAATAAAAAAGCCTCGAAGTATATGCTTCGAGGCTTTTTTGAGTTAAACAGTGAATATTATTTTTTAGCAGGACAAGTGCTTATACCAAAAATTGTATAAAGGCCACAAAAACTAATAAAAGCAGTTGCAATTGGGATTATAGCTAATAAACCCCACCAACTTTCATGGTAAATTCCCAATGCTGCTATTACTAAACCAATAATAATCCTAATAATTTTATCAGTTTTACCAACATTCTTTTCCATAATCAAGTAGTTTAATTTTAATCATATTAACATACTTGCTTATTTATTGTTCAACAAAAAATAACAAATATTTAGTAATTAGCTATTTCCATTCAACAGGCTTTCGGCGTACAGGCATTGTCATACAACGCGCACCACCACCACCACGGGGAAGTTCGCTCCCATCAATAGTAATAACATACTTATTGTAATTGTTCAAATCAACCTTTCCGCCAATAACCTCTCTTGCTCTAATGATTTCGAATCCATTCCTGTTCATTTCGTCCATAGTATAAGTATTACGGGCATAACCAATAACTTTCCCGGGACCAATTGCAAAAAAGTTGGCACCGCTGTGCCACTGCTCACGTTCTTGAGTCCATGAATCCATGGAGCCTCCGCAATAAATAGGCTTAAGATTCATGCCTAAAGTTTTAAGTGCAGTGAGTATGTTTTCGACGTTTTTAATTTCTTTGACTTTACAATTCTCTATGGTAATCATCACAGTTTGAAATTTGTTAGGACGAAGAATCAACGGTTCGAAAACCATGCATGTGTCAACATCAAGAAAAGTGAATACCATATCGAGATGTATGAATGATTCGGGTTTGTAGGGTAATTCCTGTACAATTATGTGTTGAGTCTTTTTTTCTCTTTTAGAACATAAACTCTTGATAATAAAATCAATTCCTTGAGTAGTAGTTCTGATGCTGTTACCAACTAAAATAATATCGTCGCGGGCAATAAGTACATCCCCTCCTTCTATGGAGATGTCTATGTTATTATTTAATGATAAAGGATTAATGGTATTGGTCTTAAAAGTATCGGATTCCTTAAATATGGCTTCCATGATCAAGGTTTCACGATCACGAACCTTGCTGGCCATTTTACCAACGAGAACCTCGTCATACATTGATATTGCAGCATCGCGAGTGAAATAGAAATTGTAAAGTGGTGGTAATGAATACCTATCATTACTCAGGAAACTTGTTAGAGTATTGCGTTTAATTGGTAAGCCTTCAATTAAAATTCTTACCAAATCCTTAGAGGCAATTGATGATAATTCATCATGTAAATTCATCACACCCTCGTTCTTACATATTGAAATAATTAATTTTTCCCTTGCTTTGGGCTTTCTAACAACTTCATAAAGCAAGTCCTTTATTTCAAATGTTTTAGTAACCTTTGATAGAACACCACTGATTTGAGCAAACTCCTTTTGAGCTACCGAAAGATTAAGAATATCACTATACAATGCTCTGTGAGCATCATTAGGTGTCATATTCTCAACTTCAAGTCCTGGAGTGTGGATGATTACCCCTTCCAATGATCCAATCTCTGATTGGACATTGACTACCATTTTTGTTTCCATAGTTTTGTAATTAAACACATTATAATAAAAGTCTAATTAAAAAAGCTGGTAAAGTTAAACTGATTTTAAGAACCTTTCCCCTTGATTGTTGCTGTTAAGTAGCAGTTATTTTTTAAAATCGAAATTAGTATTAATCTGGGTAAAGTGTTATCTAAACTGCAATAAAATGTATCAGGCCCTATTTTGAAATGGTTTTTACAGATTAAGAAATATAAATACTGAAATATTTAAATTTGTTATATTGGATATTCACCAATAAAAAGTTGACGTTTATCAAACAGTTTTCGTACATCAATTTTTATAGTGTAATTTTGTTTTGGAAAGATAAGCTAATGGCTTATTAATTTCCGGTGGTTAATGAGAGTACGGCGCAGATCCCATCTGCGCCGTATGTTTTTTTATTACTAAGAATAAACAACTATTTTTCATGCATTGTTCGTAAGGATAGAATATGAATAGAAACTCCTATAGCAACCAAAACCAGAATTATTTGCACCCATATTATTCCTTTCATTAAGTATATACTAGTAAGAATGGTTGCCCAAAGTAAGATTAATGTAAAAATCTTAATACCTGGGCTTATAGCCTTATGATGGATGTAGTTTCGTATGTAATTTCCAAATATGCGATGCATTAGAAGCCATCTGTATAGCCGCTGGGAACTTCGTACAAAGAAGTAAGCAGCTAATAGAAAGAAAGGTGTTGTTGGAAGTATGGGCATAGCAATGCCAATAATACCCAATGCAACAAATAACACCCCCAAAAAAATCATTAAATAACGAATTATAGATTTTGAGGCTTTAGTCGGTTTTTGATCAATCATTTAAAAAAGGGAGTTAGGCATTGTATCATTTATTATGACTCCCATCGCAATAAGGCTTGTTCTGTGAACGGCCACAAGCACAAAGGTATATTTCCTCAGGATTATTGGGTTGAAGAATGCAGTTATCAATATCAGTTATTGTAAAATTGCCTGTAACTTTAATAGGACCATTACGGTTAATAGTAACCACTGCTGTTTGTTTTGTATTGGATGTTTCCATGGTTATTCTTTATTATCTCTGAAACCGATTTTAAAATGATTTCCATCGCAAAAAGGTTGATTGCCCGATGCACCACATCGGCAAAGAGAGACCATTTGCATCGACTTTAGCTCAACTCCATCGGGTCCAATAATTTTTATTTTTCCACTAAAGAGAATAGGCCCATTTCTCATGATCTGAATCTGAACAGGTTTTTGTTCAGATTCAGTCTGGCTAATTCCACCTTCTGTTTTATCTTTGAGTGCTTTAGGAGATTTTTCCAGTTGGTTCTTTTCGTTATCGTTCCACTTAAAAGTTAATGCTTCGGTTGGACACTGATTAACAATATCAATAATCTTTTCGGTTGGAGCTCCCTGCATATTTACCCACGGACGATTTCTAGGATTAAATACTGAAAGTAATTTAGTATAGCAAGTTGTGGCATGAATACACTCGCCAGGCTTCCAAAAAACAGTTATTTCATCGTTGGAATAGCTACGATTATTTTTTTCCATTTTTCAAGGTTAATAATAATCTTCTTGTGAAAAACATATTGCTTCAAACATTGTTTAGTTAAAAGTAAAATGTTTTTTTATTTCCTGATAACCAAACAGCTGGCTATAACATCATGCAACGCTTGTTTCTTTTCAGTAAAACCTGCCATGATATAACCAATGTAAAGAGTCATATTGGTAATAATTCGAGCAAAGTATCTTCCACTTGCCCTGGCAAATGATATACGTTCACCATCTAGATTGGTAACCTTAATGCTAACAGCAAGTTTCCCAAGGGTTCCTCCATGTTTTGATGATTCCATTAAAGCATAATATAGCCAACCCATAACAAGGCTAAGCAGAGATGTTAAAATAATGGCTCCCACAATGGTTCCAATTTTAAGCCAATTGCCATCAACAAATATATCTTCAAAAGAATTAATGTTATTCAGGCTTAATGCTGAACCTATAATCGATAATATTGCAGGAATGGCAATGATAAATCCTCCAATTGAAAGTACAATGCTGTCAATTAGGTATGCAGCAAACCTTAACCAGAATCCTGCATAGCGCAGTTCCTGATTATTTTCCCTTTGATTCTCAATAACTTCCATGATATTTTTTTCTAGGTTAATTGATCTTTTTTATTTTTTTGTGAAAATTCTAAAAAAAAAAGGATAGTACGAAATAATTTTGGCATTTTTTATGTAAATAAGTTAATAATACATGTAATTTAGCTATAACATTTAGCTGCCATAAACGTTTAAATATTTGGTTAGGAAATGATTAACATGAAGAATTTTAGGTTTACAATATTATTTCTTTTTTTAGGTTTTGGAAGTATTTTCAATGTTTATGCCCAAAATCAAATAGTAATTGATGGATATACAATTCTTCCAATTACTGTTATTGATGGAGATACACTTCCTCACGCTCTTATACCACAGATAGTTGTGTTCCCAACCCGGAAGTTTACCAGTAATCGTGATTTTCGTCAATATCAAAGGCTTATTAGAAACTTGAAGATTGTTTACCCATATGCAGTAATAGCCAGGGTAAAAATATCAGAGATGGATGCTCATTTTCGTAGCCTTGACAACGATTTGGAAAGAAAAGCATATGCAAAGCAGGTTGAAAAGGAACTTCGTGATGAATTTGAGGGTCAACTGGTAGAGCTTACCATTACCCAAGGAAGACTTTTAATTAAGTTAATTGACAGAGAGGTAGGTCGTACTTCGTACGATATTATTAAGGAAATAAGGGGTGGGGTTTCGGCAGTATTTTGGCAAGCTGTAGCACGTATCTTTGGCTCGAATCTGAAATCACAATTCGATTCTGCCTCTGAAGACAAACTTCTCAATGAGTTAATAATTCTTCACGAGCATGGTTTGCTCTAAAAACAATGAAAAAAAATGAGAAAAACCGCCATTTGGCGGTTTTTTTGCTGATGTGCTATTTGATATAGTTCATCATTTCCACAACTACCGCATTAGCTCCATTGGCTATGTCTACGATGCTGGCCTCTAGCATGTAACAGGGTGTAGTGAATAACAGATTATTCTTATCAACGGCTACTTCGCCATGATTTGTAACCTGATGTTTCGAGCCCATGCTTTCAATGGCTTGAGCGGTTCCTTTATCCTGTCCAATAGTTACGGTAACCTTGCCAAATAATTTTGAGAGTATGACTGGGGCAATACAGAGCGCACCAATAGGTTTTTTTTGTTGATGTGTGTCTTTTATTGCTTTTTCAACCTGTGGGTTTACCGTGCAATTTGGCCCATCGAATGCGAATGAACAGAGGTTTTTGGCTACTCCAAATCCCCCTGGAAGAATAAGAGCATCGAAATCTTTTGGATTGTATTCTGTTAGGGGCAAAGCATTTCCACGTGCAATTCGTGCCGCTTCAATTAGAACGTTTCGTTTTTCGTTCATTTCCTCACCAGTTAGGTGATTTACAACATGATGCTGTTGAATGTCAGGAGCAAAAATTTGATATGCTGCACCCTGCTTTGCGATGGCATATAGGGTCATTGTGGTTTCATGAATTTCAGCCCCATCGTATACACCACAACC
The DNA here is from genome assembly GCA_964397135.1 of uncultured Rikenellaceae bacterium. Taxonomy (GTDB): domain Bacteria; phylum Bacteroidota; class Bacteroidia; order Bacteroidales; family Tenuifilaceae; genus MWFE01. The sequence goes on from CAYNHM010000005.1 coordinate 105,512, forward strand.
TGCAATTACAACAGCAAATTTCTTTTCTCTACTCATATTATTTGCAATTTGATTTTGATTGTTAAAAATGCAACTTTTTTGTTAATTTACCACCATATTTCCAATTGATTATCTGCTAAAAATTAAAAAATGAATACTTTACGCACATTCGTTGCACTTGATATTCCTATAGGCGATGAATTGAAAAAAACGTGGAATAGTATTATTAAGGATCATATTAAAGATAGTATTAAATGGGTCGATCCTCATATTCTTCACCTTACCCTATTTTTCCTTGGAGAAACACCGATCGCAACAATTGATTCCATAAAGATTAATTTAACCAATTTTCTGTTAGATTTTAAATCATTTAAAATAACCCTGAAAGGGCTTGGTGTTTTTGGTAGTAAGAATAATCCTAGGGTTATTTGGGTTGGTGTTGTACCCTCCGATTCACTTTTATTAATTTATCAAAAAATAGTTGATTCTCTTAAACCCTCTGGTTTTCTTCCTGACGAAAGAGGATTTAACCCCCATATTACATTGGGTAGGATCAAAAACTTATTTGATGTCAATAAGTTTATTCATTCTGTTAATGTTGAACAGAATAAAGTTTTTCAAGAAACAAGGGTTGATAAAGTAACTCTATATAAAAGCGATCTAACTCCAAAGGGCCCAATTTATACTCCACTTCATCAGGTAAAAATATGATGAATTTTACATTTAATGCTTAATTATTTCTTGCCAATCATTAGAGACAAAAAAAGAGTTATGGTGTGCAAGCAGTCTGCCATATTGTTACTATTTTTGGAGTCGTAATTAGATAGTTTTTAATTGGGAATACTAATTAAAGTTAGATAGTTGATAATTATAAAAACCCCATATCGACAATGAAAGTAACCGTTGAAACAGCAAAGGAACTTGGTTTATTGCCCGAGGAATTTGATGTGATTAAAAGAGTATTAGGGCGAGTGCCAAATTTTACCGAGTTGAGCATCTATTCTGTGATGTGGAGCGAACATGCATCATACAAAAATTCTATAAAATGGATTAAAACCCTCCCCCGTAAGGGTGAGGCTATTCTAGCTGAAGCTGGCTCGGAAAATGCAGGGCTTGTCGATATAGGCGAAGGTCTGGCATGTGCATTTAAGATAGAATCGCACAATCACCCATGTGCTGTGGAGCCATATCAAGGAGCCGCTACAGGTGTTGGGGGTATTAATCGTGACATTTTCACCATGGGAGCACGTCCAGTTGCTCAGCTCAATTCCTTGCGTTTTGGGGATATAAAACTTGACAGGACAAAATGGCTCATAAAGGGAGTGGTGAAGGGTATTGGCGACTATGGAAATGCCTTTGGCATTCCTGTGGTGGCTGGAGAGGTATTTTTTGATAACTCTTTTAATACAAATCCTCTAGTTAATGCCATGTCGGTTGGTATAGTTAAAAAAGACATGGTGGTTTCAGCTGTTTCAAAAGGAGTGGGCAATCCTGTTTTTATTGTGGGGTCTTCAACTGGGAAGGATGGTATTCATGGGACTACCTTTGCATCGGCCAACATTACTGATAATTCTGCTGAGGATTTACCTTCTGTACAAGTTGGTGATCCATTTGCCGAAAAGCTGTTGCTCGAAGCATCGCTTGAAGTAATACCCACTGGTGCCATAGTTGGAATGCAGGACATGGGGGCCGCCGGAATCATCTGTTCAACCTCTGAGATGTCGGAGAAGGGAAAACATGGTATGAGGATAAATCTTGATAAGGTACCGCTTCGTCAGCAGAATATTGAGCCCTGGGAAATTCTTCTTTCTGAATCGCAGGAGCGCATGCTTATTGTAGTAAAGAAGGGTCGTGAGAAAGAAGTAGAGGAGATATTCAAAAAATGGGATTTAAACTGTGAGCAAATTGGAGAAGTAACAAAAGGCGATAGGCTTGAGTTTCTTTGGCATGGTGAAGTTGTTGCCAATGTTCCGGCCCCATCTCTTGTGTTGGGAGGTGGTGCACCTGTTTATGAGCGTGAGTACAAAGAACCTGCTAGTTTTAAGAATAATAAAAAGTTTGAGATAAATCAAGTTCCAGAACCAAATGATTTGCAAGAGGTAATCTCTTTGTTGATAAAACATCCGAACATTGCTTCAAAGTGTTGGGTTTATGAGCAATACGATACGATGGTGGGTACTGCAAATATGGCCACAAATTTTCCATCTAGCGCTGGCGTTGTGAATATTAAAGGCACAAATAAAGCACTGGTGTTAACCGTCGATTGCAATTCGCGGTATGTGAAGGCAGATCCTGAGGTTGGAGCCATGATTGCAGTTGCTGAAGCTGCACGTAATATTGTTTGCACCGGTGGAAGACCCTTAGCGATAACCAACTGTTTAAATTTTGGAAATCCATATAATCCCGAGGTGTATTGGCAATTCGTGAAATCTATTAAGGGTATGGGACGTGCTTGCATTAAATTTGGTACACCTGTAACAGGAGGCAATGTAAGTTTCTACAACCAGTCGACTGTAGGGGGTAAAGATGAATCGGTGTTTCCGACTCCAACCATAGGAATGCTTGGCATACTGGATAACAAAAACCATCATACTACCATGGCGTTCAAGGAAAAAGGGCATATGATTTATCTTATTGGTCGTTCTCACAACGATATATCTTCATCAGAGTATCTGTTCTCTTACCATGGCATTAAAAATTCTCCAGCACCTTACTTTAATCTTGACGAGGAGTACAATGTTCAAAAAACTCTTCTAGAGCTAATCAATAAGAATTTGATACAGTCAGCAAACGATGTCTCTGACGGTGGGCTATTCATTGCACTTCTTGAAAGTGCAATTCCGCGCCAGTTAGGTTTTGATATAACAACTGACGCTGAGATTAGAGCTGATGCTTTTCTTTTTGGAGAGGCCCAAGGACGTATAGTTGTTACAGTTTCACCATCGAGAGAAACTCAATTTATCGACCTTATGATGGCACAAAAGATACCATTTACTACTCTTGGTCATGTTACAAAATCCGAAGTTAGAATTGATGATATTTCCTTTGGCTTTATTACTGACCTAAAGAGAGAATACGAAAACGCTTTCTCTTCAATGATGGAGGTTAAATGATCCGTCTTATTCTGCAATTCATTTGTTTACCTGGGTGGTTATAGTCAATAAAACAGAGAATGATATTGAAGCAATGTTTAATGGCATTGCCCATCGATACGATTTATTAAACCAAGTTCTCAGTTTTGGTATTCATGGGTTATGGCGTAAGCGTTTGGTAAAAAGGATTCTAAAAAATAAACCTTCTAAAGTTATCGATGTAGCCACAGGAACTGCTGATGTAGCCATTGCCTTAGCAAAAAAAGATGAAAATGTTACTATTGATGGTGTTGATATTGCTGATATGATGATAGCAATTGGCAGATTGAAAATTAAAAAGAAAGGTTTTGAGAAAAGGATATCATTATCAAGAGCATATGCAGAAAGCCTTCCATTTAATGACGAAATTTTTGATGTGGCTACCGTTGCTTATGGTGTTCGAAACTTCAATGATCCGAAAAAGGGTTTAGAAGAAATGTTTCGTGTGATAAAACCTGGTGGGAGTATTCATGCTCTTGAGTTTGTTAACCCAAGATTATTGATTATACGATGGATTTTCGGCTTGTATTTCCAAAGTGTTTTACCCCTTTTGGGACGAATTATTTCAGGGCATAAACATGCCTATACTTATTTGCCAAAATCAGTTAAAATTTTCGCAGAGCGTCAGGATTTTGTTAAAATGCTAAATGATGTGGGATTTATTGGGGCTTCTTATACCATTCAGAGTTTTGGAATAGCGGCAATTTACAGTGCGACAAAACCTTAAAAAGAATAAATTTGTTGATAAAGCGTTTTTGTTTTTGAATATTTTGCTACATATTTGAAACTTTTTCAGTGGTAATCAGTTTTAAACACACAGCGACATTCAATGATAGATAATAAAAATTGTTAAAAGAGCGTTAGTTAATTTTGTGTTAAAGAAAAATAGTGAAGAAGTTTAAATACATATTATTGCTCATTATTTTAGTTTTGTCTTTTTCAAATCAACTATTTGCGCAGTTTAAGCCTCCGCAAATTTTAAATGATCCAGATTACGATTTTGAGAAAAGGCTTAGATTTGGGTTTTCATTAAGTTTGCACGTAATGGATTTTCAAACGATGAGTAATCCTAATCAAGAAGAGCTTCTTTTTGCAGATGTTAGTCATCTCATACCCGGTTTCAATGTAAATGTTGTATCAGATTTAAGAATTGTACCGACCTTACACCTGAGATTTTTACCTGGCTTGGCATTTGGGCAAAGGGACCTATCATTTTACCAACAAGATGGAACGTTTGTTCATGCCATGAAAATGGAGTCTTCATTCATCGAGATGCCTTTAGCATTGAAGTACGCTGCTATACGTAAATCAAATGTACGTCCCTATTTGATTGCCGGTACCAATTTTAGAATTGATATGGCAGCTTATAAAAAGCTTAATATTGACGAGGGTATTTACCTTAGGCTGGTTAAAGGAGATTTTTACTATGAATATGGTTTTGGGGTTGACTTTTTCCTAACCTACTTCAAACTTTCGACTGAGATTAAGATTTCTTCAGGGTCTAGGAATGTTTTAGCCCGTGCTGATGAGCAAGGCGAGATTTATGCAAATGCCATCGATCGCCTTAAATCACAAATGGTTATTTTATCTTTTCATTTCGAATAACCTATTCCATGCCTAGGGAAATAGCCATTTCGTTATCGCCTCAACAAGCTCATAATTTTGAAAATGTAAGAATCAGTGCTGCTAAGTATTTAGGAATTAAAGAAAACCAGTTAGGCAATGTTCTTATAACTCGAAAGTCAATTGATGCGCGCAGGGGGAACATTAAAGTCAATATTGGACTCAAGGTTTACGACCTAAACGAATCGATTATTGATTCTTTACCACAATTTAAGTATAAGGATGTAAGAAAAAGCCCTGAGGTTATTGTTGTTGGATCGGGGCCTGCTGGCCTTTTTGCTTCTCTAAGGCTTATTGAATTGGGAATAAAACCAATAATCCTTGAGCGAGGAAAGGATGTCTCAAGTCGTAAACGTGATGTGGCAATTCTTAACAGAAATAAGGGCTTTGACCCAGAATCGAATTTTGCATTTGGAGAAGGAGGTGCGGGAACTTTTTCCGACGGGAAACTATATAGTCGATCCCGCAAACGGGGTGATACCAATAGAATTCTAAAAATTCTTCATCTTCATGGGGCTCAGGAGCAGATTCTTTATGAAGCACATCCACATATTGGAACAAATGTTTTACCGCGAGTAATATCTTCAGTCAGAAAGACCATTGAGGAGCATGGAGGAGAAGTGATTTTTAATGCTAAAGTCAATGGCATTAAGATCATTGATGGAGGTTCAAAGGGGGTTTTGCTTGCCGATGGTAGAAGTATTGCAGGTAAAGCAGTTATCATTGCCACAGGCCATTCTGCCAGAGACATTTACTATTCTCTTCATCATCAGGGGATAAAACTTGAGGCAAAACCCTTTGCAATGGGTGTAAGAGTAGAGCATCCACAGGAATTAATTGATACCATTCAGTATCACGGAAAGAGTAGGGGGGAATTTTTACCTGCAGCAACCTATAGCCTTGCCCAACAAGTAGACGGAAGAGGGGTTTACTCTTTCTGCATGTGCCCTGGAGGATATATAGTTCCAGCAATTTCTGGATTTAATGAATTGGTTGTTAATGGCATGTCACCATCAAAAAGAAACTCACAATGGGCAAACTCAGGTATTGTAGTTGAAATGCAATTATGCGATTTAAAATCTTACTCTAAGCATGAAATATTGGCGGGTTTAGAGTATCAGAAAGATTTGGAAGAGTTGGCATTTAAGCAGGTAAGGTCGGGTGTTACCGCTCCAGCACAAAGGCTTACAGATTTTGTAAACAAGAAGTTTTCTTCGAACTTGCCAAATTGCTCTTACCAACCCGGTGTTATTTCTTCAAGATTGGAACAATGGATGCCAATGGAAATTGTAAACAGATTGCAGGCCGGTTTTAGCGCATTTGATAAGAAGATGAAGGGTTTTTTGACCAATGAAGCTCTGGTAATTGGAGTTGAATCGCGAACATCATCCCCATTGCGAATACCTCGCAACTCCGAAACCTTTCAGCATGTCAGTGTTAATGGTCTCTTTCCCTGTGGAGAGGGGGCTGGTTATGCCGGAGGTATTGTATCTTCTGCAATTGATGGAGAGCGTTGTGCTGAAGCTATTTCCCAATGGATTAAGTCTAATCCATAATTGTTCTTCTTCTAAATTCTGCGCATACAATTGCAGCTGCCACTGCAACATTAAGCGATTCACTACCACAATCTGTCCTTGGAAAACTTGGGATAGTTATTCTATGAGAGATAATGCTTTCAAACTCCTTTGAAATTCCATTTCCTTCATTTCCAAGGATAATCGCCCCATATTGTGATAGGGTTTTGTGGAAAATATTCTCACCTTTAAGAAAGGTTCCGTATACAGGAATCTTTCTATCAATTAGTTCTTCAATGATTTTTGAAGGATTATAATATACAACTTCAACCCTAGAAATTGATCCCATGGTTGCCTGAACAACTTTAGGTGAGTAGGCATCAGCAGTTCCTAAGGTACAGATTATTTTTTCTATTCCAAACCAGTCAGCTAAGCGGATTATTGTTCCCAAGTTACCAGGATCTTGAATATCATCGAGCACTAATATTAATTCACTATCAAAAAAACTGAAATCGATTTTTTTAACAGGAACTTTTACTATGGCCAATACCTCCGATGGAGTGCTTAGACCACTAATCCGTTCCATTTCTTTTTTGCTAACTTGCTGATATAAAACATTTTCATTTTTAATTACAGGTATCCAACTCTCAATATAAAATATTTTTTTAACCTCAATTGACGATTGAAGAAGATCTTGCACTAAACGATTTCCCTCCGCAATAAAGAGATTTTGTTCCTTCCGATATTTTTTTAAATGCAGATTTCTTATCTGTTTTATTTGGGATATACTCAACATACACTTTAGATTTTTTTCATTACAAATATAAACTATGTGCAAATAAAACTGAAAAATCTAAATTTTTTAAAATACAATAAGAGAGAGTTTCTGGTAAAAAATTAAAAATCTTTATTTGAAGAAACGAGTATTTTGATGAAGCTCACTTTTTTATAGATTTTTGGCATTTTTTATGCTACTACCTAGCATTCATGATTCAAACGGTTTTACTATCTTTCCATGTCTTTTTGGAAATTTTTTTATGTATAGGTTATGCCCATTTTATTAATGATCATCAATAGAATTAAGATAAGTTCCTCAAAAATAGGAGCACTTCCCTTTCTTGCAATTATTATTTTTCTGGCTTCATCATGTAGCATTACCCGAAGAGTACCCGATGATAGATATCTGCTTGATAAGGTTAAGATGAATATTGAATCCAATGAAAAGTTAAGTGTGAAAGAAAGTGATCTGCAAAAGTATGTTAGGCAACAACCAAACAAACGTATACTATTTTTTCGTTTTCACCTAAGAATTTTCAATGCAGCAAAACCTCACAAATACACAGGTTTTAGCCGATGGCTAAAGACAATAGGAGAGGAGCCTGTTATTTTAGATACTTTTCTTACCCATCAATCGACTACCAATCTTAAAAGGTATTTAGACTCAAAGGGATATTATAGCTCAAATGTTTTTAATAGCACTGAATACGATAAGAAAAAAGCAGAAGTATCCTATTTGGTAAAACCTGGATTACCATATAAGATCAGAAATATTAGCTATGTTATTGAGGATGCATCAATACGCCGAATAGTAATAAACGATACCATAAATAGGATTCTGGCAAAAGGAGCACATTTTGATATTGACCTTCTTAAAGAAGAACGGATAAGAATAGAGAAACTTTTAAAAGAAGAGGGTTACTTTTTCTTTTCGCGCGATTTTATAACGTTTAATGCTGATACAAGCATTTCTAACAGGAGAGTTGATTTGGAACTTTTCATTAGGAATAGGTTTATTCGTGATCAATTTGGAGAGCGAATTCCCCAAACCTACAAAAAGTACGAAATAAATAATGTTTTTTTCTATCCAAATTATGACCCTGTTAATTTCTTTCAGTATCAGCAGTCAAAATTATTGGATACAATTCGGCATGAAAATCAATTCTTTGTTTTTCATAAAGATCCTGGAATAAAGTTAAAGACATTAACCAATTCTAACCTAATCAAACCCGGAAACCTATACTCCGAGAGTACAGTTAAGACTACACGAAGCAAACTAACGTCGTTGAGATTGTATAGGGTTGTGAATGTATTCTTTGAAGAATATATCGAAAAAGAAAATGGTTACTTTGATGATGATAATTTTCTATTTTTCAACAGTAATACATTGACGGAAGAAAGAGATTATGGACAAATAAACTGCCATATTCAACTTACACCTCATACATTGCAGAGTTATCAGGTTGACTTGGTTGGAACAAACTCAGCTTCTGATATAGGTATTGAGGGGAACCTTAACTATCAGCATAAAAATATATTCCGAGGTGCTGAAACTTTTGATATTAAGTTAAGGGGAATGGTAGAGATTTTATCATCTGATCGAACAGGATTTGATAATGCTATTGAGTATGGAGGCTCAATTGGTTTTGGATTTCCTCGATTTCTTGGTCCCCAGTATTTTCAAAAAGTTCTTGGTCAATATAATCCCCGAACCCAGATATCCTCGTCCTACAATTATCAGAACCGTCCTCAATACACCAGAACTGTTGCAGGATTAAGTTTTGGTTATAACTGGAGGGGTGAAAGAAAGTTCTCACATACAATAATACCTGCAGAGATTAATTTAATCAACATTTTTGCTATCTCACCATCATTTTATGAAATAATAAGAGATACATACCTCGAAAACAGTTATATAAGCCAATTGATAACTCTATCAAGTTATAGCATGATTTATAATAATCAGTTGACTCCTAGGGATAACTTTTCTATAGTTAGGCTTAATCTAGAGCTTTCTGGAAATTTGCTTAATGGTGCTTATTCAATCTGGGGTCAAAAGGCTGAGGATGATTCATATAAGATTTTTAATATTAGTTTTTCTCAATTTGTACGTAGTGATATAAACTATTCATTTAACCATATACTCGATGAGAATAACACCTTCGTGTATCGTGTGTATGCAGGAGCAGGATTACCTTATGGTAATTCAAAAGCCTTACCTTTTGAAAAGAAATATTTTTCTGGTGGGTCTACTGGCATAAGAGCATGGAATGCTCGAAGTTTAGGGCCCGGAACATACGTTGAATTCAAGGAAGGTATTATTCCTAATCAAACCGCTGATATTAAATTGGAAGCAAATATTGAATATCGGTTTAAATTGATATGGATGTTAGAAGGTGCCCTATTCCTAGATGCCGGAAATATTTGGGCAATTTCATCAGCGGATGAACGTCCTGGTGCCCTTTTTAAAATAAATGAATTCTATAAGCAATTTGCTTTGGGAACTGGAACAGGATTAAGGATGGATCTGGGTTTCTTTGTTATTAGGTTCGACTTGGGTGTAAAGGTTCATGATCCTGGAATAAATATATCAACAATAAGTGATGAAATAAGTCAGAATATTCACTGGATTCCCTTCAATAGACCCTATAAAAGATCAGATTTTGTGATAAATTTTGGAATAGGATATCCATTTTAAACAAGGGTTGAACTATTTCTACATAAAAACAAAGAGGCTGTATCAAATTTTTTTTGATACAGCCTCTTTGTTCGATAAGGGGGAATTATTCTTTAAAAATTTCTTTTAGCTTATCCTCTAAATCGCTACCTCTTAAATTTTTTGCAATTATTTCTCCACTGGGAGATATGAGAAGATTGGCTGGTATCGACATGATCCCATAAAGTTTTGCTATGGGACTTTCCCAACCTGTTAGATCAGAAACTTGGGTCCAAAGCAGACCATCCTGCTTGATAGCCTCAAGCCATTGGTCTTGACTGCGATCAAAAGAAACCCCAAAAATATCAAAACCCTTTGATTTATATGAATTGTATAATTTCACAAGATGCGGATTTTCCTGACGACATGGTGCACACCAACCTGCCCAAAAATCGAGTAAAACATAATTTTCTCCAATAAACGTTGATAGAGCAATCTCCTGGCCTAGAGGATCTGATAAGGTAAAATCAGTATAGGATTGACCAATGGATGTTCGCATCTCAACGCTTAAATGATCATTCAATGCTGTTACAAATTGCGATTTTTGAATACTGGAAGGGAAACCACTAGCAATTTCTTGTAGTTCAGCCAGTTCAAGTTGATCAACCAGATGAATTAGGGTAATGTATGCTGAAACAACCGAATGATTGTTATCCTTTACAAACTGTTTTATATAATCCATAAATATCTCTATCTCTGCCATGTATTGGTTGGTTAGTTCCTCCTCAAGGGTTGTGGTTAGTATTCCATCCATGGCAGCAGACTGATACTGAAAGCTAATATCCATTAAGTTTTGACTTTTATCTTCAGCAAGTTTATTGAAATTTAACAGAATATTGTGTGATTCAGAACCCACGATTTCAATCGCTTGAATATCATTCATGCTTCCAATAACGGTAATATCGGAATTTTCAAGGAAAAGTACAATGCGTTCCTGTGTTTGGTCAAAAAGAATGGAATATATGTCTGGATAGGCAACAGATCCTTTAAAGGTGAACTTGCCATCCTTAATTAATGTGGAATCTACTGTAATATAGTCGTTCTCCAAGATCTGCATTAAGTAAACAGTTTGCTCAGGAGCACCCTCAATATCACCATCAATCTTAAATTTATTGCTTGAGCAAGAAAGCATTACAACAATCGTGAGTGATAGAACCAGAATTTTTTTCATTTTTTGATTTTTTTTTAATTTTAATGATTAACAGTTATTATTCAATCTTTGTTTAGAGTTTACGGTAAAAATCGAGAACATTCTTTGCTGCTGTAAATGAGCTGATTTTGCCCTCAATTAAATTTTTTTCAGCTGTTTTGAGAGCATCCTTTACCGAAGGATTACTATAAAAATCATCCTTGAGTGAGTCTGAAATGGTTTGATGCATCCAAAAAGTTGCTTGCTTTTGCCTACGGCTAAAAAAATAATTATTTTTCTTTGCAAATTGCATGTAGTCAAGCATATCTTCCCATATCTCTTGTATTCCAGCTTTTGTAACGGATGAACATGTCCTAACAAGTGGAGCCCAGCCAGAATCAGCGGGGGGGAAAAGATGCAAGGCATTTTCATATTGAGCCTTTGCTAAATTGGCTTTCTGAATATTATCGCCATCAGTTTTTGTAATTGCAATCAGATCGGCCATCTCCATGATACCACGTTTTATACCTTGCAACTCATCACCAGCACCTGCCAACATAAGTAATAGGAAGAAATCCACCATTGAGTGTACAGCCGTTTCGCTTTGGCCAACGCCAACTGTTTCAATGAAAATGGTATCGAATCCGGCTGCTTCGCATAGTATAATGGTTTCTCGAGTTTTTCTAGCCACTCCACCCAGCGAACCTGCTGAGGGTGAAGGTCTGATAAAAGCGTTTGGGTCAGAACAAAGTGTTTCCATTCGGGTTTTGTCGCCTAGTATGCTACCCTTGCTCCTTTCACTGCTAGGATCAATGGCAAGAACCGCCAGTTTGCCACCGTGCGAAGTAATCGTACCTCCCAATGCTTCAATAAAAGAGCTTTTCCCCACACCAGGAACCCCAGTAATTCCTATTCTAAGGGAATTTCCAGTGTATGGCAAACACTTCTCAATTACCTGTTGTCCAATTTCATGATGTTCTGGCAATGAACTTTCAACAAGCGTAATGGCTTGACTAAGGATGGTGATATTGCGTTTTAGTATACCCTCGTAATATTGATCAGCGCTTAACAACTTTCTTCTTTGTCTTTTCAATTTTTTCAACGCATCCATATTAATGGATGAGGGTTGATCAACACCAGGATTTACAAAAAGTGCAGTCTTAAACTTTATCTTATCAGCCATAGGGATTATAAAATTCAAGGCAAAGGTAAACTTTTTGATTTGAATCTTCTTTATTCGAAGGGAACTATCAGGGCGGAAATTTTTGAAAGCGTAGAATGAGTGGAAATGTATTGGCTAAAAATTCATCAAACTCTAACTCCAAAAATTACTACATCGTCAATTTGTTCATAACCCTCTCTCCATTTTAGATGAGCTTGATGAAGTGTATTCTTTTGCTCATCCATGGTTAAATGGTTTATTTCGACAAGAAGTTCTTTAAATCTCTTTGACATGAATTTTCTACCTTCCTGTCCTCCAAACTGGTCTGGGAAACCATCGGAGAACATGTAAAATGTGTCTCCAGGTTTAAGATCTATTTCGTTATTAGTAAAGGGTTTGTCGTCGTTTATGTGAATGGCTACAGGCATCTTGTCAGCCTTATATTCAATAAGTTCACCGTTTCTTATAAGGTATAATGGATTATAGGCTCCTGCCCATTCAAGGTGCATGTTATTGAGATCCAAAAGGCTGAGAGATATATCCATCCCATCCTTTTGCTCATTTTGTTTCCCTGTTTGGGAAAGGGTAACCTTAACCAACTCCCGGAGCATATTCAGGATTTTCGCAGGCTGCATAATGCCTTCTTTATTCACAATTTCGTAGAGGAATGAAACACCGAGCATGCTCATAAAGGCACCAGGAACACCATGCCCTGTACAATCAGCAGCAACCAGAACCATTTTGTTATCTTTTTTGGTGAACCAGTAGAAGTCTCCGCTCACAATATCTCGGGGAAGGAATAGTACAAAGTGCTCTTTGAGAGCAGTGTTTAACAAATTTTCCGATGGTAAAATGGCATTCTGAATTCGGCTTGCATAACGTATGCTATCAGTTATCTCTTGTTTCTGATGTGAAATAAGTTCGTTTTTCTCTTCGAGAATTTTGTTGGCTCGCTGCTTTTGACGAACCATATTTATCAACAAACCGGCGAAAGCTAATATCACCAGTAATCCTCCGATTGTTATGAAGATCACCAATCTTTGCCTTTGATTCTCGGAGTTTAGCAGTGCCTTTTCATTGCTGAGTAGTTTGATCTCCTGCTCTTTTTTCTCGGTTTCGTATTTGGTTTGCATCTCGGTTATGGCTTTTTGGCTCTTTTCCGAGAATATTAGATCCTTTATTTGGGTAGATTTTTTATAGTAAACCAAAGCATTAGTCATTTCTCCCTGTTGCTCGTATATCTTTGACAGCTTATTATAGCTATGCCTTAGATCATCTATTAACCCAAGTTCCTCGGCAATGCTTGCACTTTCAAAAAAATAACGTTCTGCTTGATTAAGATTACCTTTTCTAAAATTTGTTTCTCCTAATGCAAATAGTGCATTTGATATTTCTTGTCGACTATTGAGTTTCTTTGCAAGACCTAATCCTTTGTTTATAAAATCCTGTGCTTGAGTCCAGTTGCGAACCCAATTGTAGTGACTACCCAAGTTGATATACACTTTAGCAATTTCAATATCATCTTCAATTTGCTCAAAAATTTCAAGTGCTTGATTGTAATTGTCTATGGTTTTTGAGAAGGATAATAGTATATCATTGGAAGGAATTTTATAAAGAGAATCTTCCCAAGCCTCTCCATACATTGCAACAAAAGAATTAATAGCAAGACGAGAATTTGTGTTGGCAATATTATTCAACGAACGGGCAACCATAGCAAGATTCTCATCCAGCTTAAACAAACTCAATGCTCTTTCATGAAATTCAAGAGCTTTTCTAAAATGAACCTCATTGTCATCAACAGAAAGAGCACTTTGCGAGAGATTTTCGTATATAATGCCAATTTCGTTACACGCAATGGCAATATAATACTGATGCTTAATTCGTTCAGCTATAATTAGACTATTCTGAAATTGTTCTAGGGCAAGCTGGTAGTTTCCAAGTCTATAGTGAACCCTACCAAGGTTATAGTATGCTAAATATAACCCTGCAAAATCACTCTGGGATTCTTTTATTTCAATTTCTTTTTGATAGCTTTCAATGGCATTTTTTGTTTCTCCAATATCATCATATAATCTTCCAAGCCTGTTATATGCATGAGCTACATCAAGCATGGCATTCTCTTCAAGGCGTATATTTAATGCTTGCTTAAGCAAGATAAGAGCAGAGTCTGGATTGCCTTCGAGAGTTTTCAATGTTCCCATGTCTATTAAGGCATCGGCTTCAAGTAATCTGTCATTTATTCTTCTTGATAGCTCTAATGCCTTGTTAGTATATAATTTGAATTTATCTATGGAATCAATGGCATAGTAGGCTTGTCCAATACTACGGAGGTTCTTGCCCATTAAATTCAGATCGTTTACCTTTTCGGAAAAACTTAGGGATTGTATAAAACAATCAAGGGCTTTGTCTTCCTGATATTGGGCGTAGAATACTTTGCCCATGGCATTTAAAGCGTCAGCTTGAGCTTTGATATCCTTAATTTTCTTGGCAAGTTCATAAGCCTGCTTTGCATAGGAAAGCCCATCTTCTTCGAAAATCTTAATATCACTTAGTTCAATGTAAATTGCTATTTTATCAATATCCTTAGCATTTTGTAACACATGTTTTAGACTATCGATTTTACTATCAGCGACTTGGCAAAAGGACAGTTGATTAACAAATAGTAAGAGAATAAATGGAATTTTGCGAAACATTTTATTGCTTTTTCTTTAATCAAAGAAATAAAAAAAAAACGATTGTTGCAGTCTTATTTTCGAAAAATTTGATTTTGAGTAAATATACTTCTCTTTATTGGTTTTTAATTTTGAATATGTTACAATGCTTTAAAACTTTTTGATTCTTTTTGTGTTTTGAGGAATAGTAGGTAGTTTTGATTTTGAAATTTTTAAATAATTCAACGAAATGGTCAGAGGTTTAACCCTTTTTATTTTTATGTTAGTATTGCTGAGTTCTGGTTGTTCTAATCAATCATCTGATTACGATAAGCCCAATGTAATGGTGAGCATTTTACCTCAGAAGTATTTTGTAGAACGAATAGCCGACACATTGGTAAATGTGAGTGTAATGGTACCTCCAGGTTCTAGCCCTGAAACATATGAGCCTACACCAGTTCAGATTAAAACCTTAAGCAATTCTTTAGCCTACTTCTCGCTTGGACTTTTAGATTTTGAGAAAACTACACTTAAAAAAATACAAGGGAATAACACCAATACACGTTTTATCAATCATTCAAAAGAGTTTAACCTAATCGAAGGACAATGTATTCATCACGACCATTCACATAGCCACGGTTTCGATCCACATGTTTGGCTATCGCCAGTTGAGGTTAAAAAAATTGTGAATTCCATTTACACTACTCTTTCTGAAATTTTTCCCATGTATGATTCTGTTTTTAAAGCAAATACCCAAGCATTCATTGCTGATATTGATAGTTTAGACTCTTGTATGAAAAATGCTTTTAAAGAAGTTTCTACAAATAAGTTTTTCATTTTTCACCCTGCATTCACATATTTTGCAAGGGATTATGGTTTAGTGCAGGTTTCATTAGAAGAAGATGGAAAATCTCCATCCATGAAACACATGAAATCGGTTTTGAATGATGCAGTAAGCGAAGGGGTAAAAACTATTTTTATTCAGAAGGAGTTTGATGCGAGTATGGCTAAAACAATTGCAGATGACATTGGTGGGAGAGTTGTTGTTGTTGACCCGCTTGATTATAATTGGCTAAGCAATATGTTTATTACAGCAGATCTTATAAAAGATGCTTTAAATGGAAACTAATAACAAATGAGTAAAATTTTAGAAATTTCTTCAGCATCGGTTGGTTACGACGATGAGTTGATTCTCAGAGATGTTAATTTTGTAATTTCTGATTTCGACTTCGTTGGCGTTATTGGTCCAAACGGGGGAGGAAAAACTACCCTTTTAAAGCTAATTTTAGGTGAGCTAAAACCACAAAAAGGCACAATTGAGTATCTTGAACTCAATTCAAACGAAACTCTTTTTGGTTATCTTCCACAGGTGGTTAGTATAGATAAAAAATTTCCCATTTCGGTATTGGAGGTGGTGCTTTCAGGTTTACTGGGAAGAAATGGAATAGGTGGAAGATACTCGACACAGGATAAACGAATGGCATTGGATCTACTGGACCGCATGGGAATAAAGAATCTAAAAGATAAAGTAATTGGTGAACTTTCAGGAGGACAAATGCAGCGTGTATTTTTAAGTAGAGCTCTGGTTTCACATCCTCGACTGTTAATACTTGATGAACCCAATACTTTTGTTGACAACAAGTTTGAAAAAGAACTCTACGAATTGCTAAAGGAATTAAATAAGGAGATGGCTATAATCATGGTATCGCACGATTTGGGAACCATTACTTCTCATGTTAAGACCATTGCCTGTGTTAACAGGCACTTGCATTATCATCCATCGAATTTAATAACCACAGAACAACTGGCTGCCTATGATTGCCCAATTCAAATCATCGCGCACGGACCTGTTCCACATACTGTTTTAACCAAGCATTAATTCATTTGTATAATATGTTTAGTTTTTTTTCAGACATCCTTCAATACCAATTTGTGTTAAATGCTTTTTGGGCAGCATTACTGGTTTCTGTGGCTGCAGGGATAGTTGGGTCTTACATTGTAGCACGTAGGTTAGTCTTCTTTAGCGGTGGTATTACTCATGCTTCCTTTGGGGGAATTGGAATAGCATATTACCTTGGATTGAACCCAATTTTTGGGGCAACTGTTTTCGCAGTGATTACTGCATTTGGCGTAGAAGCATTGTCAAACAAATTTAGGGTTCGTGAAGATTCTGCAATAGGTATACTTTGGTCAGTGGGTATGGCAATTGGAGTTTTCTTTGTTTTTTTAACCCCAGGATATGCTCCAAACCTTATGAGTTTTCTTTTTGGATCAATTCTTACAGTTTCTAAACAGGATATATACCTGTTGCTTGGACTAGACATAGTTATGATCTCGTTTTTTACAATTTTTTTTCGGCCAATACTATACCTTGCTTTTGATCCAAACTTTGCTCGAACACAGAAAGTTCCAGAAAAACTCTTTACTTATATTCTCAAAGCCTTTTTAGCAATGACCATAGTGTTAAGCATTAGATTAGTAGGTATAATACTTCTAATTTCATTGCTCACAATTCCGCCAACAATAGCAAACCTTTTTACCAAGAAATTTAAAAACATAATATACACATCAATAATTGTAGGTTTTATTGGATCATTAGTTGGATTATTAATTTCATATGGTTTGAACGTTCCTTCTGGTGCAACAATAATTCTTTCACTGGTATTCATCTTTTTAGTAGCTAGATTTTTTCGTTTTATAAAAGAAAAAATAAACAACAATCAATATAAATTGTAATTAACTAATATCGAACAGAATAATAATCAAATTACCATGAACTACGATGTTATTGTTATTGGAAGTGGCCCTGGGGGTTACGTGGCAGCAATTAGAGCTAGTCAATTGGGTTTAAAAGTTGGCGTTGTTGAGAAGGAGAGCCTTGGTGGAATTTGCCTTAACTGGGGTTGTATCCCCACCAAAGCGCTTCTGAAAAGCGCACAGGTTTTTGAGTACGCATTGCATGCAGCCGATTACGGTATTCTTGCCAGCGATGTGAAACCCGATTTTGAGAAGATGATTGGCCGCAGCCGCGATGTGGCAGCCAACATGAGCAAGGGAATTGATTTTCTTTTCAAGAAGAATAAGATTGAGGTTATCAACGGTTTTGGTAAGTTAAAAGATAAGAGCACCGTAATAGTAACCGATTCCGATGGCAAAAGACAGGAGATTACGGCAAAGCATATTATTCTTGCAACAGGAGCACGTTCGCGCGAGCTGCCCAACATGAAGCAGGATGGTGACAAGATAATTGGCTATCGCCAAGCACTTTCTCTTACCAAGCAGCCTAAATCCATGGTAGTGGTAGGATCAGGAGCAATAGGAAGTGAGTTTGCATACTTCTACAATGCCATTGGCACTGAGGTTACTTTAATCGAATTCATGCCAAATGTTGTACCTGTTGAGGATGAAGAGGTTTCTAAAACGCTTGAGCGTTCATTCAAAAAGGCAAAGATCAGAGTGATGACAGATTCAACCGTTGAATCTGTTGACGTAGTCGGTGATACGTGCAAAGTTAAAGTGAAAACTAAAAAGGGCGAAGAATTTATTGAGGCCGAGATCGTACTATCGGCTGTGGGTATTACTCCAAATATTGAAGGGATCGGACTTGAAGAGGTAGGTGTTGCCATTGAAAATGGCAGGGTAAAGGTTGATGAGTATTACCGCACTAATATTGAGGGAATTTACGCCATTGGTGATATTATCCCAGGCCCAGCACTTGCACACGTGGCATCTGCGGAGGGCATTGTATGCGTAGAGAAGATAACAGGAATGGATGTTCATCCAATCAACTACAAGAATATCCCCGGATGCACCTACACCATGCCCGAAGTTTCATCGGTTGGAATGACTGAAAAGGTTGCCATTGAGGCTGGCTATGAAGTTAAAGTGGGCAAGTTCCCTTTCACTGCGTCGGGTAAGGCCACAGCAGCAGGCATGCGCGATGGCTTTGTGAAGCTAATCTTCGATGCAAAATATGGAGAATTATTAGGAGCACACATGATTGGTGGTAATGTAACCGAAATGATTGCTGAAATGGTGGTTGCCAGAAACCTTGAGACAACAGGACATGAACTTATAAAGAGCATCCATCCACATCCAACCATGAGCGAGGCCATAATGGAAGCCGCCGCCGCCGCTTATGGAGAGGTGATACATATGTAGAGAAAAATCTATTCAGGGTTTGTATAAAAGCAAACCCTGAATAGACTATTCATTAAAAATGAATACTTCTTCAATTGCCTTACCAAATACTTTTGCAATATCGTAGGCCAATTTTAACGAAGGATTGTACTTTCCCTTTTCAAGAAAAACAATGGTTTCTCTTCGTACATTTACCCTTTTAGCTAAATCGTCCTGCGTTAAATTAAACCTTGCCCGGAACTCTCTTATCCTGTTATTCATTTCTAATACCCCTAAAGTTAAAGTAAAGCCAACTTAGGGCAAAAATAACTCCCATCCCAAGAATTCCTGTGCCTATCAGTATCTCAACATCCATAGCTACTCGATCCTTTATATAGATCATAAACACCCATAGGTACAGCGAAATGAAGTACGATAACGCAGCCGCTTTTTGCATCACTTTTTTCGACATTTCATCCTCTGCGGGTTCGCCTCGCCTTTCGCTTGTTAGTCTCTTGTAACCAAAAAAGAGAGCAAATGCAACCAGAACAATAATGATTAGCAAATGAAGATTCTCCATATGGCTTGGTTCCTGATAGCCTAAGAAAAACCAAATGGCGCTTGCAATAAGCACTAGCGCCGCAACGATAAATACTAAAATTGTTCTTTTCATAGTTTTTTTGATATAGTGTTAGTAATTTCTAACACAAAGTTAGAAATATATAACATAAATGTCAAGTTTTTCTTAAAATATTTTTAATCTATATCAAGAAAATTGATTAGTTTAATAAGGTCTTCCTCATTCTTTATGGAAAACTTGTTATGGCTAACAAATCTTTTTATTTGCTCTTTTTTAGATGGAATAGCATTAATAATTGATCTCTTATTGATTTTTTTTATAGGAATAATATCATTACTAGGTAGTTTGAGAAAGTATATATTTTTTGGCTTTACATTTGGAATTTCAAAGGTGCTATTATTCTGTTGGTATGAATAAATACCTGCCTCAACGATTTGTCTAAAAGCAAATAGGGCAATGTTTCCTTCGTACAATACTTGAGCGAAAAAACTAGGTGGTATATTGTAGAATGGAACCTTAACTTCCATATTTCTAAAAGTTAAAGTGTCTTTTGTACTTGGTTCGAATAATGAAAACTCATGAATAGCTTCCTTTTCAAGTATGACTGTTCTTACTTTTGATGAATTGAACCAAAGTACTTGATCAATGTAACCATTGTAGTTTAAAAGGTTATTATTTGAAATGAATCCATTTTTTAAGATTACGGTTCCCTCACTCCAGCTATCAAGTAAGAGTTGACTACCATTTGTGGGTTTTTGTTTGTAAACTATTTCACCAAAAAGGTGAGATTCATTCAATTTTTCAATTATTTCAATGGTATTATTAGATTGAGCAAAACCAATTATTTGAAATAGCAAGTTTATTGCAAAGAGTAAACTTATTTTTCTATAACTCATTTTTTTCATTTATTTCACTATTAAAGGAATTCTTTGTGAGAAAGGTTTTCCATTGATCATAATTCCTTCAATAATAATTGAGTAATTTCCCACAACATCACTAGTATAGAATAAGATATTTGATGGAAAACCATCAATTAGTTCGAGGTTTGGAATCCAGGTTATGGTTTCTCTTAGATCAGGGAGATATTGATCTACTTTTTGCTTATCATCGTAAATTGGAGATAAGAAATTAACTTTACCCCTTTCTGTGTTGAAATACACGGACTTTTTATGATCTTTTTGGAAAAAAATATCTGTTGGTTCATTCGAAAAAATTGAAAGAATTCCATTAAATTCAATATTTCCTAAGATGCTAGAATGACTAATAAGATCAATCGATTTAATATCTTTTGATGACAGATGAATAATATCATTAATGTTTGACAAGTAGACTCCGTTCAGAAAAATTACAGGTTCTTGAGGGAAGAACCCCCTTGTGCTTGAATTAACCATTTTTGCAGTGTATTTTCCCTTCTCTTTCCTAATTCTAAGTAATGGGATAATTTCGTATGCTATTTCTGACAGGTTTTCGAATGATACATAATCTAACGTTTTATATCTGAAGGAAGGAGTATGGTAAAGTGTAGGTATTGAATGTTTTACGATCAAATTATGATTCTCTTGTGGCAAATGATCAATTCCAAATGATTTTTGAACGCGTTTTATTATTTTGGTGTCTTCAATATAGTGAGATAAATTATTGTGTACAATTACTTTGTTTGGAGTAAAGGGTAAAGGATTAAACTTATTTCTAATTATAATTTCAGCATTATACAATTTTAAAGGATCATAAAGACTAAGGTATGTGTTTTTATTCTGATAGTAATCAGTCATTAGAAAAAAGAAAGAGCCATCCTGGTATGTTTCTGAGTATCTCAAATTAACAATTGTATCTTCAGTGGAAAGGAAAACAACCGCATTTGAAATGGGTAATTTTGTTGTTTTATCAATAACTTTTCCACTTAGAATCGATCCATGGTTTTCAGGAATAATCATTTCATATTGCAAATTCTGAAATTGTTGTGAAGGTATTAATGAATAATCCTTGATTAAGAATGAGTTTAAGGTATTGTTTGTGACGTAGTAAAGATTTTCTCTTTTGTTAAGTTCATGATAGGAATTAATGCTTGGGGAATTGTTTCCTAGAAGGCTTTCATCCCTTGTAACGGAAAGAGATGCAGATGCAAAACCAGCTGCAAAGATGGATTTGTTAAAAATTAGGCTAACCTTTTCCCTTGTACTATAATAATCTTTATCGGTACTAACCCCAATGCTTTGAGAATTTATTCCATTAACATAGAATTCCTCATTTATTAAATCTTTGCTTGAATCTAAAAGTGATATAGTCAGAAGCCCCGAAGGAAATTTATCAGTATCAAACTTAAACTCATTAAGTGATTGATTTAAATCAACATTACTTTCCTTTAGTACGGTATTCCCTAGAGAGATTTTAATAAAAACATTTTTAATGGATTTTGTGGTTTGAACAAGCACTGAAATTTGATCCCCTTCTGATTGTCTAATTAATAATAAGTTATTTTCAAGGTTTTTTGAGGGGATATTTACAGGATCTTTCATTGGTATGCAAATAGAATAATCTTTTTTTGCTTCGGGTGTAAAAGAAAATGTTGATATTCCTAAATTATTAATCTCAAAAGACATTATTGTATCCACTACATTTTCAACGACATATGCGTATTTTTCGGTTAAATCATGATTGTGGTATAGAACAGCCAATTGATTTTCTATACCATGAATTAATCCACCTCCTTCTACAATAACTTCAATGGGTTTTTGGCTAAATAATCCAATTGTCTCCATTGGATTTTCATCGAATCTGTTTATCACAATGATTTGTTTAACAAATAAGGGTGCATTTGTAATAAGCATATTATTTGTCCATCCAACCAATCTGTACAACCCCGTTTTTAAAGTGTCGGGTAGCAGAAAACTCCCATGATTAAAAAGATTTGGAGAAAACACCTCAATACTATCAATCATGCTTCCGGTTGGTGTATAAGAGGCTATGTATAAAACTTTACTAATTAGAGCATTGCTTAAGTCTTTATCAACGTTAAGATAAGTTTTGAAAAAAATTCTATCTCCTGAGAAGTATATATCCTTATCGGTATGTATATATAAATTTTCATTGGGTACATATTCCGAAAGGGCAAATTTTGCATTGCAAAACACTTCGGATATAAGGAAGATAATTAGAAAACTTGTTATTACTGTTTTATTAATCAGCATAATTATATCAGTTATTTACCCAAAAGTCGGGTTTAACATTATCAATACAATTTGAAGGAGGAATTGAATCCAGCTTATTTGTCAGTTCGAAATGTACATCCTCAGGATAAAATCTTTCCCTTACAATAAATCCAAAGGATATTTTTGAAGAAGCTTCGAAATGCCCAACCACAATTTTATTTGGATCATTAACACATTTCATATTACTATTGATTTGCGAAGGAATGGGCGAAAATAGGCTTTCATCGGAATTAATCTGTTTTATGACATCGTAATAATATTGATATGAAGTTTGGTTTATTGTGTAAACTGAGATATTAAGCAGCAAACCTTGAATCAATCTATCCCAGGGAAGTGAATAATACTTATTGGATTTTCTGGGAACAAAAGCTACAATGGTATTGCTAATATTTCCAGGGATATTATCAATTGTTGGGAGGTTAATATTATTTATACCTTCTGCTTGTTCATATATTTTCCAGCAATACCAAAGCGGTCCAGGACCTTCAGGTGGAGCTTCGCCAGAAGGATAAACGTATTGAACAATGATCTCTGATTTGAATCGAATCATGGGATTATTTTCATAATCTTCTTCTGTCTGAAGGATTGCAGAGATGCCCTGAATTTCATTTAGAACCAGATTACCAAACTCGTCCTCAGACACTTCATTTTTTATGGCTATCTCTGACTTTATTGATGAGATATCTATGCTTGGTAGCAATGTTTGTGGAGAGGATTTATAGCTATAACCATCCTGAGTATGTATGTTTAAAGTATAGATTCTGCCATTCATTCCAATCATATCCTCTGATGAGCGATATTCACCCGGATAAAACTCATTGAATATGTAGGTTGCACCCTGATCGTCATCTACGGAAACTTGTGCGCCCACAACAGGAACAGACGTTTGTCCAGAGTTGAAAGGAATTGTGGTGGTTAGTTTAATGTAGTGTGGTCCTGGTTGATCAGTAATTAATCCTTGTACTACAAGAGCATTACTTTTTATGTCAATTGTTGGTTCGTAAATTTCTCTGCAAGCCAGTAGAGACATGCTGAGTGCTGAAACCAATATTACGATTATTCTAGTCCTTGTCATTATTCTTAACTTTTAGAAAGTAAAGTTGTAAGTAAGTGTTGGTAAAGGCCTTCCAATAATAGTTAGTTTATAAAGACTATATTTTTGATAATTATTCATAGGTGAAGGTGTTGTCTTTTCGTAGTATATTGATTGGATATTCTTACGGGAGTATACATTGATTACGGAAATAGTCCAATAACTTTTCCATTTTTTTGTGAGCCTAAGTGATCCATCATAGCTTAAAGATAAATCTAACCTGTGATAGTCTGGTAGCCGATACTGATTCCGATCAGAATAATGTATCAATTGGTGACCATTTATGTTATATGAGAGTTCGGGTAAAGTAATTGGTCTGCCTGTATTGTAAGTAAATGAGGCACCAACTCTCCACCGTCGGCTAAGGTTGAGGTTACTATTCAACACAAGATTGTGTGGGCTGTCGAAATTAGATGGAAAAAACACATTAGCATTAATCTGTTCTTCAGTATGAATGGATGAAGTTTTTCTCATGGAATGGGAAAAAGTGTAACTAATCCAACCCGTTAAATTTCCCGAAATCTTTTTAAAGTATAATTCTAAGCCATAGCTATAACCATTGCAAGCAATTAGATCAGCCTCAAGTAATGTGTTCATTAATATTTGAGCGTTGTTTTTGGTTTCAAGTACGTTCTGAAGATTTTTATAGTATAATTCAATGGATGATTCAATTGTATTATTGCTAAAGTTTTTGAAAAATCCCAATGCTAACTGATCTATTAATGTTGGGGAGTGGTGCTTGTTGCTTAAGTACCAAATATCAGAAGGGGTAGAGATGGCCGTAGTCGAAATTAGATTTACGTATTGGTTTCCCCTATTATAGCTTAACTTAATTGAACTGGATGGGTTAAGTTGATACCGTAACCCTAATCGTGGCTCTAACCCAATGTGATAAGCCATAATTTCATTTTTACCATAATTTTGGCTTTTGATTATACTTACAACTGACATTGGAAAATCGTTATTATATATGCGAGAGGTTCCTGGCCCCAGTTTAAAAAATTGCGATAATCGCAAACCCATATCAGCACTAAATTCTTCCGTAAACTCAATAGTATTGCCTATATATAGAGCAACTTCAAGGGCTTGCTCTTTTTCGAGTGAACTTTGATTTACAGTTGATTGAATACCAATAGGAATGGTCTTGCCTGGATCTATTCCGTAAATAATCGTGTTAATGCCAAATTCCATTGCATGACTTGGAATTCTGTAGTAGTTCAGATTCCATTTAAGGCTGTTATAAGTTATTCCTGATTGGAAACGATTTGCATTAATTGGATTAATGGTGTTGTTATTATCCATTCCATAATTATAGGAACTGTGACCCAGGGTAAGGTTGGATAGTAGTTTGCTTGATAAGTGTCCTGCCAATCTAAACGATGCCAAGTTATTTGCATAATTATAGTCAATGTTATCACTTAACGAGAAAGAGTCGTAACTGGTGTAACCAAAAATGGTTATGCTATGATTAGAATTTAATGGTAAATTTATTAATCCATTTATATCATAGAAAAGAGCGGAACTATTCATTAGATCTTCGTTGGGAAGTTTATTGAGCAGCCAGTTTGAGTATGTCGATCTGCCTCCAATTAAGAAATAACCTTTTTTGCCTGGTAAGGGGGTTTCAATACTTAACCTACTGTTTAATAATCCAACACCTCCATTAACTCTAAACTTTCCTTCATTACCTCCGCCAATGCGAATATCCATTACAGACGAGGCTCTTTCTCCATATTTTGCAGGTATACCTGCCTTAATTAAAGTTATGCTGCTAACCATGTCTGGATTAACAAGTGATGTTAAACCAAAAAGATGAGATGAATTGAAAAGGGGAACCCCTTCAATTAGGATCAAGTTCTGATCAGCACTACCCCCTCTAACATTAAAACCTGAGCCAAATTCTCCCACCGATTGAACTCCTGGCATAAGCGTTATGCTTTTTATCACATCTGTTTCGCCAAGAGAAGTGGGTAGTAGACGAATAGACTTTGCATCGATACGAACTACACTCATTTGGGTCTGGGATATATTTAAATCTTCCCTTTTTGCATAAATACTTACGCTTTCAAGCGCATGGCTCCTTTCAAAAATCTCAAGATTTAACACCCCCGGACTAAGCAATCTTATAGGGTGAAAAGATTCGCCATATCCTATGTACGACAACTTCAGGAGATGTTCTCCTACGGGAAGTTCAATGGAGTATTCACCATTTACATTTGTGCTTGTGCCTTGAGCCAAATTTTCAATGTAAATTATTGCACCTATAAGTGGTTCAGCAGTTTCTCCATCAACAACTTTTCCGCTAACAGTTGCCTTGGAATACTTTCCAAATTTTATTGGATTTCCAACTACTTGACGAGAATCCTGCATTTCTTCAGGAGATAATGTCACGGACTCTTTAGGTACAATAATTAAATTCTTTTGAAATGAAACAACATCCATATTCTGATCGGAAAGCATAGTGTCTAGCGCTTCACTAATAGGAAGAAATAGTATATTCTCGCTGGCTGAGTCTCCTTCAAACCAAATGGTGTTGTATAAAATTTTTTGCGAGTGCATTTGTTGTAATTCTAAAAGCAATTGCAGTATAGGTTTCTTGCTTTCCTGAGAAAATACTATTTGCGAAATAAAATTTTGGGAGAATAAGAATAAAAAAAAGATAAATGTTCTTCTTGGACCAAAAGGAATTGACATGTTATTTATTTAACTATAAATTAGCTATTTTAATGTGAACCAATATGATATTGGTTCAATTTGTTAAATCAGTAAACCCAATGAGAATAGGATTATTTTTGTAGTACTTATATTTAGAATGCTAAGAGTTGGTACAGTTTAATAGAAGTTTATTATTTTTTCAAATTATTAAGGCAATAGTTACTGATTTTTCACGAACGTTTGAATCTATATCAAATTTAAAATATTGATGATGACAGGGTTCTTGCAAGTTAAGGTTAAGTTCTTGTTTAGAATACGAAAATAAATGCATAAAATAATTTTAATTTTTTAAAATTCAAAAAGTTAATTTTAACCTCAAATATTAATTAAACCAACCATGAAAAAAAACTTTTCACCCATTGTTCAGGCAGAAAGAATTACATTACTTGATACTCTGCGTGGATTCGCCGTATTTGGGATACTAATAGTAAACATGCCGCTATTCTTCCTGCCCTTTAGCATGATGATGCAAGGAGCTAAACCCGATACTACGTTTGTACATATATTTTCGGAATCCTTTATCAAGTTCTTCTTCGAGGGGAAGTTCTATGTTATGTTTTCATTGCTTTTTGGATATGGTTTCTGGATATTTATCAACAAAGCAACCAGCGAAGGATCGAGCATCATACATGTTTTTGCCCGAAGGGCATTCTTTCTGTTTCTTTTTGGTGTAGCGCATGTTGTACTGCTATGGGCTGGTGATATTCTTGTTTTCTACGGACTTTTAGGATTACTGCTGATACTTTTTCGAAAAGTTTCCGATAGAGGTTTGGTGAAGTGGTCCATTGGACTTGGATTAATCCCGTCACTGATCACCGGATTTATGGTACTGGTTTTTACCCTTTTCTATCAAATTCCTCAGGCAAGGGAAGGAATGGAAGCTGGAATTCAGCAAAGTATTGATTCTATTAGCGATTTGGTTGAACGTGCATCACTTGCATACTCTCAAGGTTCATTCAGCGAAATTGTGGCAATTCGAATTGAAGAGTACAAGGCGATTTTACCAGGAGTTTTGTTCTTCTACCCTATGGTTCTAGCCATGTTTCTGCTTGGAGCATGGGCTGCACGAAAAAAATTGATTGCCAACTACATGGAGCATTTGCCCTTCTTCCGTAAAGTTTTTTGGTGGGGATTAGGCATTGGGTTAATTGCTAATGCTGTTTATGCATTCTCATTCCAGCATGCTCAGATGGTTAATCCTGATATCTGGTCGTTTCTCTCCACATTTGGACACTCCTTGGGTGGTTTTACTTTCTGCCTTCTTTACGTTTCGGTTGTAGTACTATTAGTATCAATGGGAAAACTTAGAACTTTCACAAAATGGCTTTCGCCTGTAGGGCGAATGGCCCTTACCAACTACCTGATGCATTCATTAATCTGCACGTTTATATTTCTTCCATACGGCTTTGGCCTTTTTGGTAAAATTGAAATCTGGCACGGGATTATCCTTACTATAATAATCTATGGTTTACAGATTCCATTCAGCAATTGGTGGCTAAAGCATTTTCATTTTGGGCCATTCGAATGGTTATGGCGAAGCCTTACCTATTTAAAATTGCAACCTTTTATAAAATGATATAATAGAACAAGGGTTTTCCATTTTTAGCTGAAAAACCCTTGTTTGGCTTGATTATATGGTATTATATTAACCCTCTTCTCTTGAGCAACGCTTCTGGTTTAGGATCGGCACCACGGAATTTTCTGTAAAGAATATCAGCATCTTCTGTTCCACCTTTTTCAAGAACAAACTCACGGAATCGTCTAGCTGTTTCTGGGTCGAAAATATTTCCAGTCTCTTTAAAAGCCTCATATGCATCAGCATCAAGAACTCCAGACCATATATAGCTGTAGTAACCACTAGAGTAACCACCGCTAAAGATATGCTGAAAATATGTGCTGCGGTATCTAGGAATAATCTCGTCGATAAGACCAATTTTTTGCATTGATTTATTCTCGAAATTTAGTATATCAAGGTCTTCTATTGATTTTAATGAATGATATTTCATGTCTAGAATTGCTGCTGCTAGGTATTCAGTTGTGATAAAACCCTGGTTGAAGGTTCCGCTGGCTTCCATCTTTTTGATTAATTCGTCGGGTATGGGTTCTCCTGTTTTGTAATGGAATGCATACAACTTTAAAAACTCTGGATCGGCACACCAGTTTTCCATGATTTGAGATGGCAACTCAACAAAATCTCGGGGAACATTGGTTCCTGCAAGCCGAGGATACATAACTTTCGACAGCAATCCATGTAGAGCATGTCCAAATTCGTGGAAGAAAGTGCTAGCCTCATCAAGTGAGAGCAGGGCAGGCGTATCGCCTGTAGGGCGAGTGAAGTTGCATACAATAGTAATAATGGGGGAGATAAATTCTCCTTCTCTTGTTATGTACTGGTCCCTAAAACTGGTCATCCAGGCACCGCCTCTTTTGCTGTCACGGGGATGGAAGTCCATGAATAGTATTCCGATATGGTTATCGTTAACATCTTTAACCTCATAAACTTCAGCCTCAGGATGATAAACTGGAACATTGGTCAATTTCTCGTATTTTAATCCGTAAAGTTTTTCAGTTAAAAGAAAGATACCTTTCTTAACATTTTCAAGTTCAAAGTAGGGTTTTAGCATTTCTTCATCCAGATTGTATTTCTCCTTGCGGATTTTTTCGGTATAGTACCACCAATCCCACGATGCCAGTCTATATTTTCCACCTTCCTTATCAATCATTTTTTGCATATCATATGCTTCAGATTTAGCACGATCCAGGGATGGCTTCCATAGATCCAAAAGGAAATTTTCGACTGTTTCAGGATTTTTAGCCATACTATTTTCCAGCACAAAATGTGCATGACTTTGGTAACCTAATAATTGAGCACGTTCGATGCGAAGGGGAACAATCTCTTTAATGATTTCTTTATTGTCATATTCGTTGTCATTGTTTCCTCGCATAAAATATCCACGGTAAAGTTTTTCGCGTAGTTCTCTATTTTCGGCGTATTGCAAGAAAGGAATCCAACTTGGATTATGAAGAGTGAATACCCATTTTCCCTCTAACCCGGAACTATTTGCTCTCTCGGAGGCAGCAGCAATAATGGCTTCAGGTAAACCAGCTAAATCCTCTGGATTATCGATTACCATCTGAAAACTATTGGTTTCGGCTAGAACATTATCTCCGAAACGAAGGGTAAGGGGTGATAGTTTTTCGTTGATCTCACGAAAGCGAACTTGTTTTTCTTCAGGAAGATTGGCACCTCCTCTAACAAAACCATCATAAATCTTTTCAAGGAGCATTTGTTGCTCTGGATTCAAATCGAGTTCATTCTTCTTATCATAAACAGCCTTGATACGTTTGAAGAGTACAGGATTTAGATTTATATCATCCATGTGACTGCTTAACATGGGAGCAATTTTTTGCGCTATGGCTTGAAATTCAGGGCTAGTATTGGCTGAACTTAGAGGATAAAAAATGTTAGCTACATTAGTGAGAAGCCTTCCGCTATATTCAAGTGCAAGAATTGTATTCTCAAACGATGGCTCTTCTTCACTTTTTAGTATAGCATCGATTTCAAGCTTGTGATTCTTCATCCCTTCAACAAAAGCTGGTTCGAAATGCTCAACATTTATTTTTTCAAAAGGAGGGATGTTGAATGGAGTGTTGTAAGGTGCTAGCAAAGGGTTTGTCTCTTTCTGGCAGGATACCAAGCCTAGTAATAAGCCGAATGTAATGGATACCATGAGTACTTTTTTCATATTATTAGTGTATTAGGTAAAGTTAAAATGTGTTATATTTTTTAAACAATAATTGACCTAAAAAAACGCTGCAATTTAAAAAATTGGGATTGAATTGTAATGATTTAAGTTTCATTTTTTTTATATTCATAACTTCATTAGTTTATGAGATTCAAGTTAAAAAATATTTATTACTTTTAATTTGTATATTGTTAGTAATTAGTTTATTGTTGAACAATAGGTTTTATCTTTAGAAAAAGTATAAATAATCAACTAGGTTATTAAACATAATCCTTTTATATAAAATGTTTTGCAAAATAAATAACTTTGCAGCGAAAAAAAATATTTCTATTGTTAATAAAATAACAGAAATTATTTAGAAATCAAAAAAAATATGACAAAAGTAAAATCATTGATCGATCTGAAAAAGATGAAGGAGCGGCTTCAATCCAAGATCGAACTAAGGGAAAAGGGTCAGGATCCTGATAGTCGTGTTCAAATTAAGGTAGCTATGGCTACCTGTGGAATCGCTTCGGGAGCTAAAACCGTAAAGGAGTTCTTATCTGAGGAGCTGGAGAAACGCAGCATTGATGCAATGGTTACTCAGACAGGCTGTATGGGTTACTGCTATGCTGAGCCCACTATCGAGGTGAAGTTACCCAATCAGGAACCCGTAGTATTTGGATATGTTGATAACCAAAAAGCAGATGAGATCATCGAGAAGTATATTAAGAATGGAGAATTGGTGGATGGAATTATTCCCAAAAACTATAATACCATTGATAATTAATAACCCCTATAGGAGGAAATCATAATGGCAAAATACAAATCGCATTTACTCGTTTGTGGGGGTACTAGCTGTCAATCTTCGGAGAGCCTTTCCATTGTTGAAAACCTAAAGTTAGAACTTGCTGCAAATGGCTTGGATAACGATGTGCAGGTGGTCTTGACAGGATGCTTTGGACTCTGCGAGGATGGACCAGTTGTTAAAGTACTGCCTGACAATACGATATACACTAACGTGAAGGGTTCTGATGCTGTAAAGATCGTGGAAGAACATATTATAAAAGGTGTTCAGGTGAAAAACCTACAGCACGAAAACTTGAATAAAAAGCAGATTCGTATAGCGCTTCGTAATTGTGGCGTTATTGACCCCGAGAAGATTGAGGATTACATTGCCTGTGATGGTTATCAGGCTTTGGGATTGGTTTTCGAAATGGGTGCGCAGGCAGCCATTGACGTGATGAAAAAATCGGGTCTTCGTGGTCGTGGTGGTGGAGGTTTCCCAACCGGCTTAAAGTGGGAATTTGCATCAAAGAATAAATCCGATCAAAAGTATGTAGTTTGTAATGCAGACGAGGGTGACCCCGGTGCTTTTATGGATCGTTCAATCCTTGAGGGTGATCCTCATTCTGTGATTGAGGCGATGACCATCAACGGGTTTTGTATTAGCGCAAATAAAGGTTTAATCTATATACGTGCTGAATATCCACTTGCAATTGAACGTTTAAAGATTGCCATCAATCAGGCACGCGAATATGGTTTACTTGGCAATGATATTTTAGGTAGCGGATTCAACTTCGACCTTGAACTTCGCTATGGTGCAGGAGCTTTCGTGTGTGGAGAGGAGACCGCGCTGATACACTCTATGGAAGGCGACAGGGGCGAACCCACTGTTAAACCACCATTCCCCGCTGAAAGCGGTTATTTAGGGAAGCCAACCAACGTGAACAACGTGGAAACCTTTGCCAACGTACCAGTAATATACCTTAAGGGTGCAGAATGGTTTTCATCAATAGGTACAGAAAAATCAAAAGGAACCAAAGTGTTTGCCCTAGCAGGAAAAATTAATAATGTTGGTTTGATTGAAGTTCCCATGGGTATTACACTTCGTGAAGTAATATACGAAATTGGGGGTGGTATAAAGGATGGAAAAAAGTTTAAGGCCGTTCAAACTGGTGGACCATCAGGTGGTTGTTTAACCGAGAAACACCTTGATACTCCTATAGATTATGATAACCTCATCGCAGCCGGATCTATGATGGGATCAGGTGGTATGATTGTAATGGATGAAGATGATTGTATGGTATCG
Organism: uncultured Rikenellaceae bacterium; assembly: GCA_964397135.1. GTDB lineage: Bacteria > Bacteroidota > Bacteroidia > Bacteroidales > Tenuifilaceae > MWFE01. Next base: position 137,727 of record CAYNHM010000005.1, read on the forward strand.
GTGGCAAAATTTTACCTTGACTTTACCGTTGAGGAGAGCTGTGGAAAGTGTGCCCCCTGCCGTATCGGAAACAAGAGGCTATACGAAGTGTTAGAACGTATAACCGAGGGTAAAGGAACCATGGAGGAGCTTGACAGGTTACGCAATCTTAGTCATGTAATTAAGGATGCATCACTCTGTGGATTAGGACAGACCTCACCGAATCCAGTCCTTTCTACCATGGATAACTTCTACGAGGAATATTTGGAGCATATAAAAGATCATAAGTGTCGTGCGGGTCAATGTAAAGCCCTTATGCATTATGTTATAGATGCAGATGCTTGTGTTGGCTGTACTGCTTGTGCAAGAGTTTGTCCTGTTAACGCCATTAGCGGTGATCGTAAAATGCCTCATGTTATCGACACTACAATTTGTATCAAATGTGGAGCATGTATGGAGAAGTGTAAATTCAATGCCATCAACATTCAATAAAAGAGGGTAGGATAAATGGAAACAGTAAAGCTAACCATAGATAACAAAGTAGTTGAAGTTCCAAAAGGGACAACAATCTACAAAGCAGCGAAGCAGCTGGGTATTGACATACCTGTTCTTTGCTACATGGAACTCAAAGATTTGAACATCGAGAATAAGCCCGCCGGTTGTCGTATTTGCGTAGTGGAAGTGGAGGGTCGTCGTAACTTGGCCCCATCCTGTTCAACCGATTGTACCGAGGGCATGGTTGTTAAAACCCACACCATGAGGGTTATCAATGCACGTCGCACCATTCTCGAACTTATTCTGAGCGATCATCCAAAGGATTGCCTAGTTTGCCCCAAGAGTGGTCACTGCGAATTGCAGGACATGGCAATTAAACTAGGCATTAGGGAAATTCCTGGACAGGAATATGCCGAAATGAGCACATATCGAGTTGACACATCACCCTCAATTATCCGAGATCTCGACAAGTGTATTATGTGTCGACGTTGTGAGATGATGTGCAATACCGTGCAAACCGTTGGTGCTCTCAATGCCATCAATCGCGGTTTTCAAGCGGTTGTTGCCCCTGCCTTTGAACAGAACCTCGAAAAATCGCCCTGTACATATTGCGGACAGTGTGTCGCAGTTTGTCCTACAGGTGCTTTAACTGAAGTAGATCATACCCCAAAGGTAATTCGTGCTTTGGCAGATCCAACTAAAAAGGTTATTGTTCAGACTGCTCCAGCTATACGCGTAGCGTTGGGAGAAGAGTTTGGCATGAAACCAGGAACAATTGTTACTGGAAAAATGGTTGCAGCGTTAAGAGAGATTGGTTTTGATTACGTGTTCGACACTGATTTTGCTGCCGACCTTACCATTATGGAGGAAGGAACCGAACTGCTTGATCGCCTGACACGCCATTTGAATGGCGATAAGAATGTAAAACTTCCAATCCTTACAAGTTGTTGTCCCGGTTGGGTAAACTTTTTTGAACACAACTTCAGCGACATGCTTGATGTACCTTCTACAGCCAAGTCGCCACAGCAGATGTTCGGTGCCATAGCCAAAACCTACTTTGCCGAGAAGCTTAAGATTAAGCGTGAGGATATGATAGTTGTTTCGGTTATGCCTTGCCTAGCAAAGAAATACGAGGCTCAGCGCGACGAATTTAAGGTGAATGGTAACCCCGATGTGGATTACTCCATCTCAACCCGCGAGTTGGCACACCTTATCAAGGAATTCAACATCAATTTTAAAGATCTTGAAGATCAAGATTTTGATCGCCCATTGGGCGAGTCGTCTGGAGCTGCTGTTATTTTTGGTGCAACTGGTGGAGTAATTGAAGCTGCAACCCGTACCGCTTATGAAGTGCAAACTGGTAAAAAACTTGATAAGATTGATTTTGAACAGCTTCGTGGAATGGAAGGTATACGTTCGGCTACCGTTGATTTCAATGGGTTACCAATCAACATCGGAATAGCACACGGTCTAGGAAACGCTCGCAAGTTGCTTGAGGATGTCCGTAGCGGCAAGGCCAGCTACCATGCCATTGAAGTTATGGCTTGTCCTGGTGGATGTATTGGTGGTGGCGGGCAACCTTTGCACCACGGTGATTCGTCAATCCTTAAGGCTCGTACCGAAGCAATTTATAGGGAGGATGTAGGAAAGCCTGTACGTAAGTCGCACGAGAACGAGTATATTATAAAACTTTATGAAGAGTATTTAGGTAAACCCATGAGCGAAAAAGCGCATCATTTGCTACATACTCATTACTTTGATAAAGGACCCAAAGATATTTTCATTCAAAAATTGGAGGATTAGAGATGTCACACATAAAAATTGAGCTAAAAAAAGAGGATGTTGCCAAGCTCAAAGAGATTTGCAAATCCTTCAACAATCAGCCGGGAGAATTAATAAACGTTCTGCATAAGGCACAAACGCAGTTTGGATACCTGCCTGCTGAAGTGCAGGAGATAGTTGCACAGGAGTTGAATATTCCCGTTGCCAAAGTATACGGAGTGGTTACATTCTACTCCTTCTTTACCATGATACCTAAAGGGCAACACCCCATTAGTATATGTACTGGTACTGCTTGTTACGTTAGAGGAGCAGAGAATGTAGTGGATGAGTTCAGGCGCATCTTAAACATAAAGGTTGGTGAAACAACCCCTGATGGCAAGTTCTCGCTAAGCTGCTTGCGCTGTGTGGGAGCTTGTGGATTAGCACCAGTGGTAATGGTGGGCGAAAAGGTTTACGGAAGAGTTTCGCCCGATGGTGTAAAGAATATTTTGCAAGAATACGAATAGATAGGGTTAAGTAAATAGGGAAAAATGGGTGTTTAGACGGATGTCAACACCCATTTTTTTCAGTGGACAAAGAATAAATGCATCTGGGTTTTACTAACAATTTTATTTTCGTTATTTTTATTCAAATCAAAAACCTTTCTTTTAACAGAATTTGCATTTGATTGCAAACTTTGAAAGATTAGTTTAATACAAATGAATGTTTTGTAATTATTGAAGATCATTTCTTGTAAAACAATCTTTTACTGAAAATTGTGTTGAGATGAATATTATCAAACCATAATCTGCAGTTTAATTTATAAACTTTTATATTTTGTCAAAATAAAAACAAAAAATCTCATTGCTAATAAAATAAAGCGTACATTTGCGGCGTATTACTAACCAATTAATTTTTAAATTTTAAGCATGAACATTTTTTGTGGAAGTCTTCCTTTTAGCCTGCAGGAGTCGGAGTTAAAGGAATTTTTTGAAGAGTACGGTGAAGTATCAGCGGCACGCATTATTACTGACAAGTTCTCCGGAAGAAGTAAAGGTTTTGGGTTTATTGAGATGCCCAACGATGAACAAGCCAAAAAGGCTATCGAAGAACTAAATGGTGCCGAGGTTGACGGTCGTACCATTGTTGTAAATCAGGCAGAAGAAAGGAAGGAGTCTCGTGGTGGTGGTGGCTTCAGAGGAGGAAACCAACGCGGTGGTGGTTACAACAGGGGTCGTAGCCGTAGAGAATAACAGAGAAATCTGTAATTTGTCCCTTTAATTGTGTCTGAAAACCAGTTTTTTGTGCTGGTTGTAAATGCTAAAGCATTTTACTTGTTATCCGAATTGTAAATTATACGCTCATTATATAAGTTTTTTTAGTGTATTTGTTTAGGGCCAATCCGTAGGATTGGCCTTCTTGTTTTATCCCTTATTATCTTTGTGGTGAGGAAAAGAAATTTTAACATGGTTTTCCAAATTTCACTTTCAAAATAGAATTTTAATGGAAAGAGCGCAAGGTTATAAATCGTTCGATTCTACTCTGCCGGAACCTATTGCATTCTACTCGTGGAAACATCATCTTAGTTTTATTTGTAATGAGATTGACCGGTTGAGAAACACCACAACTCACGAAGAAATCTTTTTTATTTGTCAAGGAATAGGAGGCTCGATATTAGACCTTTACACGGGTTATTTGATGCCAAATGTGATTGCCCATGAGGTTATCGAAAATTTACTTCAAAAGGATGTTCTCACACCTCTTAAATATAACCTTTGGATTGATAGTTCATGCAATGACTATCGTCAGATTAACTTATCCGACGAATCATCGTGGACGTTACGAAAAGGTAAATACCCTAATAAATACGTACATGTTCATCCATCACGATACTCGAAAAATACCATTAGGGTTAAGCCTTCCACCCTAAAAACCGCTATTGCCATGATGATATTGTACCCTCAACAATACTCTCAACCAACGATTGAACAGCTTAACTATGCGCGAAAATCCTTTCCAAACCTTTCACCAGTAAAAGGGATAAAAAGTGTAAGTTCAACCATTAGGTTATTGAAATATTTGAATAGTTAAAATTTTTTATATCTAGATTTGTAGGATTGGCAAGGGTTTTGTAAAAGATGATTAAGATCACCCTTACCTGTTGAAACATAAAGCAATATGAAACGTTTTCTATGATGTAACACAACCTGATTTTCTTTTTTTAGGGTTTATAGTTGGTTTCAGGTTAGTTGCTTTTAGGTTAATTTTTTAGGGTGTGAAGCCGGGTCTGAGGAGGCCCGGTTTCTTTTTATATTTTTATACCGGTAAGTAAAAAAAAACTGTCCGAAAAAAATTATAAAAACTATGTAATAAAACATTTTACATACTTAGCAAAATTTAAACCGCATACCCTGTATTTTTTTAGAGGAATTCTGATGTTTTTTCTTTACTTTGTTAAGGAATACATTTTGGTTACTAAAGCAATCTTTTTTAAATAATTAATTTATAATCAAAAGTTTAAGCATTATGAATATACCCGATAATGATGTAGGTGTTGTGGCATTTGGTGTGAAAACAGGAATAATTACCCTTGATGATAACATAGTCGATGTAGTGAGAAGATCAATGGAAAAGAATCCCGATTTAATTCACGATAATGATATTGTTTGTGTTACCGAAGCTGTGGTTGCTATAACTCAGCAAAACATTGTGCATCTGGATGATGTGACAAACGAGATAAGAACCAAACTAAAACTTAAGGACGATTCAACAATAGGAGTAATCTATCCAATCTTATCGAGAAACCGCTTTTCAATGATGTTAAAAGCAATTGCCAAGGCAGTTCCTAAGGGCAAAGTAATTGTTCAGCTAATGTTTCCAGCCGATGAGCAAGGGAATCCGATCATAGCAAAAGCAACGTTAAAAGGTATCGACAAGAGTATGGACGATTTAATTACTGTAGAGGAAATTCAAAACAATAGGTTGTTACATCCCGAAACGGGGTTGGATTACATAAAATTTTACGAGGAAATAGTAAAAGAAAATGCACTAGAGGTTGAAGTATTCTTAGCCAATAGTGTTGAATACATGGTTAATAAACAGCCCGATGCAATAATTGTAAGCAATGTGCATGCAAGGGTTGAGGTATTGGCCGAGGTAAAAAAAGCAGCATTTGAAAATGCCATTACCCTTCAGGATATATGTTCTAACCCCCAAAATATAGCCTATTCCGAATTCGGATTACTGGGTTCCAACATTCTGGATCCTGCCAACGAACAGCTGAAGTTGTGTCCTAAGAATCCTGATGCAGTGTGTGAAGATATCCAAAAAATTGCTGAGAATGAGTTCAATAAGCATATAGAGGTGGTTATATACGGTGATGGTGCTTACAAAGACCCTGAGTCAGGGATTTATGAGCTTGCTGATCCCGTATCATGCTTTGGTTGCACTAAAGGTATTAAGAACAAAAACCGAATTGGTGTGAAAACCAAGTACCTTATGCAGAAACTATATAATGAAGGCAAAACCAAAGAGGAGATAGCTGCAATAATTGAGGAGGAAAAGAGAAAATTCATCGAGAAGCAGGATAAGGAAGGGTTTAGTGCACAGGGAACGACACCAAGAAAGATTGAAAATCTTGTTGCTTCGTTGGCAGATTTAATTTCGGGTAGCGGTGATGCAAACACTCCAATTATCGTTGTACGTGGGTTTATTTAATCATACTGATTTTGATTGCATTGCTGGTCTTTTTTTGTAATCTGGGGCATCATTATGCAAAGAGTATTATATATAGCAGGTATATTACTGTTGTTTTTTTCCTGCACAATAAAACAGCAGGACAACTCACATCTGGTTTTCCGCTACAACGAGAGTAAAGGTATAACAACCCTTGATCCTGCCTTTGCCAAGAGTTTACCTTTGATATGGCCTGTTCACCAACTATACAATGGTCTTGTTCAGCTTAGTGATTCGCTTACCATTGAACCTTGCATTGCTCAAAGTTGGGAGATATCGGAAGATGGTCTGGTTTATACCTTTCACCTAAGAACAGATGTTTTTTTTCACAATTCACCTGTCTTTCCTGAAGGAAAGGGCAGGAGGGTAGTTGCTTGCGATTTCATCTACAGCTTTGGGAGAGTTCTTAATCCCCTGGTTGCATCTCCGGGTGCATGGATATTTAGCGTGCTTGACACCCAAAAACCCAATGCTATTAATGGTTGTTGTGCCGATAACGATTCCACGCTAATCATTCACTTGAATAAACCATTTCCTGCTTTTCTGGGTTTGCTATCCATGCCATATGCTTATGTAGTTCCGTTAGAAGCAGTGGAAAAATTTGGTAACGATTTTCGAAGCAACCCTGTGGGAACGGGTCCTTTCCGTTTTCAGATTTGGAGGGAGGGGGAAAAACTGATTTTGCGAAAGAACCCCAACTACTTTGAGGTAGATGATGAAGGTTTTCAACTTCCTTACCTTAAGGCAATTTCCATAACATTTATTTCCGATAAACAATCGGAGTTTTTGGAGTTTTTAAAGGGTAATACCGATTTTCTTTCGGGTGTTCATGCATCGTCAAAGGATGAATTGTTGACTCACTCCGGTAATCTTAACCCCCGTTATCAGGATAGGGTAAAGATGATAACAGGCCCGTATCTTAATACTGAATATTTGGGAATCCTAGTAGATTCATCGCTTGAAAGCGTAAAGAAAGGTCCTTTGAGCAACGTGAAAGTCCGAAGAGCAATAGCCTATGGGTTCGATAGAACCCGAATGATGACACACCTTCGGAGCAACATGGGCTATCCTGCACACAATGGATTTATTCCATTGGGGATGCCAGGTTTTTCATCCGAATTGCAGGGGTTTTCATACAACCCTGATTTATCAAGAAAACTACTTGAAGAGGCTGGCTTTCCCAACGGGAAAGGATTACCAACCATCACTATAAGCACAACCAGCGATTATGTTGATATATTCGAGTTTATGCAGCACCAGCTGAGAGAAGTTGGAATAGCAATTAACATTGAAGTGTTTCCAGGAGTTGCATATCGCGATTTGATGGCAAATTCACGTTTAATGCTATTTAGGGGGAGTTGGGTTGCCGACTACGCAGACGCTGAAAATTACCTTAGCCTTTTCCATACTGACAATCTTAGCCCTGCAGGCCCTAATTACACCCATTTCTCAAGTGATGAATTCGATAAATTATACAAGGAAGCGCTTAATCAGTTCAACGATTCGCTTCGTTTCAAAAAATACCGGCAGATGGATTCACTGGTTCTTGCCAATGTGCCAGTTATTCCATTGTACTATGATAAAGTTGTTCGCTTTACTGGCAACGATGTCATTGGATTAGAAAGTAATCCAATGAACCTGTTGGTAATAAAAAGGGTAAAAAAGATTAAACAATCATGATTATAATTGCTGACAGCGGATCAACAAAAACCCACTGGAAACTTATTGAAAGCGGGAAGGTTGTTGCTGAGTTTACCACACAAGGTTTAAATCCATATTATTGTAAACCTGATACATATAGGATAGCATTGATCCATAGTTTCCCATCAGAATATAATGCCAATGAAGTTGGCAAGGTTTGTTTTTACGGTGCTGGATGTTCAAATTCAGAAATGTCAGATTTGGTAAGGTCAGGACTTTGTTTATTCTTTCAGAATGCCCTGGTAAAAGTTTACACAGATATACTTGCTGCAGCTCGTGCTCTTTTTGGGACAGGCGAAGGAATTGCAATTATTTTAGGTTCAGGTGCCAATATTGGTTATTACAATGGAGAGGAGCTTGAGCACAAAACTCCTTCGCTGGGATTTGTTTTGGGAGACGAAGGGAGCGGCGCTTATCTAGGTAAGGGGTTGATCAAGAGTTGGCTGTACGATGAACTCCCTAAGGAAATATCATTTCAGCTGCAGAAAGAATACCCCTTTTCAATTAACCAAATTCTAAATAAGATTTACGCTGAACCTTTCCCTAACCGTTTTTTGGCAAGTTTCATTCCTTTCCTCGAAAGAAACTCAGGACATCCTTACATAAATAAAATGGTAGATAATGCATTTGAGAATTTTGTCCATAATCATCTTTTAAAGTACAAGAATTTTAAGAACTTTCCCATTGGAGTTGTTGGATCGGTGGGAGCAATTTTTCAGAGTAATCTTTCGAGAATTATTGAAAAACATGGTGGTAATCTTGTGCGAGTAGTACGTTATCCCATAACTGAATTAGTTAACTATCATTTAGAAAAGGCCTAAAGCAAACTGAATATGTCACCTTTCTTCTCAACCAAACCCTTGGCAAAGGATTCGCATTCGGATGCCTTTTTCTTTTCACCCAATGATAGGAGAACAAAGTAAAGTCTTTTCAGGACTCTTACCTCAAAAACCAGATAACCAGCCAAATTGCTTATTTCGATGGATTTACGGAAAAGCTCGTATGCTTTATCTGTTTTTCCAAGGGATAGATAGTACATGGCGAGCCAATTTTTCCCAATAATTATGGGAATATAACTATTCCATGGTGGCATTTCGTTGAGGAAACCCTCATAATCTTGCATCTTCTCGGCATCAAAAGTTGATTCCTTTAACCATTTTGAGTATTCATAAGTAAGAATTAATGCTTTTTCAAGTGCTACGAGGTTTTCTTTGGGTTTGGGTGTTGCAAATCGTTTTAGAAGTTTATATATTACATCGTATTGCTTGGCAACCAATAAACCAACAATAAGTCCGTTGTCAAAATTATTAAGGTCATTTTCGTTCCATGTTGATTGCTGATCTTGTGAATATAATTCAGCTTGGACAATAGCTTCTTCAATATTACTTGCATCAGAGAAGTATAAGCAAATAGTTTTACATGAAAACCAAAGCCCTTTTAGGTAGGGGCTTGCCTCTTGATGAGGTGTTTGATGGGGGAACTCTTCATTAAATCTTGTTAACCAGTTTAGATCAAGTCTCAATAGATCTGAAATGCATAGCAAGGTTTTAGCATAGAATTTATCCTTTTCGCTCGATGCCTTTTGAAAATAGTTGAATATAATGAATTTCCATGAAGTGGCGATGGCGTTAATGTTTACAACTTCTTCAAAAAGATATTTTCTTGCCCTAGGATCTTTTGCGTAATAAGGAATTAAAGCATTTCGCATATAATCGTCCCTACGCAGGGTGAGTGGTATTGTGGGTTGGCTTAAAGCCAACGAAAGTGTTTCATCAGAAAGATTGAAGAATTTCTCAAGTGCCTCAAGGTTTTTATTCTTGTAAGCAATTTCAAACAACATGCAGATAAGATTGGGTAATATTGGCGATTGGGCAAAATCGATTTCAATCTTTTTGAAAAGGAAGAAATTGATCTCTTTATTTTGTTGAATAAGTTTTTGCACAAGCAGTAATTCGTAAATTGCCCATTGTGAAATTCTAATTTGCTTAGTATATGCTCCAAAGCGATTTTCAACGAGCTCCTCGCTAAGCAACCCATATGAAAGCAATTGATTGTATGCATGGTAGTAATTTCCCGAAAGTTTGAGGTGTATAGGGTATAGTTCCTTCAGTACATTTTTTGTAGCTATTCCTGGTGTTTTGTTGATTAACGAGAGATCAATTATTTTATTGAGTATATCAAACTTCTCATCAGAATATTGACTCTGATAGAGTTCTTTATTAATAAATTCATTAAGCAGATCTAGCCTGTCGCCAATAAGATGAGATGTTTCGGGATTGAATATTTTAATAAATAGTTGTATATAATAAGGATATGATATTATTTGGAGTAAATCTGGAGTTAACTCTTCAACTACAACCCTACCAGTTGATTCCTTGTTGATTGTATTATCCAGAATAGCTTGTATTTCATAGTCGTTGAAGGGAGGCATGTTGGCATCTGCCAAAGTGAAATTTTCTTTACCAGCAAAATACCATTGCTCTTTAGAGGTGTCCTCTTTGTAAAAATATTGCCATGTAGTTTGGCGCGATGAAAGAATTAACTTAATGCATTGTTTCTGTGACGATATTTGATTAATGAATTTATGGATGCCATTAAAAATTCTTTCGGATTTACTCCCAACATCTATTAACTCATCCAATGCGTCGATAATTATGATAAATTTTCCTGGAAGGTTTGCGCATGGGTTGACAAGTTGGTCGAAGAAATCTGATCCTGCATCAATATCAAGGATTGAAAACAGCCAATTTTCAAAAAAGGGGCCTGCATTTATAAAGCTTTCAAGCGTTGAGGCAGAGATGAAAAGAATAATATCTTTGCGATTCTGAGGCAGGGATGAAAATTTTGAGTACCAACCAACCAGTAGAGTAGATTTCCCATACCCACCAGGACCTACAAATGGTGTAGCAATGTGTTTGGATTTCAAGAAGTAGGATAATCTCTCCTCTGCAAAGGATCTAATCACAGTGTTTGAAAAGTCAAAGGGTATTTGTCTTTTAATCACTTCACAACTTTTTTTGCTTATTGTCTCTGACTTTTTACGGATTGTTTCCCATAAATTAATGAGCTTTTCGCCCGAAGGACTTGAATCTACGTTTTTTGCAACGAAATCACTCCAATTGACAAAACCGCAGTATTGGCTTAGGGTATCGAGGCTGACACGCGATGGATTAGAATTCGTTTTTAGGAACCCAAAAATTCTTCTCAAGGTGGATGGACTAATGTATAATCCAACTTCATTCAATATACTGTCAGACAAAGTTTTGCAATCCTTCTGATAGGTAATCTTTTTGCCAAATTTCAGTTCAACCTGATCTTTTATCTCTTGCAGCATAACTGTGGCATTTTGACATTTAGAAATCGTAAAACTTCATCATTAACAATTAGTTTAGCAAATGTACTGATCTAATTTGAAATAAGAAAAGTCATGAATAAAAAAAAGACATTTTTGACCACTTGACAAGCTAGCGGGTTTAGATAATTTTGTCGCTGTAAGGAGTAATGTTTTTCAGATAATTTACTAATAAAAGGAAGTAGTTAAACAAAAAAACGATACCATGAAAAGGTTTGGAGAATATTTAAAATCGAACTTAATAGACAGGTTTACAATCGATGCAGCTGTTTTTATCGTATTTTTTCTTGTTACCATTCTTTTTGTTTTTACTATTGTGCGCTCTTTTTAGAAATTATTACACTGTTTTACCCTAAAAAACCTTAAACTCTTTTCAGAATGTTTACACAAGTTTGGAATAAATGTCACGCATCCGTTTGCCAATTGAACTTTTTGAATGCCCGCGGTGTAAGCGTTGATATTCTTACAGGTTTTAAAGTTAAGGATTATCTGGTAACAAGCCATAGTGCATTTACCGTTGAAAAAGCTCAAAAGGTTGAGATCACTTTTGTGGGAGCTGATGCCAATACGGTTTCCGCATCCATGAGAATACCTTACGCTGAGTTTAACAAGGAGCATCGAATTGGAGTATTAAACAACAACGGCCATTACGCTGTTTATCACATCGATTTTCCAGAATTTCAGGCCATTCCAAGTTTGGAACTTAGCGAGCATAGAAATTTTAGCATAGGAAGTCAAATTGCATCCTTGGCATTTTGTTGTGGATCTACAAGCCTTTGCCTTCGAACTGGTTATATTTCTTCATTCAATACCAATAATGAAGGGGTGAGGTTTATTCAATTCGATGGGCATTCAAGTTATGGCAATAGTGGAGCACCACTTATTGATCCAAAGACCTTTAGGGTTATTGGAATTATATCACGCCGAAATACCCCAGCAGCAAACTCATATAGGCAACTTATTGATATTATCACTTCAAACCTAAATGAGCTTAAAAAGGTTCAAACATCTGTTAAATTTGGTGAAATAGAACCAATTCAGGTGCTTATCGCAAATCAGAATCAGCTGAAACTTTTGGCAACAAATATTTACAAGTACTCCATGACCAGTAATTCTCAAGCCGTAATGCTCGACCGGATTATTTCCTTTTTCAACGAGAATGCCGTACGTCAAACCGAAAGAGTTTCTTCATCCGAAGAGGAGTTAGATATTTTTCATGCATAGTCTATTGTTATCTAAAGTTAAGCCCCGCTTTAATTTGCGGGGCTTAACTTTATTAAATGCATTATCCTTGCCTTGCATGGATTAATGTTTTTATTCTTTTTGCATCCCATTTGGTGAATTTATTACCAACAATTTCAACCCCTCCATAACTTCTAATGGTTATATCTGTAGTCCAAATTCTTACCTTTTTCAATTAGCAAATTGTATTCCGATGAGCTGATTTTACCATCCTTCACCCTTTCGGCAATAAACTCTTTAAATAATTTTTCCTTTGACATTGTATAATAGCCGTTTAATTAGAATTCATAAAAAAAGTTCTTTAAATATTTTTCTTTTTTATCATAATGATTAATCAATTAAAAAAATAAAACTTTTATGTTTAAAAAAATAGAGTTAATGAATATCATTCCATTAACTTGTCACAATAATATAAACTTCGATAACTTTGCGATTCAAAACATTTTTACAATGAATAATTCATATTAATATGCAATACCATGGATAATAATAAGCTAATTGAATTTCTGAAAAAAATTGAACTTTTTCGCGGACTCACAGATGATGAATACCAAATGCTAACATGTTGTGTGAAGTTCAAAACATTTGAAGCGAATCAGTTCTTATTCCGAGAGAATGGTAGAAGAGAGAGTATTTATATTATATACGAAGGTGAAGTTGAACTTTTCAAGAGTAACCCCTATGGTGTTGAGTTGAAGTTAACCTACTTTAGCAAGGGCGATTTCCTTGGTGAAGGATCATGGGCTACCGATTCACCTCATTCAACTTCAGCTAGGGCTCTTATCCCCACCACAGTGATTACCCTAGAGAATGAAGTATTCAGTATGAATGCATCTACTACCCTAAAAATCTTTTCGAATATTACGCGGGTAATTTCGAGACGTATGAGACATGCCAATACACGCATGATTAATCCTGCGGCTCAATACGAGTCGGGGAGAACTCGGGAGGAGCATGATTTACTTGGTGACAGAAACGTTCCTTATGAATATTATTATGGGGTTCAGACACTTAGGGCACTAGAAAATTTTAATATAAGCGGAGTCCCCTTGAATTTCTACCCTATGCTAATCGATGCACTTGCTATGGTGAAGGAAGCAGCCGCTGAGGCAAATTTTGAATTGGGCTTGTTTGATTATAAGATCAAGGATGCTATTGTTGGCGCATGTCAGGAGATTAAAAATGGTAAATATCACAACCACTTTGTTGTTGATATGATACAGGGAGGTGCGGGTACATCAACCAATATGAATGCCAATGAGGTTATTGCAAACCGTGCTCTAGAATTGATGGGTTATGAGAAGGGACAGTATGAACATTGTCATCCGAACAACCACGTAAACCTATCGCAATCAACCAATGATGCTTACCCTACAGCTGTTAAAATAGCGCTAATCCATTCAAATGAAAAATTAATAGTAGTATTAAAAAGCCTTATTGAATCATTTCAGGCAAAGGCAGGCGAATTCGCTCAAATCATTAAAATGGGGCGTACGCAGTTGCAGGATGCAGTACCCATGACTTTAGGGCAATCCTTCGAAGCTTATGCGGTAACTCTTTCGGAGGAGATAGAAAGGTTGAACCAAAACGCAAAACTTTTTCTCGAAGTGAATATGGGAGCCACGGCCATTGGCACAGGGATAAACTCGGAACCTGAGTATGCTGAAAAAGTTATGGCTCATTTAAGACGTATTACAGGACTAGATGTTGTTTTAGCATCAAACCTTGTTGAAGCAACTCAGGACACAGGTGCTTTTGTAATGTTTTCGTCAGCAGTTAAGCGGCTTGCCGTTAAACTTTCGAAGATATGCAACGATTTGCGCTTGCTCTCTTCGGGTCCCAGAACAGGAATTAACGAGATAAATTTACCCCCAATGCAACCAGGGTCATCAATCATGCCAGGAAAGGTGAATCCAGTGATTCCTGAGGTTGTGAACCAAATTGCGTTCAAGGTAATTGGAAACGATTTAACCGTTACCCTTGCCGCCGAAGGTGGACAGTTGGAGTTGAATGTTTTTGAGCCTGTCATTGTACAAAGTCTATTCGAATCCATTGAGATGCTAAAAAATGGTATGAATACTTTGAAGTATAGGTGTATCGATGGTATCACTGCCAATGTGGAGCATTGCCGTAATTTGGTACATAATAGCATTGGCCTAGTTACAGCTTTGAATCCCATTATTGGATACGAAAAGTCAACAAAAATTGCTAAGGAGGCCTTAGATACAGGAAAGAGTGTTTATGATCTTGTGCTAGAGCATAGAATGCTTACTAAGGATCAACTCGATAAAATACTTGCACCTGAAAACATGATTAAGCCTGGAAAGTTAACTTTTTAATTTATCCAGAATTCTATTCGTCAAAGTCCTTTAAAATCTTTTCCACCTCTTCTTCAGTGGATTTGAGTTTGGCTTTGCATAGTTTAATAAGTTCGGCAATACGCTTTACGTTTTGAGCCAATAAATCAACATCGAGCTCATTATTTTCAATCTTTTCGGTTATCTCTTCTATTTCAGCAATGGCTTTAGAATAGGTAATCTTTTTATTTGTCATCACATAAGGTTTTATCCAGTTACAAGTTCATGGAATGATCTTATAATAAACTAACTAGCTGGTAAAGAAATTGTGAATGTTGTTCCCTCATTCACTTCGCTTTCAACGGATATTTTACCGCCATTTTTCTCAATAAATTCTTTACATACAATAAGTCCTAAACCTGTTCCCGATTCTTGATCGGTTCCTTGGGTAGAGAAACTTTCCTCCAGTTTAAAAAGTTTTTTTAGGTTTTCGGGGCTAATGCCAACACCATTGTCGATTATCTTAATTATGATGTTATTATCGTTGCGATGAGCTTTTAACTCAACCGAGCCATTCTCTTGTGTAAACTTAATGGCGTTGGAAACCAAATTTCTGAGAACAGCTGAAAGCATTTCGTAGTCGGCATATACAACAATATCATTGGGAATGGTATTTTTTAATGTTATAGATTTAGTGTTGGCTTGTAAGGAATGAATGTTTATTATTTCGTTTGTTAACTTATCTAGTGAGATTCTAAGTGGTTCCAGTTTTATTTTTCCAGTTTGGCTTCTCGACCAGTCAAGCAAGTTCTCAATTAGAGTTAATAGTTTCTGAGACGATTGGTGAATTAGTGAGCCGTAATCGGAAATATCTTTAGTTTCGAGTTGTGAGGCATTGTGTGAGAATACTTCTGTTAATCCTACTAAAGCTGTAAAAGGACTGCGTAAATCATGAGCAATTATTGAGAAAAGCTTGTCTTTGGTTTGTACCATTTTTTTTAAGTTTTCCTCTGATTGAGACAACTTCTCGTTGGCTTCGTTTAGCCATTTGTTCTTTTGTCGGATTACAACATACCCATATACACTTCCCAGCGCAAGTATTAAAACAAGAATCGAAACAGTTGCAAAGAAATTACGCATAAGCGTTTGCTGTTTAAGTTCAATTGATTTTAGTTTTGCCTCTGTTCGGAGTGATTCTACCTCATTCTCAATTTTCTTAATCTCCTCCACCTTTTTATCTAACTCTAGATCTAGGCTTGCTTGCCAGATGCTCTCCTGATGGTGTTTAGAACCCAACATCTCCTTCATTAGAATATGCTGATGGAAGTAATCCAGCGCCTCCCTATACTCACCTCTCGCTAGGTGAAAATTGTGAAGTGCTAAAAGGGTTAGCTCTACCAACTTTTCATTTTCGGTTCGTTCACCAAGTGAATGGGCTAGTTTCAAATTTTCCAATGCAATGGTATAATGCCCAAGTTTGGTTTGTATTTCCCCAATTTTCCTTAGGCAAAGCCCTCGTTTATCAAGTTGAAAATGTTTTCCATAAAGCAAAGCCGCATGTTGGAAACGAAGCAAAGCCTCGTCATAATCATTTTCTTTTAAGGCAAGGTTCCCGAGTTCGTTGAGGATATCAGCAACCCCAATTTCGTCACCTATTCCATCCATCAAATCGTGTGCTTTGTTAAGGTAATTCCGAGCTTGAGTATATGAGTTAAGATCGCTGTAGGCGTTGGCAAGACTTCGGTAAGTTTGAGAAATAGTGATTGGGTTATTTGTTATCTTCCTTAGTTCGAAAGCTTGTTTAAAACTTTCAAGAGCTTTACTGGGATTGCCCATGTCGATAAGGGTGTTTCCTTGATGAATAAAAACATAGGCTTTGCCTATTGGATCTTGCTTATCAGAAATCATTTCAAGGGCTTGATCAAAATATTTAATAGCATTCTTTTGAGAGCCCAACTTGCGATATGTGAGACCAATGTTTGTGAGAGAACGAGCAATTTCAGCTTGTAAATTGTTCTCCTGCCTAATCTTTAAAGCTGATAAATAGTATTTCAATGCTTCAGCCAGATCGCCCTTTTCCGATAATAGATTTCCCAAATCGTTATAAGCTGATGCCAATCCTCTTGAATCATTAAGCTCGATACGAATATCAATGGAACGATGAAGATTGCTGGTGGCATCATCAAAAAGATTTAGATCTTTTTGCACTCTTGATATGTTTTCTAGAGTTGAAGCAACGCTAGCTAAATAACCCTCTTTTTCCCTAATAATTAAGCTTTGATTGTAGTACTCTAATGCTTCAGTGCTTTTTTTTGCTCTCAGGGCAAGGCTTCCCAGAAGGTTGTATATATCAGCCATTTGTTTTTTGTTCCCTAAATTGTAGGCTAGTTGTTGTGCCTCATTAAGCAGAGCATTAGATTCGTTGAGTTTACCCAGATCTCTATTGACTAGACTTATGTTTTTAAGGATGGAAATAACTCCTAAAGTATCGGATATTTCATCTCTAATTTGCTTTGCTTTGCTGTACCATTCTATGGCTTCATTAAATTGGCTTGATCGGAAAAACATGCTACCCATTCTGTGGTAGCATTCTGCCATTAGTTCTTTATTATTTACCTTTTCAGCAATTTCAATAGCTTTACCAATTGTTTGAATGTATTCTTCCAACCTGTTTTGTTGTTCGTGAAGATGTGCTTGAAGAAGTAAAGATTCTACAATCAACTGATTATTATTCATTTTTTTTGCCTTCTTCAAACTTTCTGAAACGAGATTTAAGGCTTCCCTTTCCTTACCATACTGAAGAAATAGATCGACTTTGGTTTTTGTGATATGTGAAAACATTTCAACGGCATTCAAGCTAAGCGCATTTATTTCAGCTGAATCTGCATACTGAAATGCTATTTCAGAAAATCCTAGATTTTGATTAACCCTTGTGAGAATATAATATATCAACATAGTTTTATAAAGGCTATTCTCATTTTTTGCAAGTAAAAGTGAGGACTCGCTAATCCTCAAGGATTTTTGTGGGTGTTCATCGATCAAATCAAGAGCTTTGGCTAGCTGCTTATCGATTTGTGAGAAGTTTGCATGTAAATTATCAGGATTAATGGTCCAACCCATTAGTGGTAAGTAAAATAATAAAAGTAAAGGAAAAAATTTGTATGGCATAAAAAGGGAGTAAACTTTGGTTATTACTTAATTGATGATTTAAAAAAAATGTTAATGCTTGATTAAGTAATTATTTGAAAATGAGTTTTATTAAGTCCAACGATGGGTGTGAAGCGTGAAATAAAAAGTGCTTCCCTTCCCTTTTTCGCTAGTAGCCCTAATATGGCCTCTGTTTTTCTCAACAAATTCTTTGCAAAGCAGTAGCCCTAATCCGGTACCTTCTTCATCTGCGGTTCCCCTCGAAGTAAATGACTCGTCTAGTCGGAAAAGTTTATTGAGTTCACTTTGTTCCATTCCAATCCCTGAGTCAGATACGGATACTTCAACCATATTTTCCTTTTCATCCGCATTAACAAGTATTCTACCTCCAGAATTGCTGAACTTAATGGCATTATTAATAAGATTTCTAATTACTATGCTTATGATATTATTATCAGCAAAAACCATAATATGGCTTCCAATTCGTACAACAATCTTAATATTTTTTCTTTCTGCAGTGGCTTCCAGTAGTTCAACTTCTTGACTAACCAATGGATGTAATGGAAATAAGTCAGGTTTATAAACTATTGATCCAATTTGTGTTCGGGACCAGTTAAGCAGATTATCTAAAAGCTTGAAAAGGCTTTGAGCAGATTCGTTGATTATCTCCACCTGTTTTTTTATTTCTTCCTTTGTGTAGTTGTCAATATTCAATTTCAGTAGTTCGCTGAAACCAAGAAGTGCATTAAAGGGATTCTTTAAATCGTGTGCAATGATTGAGAAAAACCTATCCTTTGTTGTATTAAGTTCTTTAAGATCTTCTTCAGATTTTAGAAGTTTTTCATTGATTTCTTCAAGTTCTTTGTTTTTATCAAACAGCAAGGCATTTGTTCTTTTCTTTGATAAAAGATTGTAGTAGATTGCTCCAACAGTAGCAATAAGTAATACTAGAAGCGCAATCCAGAACATTTGAAAATTCTTTTGACGCTGTATGGTTAGGTTATTAATCTCATCGTTTTTTTTAAGGATTTCAATCTCTTTTTCCTTTTGGGCTGTTTCAAAACGAACTTGCATCTCCATAAACTTCTCATTACGATCGGTATTGAAAAGGCTATCTTTTAGTTCCATAAATTTTGATTTATGGTCAAAAGCTTCCTTGTAACGACCTTGAATGTACCTTATTTTACTAAGTATTTCATGCGTTTCGGAGGTGAAAAGGAGATTTTGATTCTGGGGAATAAGCACAAATGCTTTGTTAACGTACTCTTCGGCTTTGTTTATGTTATTTGAGTGGAAGTAAACCCAGGCGATATTATTGTATGTGTTCATTTCACTTGTAATATCGCTTAGTTCACGACTTATTAATAGTGACTTAAAGTATGATTCAAGTGCTTCAGAATAATTATTAATTTTGGAGTATATGTAGCCAATATTGTTAAAAGCTGTTGACATTCCAATTTTATCGTTTTGCATTTGAGAATACTCTAACGATTTTGAGAAAAACTCAAGTGCTTGTGGATAATTACCAAGTTCATCGTATATTATACCAAGATTATTTACCGCTGAGGATAGATTCGAAATACCTCCATTTTGTTGGTATAATGAGTATGCTCTTTTGTAATATTCTAATGCTAGTGGACTGTTATTCAGGTTTCTGTGAAGTGTGCCAATTAAACTGTAGGTTCTGGCTAACCCAATTGGGTTATTGAAATGAATAAAGATATTTGCTGCTTTTATTGCGTATTCCAGAGCATTGTTGTTGTCGTTAATATTTTCATAAATCTCAGCAATACCCAATAGTAATAAAGCTTCATTGTTAAGATCCCCTTCTTCCTGACAAATACTCACTCCTTCTTTAAAAGAGTTTAATGCCTCCGAGAACATATTTAACTCCATGTAAGCCAATGCTATATTGTTGAGGGAAAAGGCAACATCTATCTTGTTATCTATTTGTTTTCTGTACTCTTTTGATTTAAGGTAATTTTCAAGAGCTTTTTCAGGCTCTCTCATGTCGAGGTAAGCATTTCCAATGCTATTGAAAGCCTTCCCAAGAGAAAATACATCATTGGTAATCTTGGCATATTCTAAAGCCTTTTGAGCAAAAAATAAACTCGAATCAGGAGCATTACCCCAGTACATTCTTGAGATATTATCGTAAATAAGAACTTTTTCTTTATCTGGTGATTTTTCAGCTAATAGAGTAAGGCTATCTATTTTATATTGAAAAGATTGACAAAAACTATTGCCACCTAATAAGCAATAAATAATAATTAATATGAAAATTCTAAAATTCACACTACTTTTTTTTTGGAAATATAGTAATTATTTAATTTCTATCCAAGGCTGTGCCAGTTTTGTTTATAGACTGAATCCTACTAACTATTTTTCCATTTATTAAAATGGTTTCAATAATCTCTTCCTTTTTTACATTTTCAATTTGTTTAACAATTTTTCCATTTATTCTGGTTATTGAGAAACCCCTTTTCATAACATTCTCAGGATCGAGGTAGTTGAGCATTTTCTCATAACTGGTAATTCTTTCCGACTTAAAATTGATAAATCTGCGATTACTATGCTTAACTCTTTTGTCATAAGTCTCTAGCTTTTGATTAAGGCTATTTAAAACAAGCTGAAATTTCGGTTTAATGGCAATTGCTTTTTGATATAAATTATTGTTCGATATCAATAGAAATCTATCTATAGCCTCATTAAATGAATGGGTTACATGATGTAATTCCAAACTTTTAGAGTTTGTTCTTCTTATTATCAGTGGAGCTATTTTCCCTTGAAGCTTTGTTGTTAAATGACTACTTTCGCTAAGCAACTTATTGACTGATTCGATAAAATCATCCTTAACATCAATAAGCAGATTTTCAGCATTTGAAAAGGCCCCTAAAATATACTGTGCTGCAGCGGTTGGAGTTTTTAGTCGAGTATGTGCAACTAGATCGGCTACGGTTATATCCTTTTCGTGTCCAATGCCAGTAATTATGGGCAACGGGAATTGTGCGATATTGCTTGCTATGATATACCCATCAAATGATGATAGGTCAGTTTGCGATCCACCACCCCGGATTATAGCAACAACATCCCACTGATCTAACTGTTGATGTATTCTATCAAGAGCATTAACAATGGAACTTTCTGCCTTATCGCCCTGCATTATGGCTTCAAAAAGTGTGTATTGAATTCTGTAGCCATATGCGTTTGAGTCAAGTTGATTCGTGAAATCTTCGTATCCAGCGGCAGTAGGGGAGGAGATTACAGCAATGCGTTTTGGTAATATGGGAAAATCTATTTGCTTGTTCATATCGAAAATCCCTTCATCAATAATCTTTTGAATGGTCTCTTGTTTACGTTTTTCAATCTCCCCAATGGTAAAATTTGGATCAATATCCTGAATGTTAAGAGAAAACCCGTAAACCGGATGGTAATTAACCTCGCAAAGAACCAATACCTTAAGACCAGCCATTAGTTTGCGCCCAGTTGCCATTTCGAAGAATGGTTTTAGAACTCTATACTTTCCTCCCCAGATAGTTGCTCTTGCCCTAGCTTTTGGCTGTTCACTATTGTCATTTTTTTCAACCAATTCCATGTAACAATGTCCAGTACGATGTTCTTTCATCTCGCCTATTTCGGCGATAATCCATATACTTTCTGGGAATCCTTCGTATATCGTTTCCTGAATTCTTTGACAGATCTCGTAAAGCGTTAAACGCTCATTTTCATACATGGTTAAAAGTATTGAAGAATTACTTTTCCGAACTTTGTTCCATGCTTTGAAGTTAGCTTTATCAAGTATAAACCCGATGGGTGGTTTGAAGGAATATCTATGGAATAAACAGATGAGTTTGGTGTAAAGTTTTGATTTATAATAGTTTTGCCTTCTATTGTCATTACCCTAATGGAGTGTTCGCTGCAGTTTTGCCAAGGTAACGAAACCATAATTTTTCCATTTGAGGGATTTGGGAATACTTTGAGCTGGCTATTATCTAGATCAGTGGCAATACTAAGAGGATACATGGCATTGAAAAAATTGGGTAGTCCATAACCAATTAACGGGTTTGGATTCTCGTATATACTCGAAGAATAATGTATTCTTTCCCTCAGATCAGCTACCGTGATATTTGGTAGAGCCTGCCATAGGCATGCTGCCAAGCCTGAGATTATGGGTGCAGAGAGGGATGTCCCATTAGCAGAGCTTATTTGACCATCAGTACCTTGAACAACAGTGCCTCTACCCATGGCAGCCACATCGGGTTTTACTCTTCCATCAGCCGATGGTCCAATGGAACTGAACGAGACGTATTGACCATTCTCATCAACAGCTCCCACTGCAATACAGTAAAGTCCATCCGATGGGCTAATGATATGTTGCCATGCTGAATTTCCTTCATTCCCTGCGCTGGCAACAACTAGCATTCCCACTTCTGCTGCAATATTTGCAGCTAGGGCAACCGGCGTGGTTTGCCCATCCATATCTTCATATACATGGTTTTGCCATTGAGCGTCGAAAGTGTAATAACCTAGTGACGAATTTATTACATCAGCGCCTAAGCTGTCGGCAAGTTCAGCACCTGCAGCCCAGTTGTACTCCTCAATTATTTGTTCACTTAAACCATCTTCAGTTCTTATAAGAATATAATCTGCTTCGGGAGCAGTTCCTATGAGTTGACCAGGAATATTTCCCGCCATCGCAGAGAGAACTATCATACCATGCGTATGCTCATCGTAGATATTAGAGTTAGGATTTACATAATCTCTTGTGAAAATTAACCTGCCCTCAGTATTTAAGCTATCGAAAGCTGGAAGGTTATTTACATTGAAAAAACCAGCATCTAATACTGCAATGGTCATTCCTTTTCCTCTATACCCCAAATTATGCAGTGAATGACCACTAAGCATTTTGATTTGAGTTGATGAACTGCCGTAGTTGTAGTAATCCTTGGGGTCTTTCTTTACTTTATAAACAGGAAAGAATTCATCATCTGGAAGCGATTGGGCTTTAAGCCCATATTCAAAAATTTGCTCTACCATAAGCACAGGATCAAGATTTAGAATTTCCTGAACAATTTCGTTGGAGCTGGTTTCGACCACAATACCATTAAACCATTTCAAAGGATATAGTACTGTTGCACCTGTACTTTGAACCTGTTCAATGTAATCTGGCGAAACTGGTAAATCTTTTTCTGTTATTTCAATACCTTGCCTAGCTCTTCTTTCAATGGATTTTTGGCTAAGGAAATCTTCAGGATTTTCAATGGAATAGGGCGTTCCATTTTTATCAATAAACGAAACAAAGTATTTATCCTGTCCATTTACTTTTTGCGACAGCAATAGTGTAATAACAGTAATAAAAAATAATCTATTCATAATTTGTGATAGCTATTAAAAATTTCCTTTAAACTTTAACCTTTAGCCTTTAGCCTTTAGCCTTTAGCCTTTAACCTTTAACCTTTAGCCTTTAACCTTTAACCTTTAACCTTTAACCTTTAACCTTTAACCTTTAACCTTTA
>CAYNHM010000005.1:161051-171546 GCA_964397135.1 uncultured Rikenellaceae bacterium
CCTTTAACCTTTAACCTTTAACCTTTAACCTTTAACCTTTAACCTTTAACCTTTACTAAAATAGTAACTCCTTGACATTTAACTATATCGCCAGTGCGAAGCTTTGCACGTTTTCTGCTTTCGGGTTTTCCATTAACTGTTACTGTACCCATTTCTACAAGCCGTTGAGCCTCACCTCCGCTTTGTGCAATTCTCATAATCTTAAGAAGTTGAATCAAAGGAATATAATCGGTTTCAAGTATGAACTCTTTCATATTAAAGGTACTGAGAATATGATTGCAATTTACAAATTTTATCGGCTTTATAGAAGCTGTTTTCATTTACTCTTTATGGGTGCGAAAAATCACTATATTTGTTAGTAGTTTAGCAATTCATCTAATGAAAGTTTTTACCTGCAAGCAAATTCAAAGCATTGATGCTTATACCATTGAGAATGAACCAATACATTCAATTGACTTGATGGAACGAGCTGCTTTAGAACTTTTCAAATGGATTGTGAAAAAATTCAGATCCATTAACCCTGTGTATATTTTTTCAGGACCAGGCAATAATGGTGGCGATGGAGTCGCCATTGGGCGTATGCTTCATCAGGTTGGTTATGATGTTAAGGTTTTTGTGCTATCAGCAAAAAAGTATTCACCCGACTTAACAGTCAATATTCAAAGGCTAATAAACATCGGTTTGTACCCTGTAACTATTAGTTCTAAGGAAGACTTTCCTGCTTTTTTTCATGGTGCTCTCATCGTAGATAGCCTTTTTGGTTCTGGTTTATCAAAACCTTTAAGTGGAATAGCTGCCGATTTGGTCGATCATATCAATAATAGTGTTTGTCAGGTTGTTTCAATTGATATTCCTTCAGGATTGTTTGGAGAGGAGAATCCTTACCCGAGTAAGAACCCTGTGATAAACGCATCGGTTACACTAACTCTTCAATTTCCCAAGTTAAGCTTCTTTTTTGCCGAGAATGATCAGCATGTTGGCGATTGGTCTATCATTGATATTGGGTTACACTCTCAGGCAATTAATCAAACCGAGTCACCTTTCACCTATGTTGACAGAGATTTTATAAAAGGAATAATTAAACCCAGGAATAAATTTCAGCATAAAGGAAATTTTGGGCATTGCTTGATTATTGCTGGGAGTTACGGAATGCTTGGTGCTGCTGTGCTTAGTACAAGGGCATGCTTAAGAGCTGGAGCGGGTTTGGTTAATGTACATGTGCCACGGCAGGGAGTTTCTGTCCTGCAAATTAGCGTGCCAGAGGCAATAGTACAAGTTGATGATAATGATTGGTTTATTACAGGTATTGATAATCCTGATTCTTTTTATACCATTGGAATTGGTCCTGGAATTGGGAAGAATACAAGAACTCAAATGGGGATATTTAACCTTATTAGCATTTCAAAATGCCCACTTGTAATTGATGCTGATGGGTTAAACATTCTTTCTCTATTACCTGATATGCTGGACCATTTACCCATAAATTCGATACTTACGCCTCATGTTGGAGAGTTTGATCGTTTATTTGGAAAATCTGATTGCACTTTTTCACGATTATCATTAGCCATAAAAAAAGCAAATGAATTAAATGTTGTAATTGTTATTAAAGGGGCGTATTCTCAGGTGGTATGTCCCAATGGTAAAGTTTTTTTCAATAGCACAGGCAACCCGGGCATGGCAACTGCAGGCAGCGGTGATGTACTTACAGGAATTATCACATCGCTAGTTGGACAAGGTTATAATTCTGTTGATGCTGCTCTTGCTGGGGTTTTTCTTCATGGTTTAGCAGGCGATATGGCCGCCGAAGTTAAAGGGCAGCAGTCGGTTCTTGCTTCAGATATCATCGATTATTTGGATGAAGCATTTTTGTTGATAGACAAATAACCAATTATATTTGCTGTGAAACTAATTATCTAATCTATTTAACCGAAACTAAAATGCGAATAAAAGCAATTCTAAGCATTATAATACTGCTGACATCATTATGTTCATGCACAAAAAAGACTACCACTACCATAGTTCCGGCCAATCAAACTCAAGAACTTTCACCAAAAGGAATGGTTTATGCTCTTCCGAAAACATGCCTGCTGGTAAGGGTAGATGCCGAACACATATCCATAATTCCTGGTCCTTACGCCCAGTATGCCGAGAAGTATATGGGTATTGCCAATGCACCCCTATCTTCAAAAAATCAATGGGAAGTAAGTAAAATAGATGTATTTTCATACAATGAGGCCGATATGAGTGCTCTATTTGTTGTGGAGCCATCTGTCGATTTTAATTCAGATTTTCTGAATTTAACTAAAGAAGGCTTGATAATTCCTGCAGGATCTGCAAATTTTTATAAACCCGATTTGATGCAGATTCAAACAGCTCCATCACTGGATTTAGATTACCTGGATTTATCCCCAACTCCATTCATTGCTGCTGAGCGCACAACTCACTATTCAAGAGTATTGCAGGATAGTGTTTTTATAAGAGTGCCAGTTCATAAAACCATAGTGGTTGAAAAATCTAGAGAAGACAAAGCAAGGGAAGCGGCTGATTTCATCTTTTCTCTTCGTAAACGAAGATATGAGTTGCTTGCAGGTGATGCCGATTTTGTTGCTGAGGGTAAGGCCGTTGAAACTGTGTTAACTGAAATTTCAAGGCTGGAGAAAGAGTACCTTTCCCTTTTTATTGGAAAGTCTAAGGTATCCACCACAACACATTGGTTTAACTATACTCCCGATGCCAATAACGAGGAAACATCCATTATTTTTCGTTTTTCAAATTCAAGGGGTGTGTTATCACCGGCTGATTTAAGCGGAAGCCCAGTTTTAATCTCTTTTAAAACAACCGAAAATTGGGAAGGTCTTGATATTTTTAATGCCTTTGCTAAAGAAAAAGACACACCTCGAACCGATTTGGTTTACTATAGGCTTCCAGTTCCTACAAACGTAAAGATTTACGACTCCCAAGTTGAGTTTATCTCCAAAACAATGACAATCTATCAGCTGGGACCCATGGTTCGTTTACCATCGAATATGATCCGATGATTTAATGCCTGTATTCAATTTAATGGGAGATAATTTATCTTTTTTATTCAGAACAGTGGGTTTCTTGATGGTTATTCTTCTTTGATCTTCCCTTTGAACGACTGGGAAAATGTTTCCCAATTTTTGTTTTTGTAGTGATCCTCAGCAAAGAATACAAGAATTGGCTCTATCTGTGCTGGTGTGTAATAACCAGGAACTGCTGTAAGAAGTTGGTTGTTCTCATCTAGATATGCAATGGATGGATACGACATCTTCCCTTGTAGCAGTGCTGCTGCCAATTGATGTGGACTTCTGCGCCCCTCACCTGTATTTTCGAAAACTATATCTTTAAATGTAATTGGTTTGGTAGATTCAGCATCAAACTTAACAGGGTAGTAATGCTTGTTAAGGTAAGCGGCAATCTCAGGATGGCTAAAGGTTTTCTGGTCCATTACCTTGCACCAGCTGCACCAATCGGTATAAACATCAACAAATATCTTTTTCGGAGTTGTTTCGTTAAGCTTTACTGCCTCTTCAAAAGTGTACCACTTTACTGCCGAATCCGTTGATTTTTGCGATTGGGCTGTACAACCTATTATTAATGTTAAGCCTAAAAAAATTAAAATTGTCTTTTTCATTTCAAATAAAATCGTTTGTTTTTCTTGCTTTGTACCTGTAAAGTCATTTTTAAAAGAAAAAACAAAATAAGTAACAAAAAGTTCACAAACCACGAAAATTACAATTATTATACCACTTAGTAAGCTTAAAGGAGGGCGTATTTATTTTTTTTGATTATTATTTTAAATAAATTAATATTTGTAACTGATTGAATAATAATAAAAAAACTAAGCTGTAAATATTACAGCTTAGTTTTTTATTGGATTTTGTGAAAAAATCTATTTTTCCTTAATTACAAGTTCTTGCTGTGATTCACTGACTTCAATTACCTTCTTATCCTCCCATTCACAAGAGTGTGTGCCACAAACTTCAACTGTAAAGAAATTTCCCCATAACCAACTTCCTTCATAGTAAACATCACAAGTCGCTGATCCGTTACCAACAGGAACATTTGTATAAGTATAACTGCTGCCTGAGTAAATGAATACCTGATTAAGATCTCCAACTCCCGATATCCAAAGTTTAAAATAAAGGTTCCACGAAGTATTGTTAATAATTGTAACTTGCGTTAGATCAAACATGGAGCAAATTTGCGTTGGACTTGAATAGGTCTCTTCTGCGCATCGAGCAAGTTTAATATAGGCAACTTCATAAAAATCGCTGGATGTATTCATCGCGGCATTTACGGTAACATACCCTGAGGGTATTGTATAGGTTGTGCTCCCGCCTGCAGGCACTGTACGATAGTCAAACGTAGCCCCAGATGCTTCGATGTCAAATACAACAGGAATGCTAGTGTTATTAAAAATGGTTAAATCGCCAGTGTTGTTTTTCTCGCACAGTTCCTTACAGGAATTTAAGCAGAATAGTGCTGCTACTATGACAATACTTGAAACTAATTTTTTCATAATTTTTAAGGTTTTAGGTTAATCTTTTAAAGTATTAGGTTTTTTTGGTTTTTTATCATAGAATACCTCTTGAAACTATACCCCTTGAATTTAAATTAAAGTAAAATTAAAAAAAAAATCAGGTTTGAAAATTATTTACAATGTAATTATTTGTTTCGCTATGAATAAATTTGGTTATTTAATTTTCCAGTTTACCCAAATACTTTCAGCATCAACACTTACGTTTGTTTGAGGAGTTTGAGGTTTATTGTTAACCATAACTGATCGAACGCCTACTTGAGCCGATAAGAAATCCGATAGATCCTTATAGGTAATATCACCTTTTGTCTCCTTAAGCTTATCGAGCAGATAGTATGTGAAAAGCCCATGCTGTTTATCCTTGTAAGGAAGAGATGATTCATTTCCACTACTGGCAGAGAAGACTACAAGATTTCCTTTTAGTAGATCCTCTTTTGGTTTTACTCTTACCGCACGTGCCGAAACAAGTCCTTGTTCCCGAGCGCCTCCACTAAAGCATGCATCCAGAAAGAGCGTTATGCGTGCCGAAGGGTGTTCGGTGAGCGATTCGTAGAGATCTTTTAATTTTATGGCAAAACGAAGATTTGTTCCGCTAACATCTACCGGAATAAGGTAAGGCTCACGGGTTTTCTCATCGGGGAAACCATGTCCGGCATAGTAAAAGAAAATTTCAGCCTTTCCACCCAAGGCTTTGATAATTGGATTTAGCTTACTTATGGCATTGTCCATCTCTATGGCACGTGCATTGGTTAAAAATAAAACGTTATCTTTTGGAACACCCAATACACTAAGCGCAAACTCCTTAAATGCAGTGGCATCGTTAATGGCAAACGCAACATCAGCTTCTGACTCTAAACCGCTCTGATATGAGCTGTAGTCCTCGTTTCCAATGATCAATGCAAACCTGAAAGGATTTATAGGGTTCCTTGGTAAATTAGCAATTAATTCATCGTGAGAAAGTTCTTTTGCTGGAGTTTTTTGTTCAACTTTTGGTGGCTCCTTTTCTTGAATGGTTTGTCTCTCCTCAGGTGTGGGAGTTGTTTCTGTTTCAACCTTGGGTTGAATTACTTCAGCAACCGGAGGAGCTTTAGGTTCAACTTTTGGTTGAGCGTAGGAAACGCTTATTATTTCCGATGTAGATTCTCCTGCATCGTTGTATGCAACCAGCTTAATATCATTCTTGCCCTCGGTTAAAAAAACTGCCTGTTCAAAGTTAAGTTCAAGTGGAAACTTATTCTGTTCAAAATCTCTTTGCGATGCGAACCTGTTGTTATTTAAATAGATATCAATACTTGAAAGGGGCGATTCGCTTTTGATTAATGCATTAATCTTATATGTTAAATTTTCGGTTTTTTGATTATTAGCAGTTTTCCAGGTGATCTTTGGCTTTTCTTTGGGCTGTTCAGATGTAGGTAAAGTGGCCCTAATGGATAAACTAGTTGCATCCCAAACGCTGAGATTGCTCGATTGGAATGCACAGGATATAATATGCTTCCCCGAAGGGTCAAATGCTGTTGAGAGAACATAGTAATCCTGACGGGGAGAGTTAAACACAATCTTTCCAGTATTGGCATCTACAACAATAAGGTAGTTGTCATGACCTCCGGATGCTATATATCGTCCATCGGGGCTAAACGATAAATTTTCGAGCCATTTACTATGGGCAATTATAGAGTTTTGAAGCTCTCCAGTAGAACGGTTCCATATCTGGATTTTCCCATCATCTCCTCCGCTGGCTATAAGGGTTGAGTTGTGGTTATATGCAACGGTTCTAACCCAGCCATCGTGGGCTTTAATGCTTCGAATTTCCTTACCTGTTGCAACATCCCATTCCTTTACGGTTCCATCGGCACTACCCGAAGCAATTCTTGTTCCGTCATTGCTAAAATCAATGGCCATTACTTCTCGTTTATGCCCTATGAACTCTCTGATAAAATTCCCGTTGAATTCCCAAAGCCTAATGGTTTTATCCTTGCTTGCCGAGGCAATGACGTTATCATCTCTTATGGCTACATCAGTAATATCGCCCTTGTGACCTCTATTGCTTCGTAATAAAGTTCCGCTTTGTGCATCCCAAATGGTTACTCGAGCGTCTTTACCGCCAGCAATAACGTATTTTGAATCCTTACTAAAGGTAACCGATAGAGGAAAACCTGATAAACCGCTTAACTTTCTGATTATTGTTCCGGTTTGACTGTCCCACAGAATGACATTATTGTCAAATCCTCCTGTGGCAATCATTTTAGAGTCGGGGCTGTAGGCTACACAAACAATCTGATGCTTGCGGTCACTAAGGGTTTGCTTTAGGCGAATCTGTCCGTAAGCCAGGTTTACACCCAGAAGAAACAACAGAAGGGCTAAAGGCTTTTTCATAGTTACAATGATTTTGACTTAAATAGACTAATATTAATACCTGCCTGAAAATAGGTGAAGTTTATCCATTCCCAATACTCATCCCAGTAAAATAGGGCTAATGATGTATAATCGGGAACGGTGTACTTTGTTGTTAAAAAGCCTCCTTGAACAAATAGGGAAAGGTTATCGCTAACTCTTATATCAATGCCCAATCCTCCGTTTAGCCCAAGAGTAAGAGGGCTTTTGACATCTTCAAATGTTCCTTCCGCATTTCTTTTTTCCCAAATTATATTAACATAGTTTACACTTAGACCCCCGTAAAGGTATGGGTTTACTTTATACCTCGGTAAAAGCCTATACTTTGGGCAAATGGTTAAGCCAATTAAATTGTATTCATCATCCCAAATGCCTTCATTTTTTGCAGGGTTAAAAAGCCTAGAGTATTTGGCAAGTGCAGCCAAACTAAATGACCGGCTAAAGTTATATTGCATTCCAGCATCAATAGAGAATCCTCTGTCAAAAACATCTTGTTTAAATAGATCTGGTGATAAAACCTCAACATATCCACCAGATGCCTGAAGGGTAATCTTCTGCTCAAATTGAGCTTTTGATAAAATGCTTAAGGTGAGTAAGGGTAGAAGAACTATTACTTTAATGAATGGTAAAATGCGAGGGCTCATATTTTTTATTTTTTGTCTAGGTTAATTTTTATGCAATTTAGCATAAAAATTTTTGAAATTAATAATCCTAAAGCAATATTTTATTGACAAAAAAAGCAAAAATCAAGCCACTGATTTATTCCTACTCTCAAAAGGCTATAGTGATTTAGACTTAAATAAGCTAATGGTAACACCTACCTGAGAGTATAGTGCAATAATCATCTCATTGGAACTGTCAACTCCGCTTAGACCACCTTGTAAAAAAAGTCCAAGGTTATCATTTATTCGGTAGTCGAAACCAATACCCCCGGTAAAGCCAAACTCTGTACTCCATTCAAATTTAAAATCGCCAAAAGAAAAAGTATAATAATTAATACTTGCACCACCGTAGATATATGGATTTAGTCTCTTTTCGGTAAAGAGCTTGTACTTGGGACAAAGGCTAATTCCGATCAGGTTGAATTCAACATCACCACCAATTAAACCTTCTCTAGCAAAAAATGTCGAGTATTTCGCCAGCACAACAATGCTTGTGGATCTGCTAAAGTTGTACTGAGCTCCTCCATCAAAGGAAAATCCGTTGTTAAACACGTCCGAAAAAAAATCCGGTTGAAGCGCTTGAACATATCCTCCAGCTGCCTGTAGGGTAAACTTCTGCTCAAATTGAGCTATTGATTTACTGGAAAATATTACCAATAAAACGGTTACCAATAAAAAGGATTTGTCTACGATAGTTTTCATACTATTATTTATTAGTTTAATTGAGGTTAAAATGTTTCTTCATTATTTTCAAATACCAATCTTTCACTTTTAGCTCAGAATTCTTTGTTTTAGGGTTTCGGAGAAATCAATCAACCTGCCTGCCCTGTCTGCCGACAGGTAGGCGGCAGGTCAATCAATCAATCAATATATCAATATATCTTTTCATAAATGCTATAAAAGAAAACATATTGATTTTAAAAATTTCATTGCAAATTACAAATTAAAACACTTGTAACAACTACAATCAACCAATTTTACACCAAATACATAATCATTATGGTGAATCATTATTATTTTATGCCAAATGAAACGATCATTTTTTAGCTTAAGCGAAACAATGCGAATTTCAACTTTTCCAACACTATATTTTTACTCTTAAGGATTACATTAAACTTAGCGTTCCAATATATTAATCATTTAATTTTTATACTATTGCAATCCATTTTGTATTCTTTTTGGGATTAAAAGAATCATTATTATACTTTTGCTTAAACTTATTTATAATAATAGATTAGTTGCATTTAGTTTTTCTCAAATATGTTTGAAAAGAGTAGACGAAATAATTTGAGCAATACATTGAATTGCAGGCATGAAGGTTATCCGTACTCATGGGTACTTATAATTATTTTTATATTACTACCTAACGTCATTAGAGCTCAATATTTTGATTGGGAATTAACCCTTTATGGTTTTGCCGATAATCGTGAGTACAAATCTGAGGTACAAGTTCCTCAAACTTTTTTTGGGACTCAGTTTTCTCCAGAATTAGGACTGCAATTTGATTCTCTGCACACCATTCGTGTTGGGGTAAATGCATTATCTGAATTTGGTAGTAATAAATTCACTGATAAAGTTTATCCCCTATTGTATTATCGATTTATTGGTGATAAGTACAAATTTCTGTTTGGATCATTTTCAAGACATAATGTTCTTGCAAATGCCCCACAAGCTATATTTTACGATTCAGTATACTACTTTCGCCCTAATATAAATGGGATTTATTGGAAATATTATAGTTATTTTTTTTCTCAGAGTGTTTATTTAGATTGGACTTCTAGACAAACCGAAAAAAGAAGAGAAACATTTATAATTGGGGGACATGGAAAATACCATCTTGGTAATCTTTTTGTTTACAACCATATGTATATGTATCATTATGCTAAGACAGCTGATCCTTTGCCCAATGAGTTTATAAGGGATAATGGAGTGCTATACCTTAATGTAGGATATGATGCTGGATCTATAACAACATTTGATTCATTGAGTATTAGCATAGGTGGGATTCAATCCTATGAACGATCAAGAAATGATATGGTATGGCATACACCTTATGGATTAATTATTGAAGCTATTGCTGAATATAAAGGATTTGGTATTCGTAATATTTTGTACAATGGACAAGGGCACCATCTTGATTGGGGAGATCCATTTTACCGATTAAAGCGGTATAATAGGTTAGATTTTTACTTTACTCCTATTTACTTTCCTCGAGTTAAGGGACGATTTGGAATATCAATGCATTTTGCAGAAGGAAAAATAAGCCATCAGCAACAGTTCTTATTAAATATAAATCTTAATTCAACAGGACCAAATAAAAATTGATGCTACCAAAGGGCAGGTATACCTTATTAATTAATGTCTGTTCTTCATTATATGTTTATCCTTTTTTATAATCAATAATACAATTATCATTCAGAAAATCAATAGATTTTTTTAGGAATAAAAACGGATGATTTTTGTCTATTTTTTAAATTCAAAAAAACCATTTCTCATTCATTCAATTAAAAATATTGATATACAGTTTATTGTCGTAATAATAAAAATAAATAAAAATAATTTTCTATTTATTTTGAAAATTGATTAGTAAATATCTATCTTTGCACCCGCTTTGGGCCAAAATGGGATCAGGGCGGACCCGGTCCGGCGGGGCTGGGGGGATGAGGGGAGAGAAGGCGACCTGAAGGTAGCCGATGGTAAACGCGGAGTTCTTTGACACACTGGCACCAAGAAGAAGTTAAGGAAGAACTACAGAATGAATGATTTTGGGTTCATCGAGCGGGGGGCGTCGCACCGAGGGGTGGAGGCGCAGGAAAAAAGATTAAGAGATTTGATTACAAGGAAGAGTTTGATCCTGGCTCAGGATGAACGCTAGCGGCAG
>CAYNHM010000006.1:0-132410 GCA_964397135.1 uncultured Rikenellaceae bacterium
ATGACATTGATAATCTCTATATATCCCATTATGAAGGTGAGGAATATGATTGTTTCGAAAGCAATAAAAGGACAATGAAAATGATAGGGTGACTTAGGTGGTTAAAGTGACTAAAGTTTATAAAGTTCATAAAGTTATTGAGTTGGGAGTTCAGCACTTAGGGTTTATTGTTCTGGGTTCTGGGTTCGGTTGGGAGTTGTGCATTTTACAATTTTTTACTTTAACATTTTCACTTTAACCTTTAACTTTTGAAAAAAAGTAGTTAACACTTAATACTTACAAAAATGATTCTATCAGTAGCATGGCGAAATGTTTGGCGGAGTAAAACCCGTAGCATGGTAATTATCACAGCCATTGCCCTGGGTGTTTTTGCTGGAGTTTACACCATTGCATTTATGCTTGGGTGGATGAATCAAAAAGTTGATTCGCTGATAAACACAGAGTTATCACATATTCAGATTCACCAACCCCTATACTTGGAGACCAGCGAGGTTCATGATTTTATTCCTAACATCTCTATAATTCAGCAGGAGATTCAAGATGAACCAGAGGTTAAGGCCGTTTCGGCTAGGGTAATTGCTGCCTGCATGATTTCATCGGCCGAGATGGGCTCGGGCATTCAACTCATTGGGATTGATCCAGCAGTAGAGCAACAGCTTACCAATATCCACGAAAAAATTGTTGACGGACAATACTTCGATGGAGTAAAATCGAATCCAATTGTAATTGGTGAGAAGCTGGCAAAAAAGCTCAAGGTTAAGGTTCGTACAAAGGTTGTGATCACCCTCACCGAGATGGACGGAACGCTCACTGGAGGTGCTTTTCGGGTTGCTGGTATTTATCGGACAACCAATTCAACCTACGATGAGATGAAAGCTTTTGTGAGAGACGAAGATATAAGAAAACTCTTAAAAATTGATGAAGACGCAGGCCATGAGCTGGCCATATTGATGAACGGACATGGTTCGGAAAATGGTTTTGCAGAAAAGTTGAAAGATAAATACCCCGAGATGCAGATTCTTACCTGGATGAAAATCATGCCTGAAATGGAGATGATGAATGAAAACATGAACCTGATGATGTATTTTTTTGTTGGGATTATCCTTCTAGCTTTAGGATTCGGTATAGTCAATACCATGCTTATGGTAGTTCTTGAAAGGGTTAAAGAGTTGGGAATGCTTATGGCCGTTGGAATGAATAGGGTTCGGGTTTTTACCATGATCGTTCTCGAAACGGTTTTTCTATCGTTAACAGGTGGAGCTATTGGAATTGTAATTGCTAAGGTTCTCGTTTCGGTGACTGAGAAAACAGGGCTCGACTTAAGTATATGGGCAGAGGGGTTAAATTCACTGGGATTTGATGCTGTGGTTTACCCTACCATTGGCTTCGATTCCATTTTCGTTATAGCAATAATGGTTATTTTCACAGGGTTAATATCAGCAATTTATCCTGCTCGTAAGGCGATAAAGCTTAACCCTGCCGAAGCCATAAGAATTGATATGTAGTAAAATTAAAAGAATATACGATGAAAATACTTGAACTTAAAAACCTGGTGAAGATTTACAATAGTACCGAGGTAAAGGTAAGGGCTGTTGATGGTGTTTCCCTTTCGTTCGATGAGGGTGAATTTGCCGCCATTGTTGGCCCTTCGGGCAGCGGAAAAACAACATTACTGAACCTTATTGGAGGACTTGACTCCATTACTGAAGGAGAGATTATTATTGATGGTACTAATATAGGAAAAATGAAACCTTCGAAATTAATCGACTTCAGGCTGAGGAACATTGGATTCGTTTTTCAGGCTTACAACCTGATACCCGTACTCACGGCAAAGGAGAATGTTGAGTTTATTTTGGAGCTTCAGGGAAAAAAACGGAACTTTCGTGATGAACGTGCAATGGAGCTACTAACCGCAGTGGGTTTGGCCGATAGGGCCAATAGCCGTCCATCGAAGATGTCGGGGGGGCAGCAGCAGCGAATAGCCGTTGCGCGAGCCTTGGCCTCGAAGCCAAAGTTTATTCTTGCCGATGAACCAACCGCAAACCTCGACTCAAAATCCACCGAGAATCTGCTGGATATTATGGAGCAGCTAAATCGTGAGGAAAACGTAACATTTATTTTTTCCACTCACGATCAACGCGTTGTAAACAAAGCCCGAAGGGTAATAACCCTTGAGGATGGGCGTGTAGTATCGGATGAAAGGAAATGAAAAATGAAGCGATTATCCATATTAATTTTTGCGATGTCTCTTTTCCTGACCGCAAATAGTCAGGATGAAGATTTGTCTGAAATTACGCTTAATGGTTATGTTAAGTACATGAATACCATCATCTTCGATGATATTAGTTCGCCTTGGATGATCGATAATCTAATACACAATAGGCTAAATTTCAAATGGTATTTAAGCAAGAATTTTACTTTTTCAACCGATATGCGAAATCGTTTTGTATACGGCGATTACGTAAAGGCAATTCCCGGTTACGATAAAATTCTTAGCAACGATAATGGCTACTTGAACTTTTTCACCAATAAGATATATTCAAACTCTTCTTCGGTTCTGGTTACAAGCTTCGATAGATTTTATCTGGAGTATAATACCGAAGGGTGGACAATAACCGCCGGACGGCAACGAATAAACTGGGGGCAATCCTTTGCGTGGAACCCCAATGATATATTTAACACTTATTCCTTCTTCGATTTCGATTACGAGGAACGGCCCGGAAGCGATGCGTTTCGTATTCAATACTATCCAGGCTATTCAGCAGCCATTGACGCTGCCATCAAAATAGATGTGGATAAAAACATTACCGCTGCAGGATTATACCGTTTCAACAAATGGGGTTACGATATCCAAATCCTTGGGGGGATTATTGATTCAACAGACTTTGTTGTTGGAACGGGTTGGAGCGGAAACCTGAAAAGTTTTGGGTTCAATGGAGAGGTAAGTTACTTTCATCCACAGTTAAATTTTTCAGACACATCGGGGGTAATACTTGCAACAGCAGGATTTAACTATATGTTCAGCAATTCGTTGTATTTTAGTTTTGAGGGTATTTATAATGGTTACTTCGGTAAGTTGAACATGAATAGCTTCACCGACCTGTACTTTATTCCCCAAACAGCCAAAACTATATCGTTCAGCAAGTTTTCGTGGTTTGCACAGGTATCTTACCCAATTAATCCGTTGCTAAATTCATCTCTTGCGGTAATGTATTTCCCTTCACTTGGCGATGGATACTTCATTATGCCTTCACTAGCCTATTCAGTATCGAATAATATGGAGATTTCGATCATAGACCAAAAATTCTCAGGGAAATTCAACGGGCATGAAGAAACGCTGAATATGTTTTTCCTGAGGTTTAGGCTAAACTTTTAAATCATTTCGTAATTAACATATCCACTAAACTGTTTTTTCAACAGGATTTCCTCTTATTTTTCATGATAGCTGTGTATATTTGCTTTTTTACAATTATTTGAATTTATATCTTCTTAAAAAGGCTATTATGGCACAATTTATTCCCAATCGTCAACCATTGGTTGATATCCCCACGGATGAACTTGTGGAACTTATAAAAAGTTTTACGCCCGAAAGGTTGGCAACTTTTATCGATGTTACCGATCTTAAGGCTGATACACAGGAGCCCAAGATGAGAAAGATGGCTGATTGGGCTAAAACTTATGGTTGTGCTTCCGTCTGCGTAAATCCCGTGGAGGCAGCTGATATTATGCCAGAATTACTTAAAGGGAGCGACGTAAAAAATTGCTATGTAATAGATTTCCCTCTGGGGAAACTCGACATTAAATCAAAGGCTAAGTTAACCGAGCATGTGGTAAAGAAGAATCGGGAAATCAGGGGGGAAGGAAAAGGGAAGATGGAGTTGGATATGGTTATTAACGTGGGACGTTTTAAACGTGACCATAAGTATGCCCTTGAGGAAATAAATGCAGTTTGCGATGCAGCAGATGGAGAGTTGGTTAAGGTTATAGTACGTTCATCGGAGTTAACAGAAGAAGAGGTTTGGATAGTTTCGGAAATGGTAGCACAATCCAAGGCGCAGTTTATTAAAAACTCAACCGGAATGGATGCTTTTGGTGCTTTACCCGATCATATGTGGATAATGCGTCAAGTGGTGGGAAATGAAAAGGGAGTAAAGGCCTCGGGCGGAGTTGCCGATGCGATGACTGCAATGAGGTGTATGTGGGCTGCAGCCAAAGATAAATCACTCCAAAATCCTAATAAGTTCAGGTTTGGCTCCAGTGGACCATTAAATATAATCTCATCAATGAGTTGGCTTTTGCATGAAACTGAAGCATGGGTTGAAGCAGGCATAATCCCATGTTTAATATGTCCCTATCACCATGTTAGCAAACACCGAGTTGAACTGCGGGAGTATAGCAACAAGCGTTGTATCTCATGCAAGCATAAAGCATATCGCATTCACAAGGATTTTTAGAAATGACACTTATTTAATTGGCTTAAAGAACAAAAAAACTAATTTAAAATTAGAAGAAAATGAAGAGCTACAAAAACATAAAAGGAGGATACCATGGCAGGTTGCTCCGCATAGATCTCACCACAAAGACAATCAAAAAAGAAGATATTCCCGAGGAATTAGTGAGAGATTACGTTGGTGGAAGAGGACTTGGAGCAAAACTTTTGCTCGATGAAACTCCTGCAGGAATCGATCCTCTTGGCCCCGAAAATAAATTCTTTTATCTCACTGGTCCATTCAACGGAACTGGAGCAACTACAAGCAGCCGTTTTTCTGCCGTAACCAAATCACCTTTAACTGGAACTGTTGGAGGGTGCAACTCTGGTGGACATTTCGGCTTAGTCCTTAAGTCAACTGGTTATGATGTAATAGCAATAGAAGGAGTATCAAGTGAGCCTTGCTATATCTATGTTAATGGAGATATGGTTGAAATAAGAAGCGCAATGCATATATGGGGTAAAACAATACCTGAATCTACAGACATTCTTATAGCTGAGACTAGTTCAAAAGCAGCGGTATCTTGTATCGGCCCAGGTGGTGAGCAACAGCTTCTTCTTGCTTGCATTATTAACGACAAGCATCATGCATTAGGAAGGGGGGGGATAGGTGCTGTTTTGGGTTCTAAAAACTTAAAAGCCTTAGTGGTTGAAGGCGACATGAAAACCCCGATTGCTGATGAAGAAATGGTTAATGTGGTCAAGAAACGTTGGCAGAGTTTTATTGGCGAGGCTCCTCTTACCAAAGATATTCTTAAGGAGTACGGCACTCCCGCCCTAGTAAAAACAATTAATGCTTATGGAGGATATCCAACGAAAAATTTTCAGGAAGGTGTTTTTAATGATGTTGATTCTACTTCACCAGAAACGCTAAAAGAATTATTTCATGTTAAGTCAGAACCATGTCGTGGATGTACAATTGGATGCGCTCATCTAACAAAAACCTCAACCCGAAGCGGAAAAGGACCAGAGTTTGAGACGTTATGGGCTCTTGGTGCTTTATGCAATATAAATGATTTTGAAACGATTATAAATGCAAACTACAATTGCAATGAGTTGGGAATTGACACTATTTCAGCGGGAAGTACCATTGCTATGGCCATGGAATTATCTGAAAAGGGTTTTCTTGATGATGAATCGAAAAAGTTAATGCATGAAGCCTTGGGCAGAGAGCTCAGGTTCGGAGATGCCGATGCCATGCTTAAGTTAACCGAACTTATGGGTAAGGGTGAAGGTATTGGTAAGTATATGGGGAATGGCTCAAAATGGTTCGCAAAAAAATGTGGATACCCAGAATTAGCAATGCAAGTTAAAGGACTTGAGCTACCAGCCTACGATGCCAGAGCATTTACATCAATGGGGCTTACATATTCAACCAGCAACAGAGGAGGTTGCCATCTACGCAGTTATATTATTGGACCCGAAGGTATTGCTACACCCTTCGCCATTGACCGTTTTTCAAAAACAGGAAAAGCAAAGATTGTAAAACTATATCAGGATAATACAGCAATGATTGACTCTTTGGGTGTATGTTTATTTACATCTTTTGCCCTGAATCCTAACCTTTATGCAGAATTGCTAAGTGCTGTAATTGGGCAGGATATATCAAGCGAAGAGTATTTAAAAATTGGAGAAAGAATATGGAATATCGAAAGGATTTATAATAACAGAGAAGGTTTTAGCAGTAAAGATGATACGCTACCAGATAGGATTATTAACGAACCTTTTAAGGCAGGACACTCTAAAAATAGAAAAGTTGATCTTGAAACTATGATTAAAGAGTATTATAGCATCAGAGGGTGGACTTCTGATGGAATTCCAACTACAACAAAACTAAAGGAATTAAGAATAGTTTAAACGTTGCATTTGTTAATGCAATCCATAATTTTTGATAGGTTCTCATCCCGAAGGAAGTAATATGTATTTTTTCCATCCCTTTTTGAAGATAATACACCCTTATCCTTAAGTATTCCTAAATGGTGAGAAGTTGTTGACTGCTCAATTTTTAACTTTTCGTGAATTTCAGTTACTGTCATGCGCTTACCATCTTCTAGATGATTGAGGATGGCTATTCGCATGGGGTGAGCAATAGCCTTGAGCATACTTGCAGCTCTCTCTAGTTGATCAATTTTTAAGTCATTAACTTTTTGCATACTAAAAACATATTAAAATGATGCAAATATAAAAATATTTGTCAGTCTACAAGATTTTCTCCAATTTACTTGAGTATTTTTTTGTTTAATAGTAAAAAGGACTAAATGTAGAATCCAATCACAGAAAAAAGTAGTTAATTTGTGTTTATTAAATCTAAATATTTTGCCAGCCCTAAGTCATATAAAGGAACCGGTTAAGAAGGAACTTGAAATATTTGAGGACTACTTTAGAAAAGCCATGAGGACAAAGGTTCCTCTGTTAAGTATCATAACAAATTATATTTACAGGAGAAAAGGAAAACAGTTACGTCCTCTTTTGGTGTTTCTTACTTCAGGGATGACAGGAGGGATAAAAGAATCGACTTATGTAGCTGCCGGAATGATAGAGTTGCTACACACAGCAACCCTTATTCACGATGATGTTGTGGACGAGGCTTATGAGAGAAGAAGTTCATTTTCCATCAATGCGCTATGGCGTTCAAAAGTGGCTGTGCTTGTTGGCGATTTTTTACTCTCAAAGGGATTGCTACTGGCAATTGAAACCAACGAATTCGAATTGCTTCGAAACATGAGCGAGGCGGTTAAGGAGATGAGCGAGGGAGAATTAATGCAGATAGAGCGATCTCGTAAAATGGATATTGACGAGATGACATACTTCGATATAATTCAAAAGAAAACGGCCACTTTAATATCCTCATGCACAGTAAATGGTGCCACTTCTTCAGGAGCTTCTGCTGAAGATATCGAAAAGGCCAGAGAAATTGGATTGAATCTAGGAATGGCTTTTCAGCTAAGGGATGATATATTCGATTATCAATCGAAGGGAATCCTGGGCAAACCAACAGGTAATGACATTAAGGAAAAAAAGTTAACCTTACCTTTAATATATGCTTTGGGAAAAGCAAATAGCTCAACTCAAAGACAAGTAATAAGGTTGGTTAAGAAAAGCCGACATGATGCAAAATCACTTAACGAAGTAATCAACTTTGTTCATGCTGCCAATGGAATTGAATACGCAGAGGCCAAGATGTTTGATTATAGAGATAAAGCTAAAGAAATTATAAAAATGTTTCCGAGGAGTTCATATAGTCAATCATTAATTCAACTTGCAGAGTTTATAACCAACCGGAATCAATAAAAATGTATAATACAATCATTTTGTTATGAGTCTTTTAGATATTATTCTTTTGGTTATCTTTATCTTCGCAGGATTTCGAGGATATAAAAAGGGGTTTATAGGTCAAGCGGCTGCACTTCTAGGCCTTTTATTGGGGATTTGGGGAGCAATCCATTTTTCCGATTTTACTGCCCGATTCCTTACAGAGCAATTTTCCCTAACCACACCGTACCTTTCTCTTATTGCATTTGCCATTACTTTTGCAGGAATATTGGTTGGAGTTCATTTTTTAGGGGTTTTGGTTGAAGGTATTTTTAAGCTAGCTTTTTTGGGATTAGCCAATAAGTTGCTTGGGGTAATGTTTTCTGTTCTCAAAACGGCTCTCATTTTGAGTGTTATTCTATTGCTGATAGGGAAAGTAAGTAATAGAATAAGCATCATCCCCGATAAATTTGGTGAAAAATCAATCCTTTATGGACCCATTGAAAGATTTGCCCCCCGCATTTTCCCTTACTTAAATTTCGATGAGATAAAAGGTGCCGTTGAGAAAACATTTAAGCCAATTAAAGAAACATAGGATCACTTTTTTGGGGTTTAAATTTTTATACAACAACAAATTGATGCCTGCTTTTGATGAGCAATAATTATCTTTGCCAAAAATTTTCTTGAATATGAATTTTGTTGAAGAACTTCGTTGGAGAGGGATGATTCATGATATCATGCCCGGAACAGAGGAACAGCTTATGAAGGAAATGTCTACTGCTTATGTTGGAATTGACCCTACAGCAGATTCGCTCCATATTGGGCATTTGGTTTCTGTTATGATGTTAAAACATTTTCAACGTTGTGGTCATCGACCAGTTGTACTGGTTGGAGGGGCAACCGGAATGATTGGAGATCCATCAGGCAAATCGCAGGAACGCAACCTTCTCGATGAGAAAACCTTAAGGCATAATCAGGAGTGCCTTAAAAAACAGCTTGCCCATTTTCTAGACTTTGATTCATCGGAGCCCAATGCTGCTATGATGGTGAATAACTACGACTGGATGAAGGAGTATTCTTTCCTTGATTTTATCCGCGATATCGGTAAGCATATAACTGTGAATTATATGATGAGTAAGGATTCTGTGAAGAAGAGAATAAGTGGCGATGCTGGATATGGTCTGTCTTTCACAGAGTTTACCTATCAACTGGTACAGGGAACGGATTTTCTTCACCTATTCCAAACATTAGGTTGTAAACTTCAAATGGGTGGTTCAGATCAGTGGGGAAACATAGTCACAGGAACCGAGCTTATACGTCGTAAGTTAGGGGGAGAGGCATTTGCACTAACTTGTCCGCTAATAACCAAATCCGATGGAGGAAAATTCGGAAAAACTGAGGAGGGGAATGTTTGGCTAGATCCAAAGCTAACATCACCCTACAAATTTTATCAGTTTTGGCTTAATACGTCTGATGAGGATGCACAAAAGTATATCAAGATTTTTACCATTTTGGATAAGCCTAGCATTGAAAAACTGATACAAGAGCATAACGAAAATCCACACCAACGTAAATTACAGAAGACATTGGCAAAAGAGGTTACCATAATGGTACATTCACAAGAGGATTACAATACCGCAGTGGATGCTTCAGAAATTCTTTTTGGCAATTCTACATCCGATACTCTGCGAAAAATAGACGAAAATACATTTCTTTCCGTTTTTGAAGGAGTCCCTCAATTCGACATCGATGAAAGTATTCTTACTTTAGGCATACCCTTTTCCGAATTTGCTGCTGGGAGGTGTAATATTTTTCCCTCAAAAGGAGAGCTTAGGAGGACTGTTAATGGAGGAGGAGTTAGCATTAACAAAGAAAAAATATCTGATTCGGAATTGGTTATAGACAAATCGTTCCTCATAAATGGGAAGTATATAATTGTCCAAAAGGGTAAAAAGAGTTTTAACTTGGTTAGAGTAAAATAAATTATTACTTATAATTAGATCGACATGGAAAAATCGTTACACGATTTCAACCTTAATGGAACTAATCTGGTTCGAATGGTTTGGAATAGAAAAAAAGTATTTTTAATTATTGGAGCAGTAGCCTTCGCTGCATCGTTGGTTGTTTCGTTTCTAATTCACCCTCAATACCAATCAACGGCAATACTAATGCCTGCTCTATCTACTCAGCCATCAAAGGACATTGTTGTTCCAACCCGCATAAAGGGTATTACAATGTTTGGAGAAGATGAGGAGTTAGAGCATTTGCTCCAGGTACTATCCTCAGAAACACTCAGAAGAACAATGGTAATTAAGCATGATCTTTTTAAGCATTATGGGATTGACCCAAATGATAAACATGCTTGGTTTAAGGTGAATGGAACATATGCCAAAAATATTTCATTTAGCCCATCAAAATTTAGAAGCGTTAGAATTCAGGTATTGGATAGCCATCCTGAGAATGCAGCCATGCTCGCAAATTCAATAGTTCTTATAGCCGATAGTTTAATGCGTAAAACTAAACGGGAAGTTGTTTTAAGAGCTCTTCCATTGTTTGAGGAGCAGTATCAATTTGCTTTATCGGAAATACAGCGCGTTGAGGATAGCCTATCGGCTGTTATGAAGAGGGGCGTATTAGACTTACCCTTTCAGGCAAAAGAGTACACCAGCGCATATGCCTCAGCGTTAAAATCCGGCGATAATGCTTCGGCACAGAGGATAAAGAAGGCCATGGAAAATTTGGCAGAAAGTGGAGGT
This sequence comes from uncultured Rikenellaceae bacterium, assembly GCA_964397135.1. GTDB lineage: Bacteria > Bacteroidota > Bacteroidia > Bacteroidales > Tenuifilaceae > MWFE01. The sequence goes on from CAYNHM010000006.1 coordinate 10,498, forward strand.
CCTTTTACCCGTTATCTACAGGAAATGGAACACACATCACAGCAATTGAAAGAGATAAAGGAGGCTCTTTTTATCATGCGAATTGAGGCAGCCGGAGAGATCCCATCCCAATTTGTTATCGATTGGGCAGTACCAACCGACATGAAAGCTAAACCAAAGAAGTCAATAATTGTTATCATTTCTACCCTTTCGGCCCTATTCTTTGCCTTCTTCCTGTTTGTTTTAGTTGATTTTTTCAGAAAATCGATTAACCCAATAAAAGGTGAGGAGTAAACTCGAAATAGTTTTTATTGTTGTTTTTAGCCTGCTATTCATTGCAGCAAACTCCTATTTTGCCTTTAAGGAAATATGGCTATTAAACGCTATACCCTTTATTTTACTTGCAGCTTTTTGGATTTTGTTTGCCCCTGAGAAACTTTTTTTTGCCTTAGTTTTTCTTGCCCCTTTATCCATAACACTAAGGCGTTTAGTCCCTGGTTTGACTTTCGATTTTTGGTTTCCCACTGAACCCATTCTCGTATTTCTTCTTGGGCTTCTTATTTTAAAATCTTTGCAAGAACGTTACTTCAGAAAGGAGCTTTTTAGTCATCCAGTTTTTATCTCCATTCTCTTTTACCTGAGCTGGATACTAATTGCCATTTTCCCCAGCGAATTACTCATGGTTTCAATCAAGTATTTTTTGGTTCGTTTTTGGTTCATCGGCATTTTCTTTTACTTGGCATATATCCTTTTCCGACGCAATGAGAAAAATATAAAATGGTTTCTTTGGGCATACATTGTCGGAATATTTATTGTATCGATATATTCATTGCTTAAACATGCATCAAAAGGATTATTGGATCATTACGCAGCACATCAAGCGAGTGCCCCATTTTTTATTGATCACACCTCATTTGGAGCAGCGTTAGCATTTACAATCCCAGTTATGGTTGCTTTTTCTTTTAATGCTCGATCTAAAACTGCCAAGTATATATGCTGGGCTTTGTCAGGGTTCTTTTTAATCTCACTCGTATTCTCATATTCAAGGGCTGCTTGGTTAAGTTTAGTCTTTGGAGCTGGAATATGGGTTATTATTCTATTAAAAATTAAATTCAGAACCCTTATTATACTAGGTACATTGATAGTGGCTCTTTTTTTTACTTTCAGCAACGATATTTTTTGGCTTTTACAGCGCAACACAACCGATTCTAGCGGTGATTTTATTGAACACATGCAGTCCGTTGCCAACATTAAAACTGATGCATCTAATTTAGAGAGATTGAACAGATGGGATGCAGCCATGAGCATGTTTATGGAACGACCTGTTTTTGGATGGGGCCCAGGAACATATCAGTTTCTTTATGCTCCGTTTCAAATGAGCTATAAAAAAACGGTTATAAGTACAAATTTTGGAACAGGAGGAAATGCGCATAGCGAGTATTTAGGATTAATGTCAGAATCGGGTTTTCTTGCCATGTTGGGATATGCTCTAGTGCTATTTTTTGCGCTTTACCGAGGATTTACATTGATCCCAAAAGTTTACAACAGTGAGTATAGAAACCTTATGGTAGCATGCATGATTGGATTAATAACCTATGTTTTTCATGGGTTTCTTAATAATTTTTTGGATGCCGATAAAATTGCTGTGCTTTTCTGGGGGTATATTGCTGTAATTGTTGCAATGGATATGAACTATGGGAAGGGAAAAATGCCCTTAGCTACTGATTTGGAGGTTAAGACCTGTTAGCAAAACTCAAATCCAAGCATAGAGATATCGTCAAATATTCCAAATCCTTGAACTTTCTCTCTTTCCTTGCGAGCCAAAAAGATATCCTGAACATTTTTTCCGATGGCTTCATTGTTAGATACGTTCTGTTCAATAATATCAGTGCTTAACTCTACTTTGTCATCATTAATGTATTCCACTAGCCCATCGGTATAACATAACAACTTGCAACTATCGTTAAGGCGTTTTGAACCTACGCTGATAAAAGGAATTTCATCAAGCATGCCTAAACCCACACAACCCTCGCAAAGCATGGTGATGCTCTTATTGATCATGTTATATAAAATCGGAGGGTTATGCCCAGCATTGACGTATTCGAGCTGACGGCGAGATTTATTATATCGCCCAATAAATATGGTAATAAAACGCTCGCCTTTTGCAGTACTCATTATCCTATCATTTAGTTTTTCAACTAGGCCGGTTAGGGTTATGTCATGTGAGAAAAGGGCTCTCAGATTTGCCTGAAAGTTGGACATGAGAAGTGCTGCTGCCATTCCCTTCCCTGAAACATCAGCGATACAAAAACCTATCTCATCTTTCCCAAGTTCAATAACATCGTAGAAATCCCCACCAACCTCAGAATGAGGGTGATAGAATGTGTGAATTTTAATATCTTTTGACTGAGGAATAGAATTGTTATCAGGAACTAGTAGGCTTTGCATCTTAGATGCAAGTTCCAACTCTTTTTTAATCGCTTCTTGTTCAAGGGTTTTATGAAAAAGTCTTAAGTTTTCAATGGCAACAAAAATTATAATGGAAAGAGTTTGAACAAAGTTCAAGTGTTTAATGGTAGCACTCACTCCCTTTGCCTCTTCCTTTGTGTCAGCAATCAAAATATAGGCAAGTGGTAAGTTGTTTTGAACAACTGGAATTATTATGTCAAATTCTTGAAGGACCTTGTTGTGTGAAGTGCTTACAAATGAAATATCAGTTAAAGATATAAGATCACGCTCCACGTCTATTTGGCTAGTTATGGATTCAGAACAGTTGGTAGAGAGGATCAATTCCCATGTTTTTTCAAACTTATAAAATGCCACCCTATCTATTTCTAAATCATCGTTGAGAATAACGCGAAATCTTTCCAGCAAATCTTCAATTTTCATATCACTACTAATGGCTTGTGCCATACTAAGTAGTGCATTTAACTTAAATGTACTTAATTTAAGCCTTTTTGATGAAGCGTTGAAGGACATTACTTAAAAGTAAATTCAAAAACAAAAAATCAATAAATAATTGGGAATAAGTTACAAAAAAAATCGACTAAGTACTCCTTTTTCAAAGAAAAGAGCAAAAAAATAAAAAAAAGTGAATAATAAAAATTGTCTTTACTTTACCCTTTCATAGTACTCACGAGTTCTAGTATCAATTTTGATCACTTCCCCAATATTAATGAATAGAGGAACATTAATTGTAGCACCCGTTTCGATGGTGGCAGGTTTAAGGGCCGTTGAGGAAGCGGTATCACCCCGTAAGCCAGGTTCCGTGTAGGTAACTTCAAGTTCAACAAATGGAGGTAGTTCACATGTAAGCACTGTTTCCTTTTCAGCATGAACCATCATTTCAACATATTGACCCTCCTTCATTAGGTCATTGTTTTCAACTAGCTCTTCAGCAAGGCTAATTTGCTCAAAGGTTTCCTGATGCATGAAATGAAACCCCATGTCATCTTTATATAGGAATTGATAAGGACGTCGCTCTATTCTAACTGGATTTATCTTTACTCCAGAAGTGAATGTGTTCTCAACCACTTTGCCTGTTTCTAGGTTTTTCAGTTTAGTACGAACAAAAGCCCCTCCTTTACCAGGTTTAACGTGTTGAAATTGAACAATTGTGTAGAGTTTGCCATTAAATTCAATGCACAAACCGTTTCTGAAATCAGCTGTAGTTGCCATAAAAAATTATTTTCTTTTTCTGTGCAAAAATAGTAATTCATTGGCTTTTCATAGAATTTTCATAACCCTTTTTTTAAAATACTATAATTCAGAGAGTTATGAGATGATTAAGTACAGAAAAGATATAAATTATTATTACTTAAGTGCCTCGAATGGATGTAATAGGTTCTTGTGGTCGATAAGGTCACAGTAGACCGCACCCACAACAATATTAAACCGGACACGGATGGGAATAAAGTTTTTATCTTTGGAGAACCATACGACCATATCATCGGGATTTTTAAATACCCTACCAGTAATTACAATTGGCAAGAATTTTAAACACTCAACCTTGCCAAGTTTTGTTTTTACGGTTTCATATCCCACAAATCTTACCCTAAGTGTATATTGCTCATCGTCGAAATAGGTTTCAACAACAAGTGTGTCCCCAAACTCTAAAGGCCCTGATATTAAATGATTTCTAAGGTAGTAAAATGCTGATAGGATGTCGTGACTATTTTTTGGAACAACAACATCTCCTGTTGAAGTGCTGTTTACAATTGAGGAATCAGTTCTTGACCAATGGTCGAAGGTTTGTACAGTATACTTTGTATAACGTCCTTCGTTAATGTCGCGAATAGCTTTATAGGGTATGTCTGTATTTATGTTTGTAAAACTCTGGTATATATCATTAACATTATAAAGTGCATTGGCAACTCCAACGGTTTTTCCATTTAAGAATAGATGGTTGACAGGACTCCCATTAAAAATTCCTCGCTTAACCTCCATAACGGCTTCTCCTCCACGGATGGGGCCATAATAAATGGAATACTTTAGATATTCGCCAGCTTTAAAAGCAGAATTGTTTTGAGCAAAAGAGGGATTAATTCCTATAAGCGCAAATATCAATAAAAGAATAAAAGGGAATAGCAGATTATTTAATAGACTGCTCTTCATTGCCAAGAACTTTGTTTTTTGGCACAGTGGCAACAAAGTCTTTAAGGTACAGGGGTTCAAAGTAAGCAACATCTTCAAATCTTTCATCTTTTAACTTTCTCGATGCAAGTGATATCATAAATCGTGCCGAGGGTTTAAAGTCATCAGCAAAGGAAGCATTTTTATGATTCAGAATGCTTTTTGCTTTCAAGGAGCCGTTGCCAAAAAAAAGGATTCGTTTATTCTCAAGTTGATTTGAAAAACTTCTGGTATCAAGGATTTTTGCTTCAATATTTGTCAATGCATTGATGTTGGAATCAAAAATCTGTGTGTAAACTTCCATCCTTCGTGCATCAATCATAGGGCAAAGTAGTTCAGGATTTAATGGTAATGGGTTCTTTTTTAACCAATCAATAGCACCTACGGCCATTACCTCTAAACTTCCCAATGCCAAAAGTGGGATATCTAATGCATAACAAATACCTTTGGCTACCGAAACGCCAATTCTTAGACCTGTGTAAGATCCGGGTCCTTTGCTTATGGCAACAGCCTTAAGGCTTTTTGTATCGATTCTATGCCTTTGAAGTAATGTGTCAATGAATAGTGTGAGTTTTTTTGCATGATTGTATTCCTGATCATGTGATTCTATATAGCCAATTAATTCAATTCCATCGCTCAGAGCAACCGAACAAGTGTTTGTGCCCGATTCAATGGATAGAATCAAGTTCATGGTTATTTTGTCGATTTAAGTAGTTTATCCCTTTCAACTCGGGTTAAGAGTTTCCCTTTTTCAAGTTTTCTTGAAATAGCGCTGAATGGGGCAACTACAACTTCTTCATCCCCAACAAGTCCACTTGTAACCTCAATATATCGGTTATCCTGAATGCCTGTTTCAACCACAACCATTTGAGCGGTATCGCCTACAGCAACAAAAACAACTTGATTAATCTTTTGTTTGGCCTGAGTTGTACTTTCGGATGCTTGACCAGTTTCTGAGAATAATCTATCATTTGATCCTATAGAATCAGTGCGGGTGGTAACAGACTGAATTGGAATTGTGATGATGTTATTTCGGGTTTTGGTTTGGATTTCAACGGTAGTTGACATTCCTGGTCGGAAAGGATTTGGTTTGGCTGGTATAACAAGATGTTTGTAGGAATCATCAAGTAAAAATATTCGTACCTCAAAGGTTGTAACCTGATCGGTTGTAACCCCAGTAATGCTTGCAGAATTAGCAATCTGAGTAACCACTCCCTTGAATATTTCATCAGGGTATGCGTCCACATAGATTAATGAGGTGTCATTTAGTTTAACCCTTACTATATCATTTTCATTTACGTTAACTCGCGTTTCCATTCTCGAAAGATCGGCAATTCGAAGAATTTCAGTGCCCGCCATTTGAGCCGTACCAACAACACGCTCTCCCAACTCTACGCTTAGCTTTGAAATAGTCCCACTCATGGGCGCATAAATGGTGGTTTTCTTCAGATTTTCATTAGCTTCTTTGAGCGAAGCTTCTGCACTTTCAACATTGAACAGGGCAGCTTTAACATCAGCTTGAGCAACCTCGTAGCTTGTTTTGGCATTCTCAAAGTCGGACTCAGAGATGGCTTTTTGTTCAAAAAGTTGTTTGCTTCTATTGTATGATAACTCTGCCTGTTTTTGGTTGGCTTCAGCTTGAGTCAGCCTTGCTTTAGCCGAGTTTACAGCAGCAACAGTCCTTTCTTTTATAGAAATATATGTGTCGGGCTTTATACGGCATAGCAAATCTCCTTGCTTAACCCAATCGCCTTCTTTAACGTTTAGTTCAATGATCTCACCCGAAACCTCAGGGCTAATTTTTACCTCAACCTCGGGTTGAATTTTTCCGTTAGCTGAAATGCTCTCAGTGATTGTTCGAAGTTCAGGTTTTTCAACAACAACCTCAATGGAATCGGGTTTGCCAAACCAACCTTTCTTTTTTCCTATTACGGCAATAACTAGCAGTACTACAACAACTGCTATAAGATATCGAAGAATACTTTTTCGCTTCATAATTATTAAATCATTTAAAGACTTATGGGGATACCCTTGTAGAAGTCAAGAATTTTAGTTTTAAAGATAAATTCATATTTAGCACTTAGCAAATCGGCTTGTGCTTTTGTTAATCGAGTTTTTGAAGTGATATAATCAAGTGAGTTTACTAAGCCTAAATTGAACCGCTCTTCAGAGTATCTAAAGGCTTCTTGAAGAGCATCGACATTTTTAGCAGTTGCCTTATACTTTTTAAGGGATCCTAACGCATCAGCATAGGCTTGTTGAATATCTTTAAAAAGATAATTTTTCTCCAGTTCAAGGTTCAGTTTTGCATTTTGGAGCGAGATGTAAGCGTTTGATATGGATGTTTTTACTTGCCATCCATTAAAAATGGGGATTGATAAGCTTAATCCAATACCCAAGCTATAGTTTTCACGGATCTGATCCATAAATGGGTCGTTCGAAAATCCAGGAGGTGGTGTATCAAGATATCGTCTTGCACCTGAACTGTAACTTGATCCTAATGATAGTCTTGGACTGCGACCTCCTTTAGCTATAAGTACCCCCTTTTCGGCACTTAAAACTCTAATCGATGCGCTTTTTATCTGTGGCATCAGATCTTGTGCTTGACCGAATACATTGATGGGAGAATCCGAAGGAATTTTCTCCTCAAAATTTGAAAGGTTGGGTTGTTGTATTACAAATCCTTCTGCTGACTTCAGATCAAGGAATTGGGTTAGGGTAAGGTACGCCAGATCGAGTTGATTTTGTGCATTAATCACTTGCAATTCATCTGTGGCAAGTTGTGCTTCTATGTCCAAAAGATTGCCTTCAGGAAGGCTTCCTGCCTTAACAAATTGTTGTGTTCTTTGCAGTTGGAGTTCGCTTAATTCCTTCTGCTTTTTTGAAGTTTCAAGTATTTCCTGACTAAAAAGAATCTGAAGATATGCTGCAGCAATATTAAGAGCAATGCTATTCTTCAATTTTTCTACATCACTTAAAGAGGCTAATAGGTTTAAATCTTCTTGCCTAAGGGTGTTTATGATCTGGAACCCGTTAAATAAAGTTACAGATGAGTTGATAGAAAAACTTGTTGCTTCCATATCTTTCGATACGGTATTAGTCCCATAGTCTATAGACCTGCCAAAACTATAGTTGTGGTTTGCAGTAGCATTAAGGTTGGGGTAAGCATTTAACTTTGCAAGGGTGAGCTGATTCTCGTTAATCTTAACATTAAGCTTTTGTTGCTTAATGTTTATGTTATTGTCAAGAGCATATTCAATACACTGCTCAAGGCTCCATGGTTCCTGACCATACGTATTAATAATAAATAAAAACGATATAACCAGGGCAATTACTTTAGGAAAAATAAATTTTTGCATATAGGGTGTTGTATTTCTTTGGAATAGAAACCACGAAATTAGATAATTATTTTATTTTTTGGTTTAAAAATAGGGCAATTGCTTCTGCCACAAAGTTAATGAATATTAAAATTGACACATTTTACACTTAAGCAAAGTTTGATAAGGCTTTTTCAATGAAATAAAACAACAAAAAAACCCCTATGTAATTTCATTTTTACAAAGGGGTTTGTTGACCTACCAGGATTCGAACCTAGACTAACAGAACCAAAATCTGCTGTGCTACCATTACACCATAGGTCAATCATAAAGCCATTTTTTTGGCGGTGCAAATATAGAATCTTTTTTTTGAGTATCAAAGATCTTATAAAAAAAATACCCTAAAGTTCAATTAGTCTATCAGTTTTCATTACCCACGTTTTCCCAACCATTTCATCGGGCCATTTGAAAGAGTATTCTTGATCTGAACTCAATAGTTCTTCAATACTTTCGTCGATGTAGATACTTTTTCCTTCAGGAACAAGTATTGTAATAATAACTTCTTGAACTCGCCATTTATCTCCTTTTGAAAGCAAGAAGTAAGGGCTAATGCTTAGCGATGTTCCATTAAGGTAGTAATTTATCGATACTCTGTTTGCGCTATTTTTTGCAAGTTGTTTGGTGCTTCCCCTCGATTTTTTAACAATAATCATTTCGAACACATCCCCTGAAGCTTTACCTATATAGATTTTAGGTTTACCAACAATGGTTGTCTTTCCATTATCTATTGCTATCGTGTAGTGGTCAAATTTTATGGGTTTTTCAGGAATAATTTCGTAATTATCAAATTCTAAGGTTTTAATTATTAATGTCTCGTTTTCAGGTTCTGACAAAATAAGTTCAACCTTTTCTTTCACACTTTCACGAATAGTGAAACTGTGTGCTTGAAAGAAAACAATAAATGCTAATGCTATTACGGAAGCGATCCACACTGATGCTGCCAGAACAAAAAATGCACTATCCTTAACCCGAAAGCGCAAGACCATTCTTAGCCCTAAGTAAATTAAAGATATTAAAGGTATTGCAATAATAAGAAAAACAGGGATTGACACCCAAAGCAATGAGCCTAGGTCGAAGGTTGAACTTAAAAACTCACTTACTGCTAGTTCACTATAACTTGGTACTAGCCCAGAAATTACTATACCTCCAAAAAAAATTGAGCCAACAGCTGTTGTTAATCCGAGAAGACCAATGCTAATGAATGCAATGGCTAAAATAGCTCCAATTACTTTAAAAAAACCTTCGAATACCTTTCCAATGACAATGAAGAATTTTCCTATAGCAGAAAATAACCTTTCAAAAAATGCAGAATTCTTTTGCTTATTCAAATTGCTTTTTACTTGTTCGTATTCCTTTCTGATGTTTTTTTCAAGGTTCTCAAAATTTATTTCCTCACCACGCATTTCCATGCGTTGACGAGCAGTCTCGGCTTTTGGTAGAGCAATCCAGAGAATAAAATAGGCAATTAAACCCAAGCCATTGACTAGGATAAGTATGGGGAATAGGATACGAAACACCAATGGATCGATTCTGAAATATGTCCCTAAGCCAGCACAAACCCCTGCTATAATAGTTTTATCGCCATCTCGATAAAGACGTTTCTTGATATTATCTTTAGAGACAAAATCTGTATTTTGACGTGTGCCATTGCCTTCGTCATTGGTAATTTGCTCTGGATTACCCAGTATTTTTATCACATCTTTCACCATATCAATGGTTAATGTTTCAGAGTTACCCAGCATTTCGGAGAACAATTCTGCCGCTCTTTCCTCTATATCTTTAACAATTTCATCAGTTTCAGGGGTGTTCCCAAGGTGATTCTTTAACGACTTAATGTAATCGTCCAAAAAGCTATAGGCATCTTCCTCAATGTTAAAGGAAATCCCTCCTAGGCTAATTCTAATGGTTTTTTTCATGGCAAAGTTGTAGTTATCGGTTTATTCTTATGGCGTTAACAGTATCAACAAGTGTGTCCCATCCTTTTTCTAACTCTGTTAGGTAGTCCTTGCCTTTTTGTGTTATTGAGTAGTATTTACGCGGTGGTCCCTGGGTTGATTCTTCCCATCGATAGCTGAGCAAACCTGCATTCTTTTGTCGTGTTAGCAAAGGATATAAAGTACCTTCTACCACAATCATTTGTGCTTCTTTTAGTTTGTTTATAAGATCTGTGGTGTATGCATCTCCACGCGAAAGCATGGAAAGAATACATAGTTCAAGTACACCTTTACGCATCTGTGCATTTGCATTATCAACATTCATTGCTATTTATTTTTATGTTTCTATTCTTGGAATGATTTACCAATATTTTCAGCATTTACAGGCTCTCCTCTCATTTCTAGTTTTTCGGCAACAGAGTTTGCTTGGGGTATTACAATCCAAAGAATGACATAAACTAGAAATCCGCCACCCCCCCAGATAAGAGCTACTATAAAAATTATTCTGATTATCAATGGGTCGATGTTCCAGTAATAAGCTAATCCTGAACATACACCGGCAATTACTGAATTGTCAGGGTCTCTATAGAGTCGTTTACTGGATCTTCTGAAATCATAAGATTTTGAACCATTAGCATGGTTTTCTCCGTCAATATCCGAAGGCTCTCCCATTATTTCTATTACACGGTTGACTTCGCTTATGGAAATAACCATATCAGAAGATGTTAATTTTTCCTTGAAATGCTCTGCCATTCTCGCTTCAATGTCGGCAAGGATCTCTTTCTGATCCTTTTCTGCCTTGAAATGGATTTCGAGTCGGTTAAGATAGGCTGCTAACTTATGGTAAGCATCTTCTTCAAGGCAAAAAACCACACCCCCAAGGCTAACGTTTACTGTCTTTTTCATTTTAATATACTTGGTTAGGGATAGTATTATTATTTTGCAAATATAAAATAAAAAACGGTACTATGCAATACATAGATCAAATTTTTTTTTATAATATTATTTTCAGAAAAACACACAACATTGTAATGGTTTGTGAATCAAATAAATGAAAATTTTGAATAAATATTATGAGTTTAATAGATCTTTAAAAATTTATATCTTTAAGAAAAAAATATGGCATTATGAAGATAAAAGGTAGGCTCCAAAAATTTTCCTTCACAAGCACAGGAGATGAATATACCATTATTCCTAAATATATAATGGAGTTGGATTCTGAGAGATTGAATATGGAGGGTTTAATAGGAAGAACTATTGTGCTCAAATACCTAAATAGGATATCGTGCATTAACTGTGGTAAGGATACTAAAAAATCATACGGACAGGGATTTTGCTATCCCTGTTTTATCTCTATTCCGCAAACAGAGGAATGTGTTTTTCACCCTGAGCTGTGCCGTGCCCATGAGGGAAAGGCTCGGGATATGGAGTATGCAAAAGAAAATTGTCTGGTGGATCAGTATGTTTATTTGGCTTTATCGGGGGGACTAAAAGTAGGTGTTACTCGATATCATCAAGTTCCCATTCGATGGGTTGATCAGGGAGCGGTAAAAGCTATAAAGGTTGTCAAAACAAGCAATAGATATTTATCTGGTTTAGTTGAGGTTGAACTCAAAAAGGTATTTGCTGATAAAACCAATTGGCGAAAAATGCTAATGGGGAATGATTCAGATCAGGATCTTGTTAAGAAAAAACAATTAGCCCTTAACGTAATAGAAAAAAAAAATCTTTTATTTCAACAAACCGATAGTAATGAATATAAAATTCAATATCCTGTTGTTTCATTTCCCAAAAAGGTTGTCTCAACAAATCTTGAAAAAAACTTTAAGATAAAGGGACAGATTACAGGTATTAAGGGACAATACATAATTTTTGCCAGTGGTGAAGTGCTAAACATTCGAAAGCACTCAGGATTTCATGTTGAAATGGAGGTAGACTTGTAATGTTAAAAATTTTTTTGTAGCAGAAAATGTTTGAAACTCATAAATGCTCAAATCGACTATTGGTGTTAAATAAATTAGCCTATCTCAGAGGCAGTGGATATATCTGTAGATATTTTTAAAATTTTATAAACCTCTCCATTGGTATTGTGTATAGGGGTGTAAGTTTCGTGAAATGTAAACTTTTTCCCAGCAATGATTATCTGAGAAGTTTGCTTTTGTATTATTCCTTTTTGAAGTTTTGACCAAAATTCATCGTAACTATTCTTTTGCTCATCGGTCATAACCAAATTTTCGGAGTGATGCCTACCGATTATTTCTTCTCGTTTCATCCCATGAAGTTCAAGATATGCTTTGTTGATATTAATAATGTTGCCCTTTACATCATACTCAGTAACATACGATGACGCATTAATAGCATCAATGAGCCCTTCCATTTCAGAAGCTTTTCTTGCTGATTCTTCTTGGGTTGCCTGAAGTTCTTCCATGTTTTGACGCATCTCTTCCTCTTGCGATTTCATGATTTCGGATTGTTCTTGAGAAATTTTAAGTAATTCCGAAGTTTTCTGATTGATTTTTACTGTTCGAAGAGTGGATGCAATGCTTTCGGCAAGTTTTTCTAAGAACTCAATTTCGTGGGGTAAAAATTTACTAAGTGAAGCTAATTCGATAACTCCCAATACATCTTGCTCAATTTTCAGGGGAATTAGAAGTACCGAATTAGGCTGTGTTCCCCCCAATCCTGAAGTAACTTCAATATAATCGTTTGGAACTTGAGCTAAGAATATAGTTTCTTTTTCTGCTGCGCATGAGCCGATAAGTCCTTCGCCTTCCTCAAAACTTCTCTCAAGATATCTAATTCTGTCATAGGCAAAAGCTGATACCAAATCATATGTTATTGGACTGTTTGTTTCATTTGCAACAAATATTCCTCCAAGGCTAGCTTTCAGATACCAAACCATATTTTTTATCAGCTCATCACCTAACTTTGAGAGGTTATCGTTGTTTTGCCTAAGTATCTCACCAAATTTGGCAAGCCCTTCGTTTATCCAGGATCTTTTCTCCTCTTCAATCTTTCGCTTTTTCTCCCCCTCTTGAGCTTTTCTAAGATTGTCCCGCATTTCAAGCAGGGATTTACCTAAAGTATCTTCTTCGCTAAGAAGGTTGAGTTCATGATCAAGATTTCCTTTACCAATGTTATTGGCAAAATCGGTTTTAGCCATTAGTCCATCGATTGATAAAGTCAATGCCTTTCCCATTTTAGATATTTCATCACCAGTTTCAAGTTCAAGTTGCATACTATTGTCAACTTTCCCCTTTGAAAGTTCTGTAAGCAATTCGGTTATGTTTTTAATTGGCTGGGTGATATTGTTTGCTAGGAACAATATAATCAGCACTAAAATAAGGAGACCACATAATCCAACAATGATAACAATATTGAGGCTACGGTTAGCTTCAGCTAAAATTACATTTACAGGAACCATAATTCCAAGAGACCATGGAGTTTGTGTACGACCAATTTCTATGGGAGAAAAAGCATAATATATTTTCTCGTCATTTTCATTAGTAAACGTGAAATTGAATCTTTCACCTTTTTTAATTCTTTCTAGGATTCGGTGCTTACTATTTAGCAGAGGAAAGACATCCTCGATATTCTTGCTAAATATTAACGTGTCGGGATGTGCAATATAAGTTCCACTATTAGAAATTAGAAAAGCATTGCTTTCCGGATAAGGTTTAATTTCACAGATTAACGTTTGAAAACGACCAAGGAATAGGTCAATACCCACAAGTCCAATAAAGCGTCCTCCAAGGTACATGGGCGAGGTAAGAGAAGTCATTAAGCCACCTTTTTGCAAGGATGAGAGGTACGGTTCTACTATGGATTCTCTTCCGGCTGACTTTATTGTTGCATAAACAGGGGGATCCCCTTCAAGGCTTCTTTTTTCGTACTTTGATAAAAGTTTACCCTGTTCGTGGTATAATATATGGATCCATCTTCCATAAGATTTATTCCAATTTGGATCAAGGTAAGAGAATTCCCAGCTATCCCAAATGGCATCAATGTGTTTGTTATCTATAATAACCTGCCTGTACATTCCCATAATAAGATCTCTCCATTTTTCGAAGTCCATTTGCTTGTGCTCAAGAAATGATCGAGAGAGAGTTCTTACTATAACCATGTCGCTATTTAACCAATTTTCAATTATGGCAGCGTAATGATCAGTATAAGAATTAGTAAGTTTAGTGATATTGCTATAAGAGATTTTTTTATTTGATATGCTAAAAAAGCCAATGGTAAACGAAAAAAGAATTACAGCTGCACCAAGAATGAAGATTAATATTTTTTGACGAATAGTGAGTTTTATTTTCATTGCTGTTGTTCTTTTCAAAAGAGTTTTTAGGCTATAAACATAATAAAAATATATAAATCTTGTAAATGGAAAATCTTTTATTATCAAGCAACTTCAATTTATTATAAATATTGTAGTTAATTTAATGACAGCATTATGAATATTCAAAGCTTATTGATAAATTTGAATTCTTTAAATAATGAACGAAAAATATGAGCAATAAGATTCAACAAAATAATAAAGAAAGGATTAAGATGCTGAAATCGATACATCTGTTTAGCGCGATGGATGAATCGATGTTATTGGAGATTGCACAAACCTTACTCCCTGTAAGCATAATTGAAGAACAGGTTTTGTTTGAAAATGGCGACTTGGACTACGCTCTATACTTGATTGTTGAAGGAAGGGTTAAAGTTCATGTTGGTAGTCATGTTTACGCTTATTTTGACAAAAATAACTATATTGGCGAGTATTCCCTTTTAGACTCTTCTCCACGTAGTGCCTCAGTTACTGCAGTGGAACCAACGCAATTGCTCCGTTTCGATCAGAAAGATTTTTTAAATTTAATTAAAAGACAACCAGATATTTCTAGATTAATGCTTCAGGGATTGGTTCATAGGTTAAGGGATTACAATACTCTTGAAGCTGAACTTACAAAAAAGAATAATGAAATCGAAAAACAAAAGAATGAGTTAGAAAGGCAACGCATGGAGCTGGAAGCTCTAAACTCTACAAAGGATAAGTTCTTTGCCATTATTGCTCACGACCTAAAAAATCCATTTAGCACTGTTTTGGGAATTAGCGAACTACTTGCCCGAGAGTTTGAGTCTTTCGATCCCGATAGTCTTAAGAATTTTATTACACAGATTTATAAATATTCAAACAACACATACAATCTATTAGAAAACTTACTTCAATGGTCCATGGTACAAACAGGACGTATGCCCATGCGTCCAGCAATTATTAATATCATGGATGTAATTCAGGAAAATGTTGATTTGCTTATGGGAAATGCAAAACAAAAAAGTATTCGAATAAATAATCAAAAATGTAGCAATTGCTATGCCTATGTAGATGTTAATCAGATTACTACTGTTGTAAGAAATTTACTCTCCAATGCCATTAAGTTTACTTCAAATGATGGTGAGATTAATATATATATTAAATCAAATAATAGTTTTTGGATTATATCAGTAAATGACAATGGTATTGGGATAAACGAAAAGGATATAAACAGGCTATTTTTACTTGATTCTAATCCAACTACAATTGGGACATCACAAGAAAAGGGAACGGGTTTAGGGTTAATCCTTTGCAAAGAGTTTGTTGAACGCAATGGAGGTAAAATATGGGTAGAAAGCAAAGTGGGAGCTGGAACAACTTTCTTTTTCTCAGTTCCTAAATGTGAAAAAGATACTTAAGAATAATCTTTAACATGTCATTTGTTATCGGTGTATAACAGATAGAATTATGTGATAATTTGCTGTCTATTAGCGTTTTTTATTAAAAATTCAATGCATTAACAAATGAGTTCAAAAATTAACATTTGTTTAGTGGCCATCATTTAAATATTGAAAAAAGAGACACCGCTTTCTAAAAAAATAATATATTTATGTATTTAATAATACATTCTGATATATTGGATAACAAATTCTAACTAAGTAAATTTAAGTTCACTATTTTAATATCAGTTTATTTCAAGTAGCAAGTAAAAGATTTTAAACATAAAAGTGAGTGTTTTATTTAGCAATAATTGAAGATCAGAAGTTTTTTGATGGGGCAAAATTCATATTAGAGGCAAGGAGCAAAAAACATGAAAACACTGGCAACCTATACAATTCTTACCATAGTCTTGATCTCAAAAGTATTTCCTCAACTATCCAAACTCGATAGCCTTAAGGTTGAGTTAAATAACACCAAACACGATACTACAATCTGTTCTATTTACCTGCAAATAAGCCAAACGTTCGAGGGGAAAAACACCGATTCAGCTGTTTTCTATGGTTTAAAGTGCCTAGATTTCGCTAATGAAAAAGGGATAAGAAGAAAGCAATCGTCGGCGTACAATGTTATTGGCAACATATACAGAAAGCAGGGTTATTATTTAAGCGCATTGGAAGCATATATGAATGCCATAAAAATTGATGAAGAGTTGGATGATAAATTATCGATATCAAAAAACTATAATAATATTGGCCTTATACATAAAGATCAGGGAAATTATGACATTGCCATAGAAATGTTTAAAAAGTCTTTGGAAATTAAGGAAAGCTTTAATGATATAAAGGGAGCAGCAGGCACCTACTCAAATATTGGAATTGTATATCGACTTCAAGGACATTTCGACAAAGCGATTGAACAATACATGATTTCAATAAGAATACTTGAGAAACTTAATGATAAAGATGGGATAGCCAAATGTTATAACAATATAGGCAACATACACTACTTCCAACAAAATTTTGAGAAAGCTCTTGATTTTTTTCAAAAATCACTAACAATATCCATTGAATATAATGATGTAAGAGGGATGTCTAGAACATACAGCAATATAGGCATAATTTACAAGGAACAAGGGAAGTTTGAAAAAGCGATTGAGAACTACTTTAAGGCCATTGAAATTTTAGAAAAGCTTGGAGACCAAAAAACATTGGCCATATTATATAACAACATTGGAAACATTTATAAGGCTCAGGGAAATTTTGTAAAAGCATTAGATTATCTTAAGACTTCAATGGATATTAGGAAGAAAATTGGGGATAAGCATGGTCTATCCAGTGCCTATGCTAGCTTAGCTGATTTTTACAATATTATTGCCGATTCCCTAAAGGATTATAGGGCAAGTAAATATCTTCATGAAGCGCTAAAATATGGTAATATGGCGTATAAACTTGCAGATGACATAGGGGCCTTACCCGTCAAAATATCTGCTATGGATAGGTTGAAAAATACTTACACAAAACTTAAGCAATACGAAAAGGCCCTTTTGTACTCAGATATACTATTATCATTAAAAGACAGCTTATATAATTATGAAAAGGCTAAAGTCTTAACAGAGATTCAGACCAAATACGAAACCGAAAAAAAGCAGCAGGAAATAGAAAAGCAGCAATTGTTAATTGAAAAGAGAGAAGTTGATTTTAGCCGTCAACGAACCCGCTTAAATTTTCTTATTGTTTGTTCACTCCTGCTTGTTTTTCTTGTAATTATTATATTTCTAGCTTACAGCCAAAAAAATAAAAGTAATAGCATTATAGTCCAAAAAAATGCTTTGCTTGAGCAGTACAATGAAGAAATCAAAGCTACATCTGATGCGTTATCAGCGCAGAATGAACAATTGAAAGAACAAAATGAGGAGATTACTGCTCAGCGAAATGAAATTGAAAGCCAGCGAAACTCTTTGGCTAACCTGGCCTGGGAGCTGCAAGAGCAGGGGGAAGAAATAGAAAAGCAGAAGAATATACTTTCGATAAAGAATAAGGAAATTACCGATTCCATTTTCTACGCTCAGCGTATTCAGAGTGCCGTTCTGCCTTCCTCCGATTTTTTAGCACATTACTTTAGCGAACACTTTATTTTATATAGGCCCAAGAGCATTGTAAGCGGTGATTTTTATTGGGCAACCCGAATTGGAGAATTGTTGATCTTTTGTGTTACCGACTGCACTGGGCATGGGGTACCCGGGGCCTTCATGAGCATGCTTGGTGTTTCATTTTTAAATGAAATAATAAGGAAGGAAGAGAATACCAATCCAGCAAAAGTCCTTGTTGACCTTCGTGAGCATGTCATGGCATCAATGATGGAAAGCAAAGGGAGCAGCATTCAGTTTGACGGTATGGACATTGGGCTTTGCGTAATCGATACCACAAGCCTTATGCTCCAGTTTGCCGGAGCAAATATTCCTTGTTGGATAGCAGCCGGATCGGCAAATGAAGAAAAATTTACCGAACGAGTTGAATTGCTTAATGGATTAATAGAACTTAAGCCCGATAAGATGCCAATAGCTCGCTATGAGAAGATGGAGGAGTTTACCATTGTAGAATACCAATTAGAAAAGGGGGATATAATCTATGTTGCTTCCGATGGTTTTGCTGATCAATTTGGGGGACAGGATGGGAAAAAATACCAAAAATCAAGGTTAATTGAATTAATATCACAGAATAGCACTAAAAAACTTGCAGAACAAAAGCAAATATTAGAGGTTGAATTTGAGAAATGGAAAGGATCTCGCAGTCAACTTGATGATGTAACCCTGATGGGCGTTAAAGTATAAAATACTAAACCATGAGAACTATTATTACTATTGCCTTTTGTGGATTCATTTTCATCACGAATATTTCTGCCCAAAAAACGAAACTCGACAGCATTTGGAATAGGCTAGAGGTACACGATACGGTTAAAATACAGGATATAGTTAATTACGGCATTGAGATCCAAAAGAGATCATTAGATACGGCTCTTGTATTACATAAAGCAGCAGTAGAACTTGCCGATGAAGCCCTAACAAGGTATTCTAACCCAACCATCATACGTGCCTTATCCATTTCAAAATCCATTGCATTACGATGTATTGGAATAGTTTTTTATTACCAGGGTGCATACGATAAAGCCATTGAGCACTATTTAGAATCATTAAGAATTTCTGAAGTTTTCGATGACAAAAACGGAATGTCGTCGTGTTATAACAATATTGGCATGATTTATTCCTTTCAGAAAGATTTCGAACCTGCCATTGATAATTATCAGAAGGCCTTAAAAATAAAGGAAGACCTCGATGATAAGTTTGGTGTGGCCGCATGCATTACTAATATCGGGATCGTTTATTTCTACAAAGCCAACCAGTTGCTTAACTCAGGTAATAAGCAACAAGCAAAACCTAACTATGAAAAAGCCATTGAGTACTACTCAAAATCGCTGAAGATATATCAAGATCTAAATGATTTGAGATGGATATCAGCCTGTTACAACAACATTGGGATAGCCTACAAGGAGCAGGAAAAATATGATAAAGCCCTTGATTTTTATCAAAAATCATTAGCAATTAAGGAGGAACTAAACGATAAGTTCGGTATGCTTTCAAGCCTAATCAATTTAAGTTCCCTGAATATTACCCTTGCCGATTCCTTTGCAAACAATTCCCATCAGAAGTTAAGGTATTTGAATAACGCGGTAGATTTTGGCACACAAGCTTTAAAGTTGTCAAAGGAAATTAGCACATTGCCCCGAGAGAGCGAAGCTGCTAGGGAACTTATGATGGCCTACAGCAAGCTCGGCGATTTCGAGAAAGCTTTTGAGTACGCACAGCTCTTCATCAGCACAAAGGATAGTATTTTTAATACCGAAAAGACCAAGTCCATTGCCGAGATGAAGACCAAATACGAAACCGAAAAGCATCAACAAGAGATAGAGAAACAGAGGCTTATCATTGAAAAAAATGAGATTGAGAGTAGCCGCCAACGAATTCGACAGAATTTTCTTATCGCTGGTTCCATTCTTCTATTTATCGTAGTTCTTTTAGTTCTTTTTGCTTACCGACAGAAATACAAAAGCAGTATTATCATTTCTGAGAAGAACGCTCTTCTTGAGCAATACAATGAAGAAATCAAAGCTACATCTGATGCGTTATCAGCGCAGAATAAACAGTTGAAAGAACAAAATGAGGAGATTACTACTCAGCGTAATGAAATTGAAAGCCAGCGAAACTCTTTGGCTAACCTGGCCTGGGAGCTGCAAGAGCAGGGGGAAGAAATAGAAAAGCAGAAGAATATACTTTCGATAAAGAATAAGGAAATTACCGATTCCATTTTCTACGCTCAGCGTATTCAGAGTGCCGTTCTGCCTTCCTCCGATTTTTTAGCACATTACTTTAGCGAACACTTTATTTTATATAGGCCCAAGAGCATTGTAAGCGGTGATTTTTATTGGGCAACCCGAATTGGAGAATTGTTGATCTTTTGTGTTACCGACTGCACTGGGCATGGGGTACCCGGGGCCTTCATGAGCATGCTTGGTGTTTCATTTTTAAATGAAATAATAAGGAAGGAAGAGAATACCAATCCAGCAAAAGTCCTTGTTGACCTTCGTGAGCATGTCATGGCATCAATGATGGAAAGCAAAGGGAGCAGCATTCAGTTTGACGGTATGGACATTGGGCTTTGCGTAATCGATACCACAAGCCTTATGCTCCAGTTTGCCGGAGCAAATATTCCTTGTTGGATAGCAGCCGGATCGGCAAATGAAGAAAAATTTACCGAACGAGTTGAATTGCTTAATGGATTAATAGAACTTAAGCCCGATAAGATGCCAATAGCTCGCTATGAGAAGATGGAGGAGTTTACCATTGTAGAATACCAATTAGAAAAGGGGGATATAATCTATGTTGCTTCCGATGGTTTTGCTGATCAATTTGGGGGACAGGATGGGAAAAAATACCAAAAATCAAGGTTAATTGAATTAATATCACAGAATAGCACTAAAAAACTTGCAGAACAAAAGCAAATATTAGAGGTTGAATTTGAGAAATGGAAAGGATCTCGCAGTCAACTTGATGATGTAACCCTGATGGGCGTTAAAGTATAAAATACTAAACCATGAGAACTATTATTACTATTGCCTTTTGTGGATTCATTTTCATCACGAATATTTCTGCCCAAAAAACGAAACTCGACAGCATTTGGAAAGATAAGAATGTTCATGATACAATAAAAATTCAGGATATCATAAACTTGGGGATTGAAAAGCAAAAACAATCCTTGGACTCGGCACTTTATTACTTCCAATGGGCTGTTAATATTACAGATCAGAAAAGCCGATCTCATAAAAGGTTTAAGGAGTTGCAATCCGATGCGCTAAAGTATTCAGGAAATATTTTTTGGCGCCAAGGAAAGAATGACTTGGCAGTGGATAATATTAGCAAAGCTGCAGAAATTCAAAAAGTCTTAAACAACAATATTGGGGTGGCCGATAATATTAATACCATAGGTGTTATTTATGCAAGTCAAAGTAAGTATTTAGAAGCCCAACAGTACTTTCAGCAATTCCTTGATATTGGTAATGAATTAAACAACTTACAAATAATTGCAAAGGCTCATAATAATTTTGGACTTATTTATTGGAATACTGGAGAGTACGAAAAAGCAATAGAGGCATTCATGCAGGCTTTAAAACTTAACGAAGAATTGGGGAATAAAGTCATTATGGGTGGAAATTACAACAATATAGGAAATATCCATAAAGACCAAGGCAACTTGGATAAAGCAATTGAATACTATTCAAAGGCACTGGAAATATCAATAGAACTAGATAACAAGCAACACATTGCAGGATGTTATAATAATATTGGTGCTGTATATGCAGATCAAGGAAAGGCCATCAAGAATAACACAGATCGCATTGAAAACCTCGAAAAAGCAATAGAATATTATAAGAAAGCGCTTGAGGTGTCGGAGTCTTTAAAAGATAAACGTTTAATCTCAATGTGTCATAAAAACCTTGGTTCAGCTTTTTATGAAAAGGGTAAATGCACCGAAGTGCTAAAAAATAAAAAAATTTTATTTGATCAAGCCATCGAAAACTTTAATAAATCCCAACAATTAAAACAGGAAATAAATGATAAAAGCGGACTTGCCATGGTTTATGAATCCCTTACCATGCTTTATATAGAATTAGCAAAAATATTACCTGAAGATAAAAAAGAAAGGAAGGAAAGTTTAGATTATGCACTCGTTTTTGCAAAGAAATCTGAAGAAATTGCTGAAGAAACAGGTTCGTTACCTAGGCGATACGATGCAGCAAAAGCTATGTTTAGTGCTCATAAAGCACAAAAAAATTGTTTTGAATCAGTTCTTTATGCAGAACAGTTAATAACACTTAAGGACAGCCTTTTTTCTGATGAAAAAGCAAAGGCTCTTGCAGAAGTTGAAACCCGTTACGAAACCGAAAAAAAGCAGCAGGAAATAGAGAAACAACGTATTCAGATTGAAAAACAAGTAATTCAACGAAATTCATTTATTATTGGATTTATTTTAATGATTATTCTTTTTGTGGTTATATTCATTGGTTATAGAAATAAGATCAAGGCAAATAGGCAAATCAAATCCCAAAATGCTGATTTGGAGCAAGCCAATGCTGAAATTCTAGCCCAACGAGATGAGATTGAAGCCCAACGCGATATGGTAATATCTCAAAGGGACAAACTGGAGGAGGTTCATAATCATATGACAGATAGCTTAAGGTATGCCCAGAGCATACAGGCAGCTATACTCCCTTCGGAAAAGGTGCTGCAGCAAATAAGCCCCGAATACTTTGTGCTTATGAAGCCCTGCGAGCTGGTGAGCGGCGACTTTTACTGGGCTACAAGCTTTGACGAATACCAGATTTTCTGCGTGGCCGACTGTACCGGGCATGGGGTACCCGGGGCCTTCATGAGTATACTGGGCATCACTGCACTCAATGATATTGTTGCAAGGCACAGGGTCACAAGCCCTTCGGATATTTTAGGTTATCTACGCGAAAGCGTAATAGAGGCGTTAAGTCAAAACGATACAGAGCATATGCATAAGGATGGTATGGACATTGGCATATGTATCTATAGCTCAAAATCACGTATCCTGCAATTTGCTGGGGCCCGTATCTCTATGTGGTTGGTAACAGAATCAGATGTTAAAATTGATATTGAAACATCTTTAAAGAATGAGTTTCTTATTCATGATAGTTATAAACTTATTGAAATTAAAGGTAATGCAATGCCTGTTGGTATTTCTCCAAAGATGGTTCCTTTTGAAGCAGCCACAATTAAACTACACAAAAATACAGTAAGTATTTACATTATAACAGATGGGTTTGCTGATCAACATGGTGGAGAAAATCGCGCTAAGTTTGGTTCAGGCCAACTTAAAAAGTTGATTCTTAAAAATATTGATCTTGATTTTAATAAGCAAAAGGAGCAGCTTATTATTACCTATAATAATTGGAAAGGGGATAACTATCAAATTGATGACGTAACAGTACTTGGAATAAGGCTATAAACTGTTTAAATTTTGTTTAATAATTATGTTAAGTAAAGTTGATTCACAAAAAAGATTTCTCACTTCCTGCTTGAATGACTAAGCCGGGCAGTCATTCAAGCAGGAAGTGAGAAATCTTTTGCATCAAAATACAAACAGTTTATTTTATGATCTCATATTATTTTTAGCCCTAATACTGTCACATCATCCACCTGTTTTCCACTTCCAGTCCAGTGATCAAATTCACTTTCCAGGATTCTTTTCTGAAGACTAAAAGGTTTTTCGATGTTATTAAGGATTAATTTTTTTAAACGCATCGAACCATACTTCACCTTAACATTTTCTCCAAATTGATCTATAAAACCATCGGTAGCAAGGTAAATATTAACCGGATCTTTAGGTAATAAAATCTCAATATTTGTAAATGGCTTTATTCGCGGGGATTGCCCGACTGGCATAATATCCCCTTTAACCTCATGAAGAACAAACCCTTCATGAATTATTGGTTTATCGCTGTTGCGGATATTTATTTCGGAAATTGATAAAGGAAATGAGAGCCATAGGTGCAACCCTGCTCCTGCGAATTGTATGCAACGGGTTTTTGTGTTAAAAGTGCAAAGGGTAATATCCATTCCATCCTTATGTAGCTGTTCAGGATCATTCTGGCTGAGTGCTTCGATTACGCTTTCACGTAAATAACCAAGGATATCTGATGGTTTGGTAACTCTATGTCTAATAACAATATTATTAAGTGCAGTGAAGCCCAGTATACTCATGAAGGCCCCGGGTACCCCATGCCCGGTGCAGTCGGCCACGCAGAAAATCTGGTATTCGTCAAAGCTTGTAGCCCAGTAAAAGTCGCCGCTCACCAGCTCGCAGGGCTTCATAAGCACAAAGTATTCGGGGCTGATTTGCTGCAGCACCTTTTCCGAAGGGAGTATGGCTGCCTGTATGCTCTGGGCATACCGCAAACTATCAGTTATGTGTAGGTTAACTTCTTCAATTTTTTCTTTTTGGCTAATCACCATATCACGCTGTGCAGAAATTTCTGTATTTGCCTGCTCTAGCATGGAATTCTTTTCCTGTAGTAAATTTTTTTGAGATTCTATTTCATCTCGTTGCGAGGTAATCTCTTCCTTTTGTTGGTTAATTTCAATGTTGCTTTCTTCGAGTTTTTGATATGCAATTCTTTTGGAGACCAAAAGGCGGAGCAGTATAATAGAAAAGGTAAGGAATCCCATTAAGCCTAAAATAATTGAAAAAATAATCCATCGCTGACGACGTGTTTGCTCCATTTTCTTTTCAAGTTCAAGATTTTTAATCTCAATGGTTTGAGCGAAAGAGATACTATCGGCAATTGCCCTTCTCTTATATTGTAACCTATAGTATTGTTCTTGGATTAACTTTTTAACCTCATCACTATCAATGGTTTTAATTATATCTACATGCTCTTCGAAATATTTTAATGCATTCTCAAAATCATTTTGTTTTCTTAATAATTTACTGAGAAGGTTAGCAGACTGTGATATCTCGTTGGGATCATTTATTGCTTTAGCAAGATTATAAGCAGCGTAAGTGTAATTAAATGAATCATCGAATTTGCTTTCCATAAAAAGGACGTTGCCAATATGGAATAGACTTTTTGCTTTTCCTTGCTTATCTCCAATTTCTTCGTATGCATTCAGACTTTTTTTATAGAAAGCTTTTGCTTTTAGTAATTCACCCCTCTCTTCATTTAATTTTCCAACAGCAATCAACGATAATGCAATACCATGCTTATCTCCAATTTTTTCATATGAGTCGAGACATTTCTCGCAGAAAAGATCACCCAGTTCGAATTCTTTTTGCTGAATGTAAATGGTACAAATTTTTTGAAGAGTATAAGCCTTGCCTTGCTGATCATCTGTCCGTTCACAAACGGATAGGCTTCGAGAGTAATATTCTATTGCTTTGTCGAAATCTTTTTGCTTTAAATATGTGTCCCCCAAATTGTTTAAAGGCATTACAATACCAGAACCAAAATCTAGAGACTCAAAAATGTCAAGACTTTTATTGTAATACTCCAAAGCACTTAACAAATCGCCCATGCTATCGTATATCAAACCAATATTGTTAATGGTTACAGCGTAAACATGCCTATTGCTGATAATCTTTTCGTTAATTGATGCACTTTGGAAGTAGTAATCTAATGCTTTTACAAAATCACCCTTGAGGTGATGTATAACCCCAATGTTGTTAAGTTGATCAGCAATTCCTCTTATGTCGTTTATGGTTTGATAAACTAATAGTGCTTTGTTGTAGTATTCCATTGCTTGATCCAGGTCGCCTTGGTAGTCGTAGATGGTTCCAATAGAATTAAGAACTTTGCCTTCGCCCTTTTCCTCATTTATTTCCTGAAATATTTTAAGCGATTCAAAGTAAAGTGCAAGTGCTTTATTAAGATTTCCCAAGTAATCATAAACATCACCTGTTTGGTATAACGACCAAGCAAATCCGTGTTTATAATTTATCTTTTTTGAAAGATCAAGGCTTTGTTCTAATATTTCCAATGCAACTGTAGGGTTGCCCTTTTTCTTGTAAAAGGCTGCTAGATTAATCAGGATATTTGCCTTTTGTTTTTGCAAAATTTCTTCAGTATCCTCATCCAATTTTGCTGCAAGAGCTTTATTGCAGGTAGTTAATCCTAGGTGAAGCAATGATATGGCAGAATCAAGTTGATTATACTCATAAAGTTCATCTGACCAAGAGATATAAGCAGAAATTCTGGTTGTATCATGCTTGGCTTTATTGATAGCCATTTTTAGGCTATCAATAACTCTATATTGCTGTGAAATCGTATTTGTTGGTAATACTATAACAAATACCAATGTTAAAAATAGAGAGAAACGACCTTTCCCAAATAAGCAGATCATAGGTTAACGCATATAAATGCTTTAAAAAAATAAATATTTTGACATTTTGTTTGCTTAAATTTTTATTCCTAAAACAGTTACATCATCTACTTGAAATAAATTACCCTTCCATTCATCGAAGGTTTTATCTAGTAGTTCTGATTGATCAGAGAAAGGTTTATCAATGTTTTCGAGAATAATCTTTTTTAGGCCAAGTGAACTAAACTTGCTATTCTTGCTGCCTCCAATCTGATCCCCAAATCCATCTGTAGCGAGGTAAATGTTTGCGGATGTATTACTTAAGGTAAAACTATGGTTTGTGAAACTCAACATACGTGGCGATTGCCCAACGGGCATTATGTCACCCTTAATCTCAAATAATGAAAGACCGTTTTTGGTAATAGGTTTTAAGGGTTCTTTATGCTCATTAAAAATTGACTCTTCCTGACAAACAATCCACAAGGGAATTTTTGCCCCAGCAAATTGTAGTTCACAGGTTTTTGAATTAAACATGCATAATGCTATGTCCAATCCATCCTTATGTAATTGTTCCGGATCGTTCTGGCTCAGAGCCTCGATAACGCTTTCGCGCAAATACCCTAAGATTTCATTAGGCTTTGTTACCCTATGCCTTGCAACAATATCATTGAGTGCGGTAAGTCCTAATATACTCATGAAGGCCCCAGGCACTCCATGCCCTGTGCAGTCGGCCACGCAGAAAATCTGGTACTCGTCAAAGCTTGTAGCCCAGTAGAAGTCGCCGCTCACCAGCTCACAGGGCTTCATCAGCACAAAGTATTCGGGGCTGATTTGCTGCAGCACCTTTTCCGAAGGGAGTATGGCTGCCTGTATGCTCTGGGCAT
This sequence comes from uncultured Rikenellaceae bacterium, assembly GCA_964397135.1. Lineage (GTDB taxonomy): Bacteria > Bacteroidota > Bacteroidia > Bacteroidales > Tenuifilaceae > MWFE01. The sequence goes on from CAYNHM010000006.1 coordinate 37,473, forward strand.
ATCTAAGGCTATGGGTTGTGTGAGTGCGGAATTGTTCAAGCATATGGTTCTGATTCTGAAGAATATCGCGCTGACTCTCAATTTCATCACGTTGCGTTATGATCTCCTCCTTCTGTTGGTTGATTTCAACATTTTGCTGGGTTAATATGTTATTTATTCTTTTTCTTCTTTGGTTATTCAAGTAAAGAAATGCAATAAAAGAAAGTGCAACTAACAAACCGAATAAAGTAAAATACTGAATAAAAGTTTTCCTTCGTATTTCTAATCTGTTGATTTTTTCAGTGTGTTTTAAGATTTCTATCTCTTTCTCCTTTCGTTCTGTTTCGAATTGGGTCAAGAGCAGATCAATTTTTTCCTGTCTGGCAATATTTCCAAGTGAATCCTTAAACAAAAAGTATTTGTTTAGCCAGGCATAAGCATTATCGCAATCGTTTAACCTATCGTAATACTTCCAAAGTAGGCGGTAGCTGGTTTCAATAAACCTGTTGTAACCATTTTTTTTCGATATCTCAAGGCATTTATCAATTTGATATTTGGCAAGACTGGTTTCTTCAAGCTCTAAGTAAAGGTAAGCTAAATCAGTTTTGATTTGTGCAATTGAATAAGGGTTTTGAATAATGCTAAAGAGTGAATCGGCGCTTAGAAGGTACTTCAACGCTTTAACCTTTTGTTGTATTTCCGAATGGACGTTTCCCAGGTTTGCCAAACACTGCGCTTCGTAAAGTTGCATGTTCCCAAACGATTTAAATTGTTTTAGAGCTTTGGAATAGTATATTATAGCAGAGTCAATAGTGTTAAGTTGTTTATAGCAATTGCCGATATTCATAAAGGTTATGGCCTCACCAGATTTTCTGTCAAGACTAAGGAAGAGAACCCGAGCCTTCTTGTAGTATTCAATAGCCTCTATAAAGTTTCTGTTTAAGTAGTATAGATTTCCCAATCGTCCAAAAATAACTGCCATTTCTGATGTGTTCTCATTGTTGTCAAGATATTTTAGTGCATTTCGATAGCTTTCAATGGCTTTTGAAAGATCGTTCTTCTGAGAATAGCAGTTGCCAATATTGCTGATTATTCGGGCTATGATTACTGGATCTGTGTTTTCATTAATTTGCTCAAGAATTGATTGGTAAATTTGCAGCGCTTCATCATAATTTCCAAGATCAAATGTAAGTGTTCCTCTAATGATACGCGTGGATAATATATTATTGCTTATTTTCGATTTAATATCGAATTCTTCTGCTTTATCAATGTGAAAATACGCTGAATCAGGGTTGGCTGACCAATAATAGTATGCAATTTCATGATGGATTTTTGACTTATCAACAAATTCTGTTGCATTATTCAGCTTATTGAACAGACTGTCAAGGTTTGTTTCAGATGCCAAGCTAAATGTCGATGAGAAAAGATAAAAACAAAAGCAAAAGACCAATCCTTTTATTGATAAATTTAAGAAAAATGGAGTTTTCATAAAAAGCAAGATTTAATGAAAAACACACAATAATAATATTATAAACACTATGCAATATAAAAGAAGGTTTATAAGATTGAAATTAATCTAGCAATTTACAGATTATTATGGATTAATTCAATTATGCTTGGACGATTAAAATGGATATAATAATAGATTACACATCTAAGAAGTCTGCAATTATAGCATCGGATATCAGAAAATGCCTCTTTTTTATTGCGAATTTGCTGCCATTTCTTTCAATTATCCCTGTTTCAAAAAATTTTTGGGACAAACCAATAATTCGCTTAGCAGTTGAGGATCCAAAATGTTTATCGATGTAATCAATGTCTACTCCCCAAATGGTTCGAAGCGAGGTTAGTAGGTATTCATTTAGTTTATCTCTATCTGTAAGGATTTCAACTTCAGTATTAATATTGTTCATTTTTAAGCCATACATCCAAGATGATGTCGATTTTGGATTCCAGACTCTTGTTGTTCCGTTGTATGAATGAGCCGATGGTCCAAGCCCCAGATATGGAACTTGTTGCCAGTATGAGGTGTTATGCCTTGAAAAAAAGCCTTCCTTTGCAAGATTTGAAATCTCGTAGTGAATAAAATCATTTTTTACTGCAATTTCTTGAAGAAGTTCAAATTGCTCAACACTTATATCTTCAACTATAGGGGAAACATGACCACTGATTAATTTCTTGTGAAGCGGAGTCCCTTCTTCGTAAATCAGATGATAGCACGAAAGATGTTTTATAGGCAGATGAATGGCTTTATCCAGATTGGACTTCCATATGCTAGTTTTGGAATAGGGCAATCCATATATTAAATCGATACTGATGTTTTCAAATCCAATTTCATGTGCCATAGTAACGGCACTTGTTGCCTGTTCAGCATTATGTCTTCGCCCAAGTTGTTTAAGATCGATATCTGAAAATGATTGAACACCAACGCTTAACCTGTTAATGCCCATAGCGTATAGTGCTTTTAAGTAATCAAGACTTAAGTCATCGGGATTCGCTTCAAGTGTTATTTCTGGATCATTCGATATAGAAAAATTTTTTTCAATGGCATTTAAAATAGTATTTATTTGTTCAATCGTAAGGATTGATGGGGTTCCCCCTCCAAAATAAATTGTATTTATCTGTCCTTTGGGTAAATACTCTTTTCGAAGCGACAGCTCTTTTTCTATTAAGTTTGCAAAATTGTTTAATCCCTTAGCGTTAACATTTGAATAAAAATCGCAGTAGTCGCACTTCACTTTGCAGTATGGAATATGAATGTAAATCCCAGACATTATTTGCCAATTTGATTTGTAAAAATACCAAAGGGGTTATCTTTGCAAAAATAGCAGATTATTATGAGAACATTTAGTTTAGCAATCGGATGCGATCACGCAGGTTTTCAAACAAAAGAGGTTTTAAAGGGGTACCTTGCCGAACAAGGTTACATACTAAAAGATTTTGGTGCATTTTCCGATCAAAGTGTTGATTATCCTGATCATGCACACCCTTTGGCAGATGCTGTTGCAAGAGGTGAATTTGATCTTGGAATTGTGCTTTGCGGAAGCGGAAATGGGGTAAACATTACGGTTAACAAGCATAAGGGTATCCGTTCAGCACTTTGCTGGATTCCAGAGATAGCGACACTTGCTCGAATGCATAATAATGCAAATATATGCGCAATACCAGCTCGCTTTGTTTCGGTTGATTTGGCCAAAGAAATAGTTCTTGCTTTTTTAAATACGCAATTCGAAGGAGGCCGACATATCAGTAGAGTTAATAAAATTGAAAATTGTCCCTAGATAGCATCTGAATTTTTAGAATCATTCAAGAATTAATGGCCATTTAGGAATAATTTTTGTGGTATTTCATCCAAAAAAACCTAAAAATTCCAGCAATGAATCCCATTATAAAAAATATATTGTATGCATGTGCTATTGTTTTTTTTGCCTTACTATTAAGTGCTTGTAGCCAATATCAATATGTTACATTAAGCGGAAATTTGAGATAGGATGATTACAAACAGTTTGTTTATGAAAACGATACGTTAATTCTTAAGTATGCTTTCTCTGGAAGAAATTGCCCCATTTCAATAGAGGTTCATAACATGAGCTCTAAACCAATTTATGTTGATTGGGCAAAATCGGCGGTAATTATTGAGGGCAAAAGGTTTAGCTACTGGATTGATGAGTCTACAATTCAAGGGTACTCACAGGGTTATGATCTAAAATGGGACAACAGTTTTTCTTCAAGCGCATCAAACTTAAGTGGTTCAATTACTCGTAGCGAAAGGATTAGTTTTATTCCACCTCACTCCTTTATTACGTATAATCCAGTAATGTTAAAGAATACCGCATTTTACTTAAAAGATAAAAACAATGCTCAAAAAGTAAATGTTTATACCTACAACGGACTAACCACAGGGCATAGATATGTATTTGAATCACAAGAATCGCCATTCGTTTTTAGAAGTTTCTTATCCATCTCAACAAAGGAAGATTTTTCAGTACCTGAGCATTTCGATCACGCTTTTTGGACAGAAGAGATTATTGAAACTTATGCTGAACCCGCTAGTATTTCCTTTCAAAGAAAAGATCGTTTTTATTTAGTAAAGGGTCAATAATGTAAAGGAATTACTGTTTTTTTATTATGTAATCCTTTGAGATTGTTACCAAGAGTGAGTGGGAAATATGGTCAAGTTGAATGATAACTTTTCTTTTCCCTGAATGTTTTACTAGGTACCCCTCGAATCCTGTCATTGATCCAATACATATTTCGACCCTTTCGCCAGGCTCAATCACTTGGTCAATTACTTCTATATCAACTTGCTGCCCCAGCAGCAGTTTAAGTGTATCGATTTGTTTATCGGGAATTGGTGCTGCTTTCCCTTCGAAGGTTACATACCTAACCAAACCGGGAATACCAAGAACTTTGTAATACTCTTTTTCAGTTATCTTAATAAAAATGTATGATCTAAGCAAAGGCTCTTCAATCAGTTTTTTCCTGTCGCTCCATTGCCTCATTTTCTTTTGAAGGGGAAGATAGGTTTCAATCCCAGCTTCCAGAAGACGCTGATAAACTTTTTTCTCGTTTTTTGGCTTTGTGTACGCAGCTAGCCAGTGTGGATTACGAATATCAATCAAGAAGTTTCGATTAAGTTTATGCAAATATAGCAAACCTAAAGGGTAGTTAAAAGGAGAATAATGGTATTAAGGTATTAAACTGAAACTTTGACCAGAGAGGTATAAGTTCATTCTAATATTTTCGGCTCCCAGTAAACTATCACTTGATAAGATTTTTGCTCGTGTAGCATTTAGAACTATTACTTGCCCTATTCCATATACAGTAGCCCTATTGCCATCAACTAAAATTGCTGTTGACTCATCAATTCCTATTGCCAATTCATTAGGATTTTCAATGCATACGGAGATTAATCTGTTCATTCTCTCGCGCCGAATAAAATGTTGATCAATGATGGCTGATTTTATTAAACCTAACCCTTCGGCAATTTCAATATTTTTTGGTTGAATTGTTTTATAACCTTTCATATCTGGATGTAAATGCTGGTTACCTGTAATCATTTTTTTGCTTTGAACAGCCGCTCCAGCACTTGTACCTGCAATTATTGCACCTTTTTGGTAAGCTTGATGTATTGCATCAACAAGAGGTGTTCCAAGTGCAATTTCCATAAAACGGTTTTGATCTCCCCCAGAAATATAAATCAATCCAGCATTAATTAAAGAATCAAGCTTTGTCTGCTCCATGGGTTCATCTTTCTTAATATTAAACCAGGTGATATTGGAGATACCTAAATCTTTGAATTGTTTCATTGAGTAGTAAGCAGCTGTATCCACATCCTCGCTTGACATTGGAAGCACAATGATGTACTGGCCATTTTTTACCTCTGATAAATCTATTAGTTGTTGAACCATCTCAGTGGGCCGTTCACCGCCTCCAATTATATATAGTTTCCCATTAGGTTTGCTAGTGTTGTCAAAAGTTTGGACACTGCACGAAATTATGAGGAGGAAAGAAGTTACAAGAAATAGTATAAGTAGCGTTTTTTTCACTTGGATAACTTTTTTAAGATAGAATAAAAGTTTATATATTGCAATAAAGAATAATTCAAAATTAATAATTCAAATTTGAAATTTTGTAAAAAGATTAATTGATATTTTTATAAAAAACAAAATGGTCAACCTTCGGCACCATAATCGAACCCGAAGCAATCCAAGTTTTGGGATTAAGTATCTTTTAATACTTATTGCTGCCACAGTGCTACTTGTTGCATGGGCTTATCAACGGTTATATTTTGGAGAATCTTCCAATTGGCTTCTTATTATAGCAATTTTGTTGGCTGCGTGCGGATTTATCTTAGTTTTTTATAACATATATAGAACTTGGCGAAGAAGATGAAAGTTTTCAAAATGACTTCTAGTTCTTTTCAATTTTTTAAAGGGGAAATATCAATTAGTTGAAGCAAAAACCTCCTGGAATTATTCCAACATTAATGGTATCAACAGGATTGCCATCTGATTTATAACGGTAAACCCTCCCTTCACTCAAAAAATCAACGGCATCAGCTATGAATAAATCGCCTGATAGAGGATCTGTTGATAAAGTTCTGAAGTTGTTACCGTTGCCGAGAATTAGGGGCTCACTGGGAAGGCTGCTTTCATCAATATGCATTTTATAGATATGATTTCTTATAAAATATAGTGAATCGCCAGTTGTGTTTATGGTAATTGGGCCAACTAAGTCATTAAGGGAAGAAAAGTCCATTCTTTTTTCAACTTTTAAAGAGGTTGAGTTTATCATCATTAGCGAAGGTTTTTCCCATCCAAACGGATTACCTGAATAACCTCCATCATTTATAACCCAAAGGTTATTATTCTTATCCTTAACCATCGCCAAAGGCTGTATTCCAACCGTGATTGAATCGATAACACTTAAGGTCTCTGCACTAATAACCAGCACTTTATTGTCGAAACTCCAGCAGTTTGTAAAAATATTACCTCCTATTTTGATTAGGTTTTCTGTGGGATGTTGGTAGAAAGGCAATGATGTTCCGCCAGTATTTATTTTCCCGGTAACCTCTAAGGTATTGGTATTAACTATACTAATTCCCCTTGCATAAAGATCACTAACTAAAGCGATATTGTTTCCAAGAAAAAGAATGTTACGTGGAGACGGCAAACCCTCTATGGTCCCTAAATGAAGCAAATTATTGGCATCGACAACATGGATACAGCCAGAATTATTTACCACAATATAGCCTTTGCCTTGATAAATTTGCATTGAATAGGCTATGTCGCCAAGAGGAACACCATTCGCTGCTGAATATAAATTGTTGATTACCTTTTGTGTTTCAAAATCATAGTAAGTAAGGCTAGAATTGCCATACAAATAGTTACCTTCATTAACAATAAAGACTCCCCTGCTTCCATATAGATCAATTACTGATACAGGAAGTATGTCATCATTCATACAGCTTGTAAGGCAAAATAAGGCAGGAATAACAACTATTTTATAAAAGATTTTTTTCACTTTTTAAAAATTATTCTACAAATATTTTTATATCTCAAGCCTAATCAAAAAACTATAATTTCTACCTGGCATAGGTCTCCAAAGTATTGTTTGATAACTTTCATTAAGTATGTTATCTATTCTTAATTGGATCCCCATAGTATTTCCAAAAGCTGAAAAATCTTTTCCAAAAGCAGCACTGCTCATATAATATGGATATAGTCGACGAACAGAATTTGGGTTATTGCTTGTGGTTGTGAAGCGTTCTGAAAAGTGAGAAAAGGAATAAACTAAGTGAAAATTATTCCAAAGAGTATTGATAGCCACACCTCCTGAGTGAACAGGTATAAATGGAAGTTGTTTCCCGTGTGCATCGGAACTAAAAATTCCTCCCGCATTTTCAATGGTTGAACGAGTGTAGTTGTAATTACTCATGAGCTTAATCCTTACCTTTTTGATTAGCAAATTGCAGGTCAGCATGACTTCAGCACCTCTTGCTTTTACTCTATTAAGATTTATTGGTTCCCAGTATCCTTTTATGTGTGGTAGCCATAAAATCCAATTACTGATTTCAGATGAAAAAATACTAAGATCAAAATAAATGTTATTTTGATCTTGGCTAATTGAATACTTCATACCTGCTTCCCAAGTTGTTCCATCTTCTGGTTTTAGATTTTTATTACCTCCAGGTTGCCAATTCAAATCGTTGAGCGATGGCTGATGGAAATTTCGTGAAACAGCTCCTTTCACAATAAGAGAGTTATCCTTTAAAAACCTGTATTCTGCAGATAAAGATGTAATTAACGGAGTTACTCTTGCATTGTAAACTTCGTCACCTGCTAATATCGACACAGACAATCTTTTGAAAGGGTTAGCGGTCAAAGTAGTTCGCAACCCCATTTGATGCTGTTCACCATTATATCCTGATGATAAAACATCTTCGTAACTACTTACCCTATGTATATTTGACTCAGCTTGGATTTCAAAAAAAAGCCAGGAAATGAGATTTTTTTCATATCCGAACTTATTGTACCAGCTAAAAGCATCGGAATGGGAATTAATAACAGGAAGTTGGTTTCCTTCGGCTGAAGATTTGTTTAACTGATAAAATAGTTTTATCAGTGAAATACCAGAAGATGCTCGCCATGTTCCCTTTTCGCTATAGGTTTGCCAAGAAATTATAGCATTAAAATTTTGGTTCTCTTGTCTGTTTGTTTCATAGTTTGAAAAGTTTGACATAAGCTTTGGAATACCCCTATCCACTTGATGCACAAATAGCTTAGCACTAAGAATGCTTTTTGTTGAAGGTCGATAGTAAAGATCCTGCATTATACCAAATTTTGAATAATCGGCATTTTCTTGGATCTCAAGTGGTTTACCTATTTTAGCCGTATTACGGTAAGCGAAGTTATTTTGTGAAATCTCCCGAAAAACACGTGTTTGTCCTTTAATAGTTGAATTTCCGTATATAATACTTGCTGCTGATGAGTAGGTTTCATAATTGCCAATAGATTGGTAAAGTTTAGCCCCCAGCTTTTTAGACCAATCTGGATTACTAGAAATGTTTATTAATCCACCAAGTCCCCCACTTCCAAAACTCATTGAGGCCTGTCCAAAATGTATGCTCACTTCGTCAACAAAGTAAATTGGTATTAAAGAGAAATCCACCTCTCCACTCATGGGAGAGTTTATTTTGATTCCATTCCAGAGCACTTGAGTATGCGAAGCACCAGTTCCTCGGAAGGATGCGGTCGCCGTCGCTCCACGCCCGTAAGTTTTTATGAAGATGGGGCTATTTTCAGAAAGGAGTTCTGATAAATTAAGATTGGTTTTCTCTATAAAAATCAAACTGTCAATCATTTTCACCTTTGTTCCAGGGCGTATACCTGATATATTCCTATTATAGGAAACAGTTACACTCTCTAGGTCAATGGTATCGGGAAATAATACCTGAGAATTTCCACCTTGGGCAAATCCCCAAAAAAGAAATGTAAAAGCAATATTTTTATATAGCGAACGATTCCCTTTATCCATAATGATGTATAAATAGTATGCAGTGTACCTATTTTCTCGTTCTATTGCTTGTAAAACTATACCTTACAACAGATGTCAGGGAAAGGTTGGATGTAGATTTTGAGGTTCTCATCCGCGCTTTTATCCCGAAAGCGTATCTGAAGTGCGATAAATAATGGCAGGTCTTCTGACTTGTTTCCCTTCTGAGCGCCTTCCCGTCCGCCCCATGGCGAATAGTGGCTGGGGTGCTCATTAGGTTTTTGAAACTTACAGCAGCGGGAACTGTTGCCGAATTCCTGCCTGCCAAAAGCAGGGCACAGCATTCCCTTTTAATCCGCGGGATGTTTTATCCCATTGGAACCATTACGGAGCAAAGGTAAAGCTTTTTACGATTGAGTTGAATGATTAGATAAAGATTTTATATTTTTACTTCGTGGATAATTTAATGAGCTGCAAAAATTTTTAGAATGAAATATGTAGGCGCACATGTTAGTGCATCGGGTGGTGTAGAAAATGCCCCAATTAATGCAAAAGCTATAGGAGCTAAAGCCTTTGGACTTTTCACAAAGAACCAGAGGCAATGGGTCGCACCACCCTTATCACAAAAAAGCATAAAAACCTTTCGCGATAACTGCCAGAAGAATGGATACCTTCCCCAGCACATTTTACCTCACGATAGTTATCTCATTAATCTTGGTCATCCTGAAAAAGAGCCCCTCGAAAAGTCAAGAGCAGCATTTCTTGACGAATTAAAGCGTTGTGAACAGCTAGGATTAGATCGTCTCAATTTTCACCCAGGGAGTTCTCTGGGGAAAATATCCGAAGAAGATTGCCTTAAGATTATAGCTCAAAGTATAAATATTTCTCTTGAGAAAACGAAGGGAGTAAAAGCTATAATCGAGAATACTTCTGGCCAGGGATATAATTTAGGATATACTTTTGAACAGTTAGCTTTTATCATTGATCTTGTTGATGATAAATCACGGGTTGGGATTTGTATAGACACTTGTCATGCCTTCACAGCGGGTTACGATATTAAGAATAAGGATGGCTTTGTGAAAACTTGGGAGAAGTTCGATAAGATAATTGGTTTTAAATACCTATTAGGAATGCACTTAAACGATAGCAAAAAGGAGTTTGCAAGCCGTGTTGATAGGCACGATAGTATTGGCAAGGGGCTAATAGGAATTGATCCTTTTCGATGGATAATGAACGATTCCAATTTCGATAACATTCCGTTGATCCTTGAAACCATTGATGAATCAATATGGGCAGAGGAAATAAGGTTGCTCTATAGCTTAATAAACTAGGTTTTTTTAAAACATTTTATTGAACAGTAATTAAATAATTGGAATAAACCCTTACTATTCATATTAAGTCTTATAGAATATTAAATTAACTAGTTGAAAACCCTAAAACTTAAACTATGCGTTTAAAATTTTTTCATTTCCTATTCCTTTTAATCCTTAGTATAGTTGTTGCAGCACAACCCCATGATCTGCTTAGCAGAGCGGGAAATGCAAAGGATTACTCCGGATCTGGCTATATGCTGGTGTACGATAGCACGAAGGTTGATGTTCAAGAAACCGGACTTAGTTACTATGTGTCATCAACTCTTTACAAAGTACTAACTCCTTCTGGTGCAAAAGAGTTGTCGGTGCTTAAGTTTGATTACGATCCCCTTACTGCTTTTGTACGTATTGAGAATGCTCGAATAATTAGAAAAAACGGAAATATCGAAAAGTTGGAATTAAATAGAGTTTACGACTATCCTGCTCCAGCTCGAGCAATATACTGGGGTGCTCGTCAGAAAATGATTGATGTAGGAAGACTTGAACCTGGCGATGGGGTTGAGGTAACCTTTTTCAAGAAGGGATTTGCCTATGCGCTTCTTTACCAAGAAGAGTTAAGCGATGATTACTATATTCCTCCAATGCGCGGACACTTTTACGATATAGTTGAATTTTTTAGTAGAGTTCCAATTAAAGAAAAAGTTTACCAGGTTACAATTGATAAGGATAAAAACCTTCAATACAAATTTTATAATGGAGAGGTTAAAGAAAAAATTACCGAGTTAAATGGTAAGATTAACTACTTTTTTTCAGCTAAAAATATTCTTCCCATTAAGCGAGAACCACGCATGGTTGCATTATCCGATGTTGCACCTAAACTTCTTCTCTCCACCAGCCCAGACTGGTACGCAAAGTCGAAATGGTTTTACGGTGTTAATGAGGATTACGGAAGTTTTATTCCAACTCCTGAAGTGAAAAAAAAGGTGAACCAAATACTCAAGAATGCCCAAACAGAACTCGATTCAATATCGTTACTAAACCACTGGGTCGCCGATGAGATGCGTTACAGCGGGCTTTCTATGGGGAAAGGCGAAGGGTTTACCCTACATAACGCTGAAATGAATTTCCACGACCGGTGTGGCGTTTGTAAGGATAAAGCAGGTATGTTGGTTGCCATGCTTAGGGCAGCAGGATTTGAATCTTATGCTGCCATGACAATGGCTGGTTCAAGGATCGACCGTATTCCTGCCGACCAGTTTAATCATTCAGTTACTGTGGTGAAGCGTAAAAATGGCGAATACATGCTGCTTGACCCAACCTGGGTTCCGTTTGTACGCGAAGAGTGGAGTAGTCGTGAGCAACAGCAGAACTATTTGATGGGGTTACCCGAAGGTGCCGACTTAATGGAAACCCCACTGTCACCACCAGAAAACCATTACTTCAGGGTAAACGGAATGTCGGAAATTTTAAAGGATGGAACGCTCACAGGCGAATTCAGCCTAACGGCAGAAGGACAATCGGATGCATCGGTGCGCTCAATTTTTACCCGAAGCATGAAGGCCGATTGGGATACGAATTTGGAGCGAGTAATTCTACAAATATCTCCTCGTATAGAGATTATTGAGGTTACCAAAACCGATCCTTACGAGTATCTTAAGCAGCCTGTACTAATTACAGTTAAATACCGAATTCCAAATTATGCAACAATAACCGAAAATGAGGTAATATTTACGCCTGTTGTTGCATCCAATATTTTTGGAAGAACTCATAGCCATCTATATTTTAATACTGATCAAGAAAGAAGGGAATACCCATTTACCGATGGCTGCTCTAAGTTAATTGAGCTCAACGAAACAATTAAGTTACCCTCAAACATGACTATCGAATTTAGCCCTGAAGCAAAAGAGCTATCGGGTTCTGGAGCCGATTTTATTAGCTCATACTCTGTTGAGGGCAATGCTTTAAAATTTTCTCAAACCGTAAGGTTAAAAAAGAGAAGATACGAGCCAGAAGATTGGCCTTCGTTCCGCGATGCGGTAAAGTACCAGAATGAATTTGCAAATCAACCAGTAATCCTTAAATTCTAAGCTGACATGAAAAATTTTAAATATATTGTTGGTTTGCTGATACTAGCAGTTGTATCTTGCACCACACCACTTACAGAGGAAGAGAAGAATTCCGATTCGATTCTGCTTGAACAAGTTCATGAGTACACCCTTAATGATGACGGATCGGTTGACTACCACTATTACCACCGTCGTTTGTATAATACCTACATGTCATTCCATCGCCTTTACGGCGAAACCTTTGTGATTTACAACCCTGAACATCAAACCCTAACGGTTAATAAGTCGCAAACTACAATGGCCGATGGTAAAAAGGTGCAATCACCTAAAAATGCTTTCAACGAGGTTTTGCCTTTTCAGGCAGCAGATGCTCCTGCTTATAATAATCTAAGAGAAATGGTTATTACTCATGTGGGACTTGAGATTGGGGCTGTTGTTGAGCTAGATTATACCCTTCATTCCGTAGCGGGTTTTATGCCTATTTTTTCTTGCAACATGGTCATTAACGAATCGTCACCCATCAAAGATTTAGAGATTGTTGTTAAGGTTCCTAAGGGTCATCAGCTTAATCATGAGATAATAAATGCTGATAAGGACTTAAAAATAAAGAAAAAAACGAATGGCAATTTTGATGTATTTCGCTGGTCAATGAAAAATGTAACGGCCATTTCAAACGAACCTTTTCAGATAGAGGGGATGGCAGATTACCAAAGATTGTTATTTAGCGAAGCAGATTTATCGCAAACATTTGATTTCTTGAGGAAGACTTTTACTAAAGAATCTGAATTGGATCAATCAATGGAAAAATTGTTAGAGAATAATCAAAAAGGATGGGACAAAATAGAAGGAATTAGAAAGCATGTTGTAGCAAACATGAATACATATAGGGTGATGCCTCAGCATGTAGGTTTTACATTTCGATCACCAAAAAATGTATGGATGAGCAATGGAGGAACAGAGGGCGAAAAGGTGATTCTATTAGCGGCTTTATTAAACAAGGCTGGGTTCAATGCGCAACCTTCTTTTAGCGCATATCCTAATTTGGTAAACAAAAACATTGGTTGCATTTCCGCTTTCGATAAGTACTATGTTGCTGTTGAACATGAAGGTGAAACTAGATTTATTAGTGCAACAGACAATAATTCACATGCATTAATTTCAAGGATGGTTATATCCCTAAGCGATGAGATTGATTCTATCATCATTGAACCCATAAAAAAACCTGACATGAAAATGAGCATTAGCTCAACCCTGAAAATGGATAAAAAAGGTTTTGTTTCGGGCTCTGGAATACTTCATTTTGGTCATTTTGATAAGGATAAGGGTTTGATTATCGGGATTCCCGAGAGTTCAATAAAATCTGAAGAACTATTTAAAAGTGTAGATTCGACGGTATATTCGGTAAACTTTTCAAACGTTAAGGCAAATGAAATTGGAAATTACTATAGTTTTTATCTGCCCTGCATTTCTCAGGGTATTGAATCGGTTAAGATTGATGGTTTGCCCACAAAGCGAATTACTAGGTTAGAATTGCCAGGAAGAATTAATGAAGAATATCAGTTTACAATATCTAATCCCAGTGGTTATGTATTTGTGAACCCTGGTTATAATGAAAGCATTGAAAATGAATTTGGGAGCGTGTTGATTAAACATGAAGTTCAAAATAATGGAGAACTTAAAGTATACAGACGTTTTACCCTAAATGATTATATTGTATCAGTTGAAAACTATGGAGATTTTAGGGATTTGATGAACTTATGGGCGGATGGTAATATGAAAAGGTTTTTAGTAAAACCGAAATAACAAATAATATTGAAACAGAAAAACCCCAGACTTTAACCTGGGGTTTTTCTGTTTCAAACTTTTGAGAAATATTATCCCCTAACGGATATTGCAATTATTTTTTCAACCTTACCTTCCAAATCGAGTACCGGAGAGTAGGTTTCGTTCAGAACAATCCGAGAGCTGTTTATGGTTGCCTTGAAAAGTCTTTGCCTAATAATCCCGTTTCGTAGATCTTTCCAGAATTCCTGATAATTAACTTCATCCTCCGATTTCATTCTAAAGAAATCGGAATGATGCTTACCAGCAATCTCTGTTGAGGATATTCCTAAAACTGATCGCATAGTTTCGTTGATACGAATAATAAACCCATTAGGGTTATATTCTGTTACAAATGTCGCAGCATCGAGAGCTTTAACAATGGCCTGGTATTCTCCCTCCTGAAGTGTAAGCATAGACTTTAGCTTATTACTTTCAGATGCCATTTTCTGAGCCTCAATTTCAGCATTTTTCAGATCAGTAATTATCTTGCTTATACCCCATGTTCCCACAACTTCTCCTTTAGTATCAATTAGTGGCATTTTTGTTGTTGAAACCCACTGATCTTTGCCATCATCAAACTTTTCATGAACTACATTGTCAACAATTGGAATTTGGGTACGAATAATTTCCTGTTCCTCGTTAAAGAAAATTTCTGCATTCTGCGTAGTATGGAAGTCGAAATCCGATTTTCCGACGAGCTCATCTGGTGAGTCCACATTAAAAAGTTTAACCATTGATTTACTGACTCTAATGAATTTGCTTTTGCTATCCTTAAAGTAAATAAAATCTGGAATATTTTGCATTAATGCATTTAGAAGAGTTAATTCCTTATTGAGTACCTTTTGAATTTCCTCTTGCTCGTTGCGCTTGCGCTCCATTTCTTCTTGGGTAGCTTGCAATTCCTCCATGTTTTGGCGCATTTCTTCCTCCTGGGCAAGAACTTCTTCAGCCTGTTGTTGGGACTTGGCTAAAAGCTCAGCTGTACGAATGTTAATCCTTACGCTTGATATTGTAGAGGCAATGCTTTCAGCGACCTTTTCGATAAACTCAACCTGAAATTTTTCGTAGGTTTTAAAAGTAGCCATTTCCAAAACTCCTAGAGTTTCTTCGTTGGTTTTAAGTGGGACAAGGATAAGACATTGAGGGCGATCCTTACCTAAACCACTAGAAATATTGATATAATCCGATGGTACATCGGCAATAAAAATAGTTTTTGATTCGCGGAAACATCTCCCAACTAACCCCTCATTAAGTTCAATATTTTTTTCAAGGAATCTCCTTCGGTCG
This sequence comes from uncultured Rikenellaceae bacterium, assembly GCA_964397135.1. Classification (GTDB taxonomy): domain Bacteria; phylum Bacteroidota; class Bacteroidia; order Bacteroidales; family Tenuifilaceae; genus MWFE01. Next base: position 52,939 of record CAYNHM010000006.1, read on the forward strand.
TATGCATAGCAAGCTGTCATTTCAATGAATAGATGTTCCTTGTCATTTTCATTTAAAACAAAAATCCCTCCCTGATTCGAACCAGTATAATTAACAAGGTTCATTATTATACTAAATGAAAGTTCGTTAAGATTTTCGTTGTTTTGTCTAAGTATATCACCAAACATGGCCATACCCTGTGTAGCCCAGTTTTGTTTGCGTTCTTCCTCTTGGCGCTCTAACTCTTGTTGTTTTGCATGCTTTAAACTCTTTTGCATTTCGATTAAAGAAATTCCAAGTATATCATTTTCACCCAGTAGTTGAAACTCTGCATCAAGATTTCCTCGCCCTATTTCGCGTGCAAAATTTTCAGTAAGGTTAAGTCCATCAATAACCTTATTGACGGATTTAGCCATAAATTCAATTTCATCGCCACTTTCTATGTTTAATTTCTTGTTACGATCAATATCTCCTTGAGCGAGGTCGTTAAGAACATTAGTTGTATTAATAATTGGTTCGGTAATACTCTTAGAAATTAGAAAAAGAACAAATCCAAGAGCAATAATCCCTACAAGAGAAGCAAGAATAGTATTTTGCATTGCCTTACGAGATTCAACGGTGATTTCTTTAATGGGGATTGATAAGCCGATAGCCCATGGGTAAGAAGTATTTCCAATAACAATGGGTGAAAATATATATAGAAAATCTTCACTACCTGAATTCCATTCGAAAAGAATAGGCGAACCACGTTTAACTATATCAGTAATTTTATGGTACATCTCTATGTCAGGATAAATTTCAGTAAAAGGTTTACCTGAATAAAACTCATTTGTATGTGCAATAATGGTACTGTTATTGGAAAGCAGAAATGCCTGAGTTTTAGGATAGGGATTAACCTTTTCAATACTTGTCTGAAATTTATCAAGAGTAATATCAACCCCTGCAAGTCCTACGAATTCACCCTCTCTTTTTATAGGAGTACAGATGCTTGTAACCAACACTTCATTTACTCCATCAAATTTATAAGGGTAAGGATCAACTAGAATTTCTTGGTTAGTACTTTTAGCCTTATAATAATCACTCGTGAGAATGTCTCCAGTTACATTTTTGTCCTCAATCAGGATGTGGCTATTATTGTCCTGTAAAAAGGCAGAATATGATCTTCTGCCGAAGTTCTTGTCATAATTTGGTCTTGTTGCAAAGTATTCGAAGTTGTACCAAACGGAAATGTAACGTGAATTTTCCTCAATCTGATTTTTTATTATGTCAAAATATATTGAATCTCTTGTAATGGAATCAAGTTTGTAAAAACCCTGGAGTGCATTAGCCAAAGACCTTGAAAAGCCAAGGTCAAGTTCTAATTCGGAACGAGCTTGGTTTGCAACCTTCTCAGCATAATTAGTGGCGATTTTCTGAGCATTGCTCATTGACATTTTGTAGGTATGATACTGTATGTAAATACCTATCCCTGCAAGAACAATAATTGAAGTTATCAGAACGTATAAAAGCATTTTTGTTCTGATTTTCATTTTTATTCGAATGTTCATATTGCTATGCATTATATCCAAATAGGTTTAATAATCAAGTTTCTTAAAGTATATGTTGAAAGTTAAATCCCTTTTACCCGTTAAAAATACGAAATGTTTTATAGATAAGAAGCACATCTGATTGTTTCTAGTTATTTTAATTAGTTGCATAAATCAAGGGTTGCTAAAATATATTAACTTAGCAAGCATAAACCCATGCAAAAACCTTGTTGGTTAAATATGAAAAAAAATTACCAAAAGTTTATTGTCATCTTGCTTTCCCTATTTATTTATGGGAATATTTATGGTATTGATGAGATAACAAATCAATTGGAAATAGGAAATCGATTGTTAGAGAAATCCATTGAGCTAACTCAAAGCGATATAGATTCTGCTTTAGTATTAGCTTATAGAGTTGAGGTTCTTGCCAAACTTTTAAACAACCCAGAACTAACAATGAAGTCAATGCATCAATTGGGTTTCATTTACTATAATAAGAACCAATTTGGTAAAGCAATTGAATATTTTGAAGGTTCTCTAAAGTTGGCAAAAGAAATAGGAGATGGAAATATGGAGGCGATGGCTCTAAACCGATTAGGTAATACTCACCTACTTAAAACCAACTATCTACAAGCTCTAGATTTTTACCTTGAGGCTCTTACAATAAATAAACAAAATAGCAATCAAGCAGAAGTGGCTCGTACACTTGTTAACCTTGCCAATGTTTATAGTGTAATTGGTCAATACCAAAGATCCATAGAGCATTTTTTAGAAGCTATGGATATCCATGAGTCAATTGGGGAGAGAGAGGGTTTAGCATGGACATCCCTTGGTATTGCCAGGCTATTTAAGCGACTCGATAATTTAGAAAAAGCGATGCAATATACCGAATCTGCTTTAGGTTACTATCGCGAGATAGAGCACTCTACAGGGAAAGGCATAGGGGTAACTCTTTGTCTTAATGAATTGGGTAGTATTTATCATAAGATGGGTAATTTCGATAAAGCATGGGAGTTTACTCAGCAAGTTTTGGATATTAACATTAAGAATAGTAATATACACGGGCAAGCATCAAACCATTTAAGTTTGGGAATAATTTCAATTGAAAAGAAAGATATTTCTCGTGCCCGTCATCATTTGAATAAGGCTCTTAATCTAAAGGAGCAGGTAGGCGATAGCCTTGATTTATCAAGTTTATACAGGTACTTGGGTGAGGTGGAGATGATATCTGCGAATTATGGTAAAGCGCTGTCTTACATTAATAAGAGCTTATATTTTTCTGAGAGACATAGGTTGCTTCCAGAAGTTAGTGAATCTTACAAAATTTTATCGCAGATATATTCCAATCTAGGATTTCACCATAAGGCCCTAGAGGCATATGTAAATCATGCTGCTTATAAAGACAGCTTAAATTCCAGTGACATTTCTAGATTAGAAATGCAATATGAATTTGAAAAGCGTGAAAAGGAGCAAGAACTTCTTGCTAGGCAAAGAGAAGCCTTACAGGAAGCACGTCTTGAAAGGCAAAAAGTGGTGATCATCTTTTTTTTGGTTGCCTTCTTACTCGCTGGAAGTTTAGCCATGATCATTTTTATTAACTACAGGGAGAAAAAGCGAATTAACCAACTACTTCTGGCTCAAAACAATGAAATTACTCGTCAAAAGGTGGAGATTGAAAGCCAGAAGGAAGAGATAGAACAGCAGAGAGATTTTGTCACCCGTCAAAGGGATCAAATTGCAGAACAGCAGAAGCTAATTACCGACAGCCTAACCTATGCAAGCAGAATTCAAAATGCGGTCCTTCCAAGTGAACAAAAATTGAAAAGTTTACCTTGGGGTTCTTTCGTTTTTTATAAACCCAAGAATATTGTTAGTGGAGATTTCTTTTGGGTATCGGAGTTAATTAATGGGAAAATACTTATTGCTGTTGCCGATTGTACTGGACATGGTGTCCCTGGAGCCTTTATGAGCATGTTAGGAATTACCCTGCTTCGTGAAATCGCAGGCAAGAACAACAATCTTTCTCCAGCGGACATGCTCATGGAACTACGAAGAATGGTTATACTTTCACTTAACCAACAGGCAGGGCACGTCGATCAGGCCGATGGAATGGACATGGCAATAACTTTAATAGATAGTAAAACTTTAGAGTTGGAATATGCAGGAGCTTATCTCCCGGTATTTATTATCCGAAAGAGCTTTGATGAGGGTTATGACAAAGATGAAATAATTATAACAAATGGAAACAATGGCTATTCATTGATTGAATTTAGAGGGGATAAGATGCCTATCGGATATCACGTTTTAGGAGATAAGCCATTCACAAACCACCGTTTACAGCTAAACCTAAACGACTCGTTATATTTGTTCAGTGATGGATATACTGACCAGTTTGGCGGTCCAAAAAATATAAAATTTCTGCTCAGCAATTTTAGAGAACTGCTTCTTTCCATTCAAGAATTAGATATTACAAAGCAAAAAGAGGTACTAAATGATACGATTATTGAGTTTCAAGGGGACAAGAAGCAAGTTGACGATATGCTAATTCTAGGATTAAAAATTTACTAAATCAAATCTTTCGGGCAGTAATTATTATACTTTCGGTATGTAAGTAACCATTTCCATTGGTCAGGCTACCCGACGTAATAGGATTTATTGATATAACTTCAAACCCATTATCCTCAAGTTGATTGCACTGAATTTCGATCTCTTTTGCTAAATCATCTGAATCAACAACGCTATACTCTTCATTGGTCTCATTTCGAGACCAATATGTTGATCGGGTATGGATTACAATTGATTTATACACTTTAAATGATGTTTTAGTTTACACTGTTTTAAATAATAAATTTCTGAAAAGAGTTGGTTAAGGTATAAAATTTCTACGATATAATTATACTTTGAGTTTCTCAAAAAAAATGTAAAATAATCATGAGTTCTTTTGATATATTCTATTTAAAATATAGACCTTTTTTCAGGTTTATAAGATTGATTATTATAAATTTTGTCAATTCATTTTATAGTTTGTTTATTAAATTACTTTACTTTAGCAGCATAAGTGCATTTTGATTTTGACAAAAATAATTATCTGGTTTTCCAATATTTTGTTTGGGTTCATTCAATTATAGTTATATTAAGATTACTTTACTGTTTAAAAAAGTTATTAATACCATGGAGAAAAATATTGTTAAGATGGTTCAAGAACGGGCTTCCTTTTATAAGAATCGTGAAGTATTTCGTTTTAAGAATAAACAAAATGGCAATTATGAAAGCATCTCATGGGATGAATTTTGGACAAAAGCTCAAGTCGTGGCCAGAGCCTTATTGTCAATGGGTTATGGAAATGGTTCTATGGTTGGCATTATGAGCGATAATATGCCCGAATGGACTATTGCTGATATTGGTATTCTTGCTGCTCAAGGTATTGTTGTTCCTTTATATGCTACTTCATCGAAGGAACAGATAAAATTCATTGTGGACCAAACCCAGATGAAGTTGATGTTTGTGGGAAATCAGAAGCAGTTAGAAAATGCAGTTTGGGCACTGAAAAACACTGAAAGCCTAAAAAAGGTTGTTGTTTTTAATGATAATTTGGAATTTGTAGATAACCTGTGTATCGAGTGGAAAACTTTTATAAATCAAAATTTTTCAACAGAATACGATGAAGAATTAAAGAGATTAATAGAATCTATTAAACCCGATGATTTAGCTACAATTCTTTATACATCGGGTACAACTGGTGAGCCTAAAGGGGTAATGCTTGGACACGACAATTTTACGCAATGTTTCAACATTCATGATAAAAGGTTAAATGTTTATGAATCAGATGTTTCCTTTTGCTTTTTACCATTAAGTCATGTGTTTGAACGATCATGGACGTACTATATGCTTTACAAGGGAGCGGTCAATGTATACCTCGAGAATACAAAAGAGGTAATAGAAGATATTAAGGTTGTAAAGCCAACTGTTATGTGTACAGTCCCTCGTTTTTTCGAAAAAACTTTTGATGGAATTCAAAATGAGCTCCAGAAATGGTCATCAATAAAACGAGCAATTTTTAACTGGTCCATATCAGTAGGTCACTGCGTATCGGAGTATAGATGTAAGGACGAAACCTTACCCTTCATGCTTAATGTCAAAAGAGCAATAGCGAACAAGTTGGTTTTTAAAAAAATAAGAAACATTTTTGGGGGGCAAATAAAATTTCTTCCATGTGCTGGTGCAGCTATTAATAATCATCATCTACGATTTTTCCATGCAGTTGGTATTTTTATAAATTATGGATATGGTGCAACAGAAACTACTGCTACGGTATCTTGTTTCAAACCCGATATTTATGATTTAGACTCTTGTGGTACAATAATGCCCGAGGTAGAAGTACGTTTTAGCGAGGATGAGGAAATTCTCGTAAAGGGAAAAACTATTTTTAAGGGTTACTATAAAAACCCACAGGCAACAGATAAAGCCATAATGGATGGATGGTATAAAACAGGCGATAAGGGTTATAAAACGGAAGAGGGCGATTTAGTGATGACAGATAGGATTAATGACATTTTTAAAACATCTGTTGGGAAGTTTGTATCCCCCCAAAAAATAGAGTTGGCTCTATCAACGGATCCTTTCATTGATCAGGTTGTTGTATTTGGAGATAATCGGAAATACGTTTGTGCATTAATAGTACCTTCTTTCGAAAAATTTAGAGCAGTATGGGATATTGAGGGAATTGAAGAGTATAGCAATGATCAATTAATTGATCATCATAGAATATTTGAATTTATGCAAAAGAGAATTGAGCATAATCTTCGTGATTTCCCTTCCTATGAAAGAGTAGTTAAGTTTAAAATGTTAGCCGAACCCTTTACCATTCAAAACGAAGGTTTAACTAATACATTAAAAGTTCGGAGAAAACTTATTGCAGAGCGTTATAAGGTTTTAATTGAGGAGATGTACGCGTAAATTATTTTAAATATTTAATACTGATGATGTAATTGCTAAAGCGATTTGGCTTTAAACATATTGATATTCACCCCCAATTGTTGGTAGAACGAATCAATCCAAACCACATCAAAATCAACCCGGTTAACACCTGCCTGCCAGAAGAAGGCAACGTTGTCGTTAACCCTAAAATCAAGTCCAAGTCCACCAATAAAGCCAATGCTGGTTGGTTCCGTTTTCTTTCTGGTCTCTGATCCATCGAGACTAAATGTAATATTTATATAGTTAATACTGGCTCCTCCAAAAATGTAAGGGTTTACTTTGCTCCTTGTGAAAAACCTAAATTTAGGGCACAAACTTATCCCCAGCAAGTTAAACTTTGCAGATTCTAAGCTGTAATCCTCATCGGGAGAGTGGAAGTAAGTAGCGTATTTTGCCATTACTACCATGCTAAAAGAGCGGCTGAAGTTATATTGAGCCCCAGCATCAACTGAAAATCCAAACTCAAAAATATCAGTGAATGGATCAGGTGAGAAAGCACCAACGAATCCACCTGAGGCCTGAAGAGTTAACTTCTGCTCGAACTGTGCGCTTGCATTTTCACTGCCAAATAGTAGGTAGATAGATAATATAATGAATATTCTTGATTTGAATTTTTTCATGATAAATTCTCCTTTTGAAATTTTAATTCTCCTTAACACACCTAATTGATCGACCCTCCCACTTGGTTTGTGGGCTGGAGCCAACAATTTCATCCCAACTATTCAAGTGAAAAGCATAAGCTGTGCCTGCATCAAACGATGTTGTTGTCCAGAACCAAGCCATTTCACCTATAAAAATCTGATCGCCGTTTCCACTTATAAGACCTGCAGGAAGTGCATCGAACAGGAGTTCGTTGGTCGCATCAACATTTGGGGGGTCCCATGCACTATCTGTACTTTTTAGTTTTCCCCCAGCTTCATGTCCTCCCAGAATTGTGCAAAGTTTTTCCCAGTCGCTGCGGGTAGAAACCCTCCAGCCATCTGGACAAAGACCACGTGTATCAACTGTAGCGTGGAAATTGTAAAGAGCTCCGTAGAAAGTTCCCTGATCTTGTGGGCTGTAGTGACTCCAGGCGAAATGTGGGTTTGAGTTTTGTACCTCTACGTGCCATTCATTAGCATTTGAAGCCAAAGGAATTGAAGATCCATCGCTAAAACGAGTAACCTTAAGGTTCTCGGCCATCCATTCTTGAGTTCCCATATCGAGGAAGGGATGACCAATAATTACCGTTTTGTATGAGTTTCCATCTATATCAGTAACTGAACCCATGCCCTTTAGGTAGGTTAGCTCTTCTTTCTTTTCGCAGGCTACTAACAACGATAATATAAACAACACGAAAAATAATATTTGAAGATAATTAACGTGCTTTTTCATACTCACAAGTTATTCAATGGGTTTGTTTAACAAATTACAACTACTTAAAAGAATAAAAATAAATAATAAATGCAAGATAAATAAAATTACATTTAAGAGTCAAAGATGCCGGATTAATAATAGTTTTTTTGATGAAAAACTTATTATTAATGATAGGCTGTAAGTTATAAAAATATCCCAAAGGCATTCCATACTATTTCCCAATGATTTTTTATTTCCATCGTCTATGGGACCAGAGCCAATCCTGTGGTTTTTTCATAATTATTTCCTCTAACTTTTGGGCATACATTTTTGTTAACTCACCCTCGGGAAGTTCTCTTGGCTCATCAGTTAACAACGACAGTTCTACTTCGTAGAATCCTCTCTTTATCCTCTGAATATCAATATAAAAAACGGGAAGGTTGTACTGCCTACTATACTTTTCTGGTCCATGAAGGAATGCCGTTTTTTTCCCAAAAAAATTAACCCAGTATGATTTTTCAAGATTTTTTTGAAGAGTCCTTTGATCAGCCGCCATTAGGTAAATTGTGGTAATATTTGCATTGGCTTCAAAAGTCTCTGCTGTTCGACGAATTGATGCTAGTATTGTTCCAAATTTTGCACGACTCCTTCTAACAAATTTATCAATTAATGGATTATTCAATTTTTTGTAGAACGCAACCACATTTGTTTTTATCTGAAGGCTTGCCGAAAGGCTCCCCCATTCCCAATTGGCATAATGTCCAGTTACTCCAATAATACTTTTCCCATTTTTAAGGTAAGGTTGCAATAATTCGGGGTTTAAAATTTTATGCCTTTTTAATATTTGTTTGCTTGTCATGCTGAAATCTTTTATACCCTCAAGTATGTTGTCAGCTAAATTTTGATACGACAGTTTTACCAATCTTTTATGATTTTTTTTATCAAGTTCAGGAAAGCATATTAATAGGTTATTTTCAACCACAGCTCTACGGTATTTAGCAACTCTCAGCAGTATAAAACGGAGAAAATTTGAAACAATGTAAAGTAAAGGGAAAGGAATCAATCCTATAATTAACACACTTAAGAAGAAAAAAAGAGATGTTATAATATTCATTATTTCTTATATAACTTTGGTTATTAGCTTATAAAAGATTTTTTTCGACGAAGAAGAAAATCAAACGATTTGCGTTAGTGTTAAACAATAAAAAAAAATTATAATTTAACCAACTCTCTTTTCCGTTTAGTAAACCTCACAATTTCTTTGTAACCCAGCGCTTTCAACTCCATAATGGCATCATCGAAGAATTGACCTACATTTTGCTCAATATGTGCATCGGATCCTAGGGTTATGGGAACTTTATGAAAAGCAAGCCTTTCGAGGAAAGATGCAGATGGATAGAATTCGTTGCAGGGTTTAATACGTCCACTGGTATTTAACTCAACAGCCACATCTGCTTTTTTGAATATCTGTGCTGTTTGGTCGTAAAGCTCATCAAGTGGAAATGTTGGATAATAGGCAAACTTCTTGGCTAAGTCACAATGCCCTATTATGTCGAAAAGTTTTGATTTTGCAGATTGCTGTAACAGTTTAAAGTATTGTTTGTAGAAACGGTTTATGTCAATATTATCATATTCTGAAATATCTGTATCAAAGTTCCAATCATCAATGAAGTGCACCGAACCAATTACATAATCTAGTGGTAATGTTGATAATACTTCATGAATCTGCCTTTCCATACCATAGAAGTAGTCCATTTCAACCCCGAACTTTACAATTACCCCATGTGTTTCTTCGGACTGAACTACTTGTATTCTCTTAACCATTTGATCAATACTATCAATGGGCATTGCCCATTTTACTGGTTTGAGACTAATGTGGTCAGAAAACCCAATTTCTTCTATACCCCGAAAGGAAGCGGAAGCAATCATTTGCTTATGGTCATCTCGACCATCGGAAAGGTAAGTATGCATATGGTAGTCAACACGCATATGTAATAATTCTTATGTTTATTATATAAACAGAAACAATTAATAATAGGTTTTGCTTAAATCTATGGATGAAGTTAACAAAATCTATCAAATTTTTATTCTTGAAAGGCTTTATAATTAATGAAAATACTTTACTTAAACAAATTAATTTTGTTTTACAACACTTGTTTGACGAAATATTATATTGAATTATTTTTAGTTAGTTTAAAATAATTCGCTCGAAGAAAACCTCTTTGCTGGTTTTGACTATCATAATGTACACACCCAAATTAAGGTGTGAAATATTTAAATAGAAGGTTGAAAGATTCTTTACATCAAGGAAATTTGATGAAACTGGTTGACCCAAAGAATTTACAAGAAAAACTTTTTCGATTTTATGATCTCCTGCATCGATCCAAACTTTATCTTTAGTGGGATTAGGGTATATCATTATATTCGAAATTTTTTTAATTGAAACAGATGTTGCATCCGATTTATATAGTTCACCTTCTATGGCATACCAATATTCCCAATTGCCTTCACTTTCATTATTCCATGTATTCATATTAAAATAGTCAGGTTCGAATTCCTTCCCTTTCAACTTGTATACCATTACCGCTTTATGATTACAATCCCAGGTAAGTTTTTGACCATTAATGCAAATTTCTGGAGCACAATTCTGGGTTTTAAGGAAGTATGCAAAATCATCATATTCAGGATCTCCAAAAACGTATGCTCTCCCTTCATCATCAATACATATTGCAGTGTATTCATTTGCAGCAATTCCCTTCGCTTCAATTTCCCAATCGGTTACCATACGAGACATAAATGTGAAAAGTCTTCCACTTCTTTCCCTTTGGTCGAAATGGGTGTCGGTAATAGTGTTTGCGAGCAAAGGGATGCTAATAAAATCATCTCTTCCAATTATATTCATGCTAGAATGGTATGGATTATTTAGTACAGTAGCCGACTGAGCACCTGAACCATTAGGAGCGTAATAAGCTTTTCCTAATATAGCCATTCCAGCACTTGTCCCACCAACAACGACACCCTTTTCATTGATAAGATAATTAATAGCATCCATCACAGGAGTATCTTTCCAGTATAAATAGTAATCATACTGGTTTCCTCCTGCAATGAATAGGGCTTCGGCATTACGAATTTGCCCTTCTACATATGGATGCTCTGCTGCTGTGCGGGAATTAATAAGAATTGTTTCAACAGAATTAACATTAACGCCAAGAGAATTATATAGGTAGTTATTATAACCGTCACTTTCGCTTGCTCTAATCACCACAACATCGCCTCCATTAGCACGGTTGAGAAACCATTTCATCGCATCATTATTATCCAAACCACCCCCTGCAAGAACAATCCCTGACTGGTGGTTTTCAGTTTCATAATCATCTGTACTTCCTAAAATCCAAGAAGTATACGGCAATTCTTCTGGGTCTTCTCCTTCGTAAATATGTATATCATCAAGAAGCAGTCCATCTTGATCTGAACAGTTGTAATGCACCCAAGCAAGCCAAAAATATTGTCCTGCGTAGTCCCCAAGATTAATAATTCGTGTTTTGAAGTTCCATCCACTTTCAAGTTGGGTAAGAGTTTCCTCAATTAATATTTCTCCTGCCTCAATATCTTCAAATTCGTTTCCAGAGGTTGACAGAACTAATTTGTAATGTTCTTGATAGTGGTTGTTGCCAGTAGCGGCTATTTTGAAGTTAAGTCTTAGCCTATCAGTTTCAGAGAATTCAGTTAAATCTATAGGCGATGTTATTAGTAAATTATGGGGTGTAAGGGCAGTGCTTTCATAGCTTCTCGAACATGCTAATTTGTTTCCAGTATAGGAATCAGTTCGATGATACCAATTTTTACTATCACCATCGTGATCAATGATTTCCCATCCAGAGGGAGGGAAAGATGTACCTTCAAATTGTTCAAATAGCAAAGTGTTGGTTTGGGAGAATGAATACGTTATATGTAAGAGTATAACAATGAGTATTGTAATATTTTTCATGGTAAATTAACATTACATATTTACATCATTAGTAGTATAGAATCAATTACAAATATATGCTTGTTTTTCAAAGCAAAATGAAAACACATTAATATAAAGTAAAAAAAATGATTGCTAATTGTTTATTAGTCTGTGTAATAGTACAAATGAATTGATCAAAAGTGCAATAATCAGCAAAAGGTGTATTTGATTAAAATTTAGTCCTTTATCCAATAGCAGACTATAGAATACAGGCCCCATAGCCGTGCTTGCCACCATTACAAAAGTGTAAAGGCTTCTAACACTTCCTAGGTTTACTATTCCATATACTTCGGCATACAAAGCGTTAGAAACTGTTGGGTTTAATCCTGCAGAAATCCCTACTAAAAACCAAAAAATTGTAGTTGCCAAGGGATGTGAAAAAGAAATAAGAACTCCTATACCCAAAGCCATAGGAAGAAGGATGAATGGGAACACTTTTTTCGCACTCAATTTATCAATAATTGGCCCAGCAAGAATTGAAAATGCAAATGATGCAGCAGCATAAGCAGTAATATTTATTGCCATCCACTCCAGGTTCCACCCTTTGAAGTTGGCTATAAAAGTTTGAAAAAAGAATAATGCAGTTAAAATAAATCCTACAAAAAAAACAGTGGGTGCAAAAAAGTAGAAGTTGCTGTTTTTAATAATATCTCTCTGCGACCATGTCTTTTCTCCAATGTTTAAAAGTACAGATTTGGTTTTTGATGATTCTTCAATATCTTCCCTTATGTCTTCTTTTTTAAAATTTCGTAGAAGGATTAGGGTTGAAGGAAATAGTATAATTACAATAAAAAAAGCGCTTACCCAAAAACTTTCCCTCCACCCGAAAATTGAAATAGTACTCACAATTGCAATGGGAAAGAAAGCTTCAGCTACCGGAAAGCCTAAGTATGCAATGCTAAGTGCTTTTCCTCTAGCTTTAGAAAAATATCGTCCCATTGCAGTCATTGCCGTATGGCTTAACAAACCTTGACCAAAAAAGCGAAGCATAAATATCCCAATAAAAAGCATTGGGATATTTATCGAGAAACCTGTAGTGAAATTAGCTATAACGATTCCTAAAATAACCGTAATGGCAAATGCTTTAAGAGGTATTTGATCAATTAGTTTACCTGCAAAAATAATAACAAGCCCACTTAACAAGGTTGCGCTAGAGTATATTGTGCTATAGGCAGTTTGACTTATTGAAAAATCTGATAAAAAATTTGGGATATATAATGAAATAAGAAAGGTTTGACCAAACCCTGAAAAGAAGGTGAATAGTATGGCGAAAAGTAAAATCTTCCAATTTGAAATGAAAAAACGATAGTAGTTCATTAAAGGATGAATTATAGAAGCACAAATATACTTTTCCTTACTAAAATATATCAGAAAAGAGCTAGTTTCACTATAAATTATGTATGATTATTCTTATCTTTCCGTCTCCCTGAAGGTTACATAAATGTATACAATTGTTGATATCGAAACTACAGGAGGAAGCCCCCAGAAGCATCGGATTACCGAAATTGCGATTTATCTTTTTGATGGAACAAATATCATTGATGAATTTGTATCGCTAATAAATCCTGAGGCTTATATTCCTCATTATATCACACAACTTACGGGCATAACAAATGAGATGGTTGCAAACGCTCCGCGTTTTTGTGATATTGCACGCAGGGTAGTTGAGATAACCGATGGGGCATATTTTGTAGCTCACAATGCTCAGTTCGATTATCGATTTATACAAACCGAGTTTAAAAGGCTAGGCTACAATTACTCAAGAGATACGTTATGCACAGTTAAACTTTCGCGAAAGCATTTGCCGGGATACAGCTCATACAGCTTGGGAAATTTGTGCCAGGCACTAGGAATTGAAATCAATGGAAGGCACAGAGCTGCTGGCGATGCCCTCGCTACGGTTAAGCTTTTTAGCAGGTTAATTGAGGTTAGCCCTGAAATAGAAAGCTGTGGATTAAATACAATTGATAATTTAATACTACTTGCCCCAAATCTCAATCCAGAAAGAATAATGAATATTCCTGAGAGTGTTGGAGTATATTTTTTTTATAACGATCAGGGTGATGTGTTATATATTGGTAAAAGTATAAATATTAGAAAAAGAGTCCTAGACCATTTAAAGCGACCCACTACCAAAAAAGCCAATGAAATGCTTGCCCAGGTTTCAGATATTGACTACGTCCTGACTGGTAGTGAGTTAATTGCTCTTATTGCTGAATCAGACGCCATAAAGGATATCCTACCAAAATTCAACAAACGAGGGCGACGTAAATTAAGCCAAGTTGGTCTGTTCGCTTATACCGATACAAATGGGTATTTAAATATTAAGATCGAAAATATTTCGAAAACAGACGAACAACCATTGTCTTGTATGGAAAATATGGAGCAAGCAAAAGATGTTCTTTACAGAATGGTTGAAGACTATGGTCTTTGTCAGAAGCTTTGTGGATTGTACAGTTCATCAAGCCCATGTTTTCATTGTCAAATAAACCTATGCAAGGGAGCTTGCATTGGCGCCGAATCTCCAAGAAGTTATAATATTAGATCAAAAGCAGCATTGCAAAGTATTGGTTTGGGCAACAAAAGTTTTTTTCTGGTTGATGAGGGTAGAAATTCCGATGAAAAGTCTTTTGTAAAAGTAATTAATGGCAAGATAGTGGGCTATGGATATTTTAATCCTGAATATATTGGGAAAAGCATTGATTTGCTAAATGAAACAATCATTCCTTGCGGAAACTACAAAGAAGCAATCTATGCCATGAGGAATAACATGGCGAAATCTAAAACAAGTAAGATAATACCTATAGATTTATCGATTAATCCCAGGGATTGAGATACCTTTAAGGATACGATACATTTCAAGGGCATATACATCTGTCATTCCCGAAACAAAATCAACAACAGTCATAAGTTTTAGGTAAGGGGAGGACTCTGAGGAAAAATATTGCTTTGGAATTAATTGAAGAACTTTTTGTGAGTATTTATTTTTTGGGTCAATCATGGAAAAGCCAATTGTATGAAAGAGAGTATTTATAACCTGATAGCCTGCAATTTCAATCTCAACTACTGTACGATGATTGTATACCTGCTCATATGCAACTTTTTTCACTTCGTTAAGAGCCATTTCAACTTGTGTGTTTAATTGTTCGATAAGCGGCTTGACAGTATCACCATGCATAATGCTTTCGTAATTTTGTTCAAATGCTTTTGAGCAATTTCGCGTTAGTTTCCCAATGGTTAGTGATCTTAAAAATGCTATCTGCTCGTTGGCATCGGTTACATCATGTAGAGTTTTTTTAATTTTTGATAATGTATCCTTATCTTCTTGTGGGTGAAAAAAGCCAAGAAATAATTGATGCACATGTTCAGAGGGTAATATTCCTAGTTTATGAGCATCTTCAATGTCCATTATTTGATAGCAAATATCATCTGCTGCTTCAACCAAGTAGACCAAAGGATGCCTAGCATATGCTAAAGGAGTGTTATTTATATGAGGAATACCAAGTTTTTCGGCTATTGAGCTATATAATTCTTTTTCTGTTTGAAAAAATCCAAACTTCTTTTTTTCTGAAAAGGTCGACTCCCAAGGGTATTTTACAATTGAAGAAAGAACAGGATAGCTAAGTCGAAATCCTCCAGCTCGTTTACCCTCCATCTTTTGTGTTAGAAGCCTGATAGCATTAGCATTACCATCAAATTTAATTAGGTCAGACCATTCATCTTGGGGGATTTCTTTTTCAAGTAAGTTGCTGTTTTCGAGAAAGAATGACCTTATAGATTCTTCACCGCTATGCCCAAATGGGGGGTTTCCAAGATCATGAGCCAGACAGGCAGTAGAAATAATGGTTGGAATTTGCTCCATTAGGTGCGATGATATTTTTGGTTCTTTTCTTTCAATGATATCAATAACGCTATTGCCTAGGCTGCGACCAACACTGGCTACTTCGAGGCTATGGGTTAAGCGGTTGTGCACAAAAACACTACCAGGAAGAGGAAAAACCTGAGTTTTGTTTTGCAATCGGCGAAATGGAGATGAAAAGATTACCCTGTCGTAATCTCTTTGAAAGTTAGATCGTGTTTCGTGAATCTGTGATGAACTTTCCTCAGAGCTATATCGCTGTGGTAAAAGTAATTTGTTCCATTCCATTTTATAAGGCATGGCACTACTTTTCCGTTAGTAGGTTAGTTACATTGTTTGATATCTTGAGGATTTTATAGACCACACCCTGTTCGTCCTTGAGGGGAGTATATGTTTCCTGAAAAACAAATAATTTTTCATTGACAATAAAACGATTCATCAATTTACAAGGGATTCCATTTCTCAAGCCGTTCCACATTTGCTCGTATTCCATCTTCTTACTTGGATCCAAATCAAGTTTATCTGAGTGGTGGGTACCCACAACATCGTCACGGGTTAAACCAAGTAATTCAAGGTATGCATTATTTATTGAGGTTATATAGCCAAGTGTATCATACTCAATAACAAAGTTGGAATTATTCAATGCATCAATAAAGCCCTGCATTTCAGTTGATTTTCTGAAGGATTCTTCTTGAGTTGCTTGCAACTCTTCCATATTCTGTCTCATTTCCTCCTCCTGTGCCTGCATTTCTTCGGCCTGTTGCTGTGTTTTGGCAAGAAGAGCAGCGGTTTTAATATTTATTTTAACTGCGGTTAATGTAGAGGCTATAGTTTGGGCAATACGTTCTACAAATTCGATTTGATAATCTTTAAAAATATTGAAAGAGGCGATTTCAATAACACCAAGGATATTGCCTTCCATATTTAGAGGTACAATAAGTAATGCATTGGGGTTACTTTTACCAAGTCCGGAGGTTATTTCAATGTAACCTTCTGGAATTTCAGTTAGAAATATGGTTTTCTTTTCTTGTGCACAGGCACCAATTAATCCCTCACCTAAATGGATTTTTTTCTGCTTATGCTTAAATCTGCTATAAGCATAATTAGCAGTAAGTTCGAAATGAGGTTCATCTGGGTCATCATCATTGAAAAGGAAAAGTCCACCCTGATTTGCTTCCAGCATTTCAACAAGTTCTTTTACTATAGATTTCGAAAGTATATTCAAATCATCGTTGTTCTGACGCAGAATTTCTCCAAATTTAGCCATACCTTCATTTGCCCATCGACGTTGACTATCTTCTACTTTACGTTTTTCCTCTTCATCTCGAGAGTTCTTTATGCTTTGCCGCATATCAAGCAATGCAACACCAAGGACATCCTCATTGCTAAGTGCATGGAAATCATGATCAAGATGTCCCTTGCCAATGCTTGATGCAAATGCAACTTTTTGACTTAATCCATGAATGGTTGTATTAAGAGCAGCAGCCATTTGTCCAATTTCATCATTTGTGGCAACTGATAACTTTATGTCTTCAGAAATGTTTCCAAGAGCCATTCTTTTAATAATACTGGTAATGGTTAATATGGGTTGAATAATATATTGAGATGCATAAAGAATCACCAATGATAAAACGATTAGTCCTAAAACCCCAACCATAATGGATATATAAAAATTTCGATTTGCTTTTTCCAGAATTGTTGATTGTGGAACTATTATAGCAAGAGACCATGGAGTCCCAGTTTTTCCAATGTAAATTGGGGTAAATTGGAAATATGATCTTATACCATTTATATCATCTGCAACAAATGAGCTAACTTCACCATTAATAATTTTCTGGGTAGCCCCAAAACGATCTAATATAGCCTCATAGTCTTCAAGAAGATTTTGCCCGTGCTTTTCCATTATAGGATGGGCAGTGTATTGAAGATCGTTGGAAACCAAAAAAGCATAGCTGTTATTAAAGGGTTTTATCTGAGAGATGATGGGGTGATAGCGTTCGAGGCTAATATCTATTCCGACAACGCCAATGTATTTACCATTTTCCAGAATCGGAGAAATAAGGCTTGTCATTAAAACTTGGTCCTGATCTTTTCCTGTATAGCTATAAAAATAAGGGTTTTCAATGCAATCAATGGCTTTTTGTTTAATTCTTGCATATTCTGGATTATCACCAGTCATGCTTTTAAGCGAAAAATTGCTTTTAATTTGTTGCCCGTCACGCCAGAACTCAGCAACATATCTTCCATAAGGATTTGAGTAACTTGGGTCAATATGGATCAATTCCCAGCTATCCCATATGGAAAGAAATTGGGGGTTGTTTTTTATTACCTCGTAATACATTTTAGCAAAAATCTCCTTCCATTGTTTTTCGGACATAAGTTTATATGCAAGGACAGAATAGGAGAGAGTTTGCATAGTTACAAGGTCTTTTTCTAGCATGGCTTTTATGTCAGATGCATATTTTTCGGCAACAGCATTGGTTACTGCAATGGCATCATCCATTGCGGTTTTCTTTGCATTAATGCTTATGTATCCAATTGCAAGTGAAAATATCAGGGTTGATATTCCAATGATAACAACCATTAACTTTTGCCTTAAAGTAAGCGTTTGCTTCATGTAGGATTTCTTTTAATAAAACAAAGTGCCAACTTCAGCTTATTGGCACTTATATGAATAAGTTCATTTCATTACTAGCCTAAATTTAATAAAAGCCCTGAAACTTTCGAAGACGGGGTGTGATACACATAATTGGTACCCGAGAGGAAGATTTATCCTTATTCTGAATATAATTATTATACTTGTCGGCCATAATAAGAATAAGGTCAGCATCTATATTGTTTGCAAATTTAAACACTTCGTCTTTAAATGAATTTTGTCGTTTTGCTGTTTTTATTCCATATATAATCTTATTCCCGTCGAGCATTTTTTTAGTAAAGTAAATATTATTTGCCATATCCTTTTTCTTACCCTCATCGGTAACAAAAGGTTTGATTAAATTAATATTGCATTTGTAGTATTTCGACAGGTATATAATCCAATGAAGAGTTTCCTTATACTTTTTGTCGTAATCGAGAGGAACAACAATCTCAATGTAATGAGTATGTAAAGGTGGCGCTTCAGTTACAATAAATGGAACAGAGGCATTCTTTATGCTAATTTTTCTAAGGAACGAACTTGAATCGTAACTATTCTTACCGTGTGTATAGGTTTTACCAGCAACAATAAGGTTTATGTTTGCTGTGGATATTAGTTCGCTTAAAAGGGTAGAAGGGTTTCCTTCAAGAACCATTGTAATTGGTGTAAAACCCTGCTCGGTGTTAATTTTCTCAGCTATTATTTCAAGTCTACGCTTTAATTCTTCTACTTCTAACTGCTTAACACTTTCTGACTTACCTAGTATTTGCCACCAAAATTTTGGAATAATATGAAGTAGCATGATTTCATTACCTGCAACACTCGCAAGTTGAACGGCGTGTTTTAAAGCATTTTCACAACCGCTTGTGAAATCCCATGGTACTAATACCACCTTTTTTGCAGTTTCCATATATGGACTTTGTTAAAACTTGCAACTAAAATACCCGTTAAATGTAACAATAATTATTATAAACCAAGCAAAACTCCTGATAAAATTTTACTTATCAATTTCTATCCATCCATGCCTTAAGTTTTTCGAGCTGGCTTTGTTTATTAACATTTCTAAGCCTTCTAGCTGTTTTCGTAAAGTAAAAATGGCTATTTATAAACTTTATCTGAATTTCATTCCACTCCCTTTCGGTTCCGATTTTACCATGCTCATGAAGCTCTTTGAACAAAGTATTGGAAACAGGTATAAAATCAGGACGTCCAAGATAATCAAGGTCGGCATCGCACATGATTTCCTCAAGAAGATTGGTTGGGTTTGGTGGGAGTTTGGTTGCCATTATTAATTGAGCGATTATATTAATCTGCCTATCGCTATATTGGTATTGAGGCAAGATTTCGTTTGCTAGCTTAACTGCCATTTCTTCGTGTGTATCATAATCTATAAGATGGCCAGCATCGTGAAAGAGGGCAGCTGTTCGTAACAGCAAAAGTTCCTCTTTTGTAACATTTTCAGATCTGCCAATAAGCTCAACTTGAGTGTAAACGTCAACAGTATGTTTCAAATTGTGATAGTAAAGGTTTTTTGGAAGCCCTTTTTCCAATTTATCCAAAATAAAATCCTCAAGATCGCCTAACCTAATGATTTGTAATTGGATGAAGAAATCCTGATTGGGAACTATTCCTTTCATCTTTTCGGATAGACTTGGTTTGATGCCATTCACAAAATACATTTGGATATCCCCTTTATTCTTCACAGGCATTTTTCCTCGGAACGTACAAATAAAATAATCTTTTACAAGCATATAGGTGTTCCCTGAAATGTTAATTTGTCCCGATTCTCCTGACGATTCCATTCGACTAGCTGTATTTACGGTACTCCCCCAAATATCGTATGATAGTTTATTTCTTCCTACTACTCCAGCAATAACAGGACCAGTATCAATGCCAATTCTTAGATCCCAAACGCTGCTCTTATTCTTTTTGCTGGTTGTTAAGTGCTTCATATACTGCATCATTTCCAAAGCAGCCAAAATTACTTCAACAGGATTAGTTTGGTTTTTTTTCGGAATACCCCCGGCACACATATAGGCATCTCCAATGGTTTTTATTTTTTCAATTCGATACTTTTCAACTACCGAGTCGAAGTAAAGAAAGAATTTATCAAGTTGGTCGATAAGTGCTTCTGGGTTTGTTTCGTCAGTTATTCTTGTGAATCCTTCGATGTCACAAAAAAGAACAGTTACAACCTGAAAACGTTGAGTATTAACCCTGCCCTTCTCTTTCAATTCATCCGCTGTATCTTTTGGTAGAACTCGAGCAAGGAGATTCTCTGTTTTTTCTTTCTCTTTTACTAATTCTTCCGTTCTTTTATTGATTAAACTTTCCAACTTGAATCGTTCTTTAGCATGCAGATATCTTCGCCATTGATAAACCATAAAAAGGCCAACGAAACCAAGTAAGATGATCGCTGTAAGGAATAATTGTGTTTGGTAAAACCTAGGTAAAACCACAAATGTTAAAGATTTACTATCAGACTCCTCTCCAATAAAATTTCGTGATTTCACATGTAAAGTATATTCGCCATGCGATAAGTATAAAACATCACGGGTTTGATTGCTCGACCAAGCAGTCCAATCAATATCATGTCCTTGTAAAAAACTGGAGTATTGAACTTTCCCATGTATCAAGCCCCATTCACTACAACCAGTTGAAGCCAAGGTAAACCGGAGGTTACGATTAACAGAAGATGTTCTAGTTACTATAGTCTCCTCATTATCAGCGATATATCCATTTTTTAGATATAGTTTATTTTTATCTGATTCTAAGCTAACCCTAAAGATCGAAACGACTGACCCAAAGGCATTGCTTAGAGTTTTACTGTTCGAAAAATAGTAGAGTCCTGAAGTTGTGGATAATAAAAATGTTGAATCAGGTAGAAGCAATGCTTGATTAATTGATTCGCTCGAAGGAAGACTTGCTGCTAACCTGTATGAGTTTAAAGAATAATCACTTTTAGATAATTTATATTGCCAGATGGAGAAAACCTCAGGGAAAACCTTGAAGAAACGTTTAATATAAAGCATTGTTTCGGTTTCAAGAATGGGTGAAAAGTAACTTAAAGAATCTGATTCAATTAGTTGATAAGGTGTGTTGTTTACATGGTCGAATCTATAGAGGTTTCCATTTTGTACAACAAAAGTATTTTGATCATCTCCCACAGGGAAAATGAAATTTGTGGCTTCTTCATTACTCATAAATAGCTCAATCCATTGATGATATTCTTGAAAAACTTCGGTTTTATACCATTTCCCATTTGAAGAAATAGCTAGAATATAATTATCTTTTAATCTTAATTTTTCAATTTGGTATGAATCGTTTAAGAAAGGGATATGAATCGATTTTTGAGAAAAATCTGAAACACAATGAGCAAAAATAAAATTCTGTTGGGCCGCAATTAACCATAATTCTCCTTCATGTTCAACAAAATTGAAAAACTCCGAGTTTCCCATTTGGGGACTAGTCATAACTCTTTGAGAGGAATAATCATTAATTATATAAACCCCTGCTTTACCAGCAGCGAATAGATTATCATTATAAATGTAAAAGTTATCAATCTCACCATTTAGACCATTAACTTGCTTAAAAGAAAAAGTGTTAGGACGAAAAGCAATGTAGTTAGTTCCATAAACAGAAGAGCTTGTAGCGCAATATAGATGATTCTTATGGAATACTAGCCTATTTGGCATTGAGGAGAATATCCTTGTTTTTGGATATAGTCCAGTAACTTCAAGTTGGAAAATTCTAAGAATTGAAGTTTTTGTTAGAACAAGCATGGTACCTTCGGAAAAGGGAAGAATATCTATGGCTTGCTCAAGGTTATTGTGTGCATCATTTTTTATATGCGATATTAGATCTAACTCGTTGCTTAGTATTAATATACCACTATCATCTGTTAGAATATAAATCTCCCTGTTTTTTTGATAAACTTTTAATATTCTGCTATTTCTTGAATTTACAAAATGCTCAAACCTTGAGGGACTCCTTCCTGTATTTAAATTAATTATCCACGGATAATCACTAGTTACAGCATGTTGTTGGTTATTAATCTCTAAAACATGGATAAGGTTTTTTGAAGCAATTTTTTCTGTTTCAGGGATTAGCTGAGGTGATGAGTTGTTTATATTAAGCTTGAAAATGCCTTCACCTTCCTTTGCATATAAAATTTCTTTTTGATTATCTAAAAGACATAAATCGCTTGCAGAAGAGTCAATGAGGTTTAACTCATTTGATTTTCTCCAAATAAAATTATTTGTAGAGAAATAGAGCTCTTGCTGGGGCCCAACAAGTAGTTTTGTAATTTTTTGATTTGATGGTATTTGGGAAGAATCGATTAATATACTATGGTTGTAAGATCCTCTTCCATTTGGAATCAACTGCTCTATACGGTTATTTGTGGAGAAGTAAACCTTTCCAAGCGAATCAATAGCAGGGTTCGGTTTTTCAATTGCAGAAATTCTTTCCCAGTTGATGCCATCGTAGATTAGCAATTGGTTGTCGCCTGAAACAAGAAGTTTCCCATCTCCAATAATCGTAACATTTCTAAAACTAGTGATATAACCACTAGGTAAGGTGGCAATAACCGATACCAAGGGCTCCGGATAAGAGTTATCTTTAGATAAATTAATATTAGAAATGCCTATAATAGGCGTGGATAGCAAAAAAAATAAAACTTGTATAATGAAAAAATTTAGAAAATTCATACCTTAGACCATTGAAAAAACGATATTTCGCCTTATTGATAGTAACTATTCCAAACGATAATCAAATTGATGAAATATCCTACCAATATATTACTTATTATTCTTTGCTGAACGATATTTAGCCATAATTTGTATTCGATTGCTTAAAAATATGAAAATCCATGAAAAAATCAAAGAAAACAATACTTGTACCTACCGATTTTTTACAGGTTTCCAGTTATGCACTTCAGCATGCTGTTAATGTTGCCCAGGTAGTTAATGAAAAAGTAACGCTAATTCATGTGGTGCAATCGCAAGCGGAAGAGGAAAATGCAAAGGTTAAGCTTGAAAACCTTGCCAAGGAAACATTTCAGAAGTATAAACTTATGCCTGATATTATTGTAAGTATTGGAGATATAATTACCGAAATCGCCCGCGTTTCGTCCGAACTTGAAGCAAGTATGGTTATTATGGGGTCCGAAAGTATAAAAGGGAAAGATGTTCTTACAGAGACTAGAACATTAAAAGTTATAACTAGTTCAAAAGTACCGTTTATCACAATTCAGGAACCTCCAATTAATAGAAGATACGACGATATAGTATTTCCTGTTGACTTTACCGTTGAAAACAAAGAGAAACATTCATGGATATCCTATTTTAGTGATTATTATGTTTCACGCTTTCATTTGATTAAGCCCAACGTTTCCGATCCTGAGCTCATTGCAAAGCTTGATCTAAACATGGCCTCTGCCATAAGATATTTGGATGAAAAAGGGGCCAAGTATGATATCTATACTGTTCAAGGAAATAAACCTTATGCCCAAGAGGTTCTGGAAATGGCTGTTAATATTCGGGCAGATTTAATTGTGATAATGACTACGAAAATTCCCGAGGACTCCTCTTTTGTTCTTGAACCCCATGAACAGTATATCATTGGATTTGCGGCTCATATACCTGTATTGAGTATTAATCCAAGGTAGAATGTCATTATGAGCTATACAGTTCGAGAAATTGTTTTTGCTACCAATAATCTGCATAAGTTAAATGAAGTGAAAGAGATTCTTAGGGGTAGGTTTAAAATTCTATCTCTACAGGATATTTCTTTTTTTGAAGATATTCCTGAGGATTTTTTTACCATTGAGGAAAATGCATCACAAAAAGCAAGCTTTATTTATAGTAAGTACAAAATTGATTGTTTTGCCGATGATACAGGTTTAGAGGTTGATGCATTAAACGGAGAACCAGGTGTATTCTCAGCAAGATATGCAGGAAATCAAAACAGTTCAATTGACAACATAAAAAAACTTCTTGCTAATCTTGAAAACTTGGAGAATAGAATGGCCCAATTTAGAACTGTTATTTCTTTAATATTTAAAGGGGAAAAATTTCTTTTTGAGGGTATTGTTAGGGGAGAGATCATTAGAATTCCGAGGGGTGCTCAGGGTTTTGGATACGATCCCATTTTTCAACCCAATGGGTTTGATCAAACTTTCTCTGAGATGGCTCTTGAATTAAAGAATTCTATTAGTCATAGAGCAATAGCAATACAAAAGCTATCTGACTTCTTGCTTTCCTCTTAATTTGTTCGAGTAAAAGTTATAACTGCTTAGTAGCATAATATGAACGCTTTTTAAGAAAATATACTACACTTAGGATAATAATTTAGGCTATTGGTGGTTTTTCTCTTGTATAGAAATTTAAAAAATCAATGAAAAAGTATTTTTTATTAATACCCTTTTTTTTTGCAGTAAAAATTGGTTTTACGCAGGTTCCCTTAGGTTCATGGCGCGATCACTTCTCCTTTCGACCCTCTATAGTAGCCACCTCAGCAAGCGATAAGGTATTTGTTGCATCTGTCTATGGAATTTTTTCCTATCAACCAGCCGATGGCACAGTTAGCAAAATTACTCGTGTAAATGGCCTTTCCGATATAGGAATAAGCACTATTGCCTATTCCCCATTTAAAAACTTGCTTTTAGTTGGATATGAGAACGGGAATATCGATATGGTTTACGAGCAGACAGTTGTCAATATTCCTTATATAAAGGAAAACCCCATGTCTGGTTCAAAGAGGATCAACCACTTCTACTTTGACGGCGAAGATAAAGCCTATATATCAACAGGTTTCGGGATTGTAGTTTTAAATCTGTTGAAAAATGAAATTTTGGACACCTATTTTATTGGTCCTAATGGTTCGGAGTTATGGGTAAATCAGATTGTTGTTAACGATGAAAGTATTTATGCTGCTACAGCAAGCGGTCTTTTTTATGCACAGCACAGCGATCCTCTTCTTATACACTTTGCCAGCTGGTCAGTTGATACAAGTATTCCAAATCATGATCAAGAAATTGGATCGTTGGTCGTGTTTAATGAGAAACTGGTGATTTCTCAAAATCAAGGAAACACGTTACCTGATGTTGTTTTTTACAATGATGAATTTGGTTGGAATGTTCTTACCAACAATTATTTACAGGTAAGAAATCTTTGGGCTGATAATAACGTTCTACTCATCTGTTCGCGTCAAGGAATTGCATTGTTTCAGAGTTTTCAATCCCAACCCGTTGTTTACAACGAATATTCTGGATATGATGGGTTTACACCCAATTATGCCATTACCGATTTAGAAGGAAATTTAGTTATAGCGGATAATTCATATGGATTAATGTACGGAACTTCACAGCAATGGATTCCTGTTTCACCTAATTCTCCAGGGAATAGCAGAGCTTACTATGTTCTGCCTACCGAAAAAGATCTATTAGTGGTTGGTGGTTCGCGAAATAGCGCTTGGGATAACATGTGGTATCCACTTACCATTCATACTTTATCCGAAGAAAAGTGGAAAACAATCAATAATAATATTTTTTTTGATGCTATGCGAATCGTCGAAAGCCCTTTTGCTATTAATGAATACTATATTGCAACTTGGGGTAGCGGGGTGGTAGTATACAAGGATGGTATTCAAACCGAATGGTATAATCCCGATAATAGCTCCTTAGAAACAATAATCCCTGGAGCATACTGTAGAATTGGCGGTTTAACTTTCGATAAAAAAGGAAATCTTTGGGTAGCTAATTCTGGAGTGACCAATTCAATATCATTGCGTTTAGCTGATGGAACATGGAAAGGGTTTCCTTACCTGAATCAAATTGGATCTCAGAGATTATCAGATATTGTTTTAACTACATGGGGACATCTATGGGTTGTTATTCCTTCTGGAGGTGGGTTTTTTATTCTTGACCCAGGAGAAAACCCAGAATCGATCAGCAGCCATAAAACCCGAAAAATTTCTCTTATTGAAAGTGATGGAACCTCTCTTTCAAACGACATTTTCAGTATTGCTTTCGATAGAGATGGCTACCTTTGGATTGGAACAAGTGAAGGAGTTGTTGTTAGCTATAATCCACAAAAAGTATTAGAATCGTCAGGTTTCTCTGTTCAACGTGTTAAGGTCCCAGATATAGTACAGGGTTTGGCTGTTTTTTTACTTGAGTCTGAAACCGTTACTTCCATTGCAGTGGATGGTGCTAACAGAAAATGGTTTGGAACTTCACGCTCGGGTGTTTTTCTTCAATCCTCAGATGGTACCCGCCAAATCAAACATTTTACCAAGGAGAATAGTCCCCTTCCATCAAATAATATTCAGCACCTAGCAATACACCCCAAAACAGGTGAGGTTTTCATTGTTACTGATATGGGGATGATATCCTATAGAGGCGATGCCACTGAACCAGAAGATACTTTTGGAAATGTTTATGCTTTCCCCAATCCGGTTCATCCGGGTTATGATGGAGTTATAACTATAACAGGTCTCGTTGACAGGACAATAGTTAAGATTACTGATGTAGCAGGTAATCTTGTTTATGAAACCAGAAGTTTAGGGGGACAGGCTATATGGGATGGGAAAAATAAGCAGGGAAATAGGGTTGCTACAGGTGTTTATCTCTACTTCTGTGCCGACAGCCAAGGAGAACAATCGGCGGTAGGCAAGATACTTTTTATTAAATGATAGAAAAGTCAAATGCCATAGCGTTGCATAGCACACGGTTTGGCGAAAAAAGCCTTATTGCATATTTATACTCTCAGAGTTTTGGGAGGATTAATATTATGGTGAATGGGGCTTACGGAAAGGGAAAAGAAAGTAAAAAGGCAATCTTTTTTCAACCCCTTAGCCTGGTTGATATAGTATTTTATAAAGGGAGCAAAGACCACAGTTTAGGAAGATTACGTGAAGTATCAATAAGTCAAAGTCTGTTAACCATACATTCCCATAATGTTAAAATGGCAATAGCCCTTTTTGTTGGGGAAGTGATTTATCGAACCGTGAGAGAAGAAGAAAGTAATCCCCACCTATATACATTTCTCGAAAATTCAATCCTTGCACTTGATTCCATGACAGATGGAGTACAAAATTTTCACATTATATTTTTAGCTCAACTATCGAGGTATCTTGGGTTTTTTCCCAGTGGAAGTTTTTCTAAGGAAACACCATATTTCGATCTAAAAGGTGGTGCTTTCATAGAGTCTGCACCTGATCATCCTGTTTTCCTTGACAAATATCAGAGTGAACTATTATCTCATGCACTAATAACAAGTTATGATGATGCCTCTAGTCTTAAGCTTAATGGCAAGCAACGTAATCTTTTCCTAAACAATATGCTCAATTATTATTCTTACCATACCGATTCATTTCAGGGAATTCACTCACTGCCAATATTGAAGCAGGTGTTTGAAGAGTAGACATATTTTTTAACTTATTTAATGATTATGATTATCCGCTTTTGTTCCTACAACAAGTTTACTATAAAAATTTTCGCGTCATTGCGATCCGCCAGCAGGCGGAGAAGCAATCTGTTGATATGTAAACACATGTAAGTATACTATAGATTGCTTCAATCCTCAAAGGACAAGGCTTTCGCAATGACGGTAGGTTGATTTGGTATCATTACGGATAATCATTTTAATGATTATCGAAAAAACGACCTTTTTTGTTGAACATGGCATATGCTTTGATTAACAGAAGTCATTTGGTGGCATTGCAACCGCTCTTTTTTCTATATTTGCATACTAAATACTATCAGTAAAATGGTTAAAGTTTCATCAACAAGCCTTAGTTTTAACTTTGTATCAAAATTGGCACAGATTGCAAAAGATAACGGTGCAGTAAATCTTTCTAACGATCATAGTGATTTTCCATGCCAACCCGATTTACTCAACTCATTGGTTTGGCATCTATCTGAGGGAAGAAATAAATATGCTCCTGGAGAGGGGGTTATCGAGCTTCGAAAAGTTATTTCCAATTATTATAATGCTAAGTTTAACTATTACTATAACCCTGAAACAGAAATTACAATTACAAATGGAGCAATTCAGGGAATATTCACTGCGTTAACTTCGCTAATTGGCGAAGGAGACGAAGTGATCATTTTTGAACCAGCCTTTGAAACTTATGTTCCTTCTGTTGAGGCGAGGGGTGCAAGACCAATCTATTTTCAGCTTAATCCACTAGATTTTTCTATAGATTGGAACGCATTAACAAAATTAATAAGTAGCAAAACAAAACTTATTATTATTAATTCTCCCCATAATCCCACTGGTAATGTTTTTTCAAGAGAAAGTTTTGACAATTTGCAGAAAATAGTCAATGGAACTAGAATATTTTTACTGAGCGATGAAGCTTTTAGCGAACTCCTTCTTGATGGGCAAACCGACACTAGTGTGGCATGTTATCCCAAGTTAGCAGAAAGGTCAATTATTGTTGGATCTCTTGGCAAATCTCTATGTGTTCCAGGATGGAAGATTGGCTATTGCCTAGCACCAGAGGCTCTTATGGCAGAATTTCGTCAAGTTCATAGATATCAGGTTTACTCTGCAAATCTCCCCATTCAACTTGCTTTAGCCGATTATCTAACGAGTAAAAGTAATTGGTTTCCTTATTTAAAAGATTTTGTTTATCGAAGAGATCTTTTTAGGGACTTAATGAGGGATTCTCGTTTTAGCCTATTTCCCGTAGATGGGGGTTATTTCCAGGTAATTGGTTACGAAAATATTTCCCAGGAAAGTGATGTAGATTTTAGTTTAAGAGTTGCTGAAGAGGTTGGAGTTTCCATGTTACCACTTTCTTTGTTTTACCACGATAAGGTTGATAACCAAAAATTAAGAATTTGTTTCGGAAAGAGTGAGGATGAATTGAGGCTTGCGGCAGAACGTCTTAGATCGCTATAGAGTTAATAACAAAGAGATAACCTCTAACAGAAAATCAAATCAAAGGATGACCACATAATCTTTTAAAAAAATTTAAAAATCAATGCCCTTAATCACATCCATTGTTGGTTGGCTGAATACTAAGAGGCTACACCAGATTGATCTATTTCGAAGATTTCCCTTTGAGGTTCAGGAGGAAACTCTCTTTAAAATGATCGATAAAGCAAAGCATACAAAATTTGGGAAAAACTATGGGTTCGAAAATTTTAAAAATATTCAAGATTTTCAAAATAAAGTTCCAATTAACGACTATGAGGGAATTAAGCCCTATGTAGAAAAATTGAGGAAGGGGGAAAAAGATTTACTTTGGCCTGGTGATGTTCGTTGGTTTGCCAAATCTTCAGGCACAACAAGCGAAAAGAGTAAGTTTATACCAGTGAGTAAGGAGGCACTGGAAGATTGTCATTTCAGGGGGGGTAAAGACGTGTTGGCAATTTATACCGAAAATTACCCTAATACTCGAATATTTTCTGGCAAGGGTCTTACTTTAGGAGGTAGCCATCAGGTAGATAATTTCAGCAATACATCTTATTATGGCGATCTTTCTGCTATTCTCATTGAGAATATCCCTTGGTGGGCCGATTTTATTAGAACTCCACGACAAAAAGTGGCACTTATTCCAGAATGGGAAGAAAAGCTGGAAAAGTTAACCAATGAAACGCTTAAAGAGAATGTAACAAATCTAGCTGGTGTTCCATCCTGGAATCTTGTAATGATAAGGCACATTCTTGACTTTACTGGAAAAAATCACCTGCTTGAAATATGGCCAAACCTCGAACTTTTTTCTCATGGTGGAGTTAGCTTTACTCCCTATCGGGAGCAGTTTCATAAATTAATTCCATCGCCAGATATGCATTACCTCGAAACATATAATGCCAGCGAAGGCTTTTTTGCGATACAGGACGATCCATCACGTGATGACATGTTGCTCATGCTCGACTATGGAATTTTTTATGAGTTTATTCCCATTGAAGAGATTAATTCAAGTAATCCAGCTGCTGTAACCATTGCCGACATAGAGTTGAATAAAAATTACGCAATGGTTATTAGTACCAATTCAGGGCTTTGGCGTTACCTTATTGGCGATACAGTTACATTCACTTCAACTTTTCCACACAAGATAAAAATTACAGGAAGAACCAAGCATTTTATCAATGCCTTTGGAGAGGAGGTAATAATTGATAATGCCGAGAATGCATTAAAAATTGCCTGCGAAAAAACGGGTGCCATTATAAGTGAGTATACCGCAGCACCTATTTATATGGGAAGCGATGCAAAGGGAGCACATGAATGGCTAATCGAGTTTGAATCTGAACCATCAGATCTAAACTTTTTTACAACACTTCTTGATAATGCCCTGTGTGCCATTAACTCCGACTATGAGGCAAAAAGATATAAGGGCATTACCCTTTCTCCGCCCATTGTTCGTTCAATGAAAAAAGGAACTTTTTTTAAGTGGATGAAGGAACGTGGTAAATTAGGAGGGCAGAATAAGGTTCCACGCCTTAGTAACAACCGTGAATATGTTGATTCTTTGCTCGAAATATCAAATTTAGATGCCCTTTAAAAATGGTGAATATTTTTTTCAAAAACCTGACATTTGCCTCTTTATTAGCATGCTACTTAATGCTTCCTTTTTTGGGAATAACACAGGATTTATCCCCCGATGGCATTGGAAACTATTGGGTTGTATCTGAATCAAAGATTAATAAAATTAATGCAAAAGGGCAGTTAGTTGCTCACTTCTCAAACATACTTTTAGGCAATCCATCATCACTAGATTCCTCCGATCCTTTTAGAGTTATGGTTTTTTATAGTCAGAACCAAAGCATTCTATTTCTAAATAATGATGCTGCCATAATAGGGAAACCAATAAATATAGTAGATATTGGGCTAGGTGAAGTTGTGCTTGCCTGCCGAAGTTCACTGGGAGGAATTTGGCTGCTGCATCGCGAAAAAGCCGAGTTGCTCCGTTATAACAATCAGCTTAATGCTATTGAGCAAAGAATATCTCTAGACGAAAAGTTTATACAGTATGATCCTAAGCAAATGACCGAGCATGGCGGGATTCTTTATATTAGCTTCAATAATAATAGGATAGCCCGCTTTGACACCTACGGAGCCCAATTATTACCTTTAGAAATTTTACATGAAGGTAACTTTAGAGTTGAGTCTAATTATCTATGGGTTAAGTACAATGATTTTTTCTTGAAGTATAACCTCAACGAGCTTGATGAATATCCTGAAACCTATAGATGCTCATGCAGTTCTATTCCTCTTACAATAAATAAAGTCGTTGTATGCTTTAATGGCAAAGAGTTTATTTTTTGCGAAAAAGTTATCCTATAGAAGGGAATTACTCATTAAGTTTTTTACCTTTATCTTTTAGAAGAAGTAATTCTTTGCGCAATTGTATTAACCTTAAATATTGTTGAATATCATGCATATAGCTGTTGCGGGAAATATTGGATCGGGAAAAACAACCTTGACACGACTACTTTCAAAACATTACGGATGGAAGCCCCATTTCGAGGATGTGGATGACAACCCATACCTAAACGACTTTTACGAAGACATGCAAAGATGGAGCTTCAACCTTCAGATTTACTTCCTCAACAGCCGGTTCAATCAAATTGTGGAAATTCGCCGTACCGGCGAAAAGGTTATTCAGGATCGAACAATATATGAGGATGCACACATTTTTGCGCCTAACCTACACTCAATGGGACTAATGTCCACGAGGGATTTTAACAATTATCTCAGCCTTTTTAACTTAATGTGTTCTCTTATACAACCCCCCGATCTCTTAATCTACCTTAGGGCTACCGTTCCCACGCTGGTTAACCAAATCCAAAAACGTGGACGCGAATATGAGAAGAGCATTAGAATTGACTACTTACAACGTCTTAATGAACGTTACGAAGCATGGATTGAAAACTATAAGCTAGAGAAGTTGCTAATAATTGAGGTTGATAATTTGAACTTTCCCGAAGTTCCAGCCGATCTTCGATCAATAATCACTAGGATTGATGCTCTTATTCACGGATTGTTTTAAGAGTTGAATTTTGCCAATTTCTACAGTATCGGTTTTAAGTAAATAAAATCGATATGATTTTTGTTTCCCAATTTGAAGTATATTGATAAAGATATTGCCTCATTAACTTATCTTTGAAAGTAAAACCATTTCAAGATGCATCGAATTAAATTCTTTTTCATTCTTCAAATTCTATGTCAATTTTCTTTGTATGGTCAACTACCCGAATTAACCGAAAAGCAAAGCATTACCCTCATGTTTGTTGGCGATGTAATGGGGCATGGCATGCAGATAAAGGGGGCTTACGATGAAAAATCGGGTACATACTGTTACAACGATGTCTTTTCGCGCATGTCATCAGTTTTCAAATTGGCTGATTTTACCATTGCCAATCTTGAGGTTACCATTGCTGGCGCTCCATTCACTGGCTACCCACAGTTCAGTTCACCCGACGAGTTGATAGATGGGCTCACCAATGCTGGCGTAAATGTGCTTGTTACCGCCAATAATCATACAGTGGATAGGGGTAAACAGGGCATTTTGCGTACAATTAACGTATTAAAAAGTAAGGGTGTTCCCTTTGCTGGTGCATATAGAGATTCAGCTCATAGAGACACAGCTTACCCTCTTATACTTGAGCAGAACGGGATAAGGTTAGCTTTGCTTAACTACACCTATGGAACCAATGGTATACCCGTACCATATCCAACCATTGTTAATCTTATCGATACGGCATTAATTAGAGCCGATTTTAATAGGGCAAAATCCTTGGAAGTTGATGAAGTAATAGCTTTCATGCATTGGGGTGTGGAATATGAGAGAAACCCTTCGATGGAGCAACTAATGCTAACACGCTTTATGCACGACTTGGGCATTAGGCTAGTAATTGGATCTCACCCACACGTTATTCAACGAATGGAAGCCTCTTTTGACTCAGATTCAACACATGGGAGAGCTGTGGTTTTTTCCCTTGGCAACTTTGTTTCGAACCAGCGACCAAGATATAGAAATGGGGGTAGCATTGCATTGATAAACATCGAAAAAGAGTTTGGTGTTACTAAGATTGCCAATGCGGGTTATCTCTTAGCATATGTTCATACACCTTTAATTGAAGGGAAGACACGTTTTCAACTACTCCCAGTGGCAAAATACGAACAGAAAACGGACTTTTTCTTAGAACAAGATCAGCTGCTTTTCAATGAGTTTGCCAACGATTCAAGAAGACTCCTTAATGGCCAAAATTATAATTTTCCTGAAATAGGATATCGCAATGAGCAATGGATTATTCCGTGGAGAACCAAAGAGACATTATTGCCGCCAAAGATTAAACGTATTGAGCCTTGGAATATAAGGTTTTCCTACCCACAGAAACTGATACCTTGATAAGATAAAAAGTGACTTATGGAAAAAAAATATCCAGTCTATTTATTCGAACAGTACATTTTGAGCATTGGTTCGGCTGGCTGGTACTTCAATTCAACGGCCTTCCGAAAATCATTACAAGCACCTTCAGTATCCCTAACATTCATTCTTGATATCCCTCGATTGTAATATGCTTCAGGATTTTTTGGGTCTTTAAGTATAATAAAATCATAATCGGGTAGAGCCCCCTTATGATCACCAAGAATGGCTTTGGATACAGCGCGGTTATAGTATGCCTGTGCATAGTCCTTATCAAGTTCAATAACCTTGTTAAAGTCCATAATGGAACCCTTGTAGTCCTTTGAGAGAGCTTTGGCGATACCCCGTCCATAATAGGCTCTTTTGTACTCGTTGTTCAGTGATATGGCTTTGGTAAAATCGTTGAGTGCTTGCTTAAAATTACCCTTTTTAAGGTATGCCCCTCCTCTTGATCCATAGGCTAAATCGTAATTTGGATCAAGTTTCAGCGCTTTGTTAAGGGACTCAATTGATTCATCTATTTTATCGAGATTACTCTTTACTTGCCCCAGCTGGTAAAAAATCTCCTTATCGTTTGTTTCCAAAAGAGTTGCTTGGGTTAAATCCTTCTCGGCACCTGGGTAATCCTGAATTTTTAGCTTAAAAATACCTCTTTGCTTATATGCTTCAGCAGGGGCATCAGCAGATTCAATCATTTTGTCGTAGTCAGAAATTGCTCCCATAAAATCATCAAGAAATGCTCGAGTTTCTCCTCGACTTCGGAATGCCTCAATGTTATGCCCATCCAGTTCGATACTTCTATTGTAATCCAAAATGGCTTGATCATACTGATGAAGAGCTGCTTTAAGCAATCCCCTTTGGAAGTATGCTCTTGCACTGGAATCGTTAAGCTCAATGGCTTGGTCGAAATCGGACAGGGCTTTGTCAAAAGCCTTTATTTTTCTATTTGAAACTCCTCTTCCAACAAAATAATCAGATACTTCAGAGCTTAGCTCAATGGCAATATCAAAATCTATAATTGCTGCAGAATCTTTTCCCAGAGAGGCTAATGCCATGCCCCTTGCATAGTAAAACTTATCAATCTTCTTATTATACCAGATTGCTCGTGAAAACTTTTCGATAGCCATTTCATAAAGAGAAGAATCAGCAAGATCCAACCCTTTGTTATAGTTATTAATTCCAAATTTGGGTCTAAGTAATTGAAAGGATACTCCAGCAATGACAAGGAGTGTAATTAAAACTAAAATTATTTTTTTCATGCCATTATTTGTTTCAATTCTTTGACAAATTTATATAAAAATAGATAGTGATACATGTGAAAACAAAAAATGCCCGTTGAATTTTATCAAAGGGCACTTTTAATTGACAAAAAATATCTAATCCTTAAGCTTAGCTGTAATAAATTCCCTATTAAGCCTTGCAATATGTGTGATGGAAATGCCCTTTGGGCATTCTGCTTCGCAGGCACGGGTATTGGTACAGCCTCCGAAACCCAACTCGTCCATTTTGGCCACCATTTTTTTCACTCTATCTTTTGCTTCGGCTCTTCCCTGAGGTAATAGTGACAATTGCGATACTTTTGCAGCGATAAAAAGCATTGCTGAGGAATTTTTACAGGCTGCAACACAAGCACCACATCCAATGCATGACGCTGCATCAAAAGCCTCATCTGCCTTTATTTTTTCAACAGCGATGTTGTTGGCATCCTGAGCAGCACCTGCATTTATAGAGATAAAGCCACCTGCTTGCATTATCTTTTCAAAGGCATTGCGGTCGACCATTAAATCCTTAATCACTGGGAATGATGCTGCCCTCCAGGGTTCAACTACAATAGAACACCCATCCTTAAACTCTCTTAGATGCAATTCGCATGTTGTTGTTTTATTCATCAATCCATGTGGACGCCCATTGATGTATAATCCGCAGCAACCGCAGATGCCTTCGCGGCAATCGTGTTCAAATGCAATGGGGTCTTCACCACGAACGATCAATTGGCTGTTAAGGTAATCGAGCATTTCCAAGAATGACATTTCAGACGAAACATTTTCAAGGGGGTAAGTTTCAAACCTGCCTTGACTTTTGGCATCCTTTTGTCGCCATATCTTAAGTGTAATATTCATATCTTTTTGGGGTTTAATCGATTATCAGCAAGTGAATTTTGAAACACATTATTATTTGTAACTTCTTTCCTGTGGTTTTACATATTCAAAGTTTAATACCTCTTTGTGTAGTGCAGGTTCTTGCTCAGTTCCTTTATATTCCCATGCAGCCACATATGCATATTCAGCATCGTTACGTTTGGCTTCTCCTGTTTCTGTTTGGCTTTCCTCGCGAAAATGGGCTCCGCAACTCTCCTTTCGGTTCAGTGCATCAATGCACAGGAGTCGAGCCATTTCAAAGTAATCTGCTACTCTTCCAGCTTTCTCCAGCTCCTGATTAACACCATCGGGAGAACCGGGAACTTTTAAATTTTTCCAAAACTCATCTTCAAGATCCTTTATCAAACCGAAAGCTTTTTTCAATCCTTCTTCATTTCGATACATTCCGCAGTAGTCCCACATAATTTTTCCAAGGCGTTTGTGGAACGAGGTTGCTGTTTCCTTTCCATTGACACTAAGAAGTTTATTGATTTTATCTTTTACTTCCTTTTCTGCTGCGTCAAACTCGGGTGAGTTTGTAGCAAAACGTGGAATTTTAATCTCATCAGCCAGATAGTCGGCTATCGTATAAGGTAGGATAAAGTATCCATCGCCTGCACATTGCATTAGCGAGCTGGCACCCAAACGATTTGCTCCGTGATCTGAGAAGTTCGATTCGCCTATGGCGAAAAGGCCTGGAACTGTGGTCATGAGGTTGTAGTCAACCCATAAACCACCCATGGTGTAATGGCCAGCTGGGTATATACGCATTGGAGTTTTGTATGGAGACTCACCGGTAATCTTTTCGTACATCTCGAATAGGTTTCCATACTTGTTCTCAATGGCTTTTTGACCCTGTTTTTGAATGGCATCGCGAAAATCAAGGTAAACTGAAAGACCGGTATCGCCAACCCCGTAGCCAGCATCACAACGTTCCTTTGCAGCTCTTGAAGCAACATCTCGGGGAACAAGGTTACCAAAAGCAGGATAACGACGTTCGAGGTAGTAATCGCGCTCCTCTTCGGGAATCTCGTTGGGGTTACGTTTATCTCCTTTTTCTTTGGGAACCCAAACCCTTCCATCGTTTCGCAGCGATTCGCTCATAAGAGTTAATTTGCTCTGGAATTCATTAAGCACTGGTATGGATGTGGGATGAATTTGAATAAAGCTTGGGTTTGCAAAAAAGGCACCTTTTTTATGTGCTTTCCATGCAGCAGAACCATTTGAATTTACCGCCAGTGTTGATAGGTAGTAAATTGTTCCGTAGCCTCCCGTTGCCAAAACAACAGCATGTGCAGAGTGACGTTCAATTTCACCAGTAATAAGGTTTCGGGCAATTATTCCACGAGCCCTTCCTTCCACAATAACAATGTCAAGTAATTCTCTTCGGGAATACATGGTAACTGTTCCTGCTTGGATCTGACGGGTTAGTGCACCATATCCTCCCAATAAACATTGTTGACCAGTTTGTCCCTTAGCGTAAAAGGTTCGGCTAACTTGAACGCCACCAAAAGAGCGGTTGTCAAGTAACCCACCGTAGTCGCGGGCAAAAGGAACACCTATGGCTGTATAGTGGTCAATAACCATGTTGCTCACCTCAGCAGCACGGTATACATTGGCTTCGCGAGCTCTGTAATCACCGCCCTTGAGCATATCGTAGAATAATCGGTAAACGCTATCTCCATCATTTTTGTAATTTTTGGCAGCATTAATACCACCCTGTGCGGCCACAGAGTGTGCACGCCTTGGAGTATCCTGATAGCAGAAAACTTTTACGTTGTAGCCAAGTTCACCAAGCGTTGATGCTGCACCAGATCCAGCTAAACCTGTACCAATTATTATAACATCCAACTTTTTTCGGTTTGCTGGGTTGACTAATTTTAGTGATGCTTTGTGTTTTGACCACTTCTCAGCCAGTGGTCCATCAGGAATTTTTGCGTTTATTTTACTCATATTTAGTCATTTTAAATATTCTCAAAGTCTTTTTTATGGTTTGTAAGGATAAAAGTTGAACGCTATGAACCCTTCGCTGCATGTATTTTAGTGAAAAAACCAGAAGAACAGCGGTATTATAGTAAAACCAGCTGCAATTATTATGGCATATATGTATGATATTACTTCAAGACGGGCAATCCACTTGTTGTTATTTAGACCAATGGTATGAAATGCACTCCAAAAACCATGGCTTAAATGTAATCCTAGGAGAATTGCAGAAAGAATATATAATAAGTTATACCACCAGTACTGAATGAAAAAATTGGAGACAAGTGAGTAGGAATCATGCATTTTGGTTCCCTCAACATAGGGAACTTCTCCAAATCTAAGTTTTAGGAAAAAGTTAATAAGGTGCATCACAAGGAATGCGAAAATTGCAAATCCAAGAATGTACATATTTCGCGAAGACCATGTTGTAACCTGATTTGATGTTGTTTTGGAATAACCCACAGGTCTTGTTTTTCTGTTTTTAA
Source organism: uncultured Rikenellaceae bacterium (assembly GCA_964397135.1). Classification (GTDB taxonomy): domain Bacteria; phylum Bacteroidota; class Bacteroidia; order Bacteroidales; family Tenuifilaceae; genus MWFE01. Next base: position 91,249 of record CAYNHM010000006.1, read on the forward strand.
GGGTTATAATTGTGGCATAAACAATGTGAAAGGAAAAGCCAAAGGCTAGCAAATACTCCACTATTCTAAGCAAAGGAATTGTGGCTAGTGCATGTGCTGCTTTGTTGTATAATCCTCCGTCGCCAACCAATAAAAGCAAATTGGTGGTAAGATGAACTACCAAAAAGAGCATAAGGAATAAACCAGATATGCTCATTATCAATTTTTTACCAAGGGATGAACTGAATATTCCACTCATAGAAGTTAGTTTTTTATTTTGCTTAACAAGTTAATCTATTCCATTAAACCAATATGAACTTTCTGAAATTATTTATTTGTGTTATAAAGCATGCAATTCTAATAAATACTATAGTATCAACTATTTTAGAGTTAAAAAGAAAATGGGATTAAGATATTGAAATGTAGAATATCACTGCAAAGGATTAATCAACTTATCCTAATAGCTTAATATACTTATTCTTAATAGCAATAAGCTTGTCCGCTGTTAAGTTTTCTCTATAAATTCTAACTAAATCGGTTAATGATCGATTCTCGTAAATGTATGCAGTTGCAGCATCAAAATAAAGAAGATCGGTGTCGTATTTCACTTCTGTTGTTAGCGATTTGAATGCTTCCCATTCAATGTATTCGGGAATAGCAAAGTAGCCAAAATTGGGATGTTCATGCTCAAGATAGACGCCTTTGTCCACTGGTATAAGAGTAAAAAATCTACGAAGTTTTATCATTGCCATCTCGTTTTGAAACGATCTCATCTTTTTTTTGTAGGTAATACCATGTTCTTGATATAACCTTTGAAGAGTGGCAATTTGATCGTATTTGGGAATATTTAAAAACCTAATGATATGACAAGTTTGGTTAAATAGGCTTACGCTACCGGTCACTGCATCAATAGGAAATTTAACTTTTTTCTGAATTTTAATTGTAATGCGCATAAGGGTTTCCAGCGAAACAAAATCATCGGTAACCAAGTATAGCATTTGTGGTTTTGTGGAATACTGAACTTGGCTGTAATAACCAAAGAAGGGTGAAACCGCCTCTAATACGCAAGTATTTTTCAGAAGTATATCGTTATCAACACACGATAAAGGCTCTTCCTTGGTAATACCTCCATAATGTTCAATAATACTATAGCTGCTCATAATAACATATATTTTAGATTTACTATAAAAATGAACACCATTAATTAAACAAATGTATATATACACCAAATATACAATACATTTTTTAAATTTCAATTTTAACTAAGGTAAAAGCCGATGATATAAAAAACTCTCGCAAGTACGAGAGTTTATGTATTTCTGGTGTTCTTGGTAGACTAGGTAGTCGCAATTATATCTTTAGTCAACAAGGTTTTGCTTAAGGCTTGATATAATGATTTGTTTCTGTATGAACTCCACTTATACGAAAGTTTTTGGAGTTCCTGGTTGTTATTAAGAATTTCTATGGCTTGAATAAGAGTTGTGTCAATTCTTCGTATGATTGGATAATACCCTTCATTGTCAATAAGGTTACGAGCAATGGCAGCCCTTAGTTGGGTTTCAATCAGCTCTTTCGATTTTTCAATCTGCACTTTATCTGGTTCCACTCCACGTTTTCTTGAAAATTCAACAAATCGATCTAATAGATTAATCCTATCAAGATATTCTTCTATTGCAAGGTAGTCTTTCAATCCTGACATTTCCTTTCTGTAGGAATCGGTAAAATTAAAGGCAAAACGGTAAATTAATCCCCTGCTTGCCACTCTATTGAAATAGTGAGTTATACCAGTTGTATCGAGGGGTATAAAAAAGTCTGGCATTATACCACCTCCACCGTAAACAGTTCTACCTCCTGGAGTAATATACTGAAGAGAATCGGAAAAATGAATGCTATCCTGAACCTGAAACTCTCCGTGTAAGTATCTGTTACTTATATCGTAGAAGTATTCATCACTGCCAGGTTCATAGGGTTTTTGAATACTTCTTCCAGTGGGGGTGTAGTATCTTGCTATGGTAAGTCTTAGCGCTGAACCGTCGGAGAATAAAATTTGTTCCTGAACCAATCCTTTTCCAAACGATCGCCTTCCAATAACTAGACCCCTGTCGTTATCCTGAATGGCACCAGCCAAGATTTCACTTGCCGAAGCCGCAAATTCGTCTATAAGAATGGCAACCTCTGTATTTATGCAGTGCCCCTTGGCGTTGGAGTATATATTTTGACGAGGTCTTGCTTTGCCTTGTGTATAAACAATTAACTTACCTTCCGGAAGAAATTCGTTGGCGATGTTGGTAGCAGCATCAAGATAACCACCATTATTACCTCGGAGGTCTATAATCAGCTTTGTCATTCCCAACTTCTGCAATTTATCCATCGCTTCAATGAACTCCTTGTAAGTTGTTCGTGCAAATCTTGATATTTTGATGTAACCCATATCACCATTAAGCATAAAGCTAACATCTATGCTGTAAAGAGGAATTTTATCGCGAACAATCTCAAAAATCAACATCTCATCAATATCCTTCCTAACAATACCCACTTTTACCCTAGTACCATTGGGCCCCTTAAGCATCTTTACCACATCATCCTGAGGAAATCCCACACCCGCCACAGTAGAGTCATCAATGGTTACAATTCTATCACCTGCCAATAGACCAATTTTTTCGGAAGGGCCACCCTGTATTGTGCTGATAACTACTATGGTGTCATTGGTCATATTGAATGAGATGCCAATGCCATCGAAACCTCCATCAAGGGGCTCGTTCACTGCTCTTAGCTCTGAAGCAGGTATGTAAACGGAATGAGGATCTAAATTTTTAAGTAGGGTGGGAATGGTGTTTTCCACCAGGTTACCCATCGACACTGTGTCAACATACTGATCTTCTATGTACTTAAGCACATTGGTTAGCTTATCTGCACGTGGATATACCGTTAAGCTGGGTCTGGCTGGGTCCTGCCTTAGCTTAACGCCTATAAGTATACCAGCTATAAGCACTAGGGCCAAGCCCAGAGGATAAATAATATCTTTACTTTTGTTGTCGTATTTCATGGGGCAATATGAATAAAATGATTGGCTTTCAAAGGTAATCTAAAAAAGGGCTTACATCTTTTGTGCTAAACTTAAGGTTGTTATTTTTAGCTTTTTTTAAGGAGATTAAGCCATAAAATCAAATCAGCTTTACGATCTCTATCTTGGCCCGCTGTAGCAATTCAATTCCCTCACTTATACGGTAATCATCGCTATAAACAACCCTTTTTATACCAGCTTGGATTATTAGCTTGGCGCATTCCAAGCAGGGCGAAGAGGTTACGTATAGCGTAGCGCCCTCGCTGCTATTATTCGATTTGGCCACCTTTGTTATGGCATTGGCCTCGGCATGAAGAACGTAAGGTTTTGTGCGTCCTGTTTCGTCCTCACAGATATTCTCAAAACCGCTGGGGGTGCCATTATACCCATCGGAGATTATCATTTTATCCTTAACGATAAGTGCGCCCACTTGCCTTCGCTCGCAGTAGGAATTTTGTGCCCATATTTGTGCCATCTCAAGGTAACGGCGGTCGAAATCGGGTTGCTTCTCTCCGTAGGGGTAACCAACTTTTTTTGCATTCATGAATTGTATATGTTTGAATATCAAATATTGAGAGTTGAGAAAAATGTTCCGCAATATACAAAAAACCTCTCATGGCAGAAAGTAAACATAGATTATTGTCTACTATGATTTATTATCGAAAGCGTATTCCGAAGTTGATTGTTCTAAATATTCCGGAGGTTATTACTATCTTTTTATTGCGATGTTTGCACCTAATCCTTTACACAGCGAACAGATATCCCATCAGTTTTAGGCCAATGGCTTCGATTAATTGTTTCGTAGGCGTACCATAGATACCTTTCCAAAGCATTTGAGCCATCTTCAACACCTGAAACCCACCAAGCAGCAGCCTCATCATCCCCATAGAAATCACCTAGGTAGCGATAGCCCACTGGGTAGGCCGAAAACCAATGGATATCTGAGCCGTTACCGTTATCGCGCCAACCGCTGGTGGATTTTAGCTTGTACCCACAATCCGTTCCTCGCCAACCAAATGCATCGGGATCGTCAATGGTAGGATCAACGAAGTTTTCGAGGGTAAACCAATCACTGTCGGTGGGTACATGCCACCCCTCGGGGCATAGCTTGTCGGTATTCACTGCATACCAGTTGTACAAAGCGCCATAAGCTTGGCCATAGGTTTCTTCATCGTTGTTGTACCAGCAGTAGGCATCGGAAGATAGATTTGCCCAGGTCTCATTGCTGGTTACCAATGGAATATCGGTACCATCATTGTACTTGGTGGTTCTAAGGTTCTGGGCCATCCATTCCTGGGTGCCAATTACTATGGTTCGGTAAACATTCCCTTCGATATCGGTAATGGTGTTAAAAGGCTCACCCTTAATACAGCGTACGGACAACCCTCCTTGTTTTTCATAATGCCGCCGAAGGACTCCGGATTGATAACAATTCATTTCATGCTCAAATGCATTTGTTTCATATGCATCGCTGGCAGTCCACCATACTCCCCAATAATTAACATCAAAGAACAATCCGGTAGTACAACCACGGTAACCGGCAGGTAGAGCAGAAAACCCGTAATCATTAGAACCATTACCATAACCTGTCCAAACCATAGCCCATCCAGAGGAGGATTTTAGCTTGTACCCACAATCCGTTCCCCGCCAACCAAATGCATTGGGGTCATCAATGGTAGGATCAACAAAGTTTTCGAGGGTAAACCACTCGTAATCGGAGGGAACATACCACCCCTCGGGGCATAGCTTTTCGGTATTCACTGCATACCAGTTGTACAAAGCGCCATAAGTTTCTTCATCGTTGTTATACCAGCAGTAGGCATCGGTGGATAGATTTGCCCAGGCATCGTTATCGGTTACTAATGGAATATCTGTTCCATCGTTATACCTAGTGGTTCTTAGGTTCTCAGCCAGCCATACCTGAGATCCAATGGACACAACTTGGTAATAGTTGCCATCGATATCAGCAATGCATGTGTATACCTTGACTTCAATCTTCGTAGAGATTTCATGATCGTTATAAGCATAAATTCTATACGAATAAATATTTTGCTCAAGGTTAACTGTATTGTCGACGAAAGCTGTCTGGTCAAAACCAATAGTGGCATGCTCAAATTCCCATTCCCCCTCATTCATCCTTTTATCAATCTTAAATCCTTTAGGCACTATTGTGGAATTGTATACCCATGAAATTGTTAGAGAGGAAAAGGAGTTAACTTGTATTTTTACGTTTACTGGGTTCCAGGAAGGGTAACCATTTATTGGGTCCCAGGGGTTGTCCCACTCCCTATCCTTAGTGCAGGAGAAGATGGAAAGGAAGAATACCATAAAAAGAATGGATTTTAGGGTTATTATTGTTATATTCTTATATTCTGTTTGCTTCATCGCATTCAATTAACTGGTAATTATTTTTTCAGTATTTAGTACATATTTCTAAAGAATTGTATGAAACATTCACCTGTAAAATTGCTTCTAATTAAATATTAGTACTTAACTATTGTTTTTTTATACTTTCTCTGTTTTAACCACGAGTGAAAAAACATGTAGGATGGGACAACCGATACTCCGAATGATATGCAGCTAACTCTATCAAAAAAGATTACATCTTCTCTTAATGCTTTGGCATCTTCAGAACTATTTGCAGTTTGGTATTTTGCGTATGTATTGTCAGCTTTTTGGTGAAAAATAAATCCTGATGCACCAACAGCCAACGAGGTGGCCAGTGAAGCATATTTGCTGATTTTCCAATTTCGTTCCTTTTTTGAGTAGATACCTAAAGTTGATTCGAGGTTGAATATTATTTCCTTCTGCTCTCCTTCTTTATTGATTGTCACATTCTGGCTTGCCGGGTAAAAATGCGGATGGGTAACGCTAATGCTATAATTTCCAATGAGCAGGGGAATAACGGCTGGCGTTTTTTCCTTTACAGGATTTCCATTGATTTCGATGGAAGCCCCACGGGCATCAAAAGGATTAGCAATAACGCTTACTGAGCCCAGCATTGGACGAGGATTTAACTCTATGTTCTTTTTTTCTGCATTGGCTAGATTAATGGTTTGTGTCGCATCGTTATGCTTATTTCGTTTGGCGATAATTGAATAGGTGCTTGGGGGTAGGTTTAGAATCACGTGCAAAGAGCCAACCCTTTCATTGCCAATAAAGATATCGCTTCCTTCGGCCTTCACCGAAAGTTCCCCATGGTTTTGAACTAATGCAATTGTTCTTTCGGTGGTTTTACCCCCTGTAACGTTAACGTTTTCCTTTGCTCCTAACCAGAGCGGAATCCCTTTCCAGTGATTTTTATCGTCACGAACCTCAATTTCGTAAGTTCCTGTTGGCATTTTGGTGTGTCGAAAGGGGGTATTGCCTTCTATTTTGCCATTTATCAGTAGGGTTAGCCCATCAATGGGTTGAGTATTAATGATCAACTCGCCGAATGCAGGTATAAGGTTGGCATTAATAGATTTCACCTCCCCTTTTTCAAGCGAAATTTCTTCTTTCCAGGGTAAATAGTCGGGTAAAACAAGTTCAAGTTGGTGATTTCCGCTGCTAATCTGGTATTCCAGTAAAGGAGTTCTACCAAGATCACGATTATTTATTTTTACCTCAGCTCCTGATGGGTTGGATTCAATGGTTAGGGTTCCGGCGCTAGCTTGTAATACGATTGTCCCCAAATCTAAAGGGACTCCCGATTCAAGATTTACCCTAGAGGTATGATCAAGATACAAATCCTTGGACATAGATAGGTTGTAATCGCCAGGGATTAGCATGCGCTGCAGGGGGGTCTGACCGATGAACTGATCGTTGGCATAAACCATTGCTCCAGATGGTGTAGTATTGACAGAAATGATAGATGGTGGCTGAAATTCAGAGGTTGTTTCACCTGCCTCTAATGATATTGAAATGGTGGTGTCAGCCATAATATTGTACTCAGCCTTAAAATCGCTGAATCCTTGCTTCGCGAATTGGAAACTATGCCTTCCTGCGGCCAACTTGTACCTAGCAGTAGATCCCATAACCTGAATGCCAGCCTGTTGATCTTTTGAGATAAGAACATCGGGTGAATTAAGGATAAATGTAAGATTATACAGTTTGCTTGCCGATTCGTCTTTTAACCTTGGCATTCGGAGGGTCATTATATATACTTCCTCGCCCTTTAATGGATTTAGAAAATCGTAGTAGAGAGTTGTATAGCCCAATGAGGAAATGATTAACCTTCGTGCCCCACCAGATAACCAGATCCAATGTTCGCCTGATTTTTTCTCAACCCGAAATACGCTATTGTCTGAAAATTTAACCTCATCATTCCATGTGGTGACAATTAAAAGAGCGCAGTTTTGGTCATTGATATCCTTAACAGGGTTACGTCTTGCACGGAGATCTGTGGTTTCATGCCTGAAATTCACAACCTCAATGGTTTGAGCATTTGTGGAAAGCGCTGGAAGGAGCAAAAGCAGTAAAAATTTGTGTTTAATTAGTTTCATCAGATTTATTGGTAAAAAAAAGCTATATCACAATTAACTCCATGTTGCAAACACTATAACCTGAAGTCGGATACTCCAAAGATGCTGCCATCTGGGTTCTTTTCTGGTTGCCAAGTACGCACATAAACCGTTGGATTAAGGGTATCATTAAGATCAATCATCAAAAAAAGGTACCCTTTATCAGCATAGTTCGATGAATAATAGTTCTGCTTGATTTGGATACCGTAAACCTTATCATCGGGTTTATTGGTGGCACGGCGAACAGAATTTTCGTCGAATTGAATATTTACAAACTCGTTGGAGCGAAATACCCTTTCCAAGCGTTCAATATACTCTTTTTTGCTAAGGCGAATGTATTCAATTTTATCACCCAGCGTTCCGTACATGTTGTCAATATTCTTGTCGCTTTTTAATATGTTACCAATAATAATAAGGGCATTATCAGCAAAAACCGATTTCACAAAGTTGATATCCTTTGTACAATATGCCGTTTTATATAATTCCATGAAGTGAATAAGGTGGTATTTCTCTTCATTGCTCCCAAAGGCTTCACTTTTAGAAAGAATGTCATTTATGGCATTATCTCCAATTGAAAATGTAAATCCATCAATTTGACCCTTATTGTTTAAAATAATATTCACCATTTCTGAGAATTGAACCCTGTTCCTATGGAAATTAAACTGCATTGGAATAGAACGAATTATAGTTATATCGTTCAGTTTTACATACGTTAAGTTTATATGCAAGGGTAGAGGTTGCACGTTACCGTAAACCATGAGTGAATTAAAATCTTTAAAACCTCTGGCTGTTGAAATCTTTTTCAATTCATTAAAGTCGCCCGATTCAATAGCATTTAGCACAACCCCTACTGCCTGACCGGCAATATTTTCGTTTTCATCAATTTCTTTTTGCTGAGAAAGGGGAACCAAACTAGCATTAATGTCAAAGTAGGTTTTGGGGATCAGTGGGACTCGGGTTTTGTCGTACACATCCTTTACCTCAGCATCCAGTACCAGCTGGTTATCGAAACGATACTCAATACCAATCCGAATCTTATCCATATCCTTTGCGTAGTTACCATACCAAACCATGCCAAAAATTCCATTCCTAACAACAATTCCGTCCCAGTCACTACCAGTAAAATATCTTAACTCAAGATTTTGTATTTTGCAATTCTGGTATGATACCAGAGCGGTTACTTTACGCTGCTTTTTTAACTCGCTGTATTCATTACCGGTTATCTCTATTGATATACCCGTTAGTAGTTTCGAAATTCTATCGGGGAGGGTTGTAATTAGCAAACGGTTTTCAGTACCATCAAGATTTGCCTGCATGCTATTATGATCGGGGTGTGTGCGAAGAAGGACAAAAGCCCAGTAGTAGTACTTAATGGCATCTGCAAGTCTTAAATCTTTTTCAGCCATATAGCCATCGCAGGCATATTCAATGATCTTACGTTGTCTTTCAATAAATATTTTTGCCAAATCATCCCGTTTAATGTACCGTAGTACCTCAATGGATCCGTCGGATAAATTGTTTACTATCCGCTCTGCATTATCGAGTGTCGCATTGGAAAAAGTTTTAATTATTCCATGTGTAAACTCAGTAATATCACCATCCTTCTCTGTAACAATGTTAACAAACTCACTCTCCAACTTAAGAGAGATTTGGCTAATAAGATCTACAAGAGCAGCGTTATCAGTTTCGCGTAATCCCTGCCCTATGGCGTAACCATAAATGTAACGGTCACTCTGATTGCGTATAGCATCAAAATTAGATTGAGAAAAAACACTCTTTAAAAAAAGTGTTGTCAGTAAAAGTATAATAACTACAGGACCCTTCATCCCAGTAGGTTTATTAATTCGTGAGTATGTGAATGCAATTTTATTAAAGTATGTACAGAATACTTTTTAAAGTGTAATTTTTCATGTGATGTAAATAGAAAGGCTTTTTAATTCTTAGAAACTAAACAATTACACTTAATACAAATTTAAAATATTAATATCATAAAGTCAATGAAATAATTTCAATTTTTTTTTCAAGAAGATTGATAGAAAAAAACTATTAATTCATGGGTATAGATCACAAGTGATGTATCAATGTTGTGAAAGTATTTATAAAGCACTATAAACAATTACAATAAAGTTATTTTTTTGATTGAAATGAACTTTTACTGATAACCATGCAAGTAAATACAAATTGATATATTCTTGAAATAAACTCATTCTATAAGGTTAATAAAAAGCAATAATACTTAATATTTTTTTTTGGATAAAAGTCTATGAAAGACTGATTATCTCATACCTCATAAGAATTAAATATTAACATATAAGGAATAGAAAATAAAGATAAGTTTTTTCATAAAAAGAACCTAACAATCAGGTTTTGTTAGGCTTTCCCTACCCTCGGATCGATTTCGAATTTAAGGTTTTAAGCTTGAACAAGGGCTGATAGCTCTTTAGGAGTTATAAATTTTTACAGCAGTTTTACCCAGAAATTCAAAAAACAACAAAAAAATATATGCTGTAAATATCCCTCTATCTTAAAATCTTTTGTAAATTGCATTAAATAATCTCCTGCCTTTGTGTTACTTGCCTTTATCTATTGCCTTTCATTATTGCACGTTGTCTTTGGTCTTTTTTATTTTTTCGGTTAAACCTAAAACATTAACCACATGAAAAAAATACTACCGGTAACCGTTGGTTTACTGCTTGGGATTGCTGTGCTTGCCCAAGTCCCCGCCAAATTCACCTATCAAGCTGTCTTAAGAAATGCCGATGGAAGCATTATTGCCAATCAACCGGCCACTGTTTTTGTTGAGATTCTTTCGGGCACTCCCGACGGCCCAGCCGTTTTTAACGAAACCCACAACATCACAACCAGCCCGCTGGGATTAGTTAACCTTACCATTGGCTCCATTAATAACTTGGGAGTGGTAGACTGGAGCGCTAACCAACACTTTGTAAAGATAACCTTTAACGGGGTTGTTCTGGGTGTTGTTCAGCTGCTGAGCGTACCCTACGCGCTGCACGCGAATACTGCTGTGGCCATTACCGAAGAAATTAACGAGACCGACCCCATTTTCAGCTCCTGGGACAGGACAACCGGCATTGAGATCACAGAAAGCCAGATCAGCGATTTACAGGAGTACCTCACCGAGGAACTGGACCCGGCCTTTACCAACAACTTCAATTTTAGCGATGTTGCCATTGGAGACCTTATGCAATTCAATGGCGAGAAGTGGGTAAAGTTCTCACCCGATTACCTGACCGAATACTCTGAAACCGACCCAGTTTATTCTGGCAGCGAGGCAGCCAATATTACAGCAGCTGACATTACAAAGTTGAGTAACCTTTCAGGCACAAACACCGGCGACCAGGATTTAAGTTCCCTGGCAACCAAAATAGCATTAGTTGATTCAATACAGCAGGTTCGCAACGATATACCAGATGTAAGCGAATTTTTAGTAAGTGAAACCGACCCCATCTTTGGAGCATCTGTAGCCGGAGGCATTACGGCATCCGACACCACCAGTTGGAACGCTGCTTTTGACTGGGGTAACCATACAATTGCAGGCTATGCTTTGGACAATCACACCCACGGAAACATTACAAACAACGGCAGCATTGGCTCTACCTCCGGCAGAATAGTTACAACAGGTACGGGTGGAACTTTGCAGGCCACGGCAGGCACAACCGCCGGACAAATGCTTTACTGGAATGGTGCAGCATGGATAAATGTGCCTGAAGGAAATGAAGGTCAGGTTTTGGCTTTTGTAAATGGTATACCGACATGGCAGAAACCTGCTATTCCAACTGTTGGGTCAACAGATGTTTATAATCATTCTACAAACAAAGTATGGATGGACCGGAACCTTGGCGCCGCACAGGTTGCAACCAGCAGCACCGATGCTGCTGCCTACGGCGATTTATACCAATGGGGGCGTGGAACCGACGGGCACCAGGTAAGGACCAGTGGCACAACCACCACATTAAGCAGCACTGATACACCCGAACATGGTAACTTCATTTTAGCACCCAACAGCCCTTATGACTGGCGCAGCCCGCAGAACACAAATTTATGGCAGGGTGTCAACGGTGTTAATAACCCCTGTCCAGCCGGTTACAGGTTGCCTACCGAAGCGGAGTGGGAGGAAGAGCGCCTGAGCTGGAGCACCAACAACTCAGCAGGTGCCTTTGCCTCGCCCCTTAAATTGCCTGTGGCGGGTTTCCGGAGCAACCACCTTGGTTCGCTCCACCTTGTCGGCTTCAATGGCTTTTATTGGTCGAGTATCGTGGATGAAACCAACGTGCGCCTCCTAGAATTCTCTAGCAGTGATGCCGTCATGAAAAGCTACTACCGCGCGTACGGGTTCTCTGTCCGATGCCTTAAGGATTGACCCTTTGATTTATTTGACACTTTGTCACTTAAACTCCCTGTCCCGCAGGGCAGGGAGTTTATAAATAACCCGCTTCGCGGGATCGGATTTTTTTTCACCCCTTCGATATGAGTATGTTTTACTTATGTTTGCTTGCACTCACGGGGTGACTAGTTAGCCAAAGCAGAGGAGTCACCCCGTGAGTTGGACGCTTCTACCCGCAGCCTACCGGGGTTCCCCCGGCCTGACCGTTGGTATCTGGAGCCACGGGGTAGGGCACCGAAAAAATTTTTGGGCCCACCGCACCACGATGTCAAGATTTTTCCTACATTGCATCGGGTTGCAACCTCCCGAGGAGCATGCTATTTCGTGGCACCGGCCTAACGAGTATACCGGTTCTCGGGGACTAGCCGCCCATAGCCACCAAACCCCTAACCCAAACCGAACCCCCATGAGAAGAATTTTTCTGGTAGCCTTCGGCCTGCTGCTCGGGAGCGCAGCGCTTGGCCAGGCGCCCGCCTCGTTCACCTACCAGGCTGTGCTGAGGAATGCCGATGGAAGCATTATTGCCAATCAACCGGCCACAGTGGTCATTGATATACTGCAGGGAAATGCTGAGGGCACCTCTGTTTTTACGGAAACCCATAGCGTTACCACCAGTTCGCAGGGTATAATCAACCTTACCGTTGGCTCTATCGAAGACCTGAGCGCGTTGGACTGGAGTGCCGGCCAGCACTTTGTCAGGGTAACCGTTAACGGGGTCGTGCTGGGCGTGGTCCAGCTCCTGAGCGTCCCCTACGCGCTGCACGCGAATACTGCTGAAGCCGTTATCGGTGAAATTAACGAGACCGACCCCATTTTCAGCTCCTGGGACAGGACAACCGGCATTGAGATCACAGAAAGCCAGATCAGCGATTTACAGGAGTACCTCACCGAGGAAGCCGATCCGGAATTCACCGCCTGGGATAAATCAACAGGTATCGCCATCACCGAGGGCCAGATCAGCGATTTACAGGAGTACCTCGTGGAGGAGTCCGACCCAGCGTTCGCCGCCTGGGACCGGAGCACGGGCATCGCCATCACCGAGGACCAGATCAGCGATCTACAGGCTTACCTCTTGGCGGAGTCCGACCCTGCGTTCGCCACCTGGGACCGAAGCACGGGCATCGCCATCACCGAGGACCAGATCAGCGACCTACAGGCGTACCTCGTGGCGGAGGCCGACCCGGCGTTCACCGCTTGGGACCGGAGCACGGGCATCGCCATCACCGAGGGGCAGATCAGCGATTTACAGGAGTACCTCATGGAGGAAGTTGACCCTGCGTTCACCGCCTGGGATAAATCAACAGGTATTTCGATCACCGAGAGCCAGGTTAGCGATTTACAGGAGTACCTCACGGAGGAAGTTGACCCTGCCTTCACCGCTTGGGACCGGAGCACCGGCATCGCCATCACCGAGAGCCAGATAACAGATTTGGGCACATACGTTGAAACCGAGACCGACCCGATATTCACCTCATGGGACAAGTCCACCGGCATCGAGATCACGGAGAGCCAGATCAGCGATTTGGGCAACTATATTGAAACCGAAGCCGACCCTGTATTTGAAGTCAGCCCCGCTGCAGGTATAGAGGCCGAAGAGATTGCCAACTGGGACGAGGCTCACTCATGGGGAGACCATGCAATTGCTGGCTATGCTACCGACAATCACACCCACGGAAACATTGCAAACAACGGCAGCATTGGCTCTACCTCAGGCAGAATAGTCACAACCGGTACGGGGGGCACTTTGCAGGCCACTGCCAGCACGACCACCGGCCAAATGCTCTACTGGAACGGTACGACCTGGATAAATCTACCTCCGGGAAGCACCGGCCAGGTTTTAACCCTAATTAACGGAGTGCCAACATGGGCTTCAGGCATGGGAATGGGGACGAATGATGTATTTAATCCGATAACCGCAAGAATCTGGAGTGACCGTAACCTTGGCGCCGCACAGGTTGCAACCAGCAGCACCGATGCTGCTGCCTACGGCGATTTATACCAATGGGGGCGTGGAACCGACGGGCACCAGGTAAGGACCAGTGGCACAACCACCACATTAAGCAGCACTGATACACCCGAACATGGTAACTTCATTTTAGCACCCAACAGCCCTTATGACTGGCGCAGCCCCCAGAACACAAATCTTTGGCAGGGGGTAAACGGAGCGAACAACCCCTGCTCAAGTGGTTATCGCATACCAACCGAAGCAGATTGGAATGCAGAGCGCTTGAGCTGGAGCACCAACAATGCAGCCGGCGCCTTTGCCTCACCGCTTAAATTGCCTGTGGCGGGCTACCGCGGCAGCAGCAATGGTTCGCTCGGCAGTGTCGGCTACGGCGGCAGCTATTGGTCAAGTACCGTGGATGGTACCTACTCGTGGCTCCTGAGCTTCAGCAGTAGCTATGCCAGCATGAGCAGCTACCGCCGCGCGCGCGGGTTCTCTGTCCGATGCCTTAAGGATTGACCCTTTGATTTATTTGACAATTTTGACACTTAAACTCCCTGTCCCGCAGGGCAGGGAGTTTATAAATAACCCGCTTCGCGGGATCGGATTTTTTTTCACCCCTTCGATATGAGTATGTTTTACTTATGTTTGCTTGCACTCACGGGGTGACTAGTTAGCCAAAGCAGAGGAGTCACCCCGTGAGTTGGACGCTTCTACCCGCAGCCTACCGGGGTTCCCCCGGCCTGACCGTTGGTATCTGGAGCCACGGGGTAGGGCACCGAAAAAATTTTTGGGCCCACCGCACCACGATGTCAAGATTTTTCCTACATTGCATCGGGTTGCAACCTCCCGAGGAGCATGCTATTTCGTGGCACCGGCCTAACGAGTATACCGGTTCTCGGGGACTAGCCGCCCATAGCCACCAAACCCCTAACCCAAACCGAACCCCCATGAGAAGAATTTTTCTGGTAGCCTTCGGCCTGCTGCTCGGGAGCGCAGCGCTTGGCCAGGCGCCCGCCTCGTTCACCTACCAGGCTGTGCTGAGGAATGCCGATGGAAGCATTATTGCCAATCAACCGGCCACAGTGGTCATTGATATACTGCAGGGAAATGCTGAGGGCACCTCTGTTTTTACGGAAACCCATAGCGTTACCACCAGTTCGCAGGGTATAATCAACCTTACCGTTGGCTCTATCGAAGACCTGAGCGCGTTGGACTGGAGTGCCGGCCAGCACTTTGTCAGGGTAACCGTTAACGGGGTCGTGCTGGGCGTGGTCCAGCTCCTGAGCGTCCCCTACGCGCTGCACGCGAATACTGCTGAAGCCGTTATCGGTGAAATTAACGAGACTGACCCCATTTTCAGCTCCTGGGACAGGACAACCGGCATTTCGATCACCGAGAACCAGATCAGCGACTTACAGGCTTACCTCGTGGCGGAGTCCGACCCGGCTTTCGCCGCCTGGGACCGAAGCACGGGCATCGCCATCACCGAGGGCCAGATCAGCGATTTACAGGAGTACCTCGTGGCGGAGTCCGACCCGGCGTTCACCGCATGGGACCGGAGCACGGGCATTGCCATCACCGAGAGCCAGATCAGCGACCTACAGACGTACCTCGTGGCGGAGTCCGACCCGGCGTTCACCGCCTGGGACCGAAGCACGGGCATCGCCATCACCGAAAGCCAGATCAGCGACTTACATGCTTACCTCGAGGAGGAGGCCGACCCTGCGTTCACCACCTGGGATAAATCAACAGGCATTTCGATCACCGAGAGCCAGATCAGCGATTTACAGGAGTACCTCATCGAGGAAACCGATCCGGAATTCACCACCTGGGACCGGAGCACGGGCATTGCCATCACCGAGAGCCAGATCAGCGATTTGCAGGAGTACCTGACTGGGGAAACCGACCCTGCGTTTACCGTCTGGGATAAATCAACAGGCATTTCGATCACCGAGAGCCAGATCAGCGATTTACAGGAGTACCTCACGGAGGAAGTTGACCCTGCGTTCACCGCCTGGGATAAATCAACAGGCATCTCCATCACCGAGAACCAAATCAGCGATTTGGGCAACTATATTGAAACCGAAGTCGACCCTGTATTTGAAGTCAGCCCCGCAGCAGGTATAGAGGCCGAAGAGATTGCCAACTGGGACGAGACTCACTCATGGGGAGACCATGCAATTGCTGGCTATGCTACGGGCAATCACACGCACGGTAACATCACAAACGATGGAAAAATTGGAACTACCGCCAACCTGCTGGTTACAACCGGTACGGGGGGCACTTTGCAGGCCACTGCCGGCACAGCAACCGGCCAAATGCTTTACTGGAACGGCTTGGCATGGGCTAACGTTACGCCTGGCAATCAGGGTCAGATATTAACTTTTGATGATGGCGTACCCACCTGGAGAACCCCAGCCGGCGATGTGCTGAACCCAAGCACCGGTAAAATCTGGAAGGACCGTAACCTTGGGGCCAAACAGGTGGCCACCAGCAGTGCCGACGCCAACGCCTACGGCGATTTATACCAGTGGGGGCGTGGTACCGACGGCCACCAGCTTAGAACATCTGGCACTACAACCACCCGAAGCAGCGAGGACATCGCAGGCCACGGCCTCTTTATACTGGCTACCAGTTCCCCCTACGACTGGCGCAGCCCTAAGAACGACAACCTGTGGCAGGGGTTGAGCGGGGTGAACAACCCCTGCCCGGCTGGCTACAGGTTGCCCACCAATACGGAGTGGGACGCGGAGCGCCTGAGCTGGGGCAGCAACAGCTCAGCCGGGGCCTTCGCCTCACCCCTTAAGTTGCCCGTGGCGGGTTGCCGAGTATACAACACCGGTTCGATTAGCAATGCGGGTAGTTTGGGCTATTATTGGAGCAGTACAGTTATCACAAACTATTCACGCGCCCTGATCTTCAATATTGGTAATGCTTACACTGATGCCGACGGTAGGGGTAGCGGGCTATCCGTCCGTTGTATTAAGGATTAGCCCGGTATTTCACCAGGTTGACACTTTGACCTGACTGCCGAAACGCAGTGCAGACAGGTTGATTTGACATTTTTGACACTTTAACTCCCTGTCCCGCAGGTCAGGGAGTTAATAGATATCCCGCTTTGCGTGATCGAATTTTCACTTCCAATTAGTTTCTTTGATGCATTTAACAATCAAATGGGTTTATGAAGATAATTGCTATTTCAAGTATTGCTGCATTTTTACTGAGCGCCGTTGCATATTCTCAAAGCACAATTACCGGCACTTTCCCCGCCTTAAACAACCAGCATATTAAGTTGATAGGTTTTGAAGGCTTTACCACTTATACCATTGATAGTGTGAGAGCCAATGATAAAGGCTTATTTACGCTTTCCTATGGCAAGAAAGATTATGGTATGGCCTACCTTGTTTCGGAGGATGATAAACCATTTATAGTTATACTGAGTGATGAGGATATTGAATTGAAGGGTGAAGCCCTTAGCTATCCTGAAATCATTGAAATACTTAAAGGCAAACAGAATCAACTTTTTGAAAAGTACGCAACAGAACATCCCCGCCGAGAGCAGGCCCTGAGCGCATGGGATTTTCTGGCGAAAATATATCGTTTGGATTCACTTTTTGTCTGTCACGAAAAACCCAAAAAGGCCATTGAGACGGAAACGCTTCGTATAAAGGAAGAGGACCAGACGTTTCTGGAAACATTAGATCCTGGTTCTTATGTGAGCTGGTTTTTACCTGTAAGGAAACTGGTAAGTTCCGTCCCCACAATAGCACAGTACCGCACCGAAGAGATTCCATCTGCCATTATAGCTTTCAGAGGTATGGATTATACCGACAATAGACTATATAAAAGCGGCTTGCTGCGCGAAACAATCGAGGCGCATGTATGGCTTATTGAGAACAGCGGTCGATCGCTGGATTCGGTATTTATCGAGATGAATGTTTCCATTGACTACTTGATAGACAATCTTGTGCAGGACGAGAAGAAATTCAACCAGGTAACCGATTACCTGTTTAAGCTGCTGGAGAAACGCAGCCTGTTCACATCTTCCGAATACCTGGCCTTGAAAATTCTAAACGAAAAAAGTTGCAATATTAACGCTGACCTTGCTGCTCAACTGGAAAGTTACAGTGCTATGAAAGTTGGAAACACAGCACCCGATTTTGCTTTTACGGGGGATTATTTCGCACCCGGTTATGGCACTGGCAGATCTCCCCAAAAGCTTTCCGACCTGAAAAGTAGATTTACCGTGGTAGTATTCGGGGCAAGTTGGTGTCCGCAATGTCCTGAAGAACTTTATCGAATTGCCCGTTTAAACGAGAAATGGAAACAATATGGTGTGGAAGTAGTTTTTGTCTCGCTTGACGATGACAAGCAGGTTTACAAAAACTTTGCGGGCATTTTTCCCTTTATCAGTATGTGCGACTATCAGAAATGGGATAGTCCTGTTGTAAAATCCTGGCATGTTTTTGCAACACCGACTATGTATCTTCTGGATAATAAACTAAAAATCGTACTGCGACCCAAATCTGTTATGCAGATGGATTCCTGGGTAGATTGGTATTTGGTAAAAGGCAATCAATAAATCAAAAAAGCCTCGATTTCTCGAGGCTTATAGTACCCGGGGCCGGGATCGAATTTACCTGTCGGTAGACAGGTCTACCTGTCGGTAGACAGGTCTACCTGTCGGTAGACAGGCCGGCACGGTGATTATGGTCTATACCTCTTAAAAATTCTCTTCCTACTCCAGATTTTAAACACTTTTCTCTTGATCTGGCTTCAACTCTTGAGGGATATTGCTCTAAAAGGATAAGTTTGAAGGGTCTGTAGGGCTTAGTAGTACGATTATAGCCTAAGTTGTGCTGGCTAAGCCTTCTTTCCGGATTATTACTAATCCCAATATAGATGTAATTTCTGCTAATGCTTGATATGGCATAAACGTAATACATACAAAGCTTTGATTATAAAAAAGCCTGACTTCTGTCAGGCTTATAGTACCCGGGGCCGGGATCGAATCTACCTGTCGGTAGACAGGTCTACCTGTCGGTAGACAGGCCGGCACGGTGATTATGGTCTATACCTCTTAAAAATTCTCTTCCTACTCCAGATTTTAAACACTTTTCTCTTGATCTGGCTTCAACTCTTGAGGGATATTGCTCTAAAAGGATAAGTTTGAAGGGTCTGTAGGGCTTAGTAGTACGATTATAGCCTAAGTTGTGCTGGCTAAGCCTTCTTTCCGGATTATTACTAATCCCAATATAGATGTAATTTCTGCTAATGCTTGATATGGCATAAACGTAATACATACAAAGCTTTGATTATAAAAAAGCCTGACTTCTGTCAGGCTTATAGTACCCGGGGCCGGGATCGAACCGGCACGGTATTGCTACCACTGGTGTTTGAGACCAGCGCGTCTACCAATTCCGCCACCCGGGCAATAATGAAATGAACTTTTCGGGTTGCGAAGATAAAAGGTTTTTTTGGTTTGAACAAGAGGAACGTATGAATTCATATTATCTGAAAGAAATGAGACGACAACGGTTTGATCTTATACTACTTTACCCATTATTTTTGGCGCAACCAGTTTTTGGATAGTTTGGTATAAACCATCCATGTCAATTCCGCACTCTCTGTATAGCTCGGGTTGTGTTCCGTGATCTATAAACCGATCGGGAATGCCCAGTCGAATTACTCTGATTTTAAAACCATTGTCGTTTAACCATTCAAGAACAGCAGAACCAAAACCTCCCTGCAGACAACCATCCTCAATGGTTATTATGGTTTTAAACTTTTTGCCAATATTGGCAAGCAGTTTTTCATCAAGTGGCTTTACAAAGCGCATGTCGTAATGGGCTACGCTAATGCCTTCTTTTGCCAATTTTTCGGTGGTTTTTGATACAGTAATCCCCAATGGCCCAAGAGAGAGTATGGCCAGATCATCTCCTTCGCGAAGCATTCTGGCTTTCCCAACTTCAATTTCCGAGAAGGGTTTCTTCCAGTCAATCATTGTACCGTTACCCCTTGGATAGCGAATACTCCAGGTTCCCATTCCCGGAAGTTGAGCAGTAAACATCATGTTACGTAGCTCTTCTTCGTTCATTGGGGAACAGATGGTGAGGTTAGGAATAGGTCGCATATAAGCAATATCGAAGGTTCCATGGTGGGTTGCGCCATCGTCGCCCACCAATCCAGCTCGATCGAGGCAGAATACAACGGGTAAATTCTGTAATGCAACATCGTGGATCACCTGGTCGTATGCTCTTTGCATGAACGAAGAGTAAATATTGCAGAATGGGATCATGCCTTCGGCAGCTAATCCTGCGGAAAAAGTTACTGCGTGTTGCTCTGCAATTCCTACATCAAAGGATCGATCGGGAATCTTTTCCATCATTATATTTAGGGAGCAACCTGTGGGCATGGCAGGAGTAATGCCAACTATTTTGTGATTACTCTCTGCGAGTTCAACCAAAGTATGTCCAAATACATCCTGAAAACGTGGAGGAGTTGGTTTTTCTGTAGTAATAGAGATCCTTTCTCCGGTTAGTTTATCAAAAATACCCGGTGCATGCCATAGGGTTTGATTTTTCTCTGCTGGAGTAAATCCTTTGCCTTTAACTGTAACACAATGAAGTAGTTTTGGTCCAGGAATATTTTTAAGGTCGTTTAAAACCTGAGTAAGATAAACTACATCATGACCATCAATGGGTCCAAAATACCTAAAGCCAAGCGATTCGAAGAGGTTGCTCTGCTTGAGAATAGCAGATTTAATGGCATTCTCAAGTTTTTGAACTAGCGAACGAGCACTGGGTCCGACTCCATCCAATTTTCCAAGAAGATTCCAAACATCATTTTTTAGCTTATTGTATGTTTGTGATGTGGTAATATCGAGTAGATATTCCTTAAGGGCACCAACATTGGGATCAATCGCTATGTTGTTGTCGTTGAGAATAACCAGAAGATTAGTGTTTTTTGAACCACCATTGTTAAGTCCCTCAAAAGCTAATCCACTGGTCATCGATCCATCACCTATTACAGCAACGGTTTGTCTAAATTCTCCTTTAAGTTCAGAGGCAATTGCCATACCCAGCGCCGCTGATATCGAGGTTGAACTGTGTCCTGTTCCAAAGGAATCGTAGATACTCTCGCTTCTTTTTGGAAAGCCGCTTATCCCTTTATACTTCCTGTTGGTATGAAATGCTTTACGTCTTCCCGTTAGAATTTTGTGTCCGTAAGCCTGATGGCCCACATCCCATATTATTCTATCGTTAGGAGTATTAAAAACATAATGCAAAGCCACAGTAAGTTCAACCACACCCAGGCTGGCACCAAAGTGACCGGGATTGTTCGAAACAACATCGATAATGAATTGTCTTAACTCATGACTTAACTGCACAAGATCTTCCACCCGTAACTTTTTTAAATCTTCGGGATAGTTAACATGATGCAGAAGAGAATCATTACTGCCCATAGCAATACATTATTTGGCAAATTTATAACAAAAAAATGTAAATTATGTTGTGCTTACTAACTTATACAGATAGCTAATGCGAAGCATATTATATTATTTACGAACTTATTAATGATATGTTTTGAAGTTGTGCCTATCTTTTATATTAGGGTGATAAAAAACAAGTACAAATATTTATATCTTTGCCATTAATCAGCCAAAAAATTTGACCTTCAATTTTACGAATATGATAAGAAGAACTTTATTCTTTACCATTGTAACCGTTTTGCTTTTCATACTTGAAGCATGTGTGCCAGCGAAGGAGTTTCAAGCCTTGCAGGATAATAATATTAAGTGCGAAGAGGAGCGAGAAAAATACTCCATCGAAAATGAATCGCTTGGAGTTAAAAACCAGGAACTGGAAACTAAGTTGAAGGTGCTTAACGCCGAGGTCGAACAACTTGTTGCCGATAGTGCAAAACGTTCCATTGAGCTGATAAGGCTCAAAGACGAGAATGAAAAACTTATTGCTAGATATGCACACCTAGAAGAATTACAAAAAAGTTTCATGTCAGGTAGTCAACAGGAAACAAGGAAGGTGTTGGCACAATTACAAAAAACTCAGGAAGAATTACAGGTCAAGGAGGATGCCCTTAAGGAGCTGGAGCGCAAACTTAACCTTCGTAGAAAGAATCTTGAAGAACTTCAGACATATTTAGATCAGCTAAAAAAGGATTTGGATGATCGTAACGCACGTCTGGTTGAGTTGGAGCAAATTCTTGCCCGAAAAGATTCAGCCGTTATGGCTCTTCGTCGTAAGGTATCCGATGCCCTTTTCGGTTTTGAGGGTAAAGGGCTAAGCGTTAAGTTGCAGAATGGAAAAGTTTACGTATCGCTTGATGAGAGACTAATGTTTAAATCAGGAAGCCATGTTGTGGATGCCAATGGAGTAGCGGCCATGAAGCAACTTATTCCTGTTTTAGAGCAAAATCCTGATATAAACATCATGGTGGAGGGGCATACTGATGATGTAAGGTTTCCCGAACGCGGAGAACTTGTCGACAACTGGGATCTTAGCGTTAAAAGGGCTACTTCAATTGTGCGAATACTTTTAGATGGTACTAAAATATCACCAGTTCGCATAACTGCAGCAGGTCGAAGTCAATATCTTCCGGTTGATCCAGCCAAAACACCCGAGGCACGTCAGAAGAATAGGCGAACAGAAATAATTCTTACGCCAAAGCTCGATGAGCTATTTGAAATACTGGACTCAAATTAAAATCAAAATATTGAGTAATAGCATTAATTGACTTAGGGTGAAAGAGTTCATTCTTTACCTATCACATTTCACATTTCGCAGAGCATTAAACCTACTCTTGTGTGGAGTGGGTTATTTTTTTTCAAGATCATTTCGCTATCCTATTCTTTTAGGAAAACCCATTAGCGTTTCCATAGAACCAACTACTCGCTGCAACTTAAATTGCCCAGACTGCCCCACGGGCATAGGTAAACTTGGTAGGAAAATTGGCGACATGCCTTTAAACCGTTTTATTCAAATTATTGACGAGATTTCACCAACTGCATTTACCGTTTTACTCCATTTTCAGGGAGAACCATTAATGAATTTCAATATTTTCGATATGATTGGTTATGCCTCCTCAAAGAGAATGATTTCAGAGATGGCAACCAATGCCATGCTTATTGATGAGGAAGTATCAATGAAAATTATAAACAGTGGCTTGAAGAAGATTGTTATCACAATTGACTCTCCCATTGAAAAGGAATTTGGAACATATCGAAGAGGAGGTAATTTAAGCAGAATAATCGAGGGAATAGATTTTATTCAGAAAACAAAACTCGATAAAAATGCTCGATATCCTTTAGTTATTTTAGAGTTGCTGGCATTAAAGGATAACGTAAACCATATTAAGGAATTTGTTGAATTTGGCAAAAAACTTAAGGTTGATGGAATTCGTGTTAAAACTGCACACCTGTTAAACCCCGATGATGCAGAGAACAAAGTTCCTTTGGGCACAAAATACAGCCGTTACGAGATTACAAATGACGGGAACATAGCATTAAAAGGAAAAGTTAATAGCTCATGCTCTGCACCTTGGTTTAAACTTTCTGTAACCCACGACGGATGGGTTGTCCCCTGTTGCTTTGATAAAAGTGCAACCTATATTATGGGAACAATCATCAGCCAATCCATTCACGAAATATGGTTTTCGCACCATTACAACAATTTTAGAAAAAGATTAATAAGAAATCGCAACGTACTTCCAGTGTGCTCTTCGTGCCCTCAAGGACGAACTTCTCTTGATTTTAAAGCTGGTTGATTAAGAACCAAATCATTGTATTTAACACTTAAATAAAACATTTATTCATTTGAAAAAGAGAATTTGGCAGAAATGTCAGGCCACGCTCTTTAGAGTGCAGTGTATCAAGGTGATGCGAATACTGGCTTTATAATTTTCAGAAAATTTCAAAATCAAAGCAACCTTTTTGTAAAAAAAAATATCTGAATAATAATATGCAATCACAAACAGCGTTTGCATAACATGTTGATTTATTGGTTTCCCTAATAAAAAAAATAGTACTTTTGCCCCCTTAATTTCAAATCCCAATTAATGCAACAATTTGATCAAATTAAGTTTAGGCAGATTAATAATATTACTGGATGGTTTGCCTTTGCCATAGCAACCATTGTTTACCTTCTCACAATTGAGCCCACAGCTAGTTTTTGGGATTGTGGCGAATTCATAGCTAGTGGATATAAATTGATTGTAGGTCATCCTCCGGGAGCACCCTTTTTCATGCTTCTCATGAGGTTCTTCACCATGCTGGCACCAACCAAAGAGCTTATTCCAATTTTTGCTAACTCCTTATCGGCATTGGCCAGCTCTTTTACCATTCTCTTCCTTTTTTGGTCTGTAACACATCTTGCTCGCAAATTGGTGCAAACCGATAACGAAACCTATTCGCTTACCCAACTTTCTTTAATTATGGGTGCAGGTTTAGTTGGTGCTTTAGCTTATACTTTTTCAGATACATTCTGGTTTTCAGCTGTTGAGGCTGAAGTTTATGCGACATCTTCACTTTTTACGGCATTGGTTTTTTGGGCAATTCTCAAATGGGAAAATGTAGCCGATGAGCCCTATGCAAACAGATGGATAATTTTGATTGCCTACCTTATGGGGCTTTCAATAGGAGTTCATCTGCTGAACCTTCTGGCAATACCCGCAATAGTTATGGTGTATTACTTCCGTAAGTATCAGGTCACACCTTGGGGTGTGGTGAAGGCTTT
Organism: uncultured Rikenellaceae bacterium; assembly: GCA_964397135.1. Taxonomy (GTDB): domain Bacteria; phylum Bacteroidota; class Bacteroidia; order Bacteroidales; family Tenuifilaceae; genus MWFE01. Next base: position 115,898 of record CAYNHM010000006.1, read on the forward strand.
GGCATTAAGTGTTCTGCTATTGGGGGTTGTGATGTATGGAATAATTCAGGGTTTTGTGGTATTTGCCTCTAAATTTGAGTTACTATTTGTCAATGGATTTGGACTTCCATATAAATCCGGAGTTTTCTTTTATTTTTTGTTAATCGGGTCTCTTTTATTTTGGGGGATTCGCTATACTCATAAGAATATAAAACCCATTCTAAATACTATTCTGCTAAGCTTTACTGTAATTATCATCGGCTATAGTTCATTTGCCATTATAGTAATCCGTTCAGCAGCCAAACCTCCTATGGATCAGAATAGTCCAAATAACATGTTTTCACTGCTATACTACTTGAACCGTGAACAGTATGGCGATCGCCCGCTTATAAAGGGACACTCCTTTGACGCACCCTTGATTGATCGCATGGAGGGTAGTCCGCAATACATACAAAAGGATGGTAAATATGTTGTTGCTTCGCGTAAAGCAGAACTTAAGTACGATGAACGTTTCATTTCTTTTTTCCCCAGAATGTATAGTTCTGAACCCCGACACGTTGAGGCATACAAGCAATGGAGCAACTTTAAGGGTCGTCCAGTTAGGCTTTCAGGTAGAGGAGGGGAATTAGAGATCAGGTATGTTCCAACTTTTGGTGAGAACCTCAGATTTTTCCTCTCATATCAGCTGGGGCACATGTATTGGAGATACTTTATGTGGAACTTTGCCGGTAGGCAAAACGATATTCAGGGACATGGCGAAATTGTAAAGGGAAATTGGATAAGCGGTATTCCTTTTATCGACTCTCCCCGCCTTGGACCACAGGATGAACTTCCCGCTACGTTTAGAAATAAGGCCCATAATCGGCTCTATATGCTCCCTTTTATTTTGGGAATTGCTGGGCTTATTTTTCAATACCTGCGAAAGCAGAAAGATTTTTGGGTGGTATCGCTATTGTTTGTCCTCACTGGAGTTGCAATTGTAGTTTACCTTAACCAAACACCTTACCAACCACGAGAGAGAGATTATGCTTATGCTGGTAGTTTCTATGCTTTTAGCATATGGATTGGACTAGGGGTAATTGCTTTATTCCAAGCCGTTAGAAAAGCTATCGATAAGGCTCCCGGTGCAGTGATTACTACAACGCTTTGCTTAGTTTTTGTTCCAGGACTCATGGCATATGAGAATTGGGACGATCATGATCGGTCAGGTAGTTATTTGGCTGTCGATTTTGCCTATAATGCGCTGAACACCTGTGAACCCAATGGCATAATCTTTACCTATGGAGATAATGACACCTTTCCCCTTTGGTATGCTCAGGAAGTGGAGGGCGTACGTACCGATGTAAGGGTTAGCAACTTAAGTTATCTGCGTGCCGACTGGTATATCGATCAGATGAAGCGAAAGGCATATGAATCAGATCCTTTGCCTGTAAGTATGACTAATGAAAAATATGTTATCGGAGCACGCGATGTGATATTGGCAACTGACAGGATAGCGCAACACGTTCACGTTAAGCAAGCCATTGACTTTGTTCTTAGCGATGATCCAAATACTAAGGTAAACTCTCCATTTGAAAGAAACCAAAAGATTGACTTCTTCCCATCTCGAAATCTATTTCTACCTATTAACAAGGACTTAATTATCAGTAAAAATGTTATAAGGGAGGAACGGCTCAACTTGGTAGTTGATACAATGAAGTGGAGAATACCCAGTAATTATTTGATGAAAGATGGACTTTTTCTAATGGATCTAATGGCATATAATAATTGGGAACGACCTGCTTACTTTGCTATTACAGTTAGCACCGATACATACCAAAATCTTGATAAATTTTTTCAACTCGAAGGTTTAGCATACAAAATAGTCCCAATTGAAGCGCCAAGAATTGGAGGTAGATATGGTTCGGTTGACACAGAGATCCTGTATAACAACCTTATGAATAATTACCAGTTGAGAAGTATTAATGATCCCAAAGTTTATCTCAACGAAAACAGTACAAGAATCATTTCCAACTATCGAAATATCTTTGGAAGGCTTGCTCGCGCATTGGTAGAAGAGAATAAAAGGGACTCTGCAATTTTTGCACTTGACAAATGTATGGAGTTAGTACCCCCACATTTAGTCCCCTTTAATTTTTTTGCTCTTGCTTTAATAGAGGGATACTATAGTGCTGGAGCTAACGAAAAAGGGATAGAGTATTCAACCATTTACATGGAACAATGCGCTGAAGAGTTGATGTTTTTCCTTTCTCTACCCGACAATCTATTCAGAAACGTAAGGAACGAAACAGAGTTAAACCTCTATATACTTCAGGAGTTGCATAAAATGGCTACAGCTCATGGTGAACTTGACCATAAGCAAGAGATAGAAAATCTTTATGATTTGGTTGTTCGTAAATATTCAATGGATTAACAGACTATGATAAATCTTAGCCCTCCAAGATTTTTTACCAATCTTTTTCCAAACGTAGTTTGGAGGATGCCCAGCGACAATAATAAGATCTACCTAACCTTTGATGATGGACCAACTGAGAATGTTACGTCGTGGGTTTTGGATAAGTTAAGGGAGTACGATGCTAAGGCAACATTCTTTTGCTTGGGTAAGAAGGTTGAGATGCATCCCGATATATACCAACGAATACTTGATGAGGGCCATTCAGTGGGAAACCATAGCTATAGCCACCTCAAGGGATGGGAAACCCGAACAGGACAGTATGTTCAGGATGTTGATCTAGCGGCCGATCTTATTAGAAGTGATCTTTTCCGCCCTCCTTACGGAAGGATTAAAGCAGTTCAATTTCGTGTTCTTAAAGAGCGCTATAGGGTTATTCTTTGGGACGTTTTAAGCATGGACTACAGCCGTTGGGTTACACCCAAGCGTTGCGCTAATATAGTTCTCAACAACTTACACCCTGGTGCCATAGTTGTTTTCCACGACTCGAAAAAGGCAGAGAAAAATATGAAATATGGACTTGAAAAATTGTTGGAAGAGGTCAAGAATAGGGGTCTGCAATTTGGTCTTATAGAGTAATATCCTTTCGAAAAGTTACTTCACCTTTCTTTTTCCAAAATACTTTCTTTTATAGGCATTCATGTGTTCCTTATACCAATGCTTATTCTTTAAACGAGAAAAAACATAATTTCTAGCGTTTTTGTCAAAAATGGTTCGGAAGGGGAGAGCGATATACTTAATGAAAGCTGATATAACTAAGTGATATATCATCAATTGCTTTCGATTCATGGCCAGTGTCATGTTGTGTCGGGTGAAGAAAAATGCATTGCAATAGGTCTTTCTCAACGAGTTGGGAATAGGTAAGCCAAAAACCTTATACATTAGTTGGATATATGCATTGCTTTCTTTTTGATAGCGTTTAAAATCTTTAAAAACCCTGACTATGTCTTTTCTTTTACTCATTAATAGAATATCATATAGGTCTCTTAATGAAACATCAGCATGATAGTGAGCATTGTGCATTAACTGCGAATGCAGAAAATTGTGGATGATTTTATTGCTATCGCTCATTACCCAAAAACCTGTTTGGACAGTGGATGGCTTTTTTGTTTCAAAAACTCTTTCAGGGGGAAAGGATTTAAGATATTGATATTGGACAGGCAAACGATGTATTTCCACTCCGGCAACACAATCTTCACGAAGAAGAATTGGATAATGCATGGTAGAAGGGTATGCCAACGGATTAAAGTTCTTTTGGGTTTTATAGCCAACATCTAAAAGTGCCTGAGCAGCTTTTAGCATTTTATCTTCCTCTACCAGAATATCCATGTCGTATACCATTCGTTCACCTATATCGTGGTAAAGCCCGTCGAAAATATTACCCGTTCCCTTCATAAAGATGCAAACAATACCCTCCTTGTCAAAAAGATATTGCAGGCTTTTAGCCTGTTCGGTAATACTTTGGTTTCGCTCAATGTTTAGCTGGTGGATGTAATTTAGGTATTCGGTTAAATCATCGGGAAAATATGAAAGCAATTGATGCCTTTTAAGCGATAGAAACAACGATTGAAGGACAAGGTGTTTGCTACCCAGCTGAACCCATTTTTGCCAATCCTCCTTATTTTGAGGTAACCGCTTGATAACTTCATGGGCATTATCGGGCTTTTGATCAAGCGAGAGAATGCTTGATATCAGATAGTATAGTTGTTTTTTATTCAACCCTGTTCTATTAGTTTGCCAAGTTTTTCTATGGCTTTTTCGTTATTCCCGTAAACCAGCTTATAGAATTTTAGCTGAGTAAACCAATTTAAAAATTGCTCTGCACGTTTCATGTTATCGCCAACCCATGCCTCCTGAAGAAAATGGTAAAGTGCTTCAAGTGTAGATATTGGTTCAAATACTAGATCCTTTTCCTTGCAGTATTTAATAAAAACAACATTTCTAATTTTACATGCCTGATTTTGCATTCTATTTTGTGCTGGCTTTGCATAAGCAAGTTTGCCTTTTGTTGTAGCTTGCAATTTCAGCCCTTTTGATTCGAGCAGAGAAATGGCATCATTTTTTAGGCATAATGCTGCTGGGAAAGGGTAAGCCTTTTCACTTTGTGCTTCTACCGGTATATAATCATCTGAAAAAAAATCAAAACCATTTAGCATTAAAAGACCTGCCATTGTGCTTTTACCAGAACCTCCAGTAGATGTTAGAATAATAATTTCATTATTTTTTCTAAGGGCCGAGCCGTGAAGAAATGCCATCCACTCACTCTCCTTTTTATCGTAAAAGAAATTTGTTAATTCAATGTATAGAAGCCGTTTTATCTGACCCGGCTCATCGGCGGTTAGAGTTTTAGAATTCCCTTTGTTTACCCTAAGGGCGAATCGATTCTCGAATGGGAAAACTTCGATTTCATAAGTATCTGTTTTATTATCCTCAGTCTCGAGGTGGGCAAGTGGCAGATGAATATAGCTTTCAAGCCAGGGAGAGCCGTAAACAATTCGAAAGGGTTTGCCATTGAATAAGTAGAGATGTGATTTAGTTTTTCCCAGTTTATAGGATGCTGCCACTTTAGCGCAAGCCGAAAAATCAGGTTTTTCGAATGTAGGATAAAAAAGATTATCGAGAGAGAAATAGATGTTATCAACAAATGATTGGGCTGCCTGGATTTGGAAAGAGAACTTTTTGCACAATTCTTTTACGGCCTTTTCCTGCTTTACCCCATCATTATAAAAGCAAAAGATGAGCCATTGCTGCTCATCGAATTGCGCCCACTGGTTGCTTGCTTCGAACCAAAGGATGTGGGATTGCTCTATTTTCTTTACCAGGTAAGCCACAGGATTGGCTTAAGTGTTAAATTATAATCAACTACCATTCCCAGTCATCACCGGGATCACCGGGATCGTTTTGGCTTTGTGCATATGCTTTTGTGGGATTGTTAAGCAAAAGGAACATTGTTGAAGCAGCAAAGGCAGCATAACCCATTTTGCGAATGGCTTCTCTGCGGGACATCCCATACTTTTCGTCTAAATTACTATTTGTATCTATTTTCTCCTTTTTATTCATGATGCAAATTTAGAAACTTTTCTTTTACAAATGGTTGAAATTTTTACTAACAAACAAGTAGTTCCTATAAACAACCTTATTAGTATTATTAATTAATAACAATTCTCTTGCTCAATTTGTTTTTACCATCACTAATTGTAATTAGGTAAACACCCTTAGCCTTATCGTTCAGCCTAATTATATCCTGAAGAACTCCATCAGATGGGATATACTCCTTCTGGTAAACCATATTACCAATAGAATTTAGAATGGTAATGTTAACCTTTTGCGATGTTAGGCCACTAATATCTAAATTTATTTCTCCTTGTGATGGATTTGGATAGAGGTTAAAGCTCCATGGCGAGATTACCTCAACACTGGTAGGTCCTACGTTAACAATAGTGCTATCGCGGGTAGAGCAACCGTATTGGTTGGTTATTTCAGCCCAAACATCATAAACACCTATTCCCCAGTCAGATCCCACAAACAAGTATGTCTGCTCATTTGAACCATCAAACCAGAGGTAACTCTCAAATCCTTCACCCGCATCAAAAAGGTATTGCTCCAGAATGGTGATACTAATTTCATCCGAAGCAAGGATTAATTCTGGCAACGGATTAACCGTTATGGTGACCTCTTCGGTTGTCTGACATCCTGTAGCGGTTATGGTTGCTGTAACGGTATAGGTAGTGGTTTCGGTAGGGATAAACTCCTCGCCGTTGATCACATCGTTGTCCCATTCATATGTGTTTGCATTCCCTGTTGCGGTGAGAGTAACGGCTTCTCCAAAACAAATTTCAAAGTTGTCGGGAACGTCAACCTCGGGCAACGGATTAACCGTTATGGTGACCTCTTCAGTTGTCTGACATCCTGTAGCGGTTATGGTTGCTGTAACGGTATAGGTAGTGGTTTCGGTAGGGATAAACTCCTCGCCGTTGATAACATCGTTGTCCCATTCGAAAAGATCGGCGTCACCTGTTGCAGTAAGGGTAACAACTTCTCCAAAACAAATTTCAAAGTTGTCGGGAACATCAACCTCGGGCAACGGATTAACCGTTATGGTAACCTCTTTGGTTGTCTGACATCCTGTAGCGGTTATGGTTGCTGTAACGGTATAGGAAGTGGTTTCGGTAGGGATAAACTCCTCGCCGTTGATCACACCGTTGTCCCATTCTAAAAGATCGGCGTCACCAGTTGCAGTAAGGGTAACAGCTTCTCCAAGACAAACAGCAAAGTCGGCGGGTATAGTTACCGATGGTAATGCATTTATAATAATCATTCTAGGTTCCGACTCCGCTGAAGAACCACCCACTGAAACCACAACCTTGTAGCTGCCTTCTTCGGTAGCATTGTAGGTTTTTAAGGTAGCATCGGGGATTAACTCCTCGTTTCTATACCATTGATAGTTTACCCCAACGGCACTAGCAGTAAAGGTAACATCCACAACTTCATTTTCACAGTAATTGAGATCATCAGGAGTGGTTATTTCAACGCTGGTAACAGCCATACCAATATGTAGGAAGAAGCGACCAAGTGGTTCAGCATCTGGGGATATGGTTGCGGAATAGCTCTCGGAATTGATAACTGTAAAAATACCGGCTTCCCGATCCTCGAGCCAAACAGTTAAATCATCGGGCAACGACATAGACGATACCGAAAATGTAACAGCTTTGTTTTCGGTAACATTGTACTGCAAACCAATGGGAATAACCATTACCTCATCCCAATTGTTGGGTAGCGCCTGAACCATAAGGTTCAAATCGTTTTCTTCCATAGGCATCCTAGTGTAAAACTTATAGGAAGAGTTTTCGCTAAAAAGACCTGCATCGTAACCCACATCAAGGTCTGAAGTCATGTCAGCATTGAAGGCGATGGATGTTTTTAAAACCTGGGAAGCAGCATTCTCAACCTGCAGAACTAATTTACTCCACCCTTCACTAACTTTACCCGATTTATAAAAATCTGGATTTTGGTGCGCACGCATACCTGTTTCAAAGGTAACAGATCCTCCGCCAGTTTTAGATTTTACAATAAAGCCCTGTCCCGATGCTATGTAGTCCTGGGTTAACTCTGGGACACCATTAATTACTTCGTATTGTTTAGTTGTCGGATTCCATATATATAACCCGTAATGAGTAATGCTAAGTTGATTGCCATAATTGTATAAAAGACTACTTTCTCCAACCTTGGCATTTAATGCTGAGGCATACGGGTTTCCTATGCCGTTCCATCCATATACAGTACTGTCAATACTTTGGGTAATGTTTGAAGAGTTCAGGGTTCCCTTAAATTCTAGAGTTCCGGGTGAAGCCAACCCCACAGAGTAGGTAGTGCCTGGTTCTAAATTTCCGGATTGTGCAAGAGTGTAAAACGATGACCAACCTGTGGTTTCAATATAATGCCTCATAGCGTAAAGGCTTCCATTTTGAGAAATTACACCAGTATTCTCATTTAAGAAGTTGGCAATACTTTGCCCTGAAACCGGTGATGAGATCAGGTGGAATTGTTGAGAGCCGGGAACGTAACGTTGAACGGTGGCTAATACCCCTGAATTGTTTAATATAACCGAACCAGTGCTGATATCATCAGACTCGATTAGCAGGCCATCAACGCCTTCGCTATTGGTAATAGTTCCATTTGATGTAATTCTTGCTTCAGGATTAACTGCCAAAACTCCATCATCCTTTATAGTAAGAACGCCTGAACTTGAAGTGGTTAGTTCTGCGCCATTACCAATAACCATATAATTAATTGAGACGCTGCTTGTAATTCTAGGGTTAACAGATTGTGCTGATATACTAATGTAATCATCGCTAGATGGAATTGTGCCTTTATCCCAGTTGGTATTTGTTGTCCAACTATTAGAACCACCTAGCCACTTAAACCAAGAAGGCAAGAAGGGGTACCCATTGTTCTGTGATGCCTGAATTGCCCATACCTCAAGAAAATCCCAATCAACCGAGGTAAAGGATCTCTTGGTTTTCATTTGGGCTGTGGTTAAGGGTGTGCCATTAGAACCTGTTGCAATTCCCGATGTTTCGGAGTCCCAGAAACTATTAGATATTGTACCAGTGTTCAAGCTAACAAGTCCTCCTTTGTTTGTGCTTGCTGCTGAAACAAGTCCTGCAGAGAAGCAATTTGTAATCTCGCTGGAATTTTTGCCAGCAAAACCACCTGTATGATTTGATGAAAATGTACTTGTACTTCCAGTTGATAATGTACTTCTTGAGTATGAGTTTGAGATTGAGCCAGTATTTTCACCCACAAATCCGCCTGCAATAACTCTTAGTGTTCCACTTGCCGAAACATTAACCGAGGAGAAACTATTGCTAATATCGCTATTATTAACTCCTACAAGTCCTCCAATTTGTGAAGTAGTTGTTCCCGATGTTTTTTTAACCAACCCTGTTGCTCCTGAGAAATCAATGTTGTTTTCATTTACCCCAACTAAACCTCCCAATGATGAGATACCAGAAACCTCTACGCTTGAATAACAATTGAATATAAATCCTGTATTTTCACTAGTTATCCCCCCTAAGATAACTTCACCAGCAATCTCACCAGAAACATTACAATTAGTAATTGAACCAGCATTTATCCCTACTAAAACTGCTACATATTGGTATCCTAATGCATAAGCACTAACAGTAAGATTTTGAATAGTGGTAACTTCACTGGTTAAACCAAAGAGGCCGACACCATAGTTAAAATCTTCAACTTCTTTTTCGCCAATGAATAGGTTTGAAATTGAGTAACCGCCACCGTCATAACTACCAGTAAAAGGGCTGGTTTCAGTTCCGATTGGGAACCATCCCTGACCATCGAACCAATCTTCAGTATCGGAAGCATCAATATTTCCCATTTGTACATAGTGCTTGTCCCATCTGGAATCATCAACATAAATCCAATATAAATTATTTAGTGTTTCTATTTCGTATGGATCATTAGATGTTCCTGTTCCAAATGACGGAGCTGTTGCTGTTTGGGAAAATATCGACGTGGATACAAACAACATTAGTAAAAAAAAGTATATTTTTTTCATGGCCATTAAGTTTTCCTAATTAAATAATTGCGATTTGCAAAGATACAAACAAAAAAGTAGTTAACATTGTTTACCTGAAACTTGCACGGTATAAGTTCAATCCCAATAATCAAATTAAAACATGCATTTATTTAGATGTTTACGCAAAAGTAGGTTTTGGGTTTCTAAAAAGCAAAAGATAAAAAACGCTTACTGTGCTTAATTGTAATCAACAAACAACTTGTTACACAGAGTTACACAGTGGACTCGCAATGTAGCACGGTGTATTTTTAATAATACGAAAACCCAAAGTACCCAGTGGAACTCTTTGATTACTCTGTGAAACACTGTGAAATTAAACTCATACATCAATATTTATGCTAACTTACTAAAAAAATTGCTTAGTAATTATCTTTTTTAGTGCATTATATCACTTTATTTGAAATGACTAAAGTTTATGGGTAGTTCTTTGAACTTTTTTTATCCCCATTAGGTTTATTAGATGGATTAATATTTTGAAGAAAAACATTTTGTTTCAAAAAAACGTATACTATTAACCCTTTTCTAAAATAAAGTCATTAACTTGTAATACTTTTATTGGTTTTTTTAAAAAATTGATATGAAACAGAAGAGACCGAATAGAATACTAACCTTTCTGTTGGTTTTACTTCTATGGGCAGGAACCGTAAACGGACAAACATATTTGCTGGAATCGTTCGATGGAGAAACCTTTCCTCCAACAGGATGGACGCAATCACAAGTATCAGGAACAGGTCTTTGGGATAGATGGACAATTGGCACTACACCAAACTGCATGCCCTATTCGGGTGCTGGTATGCTTGGGTTTTATAGTTACATATACCCCACAAATACTAGTGCGGTAATTATTTCTCCAGCAATTGATCTTTCGGATGTTAATAGTCCTAGGTTGCAATTCTGGATGTACCGTGATGAAGGGATTCCATTAAAGCAGGATTATGTGGATTTCTATGTCAACACTTCTGCAGAATTAACCGACGCATTTTTACTTGGGACAATTAATCGACCTATAACAGCAGAACCAATTGAAAGCGCCGACGGATGGTATAAGTATGAGTTTGAAATACCAGAATTTTTTTCTGGCAGCGAAAATTATATTCTTCTCAAGGCAACAAGTAAGTTTGGGATGAACATGTTTGTTGATGAGGTACGCGTTTATAGACCCGAAGCAGCAAATGGAATTCCAACAAGTTTTGGTGTGGAAGGTGTTACTCAAACCAGCATGACCGTTAAATGGACCGATAATTCAACCAACGAAACAGGATTTAAGGTTTACATCTCTACCGATGACATAAACTATTCCCAATACGGAAGTGATATTACTTCGACAACTCAGGCAGAGACAGGAACCGAATACTCCCAGGCAATCATCAATCTTCTCCCCGGAACAACATACTACTTCAGAATTTCTGCATACTACGAACTTGAATCAGATTATTTAACAGGAAATCAGGCAACGCTTGAGGCTGGGCAGATAGTTTCAACTGGAACTGGAAACTGGAATAGCACATCAACTTGGAGTTCGGGAACTATTCCTACAATATCGGATAATATACTAATTGAAACAGGCCATACTGTTACCCTTAACGCAACAGGGAGTTTCAATAATCTTACCGTAAACGGGACGCTGGCCATGCAATCGTACACGCTCAGCGGAGCAAAGGTAGATGTTGCAGAAACTGGGAGTATCAGCGTAACATCCGGCACTAATGCAAATCTTTCGGTAACAGGGAATATTACCAATAATGGCACAATGAATTTCTACACATCAGATGCTATTGTTGGTCGCATAACTTTTTCTGGGACAAACGCCCAAACCTTTAATGCCAACTGCACAACCAATCTTGGTTTTATGGTTGTAAACAAGGGTAATTCCTTCAGTAATATTGCCGAAATAGTTGCCAATGGAACATTTAGCATAAGGAATGGCTCAACGACAAATTTCCTTACCCTAACCAACGGAACGCTAAAAATTTCAGGAACAGCAGCTGTTTCAAATAATGTGTTTTCTTCAATTGGATATACAATATCAGAATCGTGCGGCTTTTGGCTTAACAATCCCAACTTTGAGGTACTGGGTCAAAATGCACCGACTACAGTTAACGGGCTTTTACGAATCTCGGATGGGATATATAACGTTGGGAGTACTGCTAATAATTCCCTTTCGGCAGGGGCTGGTGCTACCTTTATCATTGATGGGGGAACCCTTAATCTAGCTAGCAGGTTATACACTACAAACGCTGTTAGTTTCACCCTTTCTGATGGAGAAGTAAATGTTAATCTTCAAGGCAATACTGAAAACACTGCTTCATTCGGTTTAGTATCATCAAATAATACAATAAATATTTCTGGCGGCACGATTAATCTTGTAAAGGGAAGTGAGGCTACTACACCATTAGATTACGCACTAAATGGATCATCATTAAATATTACAGGAGGAGTCTTGCAAGCTGGAATAGATGCCACACCTTCTCCTTTCGAATTTCGTATTCAGGGAAACACAACCAATTTAGTTATTGACAATACAACTAATTCAAAGTCGGTTTTATTAAATGCATCGACCAATGTGTATGGTGATATCACAGTTAACACAGGAACAACTCTAAACACGCAGAGTAATACAATTCATCTTATTGGGAATTCAAGTAATACTGGTAATATTATTAACAATGGTCTTATAACCAACAATTCTTCAACAGGTTCAAATCTTTTAACGTTTATTGGTGCTCACGGGCCACAAAATACTTCGGGCGCAGGAACTATTGGCGACGCTACAACCCCTTTTGCGGGCATTACTATTTCAAATTCTGCGGGAGTAACATTTAGCTCAGGGTTGGTGACAAACAGAATAAATCTTTTAAAAGGAATTGTTTCCGGAGCTAACAATATTACCCTTGGGAACGGTGTTGGATCTAATCCTGTTGTACATAGGGGTGGAAGTTCTTCCTCGGTTGCCGGTTCGTTTGATCAGGCTCCAACCATTAGTGCGGGCTCAATCTATAGTGTTACTTACTCAACTGCACTTGATCCAATCACAACAGGGTTCGAGCTTCCAACAACATTAAGTGGTACTCTTGAATTGGCATCCAATCAAAATATTACGCTTGGAAGTTCGGTTGATGTAGGAAAGATTAAACTTTCATCAAACAATTCAGGGAATATTGTTTCTACCGAATCAAACTTTCCAACAATTACAGGGACTCTGCCTACCGATTTGATTATCCAAACAGGAAACACAGGTTACATTAACGGGCCTTTAGCCTTAACTCTTCCTGCTTCGTTAGCCAGTGGCTCAACTTACCTTTTCCCGATTAAGAAAGGGGAAAACAATTTCCTTGAACTGGTTAATCCAACTTCATCTGTTGGTGGTCAGGTTGTAATCAGGGTCGAAGTTTTTGACGAATCATCCGGGGGTTCCGAAGGGCTATACATTCAAGATGCTAGTCTGCAAAACAGGTACTGGAAAGCCGAAATTATCTCCGAAGCAGAAAACTTTACAAGTACCAAAGTTAGAGTAACACAGGATAACCCAAGTTTGACAACGGAGAGCGGTTTGGCAAAATCATCAACATTAACAGGAGCGTACGATTTAGTTAGCACGGAACAACCCGTTGAAAACAAAATTTCATCGGATGTTATCACTGAGCTTGGTTACTTTGCCATCGGGGTAAAGGAACTTTCACAAATTTATCAATCTTCAACTACCTCTCAGCTGGTAACAGATATTATTATGAGGGGAGAACAAGATAATCTGATTATTGGCATTGAAATAGTTACAACGGGAAATTCACCTGCACTGCAGGTTAGCAGCATGGAGTTCAGCACAAACGGCACCACCAATCCTGCCGATATAACAGGCGCAAAGCTATACTACACCGGCACTAATTCTACCTTCACAACAGGAACTAAAGTTGGTGAAACCATTTTATCGCCTGATGGTACCTTTAGCATTAATCCAGCACAGGAATTACTTGAAGGCACTAACTATTTTTGGTTAGCCTTTGATATTGCTGAGAATGCGACCGACAAGAACGTTGTGGATGCTGAATGCATTGGCATAACCATTGGTGAGGATCCTCCATATACTCCCACAGTTACTGCACCAGAGGGTAGCAGAACCATTCGGTCATACCTATCGGGAACCTATCTTTTAGGGACGGGTGGAGATTATAGCACAATTACCGAAGCAATTGCCGACCTTAACCTGGTTGGAGTAAACGCTCCTGTTTACTTAATGCTGATTGATGAGAATTACTCCACAGCAGAAACCTTCCCGTTAACAGTAAACGAAATAATTAGCTCCAGTTCAAATAATTATGTAATAATCAAACCAGCAACTGGGGTAACGACCCAAATAGTTGGGACTAGCAATAATCCATTATTTTTGGTTAACGCTAGTAATTTTGGAATTGATGGATCGAACACCGTTGAAGGTGCAACAAGAGACTTAACCATTACCAATAACGGAACTGCTGAATCGAGTGGAATTGTTTTAACCGGTAGTGGTTCAGAGAATCTCTCTTTTAAGAATTTAAACGGGATTGGTGGAGCCTCTTCTGCTGGCTTCGGCATTACTCTCGATGGGGTCAACAATGCTGAAGTGTTAAACTGTAGTTTTTCAAAGTCGCTTATAGGTATTCAAACGAAAGGGAGTTCAAGCCAAATTCTAATATCAGGTAACGAACTTGGTTCCATGGTTACTGAAAGTAAAATTCACACAAGTGGTATTGTTATTGAAAACACCACAAGTTTTAACATATTAAATAATAATATTATTGGTGTCCTATCTGGAACTACTTCAACTTCATCGGGAATAAAAATTTCAGGATCGAGCACCAATGGAAATATTGCAGGAAATGAAATCCGGGACATTAAGAATACGCTTTTACCTGGTTACGGAAGCAATGGTATATGGATTAATTCTTCTAATACATCATCTAACATAAAAGTTTACAACAATGTTATTTCTGATATTGCATCGTATGGATACAGTGACTGGGACGTTGGCAGAAATGGTTATGGAATTGCAATCACTGGTGGCGAAGGATATGGAGTTTATTTCAACACCATACATCTTAATACCGATCAAACAAGTTCTAATTCCAGAACCGCTGGGTTATACATTTCACCTGCAATAACAACAGCCAACACTCTCGATGTTAGGAACAACATAATAATCAACTCCCAAACAATTGGTACACGTTATGCTGTTTACTGTGGAGCATCAAAAACAGTTTTTGCAGATATTAACCACAACGATTACCATGCACCTTCTGCAATTGGGTTTATTACTTTTGTAAGAACCTCCCTCGCCAACTGGCAAACCGGAACCGGTAAAGACGCCAATAGCCTTAACGTTCCAGCGTACTTTACTTCCGATACCGACCTAAGCCTGATCTCCAATATGAATTGTGCGCTGGATGGCGCAGCAACCCCAATATCAGGTATTACAGACGATTTTAATGGAGCACTGCGCGATACTGAAAAACCCGATATGGGAGCCTTTGAGTTTACCTCTGGGCTTGCTGCACCAGAGGCGCTTGATGAGTCAATCTGTATTGGCGAGGAGGTTCCACCACTTACTGCAACCACTGTGGGAACCGCCAAGTGGTATTCCGATGCAGAATTGCTAACCTTGGTGCATACTGGCAACACCTTTGAAACGGGTCATACCGAAGTGGGTAGTTACACCTATTACGTAACCGATAACCATGGAACTTGCATTAGCGATGCAACTCCTGTAACTTTATTTATAAATCCTCTCCCCACAATTTCGGTTACCGATGATTTCGCAGTATGCTTTGGCGATCCGGTTACGCTAACTGCAACGGGCGATGCCGATGTGTACGAGTGGGATAACGATGTGGAAAATGGAGTTGAATTTGTTCCCATTGAAACTCTGACCTACACAGTAACGGCTATTGTAACAACAACTGGTTGCCAGAGTACCGATGAGGTTACTATAATCGTTAAGCCTCTACCAGAACCAACAATCTCAACCCTTCATAACCTTATCTACTGCCCGGGCGATGAGATCAGCACTACATTTACCATTGATATTGCTGGCGATAGCTACCAGTGGTTATTAAATGGCGATGAGATCCCAGAAGCTAATGCCAGTGAATTTATGGCTACAACTGCAGGAGTTTATTCCGTAGTGGTTACCGACGATGGATGCCCTGGGCTAAGCAATGAGCTCACCGTAAGAGTTGTTGAAGAACCTATTATCAGTACGGAAGATAATCTTACATACTGCGAAGGCGAGACGATAAATACTCTGTTTACCATTGATATTACTGGCGATAGCTATCAGTGGCTTATCAACGATACAGAAATTGTAGGGGCAAACAGTAACACCTATACCGCCAATATGCAGGGTATCTTTTCCGTGGAGATGCTGGTTGAGGGCTGCACCGTCACAAGTAATGAGCTGGAAATTGTTGTTTTCCCTGTCCCGGAACCAATAATTAGCACAGAACATGAACTGGAATACTGCGATGGCGATCCAGTTAACGTATTGTTTACTATCAACATTACAGGCGATAGTTATCAATGGCTACTAAGTGGCTATGCAATTGAAGATGCAATCCAGTCATCCTACACTGCCACTAACGGAGGAATATTCTCAGTAGAGGTAACTGAAAATGGTTGTTCGGGCATTAGCAATGCGCTGGAGATCGTGGTGTACCCCATTCCAACCCCCTCCATCAGCACAGAGGATGCGCTGACCTACTGCGAGGGCGACGAAATCATCGTGGAGTTCACCGTGGACATGGCCGATGCGATCTACCAGTGGTACGAAGGTGATGTTGCCATAGAGGGTGCCACCCAGCAAACGTACATTGCCAATGCATCGGGAACCTACTTCGTTGAGGTTACCGTTAACGGTTGTACGGGCATTAGCAATGCGATGGAGATAATGGTGTACCCCATTCCAACCCCCTCCATCAGCACAGAGGATGCGCTGACCTACTGCGAGGGCG
>CAYNHM010000006.1:132510-169472 GCA_964397135.1 uncultured Rikenellaceae bacterium
CCAGCAAACGTACATTGCCAATGCATCGGGAACCTACTTCGTTGAGGTTACCGTTGATGGTTGTACCGGCATTAGCAATGAAAAGGAAATAGTCGTTTATCCTATTCCAGAACCTTTACTGGAAGTGCCCAGCATGCCATCAACCTTCTGCGAAGGAGATGAAATATTATTTCCCTTTGAGGTTGATATTGCAGATGCCGATTTCTATCAATGGTATCTTAATGACGAGCCAATTCCAGGTGCAAATGATTATTATTTCGATGCTACAGAAGCGGGAGAATACTATGTTGAGGTAACAGTAAATGGTTGCACTGGTGCAAGTGATATATTTATTATTGGTATTATTGAAAGCGTATTGCCAATCATATCTACCGATGACCCTCTAACGTGGTGTGCTAACGATCAAGTTCTTGTAACCTTTGAGGTTAGTGTTTATAATCCCGATGAGTATGAAGTAAATTACCAGTGGCTATTAAATGGTGATCCTATTGCAGAGGCAACAAGTAATACTTATTATGCATCAGTGGAGGGTGTGTATTCTGTAGAGACATACTTACCCGAGTTCATGTGTACCTGGATAAGCAATGAGTTAGAGGTAGTTGTTAATTCCAGTCCTATTGTCTCAATTGCCACTGATACTATTCACCTGGAAATAGATGAGGAATACCTGTTTGATGCAGGAGAAGGATTTACAACATACCTGTGGTTCGATGAGTCTTCTGGTCAAACTTATCTGTTTAACGCTGAATTTTGGGGTGTAGGCACATTTGATGTATGGGTTGAGGTAACCAATGATTATGGCTGTTCGGCACGCGATAGCGCAGTAGTTGTTGTGTTACCCCTTGGTGTTGATATATATACCCCTTGGGCTTTTAACATTTATCCAAATCCTTCGGACGGTAAATTCTATTTTATTATCGAAGGTTTATTAACCCCCAGAAAACTTCAGGTATCCATTTATAATTCAACGGGTCATTTGGTATTTCAGGAGAATTATTCCCCATCAGAAGGTGAAGTTAGGGATGTAATAAATATTCAGGGAAAGGCAAAGGGAGTTTATATAATTAAGATTTTTGATGGAGCAAAGAGCATATCCCGAAGAATAATTTTAAAGTAAAGAAACAAAAGAATAAAACAAGGGGGGCTGATGATTAGCCCCTTTTCTTTTTTAAAAACCCGTTGGCAATCCCATTGTAAAGGTTTATTTTTACGAAGATAAAAATCAATAATATCAATCAGATGAACGTCCTCCTAATTGGCTCGGGTGGTAGAGAGCATGCTATAGCATGGAAAATTGCCCAAAGTCCCCTGCTTACACAGCTTTATATTGCACCAGGCAACCCGGGGACATCAGCTCATGGAATTAATGTTGATATCAATCCCATTGAGTTTGACCAGGTAAAAGAATTAGTTTTGTCAAAAAGGATCAACTTAGTGGTTGTTGGTCCTGAGGATCCTCTTGTTAAGGGCATACACGATTTTTTTCTAAATGATAATGCATTAAAATCTATTCCGGTAATTGGTCCAACAAAGGCAGGGGCAATACTAGAGGGGAGCAAGGATTTTTCAAAAAGTTTTATGGTAAGGCATGGTATTCCTACAGCGGCTTATCAAAGCTTTACATCATCAAGCAAGGATAAAGCTAAAGACTTCTTAAAAACTTTAAAGCCACCCTATGTATTAAAAGCCGATGGTTTAGCAGCTGGGAAAGGGGTAATTATTTGCAACGAGTTTAAGGAAGCTTTGGATAATCTAAATGCATTTTTTGAAGGTAGATTTGGTTCAGCAGGTGATATTGTTGTAATTGAGGAGTTCCTAAAAGGAATTGAATTATCCGTTTTTGTCTTAACCGATGGAGATACCTATGTATTGCTACCCGAAGCAAAAGACTACAAGCGTATTGGCGAGGGAGATACAGGGCCAAACACTGGTGGAATGGGTTCAGTTTCGCCTGTCCCTTTTGCTGATGAAATCTTTATGGAAAAGGTAGTAAAGCAAATAATCGAGCCAACCATTAAGGGTCTCAAGGCGGATGGGATTGACTATGTTGGGTTCATTTTTGCTGGCTTAATGAATGTTAATGGTGATCCGTATGTAATTGAATATAATGCTCGTCTAGGTGATCCTGAAACACAGGTCGTTCTTCCACGATTAAAATCCGATTTTCTTGAATTGCTAATAATGGCTTCCAAAAGAGAGCTATCAAGGGCAAAAGTAAAATTTTATGATCATACGGCTACAGCCGTTATTCTGGTTTCGGGAGGATACCCCGATGTTTACCAAAAGGGTAAGGAGATTCTGGGATTGAGCATAATGGATAATTCCATATTATTTCATGCTGGGACCAAGTACAACAGCGAAGAGAAGTTGATAACTTCAGGTGGTCGTGTTTTTGCTTCGGTTGGCATATCCGACACATTGCCAGATGCACTGGCAAAATCATACCAGCTTGCCAATACTATTAATTTTGAAGGGAAATTTTTTAGGAGAGATATAGGAAGGGATATCATGCTTATAAAAAAGTAAAACTTATAATAGGATGCTTTTAAAATTCTTCAAACGACCCCTACCCATTGTTTTTGCAACAATAATTGTTTTAGCAATTCTCTTATGGCTAAAATCGTTTTTAACAGGTTTATCGGTCATATTTTATTTTGATGAGGTTCAAATGCCCCTCTATGCTCTAATTGCGAATATTATAAGTAACAACGGATATTTGGCAAAGATTCTGGCATTTACCATTGTGTTATTAACAGGTCTTTATTTGATTCAGCTCAATTCTAAGCATATTCTGATAAAGCAAAGATCTTATTTGCCAGCCTTTTTATATATTTTATTGGCTTCTAGTTTTTTGCCAATGCAAAGACTTAATCCGGCTATTTTCGCAGCCATTTTTCTTGCAATAGCGATCAACTTTCTTTTTTCGATTTACGATGAAAAAGAACCCCTCGATAAGTTGTTCAAAGCAAGCATGTTTATTTCTTTGGCAATGATGTTCTATTTACCCTCAATCTTTTATATTGTTCTTGTTTTTATTTCAATTATTATAATCAAAACTTTTAATTTTCGTGATTGGATTGCAGTTCTTGCAGGTTTTATAACGCCATGGTTTTTTTATTTTTTCTATCAGTACCTAATTAATGATAATCTTTGGGCTATTCCTCAAATAATTGAAGCGGTATGGAATACTGAAAGAGTTAAAACCGATTATGGATTGTTCTTTAATATTTTCTATTATTTTAATGGATTACTATTTTTAATATCGGCTGCTTTTTTGCTAAGATCAATTAACACACAAAAAATCAACATTCGAAAATATCACACCATTCTTTTATGGTTTTTGGTGATAACTTTTTTTGTCAATGTTTTTGTTCCTTTCTGTTCAATTGAGCTGAGCTACATAGCAGCGATTCCTGTTTCATTCATTGTATCAAACTTTTTAACCAGTTCGCGAAAGAAGTTTTGGCCAGAGTTTTTATTGATTGCATTGTTCGCAATAGCGATTATTATGCAGTTTTTATAATAAAAAAGCCCGAAAGAAACGGGCTTAAATAGTTATTGTAAAAATCTTATTTCATTACAAAATGTACATGGCATCGCCATAAGTGCCAAAACGATACTTTTCAGCAATAGCTATTCTATATGCCTCAAATAGAAAATCGTAACCTGCAAAAGCCGAAACCATCATCAAAAGAGTTGAAAGTGGTAGATGGAAGTTGGTTACCATTGAATCGGGTACGCTAAAGTCGTAGGGAGGAAAAATGAATTTATTTGTCCATCCCGAAAATGGTTTGAGGTGTCCATCGGTTGATACAGAACTCTCTAAAGTACGCAGAACAGTTGTTCCAACAGCACAAACCATTTTACGTTTATCTTTTGCTAGGTTTACAATTTTAACGGCTTCTTCCGGAATAACAATCTGTTCAGAGTCCATTTTATGTTTTGTGAGATCCTCAACATCAACGCTGCGAAAGTTCCCAAGCCCTACATGAAGGGTGATCTCAGCAAAATTTATCCCTTTGATCTCAAGTCTTTTGAGTAATTCTCTGCTAAAATGGAGACCTGCAGTTGGTGCAGCAACGGCACCCTCATGCTTTGCATATACCGTTTGGTAACGCTCTTTATCTTCAGGAACAACCTCGCGCCGTAACATCTTTGGCAAAGGGGTTTCACCCATACGGTAAAGTGTTTCCTTGAATTCGTCATAACTTCCATCAAATAAAAAACGAAGAGTTCTACCTCTGCTGGTTGTATTATCTATTACTTCTGCCACAAGAACATCATCCTCTCCAAAGTAAAGTTTATTTCCAATACGGATTTTTCTAGCGGGATCGACCAGAACATCCCATAAGCGTTGGTCCTTATTAAGTTCACGTAAGAGGAATACCTCTATTTCAGCACCAGTTTTCTCCTTATTCCCGTATAGTCGTGCTGGAAAAACCTTAGTATTGTTGAATACCATTACATCTCCATCGGAAAAGTAATGAATAATATCCTTAAAACTTTTATGCTCAATCTTTCTATTTTTTCTATCCAGAACCATTAATCGCGATTCATCCCTATTATCCATGGGAAATTTGGCAATTAGATCTTGAGGAAGATTGTACCTGTACTGCGATAATTTCATTTCTAAAGAATTGTTTATTAGTTATTTATTGTTATTTTTTGCATAAAAATGGGCTTTTGGCAGGACACATTGTTTTAAAAATTGAGGGGTATCCATACCAAAAAAAAGATTCTCATTCAATTGAATATTAGGCTAATATTAAAATATTGGTAGTAAAACAAGCACTGTGCACCTTATACGGAAGAAATAGCATATGGTTACAAGCGATTTATTTTTTCTTCAAAAAAAGTTAGGTCCATTGCATTTTCAACCTTGAACGATCCACTAGCGGTTCTGCGAAGATCGGCTAGATGTGCACCCGATCCAAGGGCGGCTCCAATATCCCTGGCTAAGGCTCGAATGTACGTCCCTTTACTACATCGAATTTTAAGTGTAAGTTTTGGTGATTCAAAATGAATTAGTTCAATTTTGTGAATGGTAATAGGTGATGGCTCCAATTCCATATTAACACCCCTACGGGCAAGTTTATATGCCCTTCCTCCATCAATACTTTTAGCGGAGAAAAGAGGGGGAACCTGCATTTGATCTCCAACTAGGGATGGTAAAATGCTCTTTATAAGTGCTTCGTTTATATGTTGTATTGGGTATTCCTTATCTTTCTGGGTTTCTAAATCGAAAGATGGAGTTGTTACACCAAGGCCGAATGTGGCGATGTACTCTTTATCCTGCATTTGAAATTCGTTCACATTTTTTGTAGCTCTACCCACGCAAATCACCATAAGTCCTGTAGCCAAGGGATCGAGGGTTCCAGCATGTCCAACTTTAATCTTTTTATAACCCAGCCGATGCCAAAGCAGCGAACGGACTTTGCTAACGAGATTGAATGAAGTCCAACCATAGGGTTTGTCGAAAAGTAGCACAACCCCTTCTCTCCAATCCGTATCCTTATCGAAATCAAATCTCATATAAGCTATAGAATCACAGAAAGAATAGAAATAATACCAACAATTGAGCAGTATACGGCAAACCACATGAGTTTACCTTTTTTTACCAAGGAGATCATCCATCTACAGGCTAAGTATCCAAATACAAAAGCAGCTATTGAACCTATAATAATTGCGCCAATTCCAGCACCTGCTTCGGAAGAAAAATTGCCCTTAACTATATCAAGGAAATTTGCACCAAGTATTGGTATCAGTACCATCAGAAATGAGAATCGGGCAACTTCTGTGCGATTATTCCCCAATATTAAACCTGAAGCAATAGTGGCTCCTGAACGGGATATCCCTGGTATTACTGCTAACGCTTGAGCAATTCCAATAATTAAAGAATCGGCAAAACCGATTGGTTTTTCCTTACGTTGTTTAACAACCATTGATAATGTTAATAGAGCCGCCGTAATAAGCAGCATAGAGCCAACAAGTAAGAGATTGCCGGTGAAAAGGCTTTCTACTCTTTGTTCAAAGAAAAAACCTACGATGGCAACAGGTATAAGCGATAGAAATATCATGAGAACAAAACGAGTTTCGGTATTCCATTTAAACTGAAAGAAACCTTTTAGAATAGATACGATATCGTTACGAAAAACCACAACTGTGCTCAGCACAGTTGCTCCATGAACAGCAACTGAAAACGATAAACTCTCCTCGATGTGAACACCAAGTAAAACTTTTCCAATTTCTAAATGTCCAGAACTGCTTACTGGCAAAAATTCAGTTAATCCTTGAATTATTCCAAGGATCAAGGCTTGCAGTAAATCCATAAGGAATTTTTATGTGTAATCGGGAAAAATATCTAAGCTTTTGGTTTTTTCATTATAGCATATATCTCGAAAAGAAACCCAAAAAGCACAATAATAGGGGCTAAAGTAATGCGCCTAAAGCTAAAAATGTCTTCGTTGAAAACATTTGGGTCGTCAGATCCTCCCCCAATCATTAAGATAAAGCCTAACAAAATAATTGCTAGACCAATGATTAGCAACTTGTAATTTTCCTTTCCTAGAGGAAAAAGATCAATGGCTTCTTTATCGCTGGTTTTTGGATTTTGTTTTGCCATGTTGAATTGTTTGTTAAATAATAGCTTGAAATTTTTGTTTAAGTATCGGGTTATGTTGTAATGTTAATAGTAGAGATCATCAGCTTTCAGCCTTAGATACTTATTCACTGCAAAGTAGGTTGAACTAAAATTGATAAAAATACCTGTGATGATAACCAAGCCGAAAATGGCTGAAAGAAGTTCAACTTGCTCAAAGTTTATAACTTGATAGAACTCTCTCTCCACAACATAAACAACCCCGCAAAGGAGCATTACTGCCAAAAGAGAGGCATAAAAACCATGTGCCATCCCTTTTACAAGAAAAGGTTTACGAATGAAACCCCATGTGGCGCCAACAAGTTTCATGGTGTTAATAATAAATCGCTTGGAGTATACAGAAAGTCGAATCGTGTTATTAATCAGCACAAGAGCAATGAAGAAGAGCAAGGCGCTAAAAAGGAGAATTATCGCGCTAATCTTCTGTACGTTATCATTAACCAGATTGACTAAAGATTTTTGATAGAAGACCTCTTTGACTGGGCGATGTGCCATAAGCTCATCCTCAATTTTTCGAATGCTATCGGGGTTAGCATAGTCCGCTTTGAGTCGAACCTCAATGGATGAAGATAAAGGATTGTATCCAAGAAACCCAATAAAATCTTCACCCAGTTCATCCCTTAGCTCTTTTGCTGCTTCCTCTTTGGATATGTATTCGGTGATGCGGACATATGGTGAAGCATCCAATGTCTTTCTCAGGAAACTAGCTTCCACTTCTCGAACATCATCGTGTAGGATTACAGAAAAGCCAATATTTTCCTTAACATAATCTGAAAGCCGTTTGGCATTGAATAGTAGAAGAAGTAAAATGCCAAGCATAAATAGCACCAGCGAGTTGCTGATAATTGAAGAGAGATAGGAACTCCTCAATCTCCACTTGTTACTTCTATTTTCGTTTCTCATAAGCGCTGCAAAGTTAGCTCATTGATTACAAAAAAATCTACTAACTCTTATTATTTTCTTTTTTATAGGATTTTAGCATTTCAGTAAAAACCCAACCAACAAAAAGCATTATAATTAAAAGGGATGCAGATAGATCAACAGCACGACCCGTTGAAAACATCTTGGGTTCGAAACGGAAAACCACCTCATGATTACCTTCCGGAAGCATCATAGCCCTTAGAACATAGTTTACTCTGAAATGATTTACCGGATCTCCATCAATGTATGCATTCCAGCCTTTAGGGTAGTATATGTCGGAGAAAACGGCAAGGCGAGGTTTGCTCAAGGAGTAACGATAGCCTAATTCGTTGGCTTTATAGCTTACCAGTTGAATTTCATCGCTATCGGTTGGATCAGGTGCATAGTTTTCAATAAAATTTGAAAAACGTGTATCTACAATCGCTGTTGTGGAAGGATTAAAGCCATTGAGTGCCAGAATCTCTTCATCGGCATTGTTAACTATCTGAAGGGAATCAACAAACCATGCATTGCCAAGGGTATTGGGATTTATTCGCACTTCTGGTCCTCTTTCGCCACGTTCAATGAGATAGCGGGTATTTAGCATGCTAAGCACAGCCATGTTACCCTGAGAGATGTGCTTATCAATTAGCTCCTGATAACGTCTAAGCTTGGCTCCATGATACCCACCAATGGATTTGTGAAAATAAGATGTGCTGGCATCGTTGAAGGGGCTTACAGTTAGGTTATATACCCTGTAATACAGTGTGTTATCAGAGAGGATTCGTTTATCGGCTTCGGTCGGTACAAAGGGTTTTTCAACCCTGCTCATGGGTATAAAGTTTTTGTTGTTCAGGTAACGACGGTTTACTACCCATAAATCGGTAACGATTAACAGGCCAAGAGCAGCGATGAAGTATGCGGGTTTAATTTTCTTAAAGTAATATCCAAGTAATGCAGCAGCACCTAAAAGTATAAATACCAATGATCGCAATGCATCTGCCTGCATTAATGCTTTTCTATCGGCCTTTACTGCTTCAAAAAGATCATAGTATCCAGAGGCTTGCTGACTTGCAAGGAAACTCATTTCGTTTTCGCTTAAAAACGACAGAACAGAACCACCAAAAAGAATAAAGAAAAGGCATAATCCTCCTATAATTCCTAAAGACCACTTAAAAGCTTTTAAAAATTCCTTTTTGCCAATGCCCCCTTCATAAATTTTCTTTACCACAATAATTCCGAGCAGAGGAATTGTGAATTCGGCAATGTATAGGATCATTGAAACAGTTCGAAACTTATTATAACCCGGAAAATAATCAAGGAAGAAATCAGTAAAAAACATAAAGTTCCGTCCCCAAGCAAGCATAATGGAAAGTATGGTAACCCCTAAAATAGCCCATTTAAAAGCTCCTTTAACAAGAAAAAGCCCAAGCACAAAAAGAAAAACCACGATGGCACCAATATACACAGGGCCTGAAGTCATGGGTTGGGGACCCCAGTAATTCCTAAAGCTGCTATTTATAAGCTCCAGTGCTTGCCCATGTGTATAGCCATGTTTACGAAGGAACGAGTAAGATTCTGAGCTGGCATCTGGAGCATCCATGGAAGATCCCCCCATGAGATTTGGAATTAACAGATTAAATGTTTCACCAAGTCCGTAACTCCATGCCGTGGCGTAATCTTTATCAAGCCCCGATGTTCTATCTTCAACCGTTGACGTTAGTTCCGAAGGACCCCGAATGGAGTATTTTCCAGATTCCCATGTGAAGTAAAGACGTGAAAAGTTTGCACCAACTGCAAGTATGCCTGCAATTAATAGTACTCCTAAAGATTTGGAGAACCCAATGTATTCTTTATTCTTTAAGGCTTCAAATAAATAGGCTATTCCAATGGCAACCATTATAAATCCGGCGTAATAGGTTATCTGTACGTGTCCCGCATCGAGGTTTAATCCAAGGAATAATGCAAAAATGGCAAGCCCTCCCAGATATTTCCCCCTGAAGGTCAGTATCATTCCTGCTATCATTGGTGCAACATAGCTGATGGCATGTATCTTGGCATTATGCCCCG
This sequence comes from uncultured Rikenellaceae bacterium, assembly GCA_964397135.1. Lineage (GTDB taxonomy): Bacteria > Bacteroidota > Bacteroidia > Bacteroidales > Tenuifilaceae > MWFE01. The sequence goes on from CAYNHM010000006.1 coordinate 142,139, forward strand.
CTGCAATTACAATGAAGAAGTACGAAGACAATGCATAGGCAAAAGCACCTACAATTGAAAGCCAAGGGTTAACCCCTAGCACAAGTAAAAGTATGTAGAAGCCAACAAGCGTGAAAAAGATTACGCTGGCAGGTCGTTTGCCAAATTGCAGAAGGTTGTCAACCTTTTTTAGCAGATTGCCTGTAAACTTTGTTGAGATTAAGTAGGCGGGCATTCCGCTGAACATGCTATTGGTCCAAAGTGACTCCTCTCCATACTTTTCTCTATGTTCCATTATTTCTTTGGCCGAACCTTTAAACTGCTCAATATCATGTTGTTGTACTCCTTTCCCCTCCAGTAAAGGGAAAAAGTAAGCGTATGATGCGATCAGAAAAACACCTATTGCAATAAGGTGAGGAATTGAACTCTTTAATAATTTCATTTTGCCCTGAAAATTAATTGAACCCCAAAAATAGTGGTTTTGTGGTAATAATACTAAAGGGTATTTAAAAATAGAAATACCTATTACATTTTACAGAATAAAAACAGGAGTAAACCTTGTGTTATTGCCCCATTTATTCCATTTTTGTATACAATTTAAAAAAAGCAAAAAATGAAACCTACCCTTATAATTCTCGCTGCAGGTATGGGCAGCCGATATGGTAGCCTTAAACAGGTAGATGGTGTTGGCCCCAACGGCGAAACCATAATCGATTATTCTGTTTACGATGCACTTCGTGCAGGTTTTGGTAAAATTGTATTCGTAATCCGTAAGGATATCAATAAAGAATTTTTGGAAGTATTTGGCAAACGTTTCGATGGTAAAGTGCCTTATGAGATCGTCTTTCAGGAGTTGGATATGCTACCCCAAGGTATAAAGTGCCCACCCGATAGAGTAAAACCCTGGGGTACGGCTCATGCCGTATGGGTGTGCCGCCATGCGGTGAAGGAACCATTCGCAGTGATCAATGCCGATGATTTTTATGGTGCCGATTCGTTTAAAGCAACTGCAAAAGCCCTGTCGGATCCAAAGTTAATGGAAGGTAATTACTTCATGGTTGGATACCGTTTAGCCAATACGCTTAGCGAGCAAGGATCGGTATCACGAGGAATTTGCACGATTGACAAAAAATCTTTCCTTCGGGATGTAGTGGAGCGTACCCATATCGAACGGATTGATGAAACGGTTATGTTTAAGGATGATTGCGGCGATATGATTCCCGTGGATGACCAATCGTTGGTATCGATGAATTGCTGGGGCTTTACCCCAGATTTCTTTGGACATATCGATGGAATGCTCCACGAATTTCTCAGCGGCTCGCTGGCTAACCCCAAGGCCGAGTTTTATATTCCAACGGTTGTAAACCATCTGATCAAAGGAAATAGGGCAACCTGTAAGGTATTGCCCACTGTTTCGCAGTGGTTTGGGGTAACCTATCCTGGCGACAAACCCATGGTTATTGAGAAACTGAGACAACTTACAAAGAATAGTGAGTACGTAACGCCACTTTTTTAAATTAAGATAAGTCAAATGTTCACAGTAGTAATAATCATGTTCGTTGGTATTGCGATTGGCTATCTTATTAGAGCACGCAAACATTTGGTGAAAATAGTCGATAGGCTTACCATGTGGTCAATTTACTTACTACTACTTCTTCTTGGCATTGCCATCGGGGCAAATGAAGTGATTGTAAAAAACTTACCAAAATTAGGGTTACAAGCCTTGGTCATTAGCATTGGAGGAGTTACTGGTAGTGTACTTTTAGCTTGGCTTGTTTACTATATCTGGATTAAACCCAAACCCAAAGAAAATGAAGAATAGCTTAATAATCCTTTCGTTCTTCACTGTTGGGGTGTTTGTGGGTTTATTCAAGCTTGTCCCCGATATAATTATCCATAACGATTATAGCCAATGGGCCTTATACCTTTTAATGTTTCTGGTTGGAATTGGCATTGGTGCCGACCCCAACTCACTGAAAACTATTCGGGAGTTTAGCTATAGGATAATGCTTATGCCTTTGATAACCATTGCTGGTACAACCCTAGGGGTTGTTTTGGTTTACTTTTTAGTATTGAAAATTGATTTTAGGGATGCACTTGCAGTTGGCTACGGTTTTGGATACTACAGCCTCTCCAGCATTTTTATCACAGAACTGCGAGGTGAGGAGTTGGGAGTTGTGGCGCTACTGGCAAATGTTATGCGTGAGATCTTTACTCTTGTCGCAGCTCCAATATTAGCATTATATTTTGGGAAACTTGCTCCAATTTCTGCAGGTGGAGCCACCAGCATGGACACTACCCTTCCAATAATTTCAAGAAGTTCTGGGAAAGAGTATGCTATTGTTTCGCTTTTTCACGGTATTGTTTTAACCATCTTGGTTCCTTTATTAGTTTTACTCATTATAGGCTCTTAATGATCTGAAAGAAAAAAAATGATTCAATTCTAGGATTTTTTTAAAATCTGTTTTTATCAGTATTATTTGGCAATTAAGTGAGAAACATTTCTTATTTTTAAATAAAAAAATTACTTAAAAAAATATAGCTATGAAAAAACTATTAATCATTTCGATTGTCATCTTTTATGTGCATTTTGCCCAAAGCCAAACAACTGAGGCAGAGGCAACCCTAAAAACCCAAACGGCTGACACTACTGCTGGTTGGAACTATGGGGGAACCATAAATACAACACTCTCTCAGGTTTCACTTACCAATTGGTCAGCTGGAGGACAGAATTCTATTTCTGTTAATGGATTGCTAAGCCTTTTTACGCGCTATAAAAAGGGTAATATGCTTTGGGAAAATTACCTTGACCTAGCTTACGGAACAGTTAAGCAGGGCAATGACAAGGACTCTGACTGGATGAAATCGGACGATAAGTTTGATTTTACCTCCAAGTACGGACAAAAGGCCTCAAAATCATGGTACTACGCTGGTTTGGTCAATCTAAAAACGCAGATGACAGCTGGTTATAACTACCCAAATAAAGAGAATCCTATTTCAAAGTTTCTCGCACCAGGGTATCTTCTGGGTGCAATTGGTATGGACTACAAACCCAACGATAACTTTACCGCATTTCTCTCGCCGCTTACTGGAAAAGTTACCATTGTAAACGACCAAACCCTTGCTGATGCTGGAGCATTTGGTGTTGAGCCCGGAGAAAAAATACGTTCTGAGTTTGGAGGTTACGCCCGTTTCTTCGTTAAGTATGAGATTATGAAGAACGTAAGCCTGCAATCGAAACTCGATCTATTCTCCAATTACTTGGAAAACCCTCAGAATATTGATATTAACTGGGAAACGCTTATATCTTTAAAGGTTAACAAATACATATCAGCAACAATTATGACCCATTTGATCTACGATGATGATATTGATATTGTAGTTGAAGAAGCCACTGAAACAAGCCCTGCAAAACTAGGGCCCCGAGTACAGTTTAAAGAAGTACTTGGTGTAGGATTTTCGTATAAATTTTAGTAAGTTAACTTAAATACAAAAAGCTATGGGATTTGTTAAGGAATTCAAGGAATTTGCCATGCGCGGCAATGTTGTAGATATGGCTGTAGGTATCATTATTGGTGCAGCATTTGGAAAGATTGTTTCTTCCGCTGTAAAGGATGTAATCATGCCTCCTATAGGCTATCTTATTGGTGGAGTAGATTTTACAGATCTGAAAATTAGTTTTAAAGCAATCAGAGAGGGTCTTGAGCCTGTTACCATTAACTATGGGATTTTTCTACAAACAATTTTAGATTTTCTCATCATTGCTTTTGTAATTTTTATGATTATCAAATTACTTAACTCAATAAAGAGGAAACACAAGGAAGAGGCTGTACCGGAACCAGCTCCAGAACCCACTCCTTCTAAAGAAGAAGTTCTCCTAACGGAGATAAGGGACATTTTAAAAAACAAATAAATCACTCTTAATTCACCCCAGCAATTCCAAAAACTGCTGGGGTTTTTTATTTATCACCCTATTCAACAACAATCCAACGAAGTATTCATAGTAATTCAAAAGAGATTAATCATTTTATTCCGATTGTAAGTCTGACTTTACCCGTTTATCTTTTCCCAACAACTAATTGCCCGTTTACATATTTAGTATATTTGCATTATAAACAGATTAAAATGGCAGTTCATAAATGCGATTTTTTGGTAATTGGTTCAGGTATTGCTGGACTAGGCTTTGCTTTAAAAGCAGCTGAACATGGAAGTGTAATAGTAGTTAGTAAGGCCAGCTTAGAGGAGACAAACACAGTTTATGCCCAAGGGGGCATTGCAGCGGTAACCTACGAACCTGATACCATAGAGAAACATGTTAGGGATACTATAATATGTGGGGATGGTCTCTGTAACGAAGAGGTAGTTAGGATGGTGGTAGCTGAAGGTCCTGAGCAAATTAAGCAGTTGATTCAGTGGGGCATTAAATTTGATAAAAAGCCATCTGGGGAATACGACTTAGCTAAGGAAGGTGCTCACACAGAGCATAGAATTCTGCATCATAAGGATAATACAGGGCATGAAATTCAGCGGGCTTTAACACAAAAAGTTCGGTTGCATAAGAATATCAGGACATTTGAAAATCACTTTGCCGTCGAGATCTTAACTCAGCACCATTTGGGTATTAAGCTAAAGCGGGGAAGTATAGACATCTCATGCTTTGGTGCATATATCCTCGATCTAAAAACTCAAGGTGTCGAAACTTTTTTGGCAAAATGTACAGTTATGGCAACCGGTGGAATAGGTAATATTTACCACACCACCACAAACCCACTTGTAGCAACTGGTGATGGTATTGCCATGGTTTATAGAGCCAAAGGTGAAGTGGAGAATATGGAGTTTATTCAGTTTCATCCCACATCCCTGTTTCACCCAGGGGAGAGGCCGTCATTTTTAATTACTGAGGCATTGCGTGGGTTTGGAGCAATACTTAAAACAGCTGACGGGAAAGAGTTTATGAATAACTACGATCAGCGTGGCTCCCTGGCTCCCCGCGATATAGTGGCACGTGCTATTGATAATGAGATGAAAGTTCGTGGAGATGATTATGTAAACCTCGATGTAACGTTCAAGCATCCCAATGAAATAAAAAGCCATTTCCCTAATATCTTCGAAAAGTGCCTTTCCATTGGCATTGATATTACCAAAGATTTTATTCCCGTTGTGCCTGCAGCACATTACCTATGTGGAGGTATTAAGGTTGACATGAATGGAGAGAGCACCATTAAGCACCTCTATGCCATTGGTGAATGTTCTTCTACCGGATTACATGGAGCCAACCGGTTAGCTTCAAATTCTCTTGTTGAGGCAATTGTGTACGCTGAAAGAGCAGCAAAGCACTCAGCTGAAATGGCAAAAACAATTCAGATCAACGAGAGCATTCCTCATTGGGATTACGAGGGAACAACTCACAACGAGGAGATGGTGCTTATAACACAAAGCTACAAAGAGATGCAGCAGATAATGAGCAATTATGTTGGTATAGTTCGCTCAAATCTTCGTTTGGAGAGAGCGCTTATCCGCCTAGAAATACTGTATAAAGAAACAGAGGAGTTGTACAAAAAATCAATTCTCACCCAGAATCTATGCGAATTGCGCAATATGATTAACGTAGGATATCTTATAATTAAGAACGCTCAAATGATGCGCGAAAGCCGTGGCCTTCACTACTCTATCGATTACCCGAAGGGTAAAGGTGCCGAGTTTTAATGCCTTTTATTGGTCTTTCTCAATTTTTAAATTACCTATAATCACCTTACAATTTTATTCAGGCCTATATAATCACTTGAAAAGTTTTTTATCTTGTTTTTTTGCTTGACAAAATGGAAGTAGTAAGGATAATTTTTAATAAAACCAAGCAGCATTTTTTTAGATTTTTCGTCATTTTCTCATCTAATTGTTCATAAGAAAAACATGTTCAAAACATTCTTACTGCTTGCGTTTCGCAATATCCAAAAAAATAAATTTTTTGTTCTTGTGAATGTGCTAGGATTGGGCACTACCCTGGCTTGTTGTATTGTTGCCTACCTAAACCACAGGTTTGAAGCCGATGCCAACACAATTCACTTAAACCGTGAGAAGATTTATAAGGTTAACGTATTTCGAGAAATTAACGGACGCGACCAGCGTTATGGCATTTCGCCCATTTCGCTTGCCCCTGCTTTGGAGCAAAGAGTAGCAGGAATAGACCAAGTTGTAAGATTTGCCTCAAACAGGGTTTCAATGAGACGGGCAAACGATTCGGACACTGAGGTTTTAGCACAGCGAGTTGCTTTTGTCGATCCCAACTTCTTCGAAGTATTCACCTTCCCTTTAAAATGGGGCAGCATTTCAACCATTAGCGATGTTAACTCAATAATTCTTGAAGCAAAGACCTCCAAGCGTTTTTTTGGTGACAATAATCCTGTTGGCGAGAGCATTACCCTTTTTAACGGTAACGGACTGCCCGTTGAGTTTACCATTACAGGTGTTCTAGAAGAGATACTCTTCAACTCATTGGTAAACTTTGATGCCATTACACACATCAACAACTATATCTCGATGTACGAGGTCGATGAGTTGAACTGGAAAAACTGGATTGCCGGAACTTTTCTAACCATTTCAAATCCTGCCGATGTTCTCAATGTGGAGAATTGGATCAATGGCTTTATTGAGATTCAGAATAAGGCTCGTGAAGACTGGAAGATCACTAAATACGAATTAATGAGTTTGCATGCCTTTACCAAGGCAAGCCGTGATATTTGGGCTAACTGGATTGGTGTAAACTTACATCCTGCACAAATCATTGGTCCACTGGTAATGGCAATTCTCATCATGCTCCTGGCCAGCTTCAACTACATGAATACATCTATTTCCATAGCCAACACGAGGCTTAAGGAGATTGGTGTTCGCAAAGCCATGGGCAGTAGCCGTAGGCAGCTGATTGTCCAATTCCTTGGCGAAAACGCTTTGATCTGTTTTCTTGCGCTTCTGGTTTCTCTTGTTATTGCCATTTTTCTTCTGGATGAGTACAACAAGATGTGGAGTTACATGGAGTTGAAGATGGATTTCATCGGTAATATTGGCTTTTGGATATTTTTGATTTTTCTTTTAGTTTTTACATCTGTGCTTGCAGGTGCCTATTCTGCTTTCTACATTAGTTCATTTAAACCTGTTGATGTATTTAAAGGAAACTATAAATTGAAAGAGGGTGGCTGGTTATCGAAGATTTTGCTCTGGTTCCAGATGACGGTATCAATTGTTGCGCTTATTGCAGGTTTTGTTTTTACCCAAAACGCAAAATTTCAGCAAACAATTGATATGGGTTATGATATGGACATGGTGCTTCTGGTACCATCAGCACCAGGCGTAGATATTAGAGCACTAAAATCAGCTTACGAAAGCAACCCAGATATAAAAAACGTGGTTTATACCAGTAACCATATTGGCTGGGGAGGCTACTCAAGAACCGTTGAACTACAGGACAAGAAAACTGAAGTTAGGGTAATGGAAGTTGGCACCAACTATTTGGATGTGATGGGGGTAAGAATCAAGGAGGGTCGTGGTTATAGCTCAGAATTCGAATCGTCAGATGTGGCTAATTCTGTGGTAATTGACAAGAGAACAGTGGATGAGTTAGGATTGACGGATCCAATTGGACAGGTAATCCGTCTCGATACGCTAAACCTTAAGATCATTGGTGTTGCTGATAACTTTATGATGAGCTTTTGGGATAAACCTTTACCTACCATTTTTTGGATGCGAACAATTGAGCCTCTTTATTTACTGGTAGTTAGAGCCGAAAGTGCATTGAGGAGAAATGTTTACGATTTTCTTAAAACCGAGTGGGAAAAACAAGTGCCACATGCCCCATTCTCGGGTATGGAGCAGGTCAATATCGATCAGGAATCCCACGATGTGAACAAACACATAAAACATATTAACCTGTTTCTTGCAATCGTTGCCATCGTTCTGTCTTTAATTGCTCTTTACACGCTGGTTTCGCTGAATATACTGAAACGAACAAAGGAAATTGGTGTACGAACAGTGCTTGGATCATCGCAAATGGGAGTTAATATCCTTATTAGCAAACCATTCCTGATTATTGTTGGAATATCTACAATAACAGGGGGTGCTGGAGGCTACTACCTTTCGTCAATGCTCCTGGGTAGCCTTTGGCCTGTTCATGTTCCAATTTCTGCCATTAGTTTGGCTTTCCCAATCGCTTTGATGTTGATCCTCTCGTACGTCCTAATTAGCATAAAGGTTTATGCTACTATGAAGAAAAACCCTGTGGAATCGTTGAGATATGAATAATTTGTTTTACAGTTAATTACAAGGCTATCCGTAAAAGTCGATGGTATTGTTTTCGGTTTCCCTGATTCGAATTCGATGTAACTGTGCGCCAAGTTCTTCGATAGGTTTTTCGAGTATTTTCCATATGGCTATGGTAAGGTTCTCGGTTGAACTGTAAACTCCTGCCATAAAATCGACATCAACGTTAAGGTTTCTGTGGTCAACCTTTTCAATTACCAATTCCTTTATCAACTTACTCAGCTGTTTTAGGTTGATAACGTAACCCCTTTCGGGGTTTATCTCACCCTTAACAGTAACAAAGAGTTCGTAGTTATGGCCATGCCAATTGGGATAAGAGCATTGTCCATAGAGCGCTTCGTTTTCGCTGTCGTTCAGTTTAGGATTGTATAATCGATGTGCCGAGGAAAACCGTTCGCGACGGGTGAGAAAAGCGATTGGCATGGATTATTTTTTTAATGGTGAACCCTCCAAAGATAATGATTTTTAGCATCATTGCCCATTTCGTTTGGATTATTTACATATTATTCCTTAACATAAGCTATAATTTTTGTACATTTATGGGAAATTAACACCCATGTATTATCGAATCCTTTTCTTAGTCATTTACCTATCATCATTTGCTGTTTTTGGTCAACAGCAAAATAAAATCGTATTCGATGAGAATGCTCAGCAGGAAATACTTTATGGGTTAGGAACAGTTGATGTTTTTAAAGAAGAACCCTTTGAAGGTTGGTTTTCAAGCGGTTTTAACGAATACTTGCTCAACGAGAATTCTATTAAACAAATAGGAATTTTAGTGGAAGAGGTGTCAATTAGGATAGTACTTGGTACGTGGTGCAGTGACAGTCGTCGCGAGGTGCCCCGTTTTTTTAAAATCCTTAATGCTATCCATTTTCCCAGCGAAAGGTTAGAAATTATAGGTGTTAATAGAAAAAAGGTTGCCCCCGAGGTGGGCATCATGGAGGGTTACGTTGATTATGTTCCAACTTTTATTATCTTTTTAAATGATATTGAAATAGGGAGAATTATTGAAAAGCCAAGTAAAACCCTTGAAGAAGATCTGTTGGAAATTTTAACCAATAAAATTTTTCAGTAAAGCAGCAAAATCATTTTTATATTCGTCTTTAACAAATAGAAAACTATATCGATATGGAACCTGAAAAAACATCCACCGAGGGACAAGTAATGGGCATAATAGGAATTGTATTAGGAGTTATATCACTTATTGTGGCTTTTATTCCTTGTGTGGGAGTAGTGGCTTTTATACCAGGTATTTTGGCCATAATTTTTAGCATTATTTCCATTGTTCAAGCTTCAAAAAGTGAAGGTTCTAAAGGGCTTGGTATAGCTTCCCTTATTATTTCTATTCTTGCAGTTCTTTTAGCAGCCGCATGGCTTTTGATATTCAGTGGAGCAACAGTTTTAGCCCGCAAGGCTATTGATGAGCCAGAGAAATTTGAACTTTTTGAGAAGAGTATAAAAGAGGCCATTAAGAAAGAGGTGGAAGAGACTGATCGTTCAAGTGCCAAACTTGATAGTTTGGTTGATAGATTGAAAGATCTTGAAATTGAGAAAGCTGAAATTGAAAAGGAGATTGAGAATAGCAATGATTAGTATTCTTAAGCAATGGAAATATCCTTTAAATCAAAAGCTGCATTCAAGTCGGTATCATTGTCTTGGCTTATTCTAAGCGCAGCAAGTATAGTCCTTTTGTTTTTTTTACATCTTGTTGTTTACTACATATTTTATATCAACAAAATTTCTCTAGTACAGCATTTCTCTGGGATTTGGGTTACATTCTACTTTTATGCAATAATTTGGCCAGGTGTAATTGTTAATAATTACAAAGCTAAGTTGATGATTGTCAGACATGACGGAGAGGTTGATCCTGAAAGGGTTAAAGATTTTTTTCTGATCAACCGCTATTCTGTTATTGAGGATAATCCAGGTAGATATAGGTTTGAGTCCGAAATTAAGTTTGATAAGCTTTTTAAAGGGTCGCGATACGTTACCATTGACTATAGTGATACTGAAATCAGCATAGAGATGCCGGCAAACAAGGTTTACCATGTTCATCATGGGTTTAAGTTTGGCAAGATGTTTCTCAAAGACTTATCAGCATAAATACAGTTATCCAATAGGTTTATGAGATTAAAAGACACGGCGATATCGTACCATATCGTGAACTTGGTATTTTCATTTATTATTACCATGATCTTTGTCTATTCATTAATCTTTCGTGCTGACAACCATCCAATTCCAGCTATTCTAACAGAAATCACCGGAATCATTCCACCAAGCAAAGGCCTTTCGTCAAGTTTTTCAGAAATAATTAGAGGAAATTTCTATCAATCACTATCGTATAATGTGCATGGGATTAGGGTTTTTGCGTTTTTTGCCCTGCAACTTTTGTTTAGGATAATGTTTTCATTACTCGTGCGGGTGAGGATAGAAATGATTTCAACAGTTGTACTAATTGATGCAGGAACTTCCATACTCCTTTTTCTTTGGAGCTTTGCTCCATTCATTGCCTATATTCTGGAACTTTTCAACGGGCTATTTTAAAGCATCAGCTAGCGTGAGTTTTTGGCCTGCACGGATACCCTTTGGGGTTTGCTGCAACAGACTGCACTCATTGTGGTAATCGTGCTGGTAAAATAGGATATAGTTTTTCGCTAATGCTTCGTTCAGAAACGTTTCCTTTTCCTTCATGGTTATTAGTGGCTCCACATCGTAGCTCATGTTCCATGCAAGGTGAATATGTGCTGTAGAGGGGAAAAGGTCAGCAGCATACACCAATACTTTTCCATTGGGAAGATGAATTAGGGGGATAATTTGCCCTTTTGTATGTCCATTAAAAATTCGAAGTTCAATTTTGGGTAATAATATGCCCTCTTTATCAATAAGATTAAGCGCTCCCAACTCTTCAATGGGAACTATGTTTTCTTTTAAGAACGAATCGGCTTCACGTACGTTGGGTTCTAATGCCGATTCCCATTGCTTTTTTCCAATATGAATTTTAGCATTGGGAAAGGTCAATTCAAATTCGCCATGTACATTTTGCTTAATGCTGCCTCCGCAGTGGTCGTAGTGCAAATGAGTTAATATAATATCGGTAATATCCTCCGGTTTGTAACCCAGTTGATTTAGCCCTCCAATCAATCCGTCTCCACCGAAAATCCCAAAGTAACTTAAAAATTTTTCGCTTTGCTTTTCGCCAAAACCGTTGTCAATCAAAACTACTCTGTTTTCGGTTTCAATCACCAATGATCGTAAAGACAATGGGATAAGGTTTTCAGCATCCGCAGGGTAAACCCTATTCCATAGTATTTTAGGAACTACGCCAAACATTGCACCGCCATCGACCTTAAAGTTGCAGATGTTGAAGGAGAGAACTTTCATACCAAAGATTTTTTTGTTTGCAAAGGTATAACAATCGGAAATGCTTTTTGATTAATAAGCTTAAAAATAGAAAAGGGGAAAGATCCCTGAAGTTAAGGCCAAGTAAAAAAGATCATTCTGAACGAATGACCTTTACAGAGCGGGAAACGGGGATCGAACCCGCGACCCTTAGCTTGGGAAGCTAATGCTCTACCACTGAGCTACTCCCGCATTTGATAGTGTGAAATCTAAATTTCGCATAAAATTAAGCACAATCTTTATTTTGCCAATACCAATATCAACAATTTTATTGATGATTTTTTTAAATTTTTTTACTCCATGTTTAATGTATTATAAATTATTTCAAGTTCCTCCTTTGAAAAATAGGTATTTAGCATCGATTGAAGGTTTATGGATAATTGCTCAGATGAACTTGCACCAACAAGCACAGATGTTACCCTTATATCTTTTAACAACCAAGCAATGGCCATTTGTGCAAGCGACTGATCACGGGTTATTGCAATTTCATTAAGCTTATTGATTTTTTTTAGGGTTTCTTTTGTTATCTGTTCTTTTTTTAGAAACCCATGAGGTTTGGCAGCACGAGAATCGGATGGTATGCCCTTTAGGTAACGGTTGGTAAGCAGGCCCTGAGCAAGAGGTGAAAATACAATGCAGCCAATACCTTCCTCATCAATTACATCGAGGAGTTCTTCCTCTACCCATCGATCAAACATGGAGTATCTGGGTTGATGGACAAGGCAGGGGGTTCCTAACTTACGAAGGATCTCCGAAGCTCTTTTGGTTGCTTCTGCAGGGTAGTTGGAAATCCCAGCGTATAAGGCTTTTCCTTGCCTCACAGCAAAATCAAGTGCACCCATGGTTTCTTCAAGCGGAGTGTTGGGGTCGTATCGGTGCGAGTAGAAGATATCCACATAGTCGATTCCTATTCGTTTAAGGCTTTGATCAAGGCTGGCAGTGAGGTATTTTCTCGAACCCCAATCGCCATAGGGACCCTCCCACATGTAGTATCCAGCCTTTGTTGAAATAATAAGTTCATCGCGGTAGCCTGCTAAATCGCTTTTAAGAATTCGACCAAAATTCTCTTCTGCAGAACCAGGAGGAGGTCCGTAATTATTTGCTAAATCAAAATGGGTAATGCCGGCATTAAATGCTGTTCTGATTATACTACGACAGGTTTCAAAATCGTCAATACCCCCAAAATTATGCCATAAACCCAGCGAAATGGCAGGAAGCAACAACCCACTAGCCCCGCATCGGTTATATATCATGTTGGAATACCTTTTTGTGTGTGGAGTATAACTCATGGTTTGTCAATTAAGTTATTGTTTGATTTAACCTGTCTAAAAATTGAAAAATCTCCCAAATTTATGAAAAAAACTATTGCTTGATAAAAGGGGGAAAGCCATTCTACGTATTTGTAGTTTGTAGATTGTAATAATATCAAACAATTTCATTTTAATCTTAATGAATTTCTTATCGCTAGATAAAAAATGTTTTGGTTAAAGGAGTTGAGTTTTTGTGGTATATTTGTTTGAGAATGTTTTAAGCATAAACAAATTTACAATTATTATCCTTGACATTAAATCAAAAATGAATAGAGAAACTTTCAAGCCCGATAGTATTTCAATTGAAGGTTGCTTTAGTAAATCCGAAATTGGCTACTGTTTGAAAACCATTGAAGACAGGATTGAAAAAGGGCAAACAGAGAAATTCTTTCGGCATAGGGAAGAGTTGGAGGAGTGCATCCTGCACGATTTTGATCACACCAAACTTGAGAATACACTATCCTCGCTTTCACCATTCAAGTATCAGCCTTATACTTTGTATCGTGTAATTAGCAGTAGGAATAAAAATTTTATGATAACTGTATTCTACAACGATATAACATCTGTTGCCCATGCTAAAGTTAGCCTGCCAGAGATCAATGAAAGTATTGCTGAAATGAAGAACAACAGCAAGGGATTCTTATTCCAAACAGAAGTATTCCAAAACAGAACATCAGTAACAATCAAAAGTATCAATTCGGCAAAAAGTACTGTTATCAATAATGTTATTGAAACCTTTCAGAAGCATAATATCTTTCCTATTTATATGGAGCTATGGTACATAAAGGGTCGTGACAAAAAGGTCAAATCGTTATATATTGTCAATTGTACCATAAGTGAGGTGATCCAAAATAATGAGCTCCAATCGTTACACAACGATTTTGAAAGATACTTACATCGATACATTAAGCCCATGAGTGTATTCGATATTGTTGGCCCTTCAATGGTAGGCCCTTCAAGTTCGCACACAGCTGGGGCTAATAAAATTGGACAAATAGCACGAAATATTATCAAAGCAAAAACAAAATTCGATAAGGCAAAGGTATTGTCTGTAGAAGTAAAGCTTTTAGCTTCTTTTCGGGATACTGGTCCAGGGCACTATACTCCATCAGCAATTGGGGGTGGTTTATATGGACTTGCACCCGATCATCCACAGATGATTCAACAAGGCGATCCGGCTTTCTTAAATGAGCATGGAATTGATTTTGACGATTTTACCGCATCGTTTTCAGGTTACAAGAAAGGAACACCCGATGAGGAGTTGAAGTATAAGAATGAGAATAACAATAATATTGCCGAGATCATTGTTGAAACCGAAAGCGAGACTTACACCATAACGGGTTTTTCCATTGGTGGAGGGAATGTGGAGGTGAGATATCTGGTTAATCGCCTCGGAACACCATTAACCGGGAAGGAAGATTTCTATTACCACAATGGAATTATTGTTAATCCTGTTGAAGCAAGAAAATTTGATAATCCAGAGCTTATTCCATCCATCGTTAGTGTTTCGAAAAATGCCAACTCCAAATATTTAATCCCTTTCAACTCCTTCGAGGAGTTAAGCCAATACCTGAAGAAAGAGAATAAAAAATTGATTGATGTTGTCCTTGACGTTGAAGCAAATCTACAGGGAAATACCACCGAAGATACAATGCTAAAGGTAGCAGAATACTGGCGAGTGATGAAAGCATCGGTAAAGAAGGGCATTAAAAGCAGGGAACTATCACTGCTTAAATTAACAGGAAAGGATGCATTACGGATAAATAAGTATGTAAAAAAAAGCCCTCTATTCGATAATATCTATGGCAGAGCAACGGCCTATGCAGTGGCTGTGAATGAGGTGAATGCCAAATGTGGGGTAATAGTTGCTTGCCCTACTGCTGGTTCGTGTGGCATTCTACCGGGTGTTATTCAGGCATATTCGGAAATTGAAAAACCTGAGAGGAAAAAAGTTCTCGAATCAATTTTAGTATCAGGATTTCTTGGGATGATCCTTTTTAACGATGTTACAACAGCAGGGGCAGATTATGGCTGTCAGGCTGAGGTTGGTGTTGGTGCTGCTATGACTGCTGCAGCGCTGACCTATCTCGAGGATGGCAATGCTCAGGAAATAGTTCAGGCATTCATTCTGGCCATCAAAAACTCATTGGGGCTAATTTGCGATCCTGTAGCTGGTTTGGTTGAGGTGCCATGCGTTAAGCGTAACGGTGTTTTTGCTTCGGTGGCCATAAGCGCTTCTTTAATGGCACTTAGTGGAGTTAAATCGTTTATCTCACCCGACGAAGTGGTGTTAACCATGAAGGAAGTTGGCGATAAACTACATCACGATTACAAGGAAACAGCTGGAGGTGGTCTTGCCAAAACCCGCGATGGAAAAGCAGTGGATAGGGCTTTTGAATCGGAGGTAAAGAGATTTTTTGGTGAAAAATAGGAGCAAAAGAAATACAACACTTCTTTATTATGACCAAAATTTAGAATCAATATGGAACAAAAAGACTATTTGCTAAGGGAAATTGAGAAAATTGGAATTGTACTCAGAGCAATTCTAAATAAGCTTAGGGGAAATAAGAATAGCACTACCATTCAGCTTCAAAAACAGTTTGAGGAAGTAAAAGAGATGCTTTCCAGCCAATTAGAATTTAACCTTACAGAGTATCTATCGCTTAATGAGGCCGATTCTAAAGAGTATATCTCCCAATTCAAGGGGATCAACCTCGAAAACCTTGAATTGTTGGCAAATATATTGACTGTTTTTGGAATGAATGCAACCCCGATTGATAGAAAGGCTTACCTTGAAAAGGCATTGCTGCTATTTGAGCATTGTAATCATACCGATAAAACCTTTTCGTTTGAAAGACAAAACAATATTGAAACTATAAAAAGAGTCTTAGAGTCTATAAGTGGTTAATTTATTCAAACTCATGTTCACAATCAGATAGTTGATCAGTAGTGAAATATAAAATTTAAAAACTTTTCAGTCATGAAATTTTTGAGTCGATTTAGCCTGATCTTAATTATTCTTTTTTTTCAGGTATCCTGTAAAGAAAAAGAGGATGATTTTGTACAGGATGATGACAACAACGAATCGTATACTCAATACGGCATACCTTTCGAGGATATCCCATTTGTTGACGACATTGTGATGTACGAAGTGAATTTAAGAGCATTCAGCTCAAGTGGCGATTTGCAAGGAGTGATCAACAGGTTGGATCAGATAAAAGCCTTGGGAGTTAATGTAATTTGGCTTATGCCAATCCATCCAATTGGCGAGGTTAACTCTGTGAATTCACCTTACTCTGTAAAAGATTACTTAGCGGTAAGCGATGAATATGGCACCCTTGACGACCTAAGAGAGTTAACAGATGAAGCCCATGCTAAAGGCATGGCTGTAATAATGGATTGGATTGCCAATCATACAGCATGGGATAATTCATGGATAAGTAACCCCAGCTGGTACACCCAGGATGGATCAGGAAATATTGTTCATCCCCCTGGCACCAATTGGTTGGATGTGGCCGATTTGGATTATAGTAATTCTGATATGCGTGCCGCCATGATTGATGCCATGAAGTATTGGGTGCTTGAGGCAAATATTGATGGTTACAGATGCGATTACGCTGATGGTGTTCCCGTAAATTTTTGGACTCAAGTAATTGACACGCTTAATTCTATCCCCAACAGGAAATACGTTTTATTAGCAGAGGGTAGTAGGTATAACCATTTTACTGCAGGTTTTGATTTGATTTATGGTTGGGGCTTTTACAGCAAAATGAAAGAAGTTTTTAACGGACAGGCAGCAAGTACATTATTTACAACGCATGAAGAGGAGTATAGCAATGTTTCTGTCGGTAAGCATAGGCTTCGTTTTACCACTAATCACGATGAATCGGCTTGGGACAGTACCCCGATGGTGCTTTTCAATGGTAAAGAGGGAGCTTTGGCAGCCTCTGTTGTAACAATTTTTATGGGAGGTGTGCCATTGTTGTATACAGGTCAAGAAGTTGGAAGGGTAAGCAACGTTCCGTTTTTTTCTAATTCTCCCATAAATTGGAGCGAAAACCCAGATATGTTGATTGAATATCAGAACATAATGAATGTTTATACTCAATTTGAAGTTGCAAGGAAGGGAACCAACACAGAATTCTCGAATGCAGATATAGTATGTTTCAAGAAGAACCTAAGCAACGATGAATTTTTGGTCATCGTCAACTTACGCAATAACAGTAATAATTTTGTACTTCCTGCCGATTTGCAGAACACCAATTGGATAAACACTCTTTCAGACAATGAGTTAAACTTCGGAACATCAATTCAACTAACAAATTATCAATACTATATACTAAGGAACTAATTTTTGTTGGAGATTGATAAAAAAAGAAGAAACCTGAATTCAAAATAATTCAGGTTTCTTTGGTTTAGTGGAGGTAAGGGGAGTCGAACCCCTGACCTCTTGCATGCCATGCAAGCGCTCTAGCCAACTGAGCTATACCCCCAGACTAAATTACAAGAACTCTTAGGGGGAGATCATTGACCTCTTGCATGCCATGCAAGCGCTCTAGTCCCGAAAATCTTAAAAGCGGAGCTTTTTTAGATTTTCGAGGATGCACGAAAAACTAAGAAATCGGAGATTTCTGGTTTTTCGGCACCAACTGAGCTATACCCCCAAAAAAGCAAGTGCAAATATATAAATAATTTCAAAATCGAATTGATGCAAAAAAAACTTTAAGCATTTTATTACGTAAAATTAGTTGAAATGAATTAATTTTATTTTTTTTGCGAAGTTTATGGTATTGGATTTGTACTTTTTGAAATTAACTTAGAATTAGCTATCTTTATAGCCCAAAATTAATTCGATATGGAACTCAAAAAATCACCAAAAGCCGACCTTGAGAAGAAGAAGTTAATCTTTTCGGAGATTGGACTAGTCGTTTCACTATTAATAGTGTTAATGGCTTTTGAATGGAAAAGCACAGGTGGTATTAAAACTGACTTTGCCAATTTGCAGGATGTTGCCATGGAAGAGGAAATGATTCCTATTACACAGCAAGAAGAGATTAAACCACCTCCACCTCCCCCTCAACCAATCCAGGTTATCGATGTGATCAATATTGTTGAGGATGATGTTGACTTAGACGATGACTTTGACCTATTTGACTCTGAGTTTGATGAAAATCTAGCGGTAAGGATTGTCAACTTTCAGGAAGAAGAGGAAGAAGTAGAAGAAGAGCAAATCTTCGTTGTGGTTGAAGATATGCCCGGATTTGGAGGCGGCGATAGCAATAAGTTTCGCGAATACATCTCCAAAAACTTAAGATACCCTGATATAGCAGCCGAAAATGGCATTCAGGGTAGAGTATTCGTTCAGTTTGTGGTTGAGCCCGACGGAAGTGTTTCTAATGTAAAGGTTGTTAGAGGTGTTGACCCTTCACTCGATAGAGAAGCCATCCGGGTAGTGGAGTCAAGCCCCAAGTGGAAGCCTGGTAAGCAAAGAGGAAAACCTGTTCGCGTATCATTTACTTTCCCAATTATTTTTGTGCTTCAATAGCAGATTTTAAATATAATTTGATTTAAACCCTGATATCAATCAGGGTTTTTTTTCGTAGGTTGATTCGTTTATCCATCAAATGTTTTTTTATGCCCAGTCCCATTATAACTGAAAAAGTAAAGGAGCGAGCAGTTCTTGTTGGAGTTCAACAACAGGGACAATCAGACGATATTGTTGATGATTATCTTGACGAACTTAATTTTTTGGCTGAAACAGCTGGAGTTGATGTTGTTAAGTGGTTTGTCCAACGTCTTGATTACCCTAACCCAAGATCATTTATTGGATCAGGTAAAGTTGCTGAGATTCGTCATTTTATTGAAGGAAACGATATTAGTCTGGTGATTTTTGATGATGAGTTAACCTCAACTCAGCTGCGTAACCTTGAGAGAGATTTGGAGAAACGGATACTAGATAGGACTAATCTAATACTAGATATATTTGCCCAAAGGGCAAAGACTGCTTACGCTAAGACTCAGGTTGAACTTGCTCAATACCAATATCTTTTGCCTAGACTAACCCGAATGTGGACTCACCTTGAGCGTCAAAGAGGGGGCATAGGACTTAGAGGCCCTGGTGAAACAGAAATAGAGACCGACCGTCGAATTATCCGCAATAAAATTGCTAAGTTGAAGGAGGAATTGACGAAGATTGACAAACAAATGGCTACTCAGCGTAAGAATAGGGGTAGCCTTGTCAGGGTTGCTCTGGTAGGCTATACCAATGTTGGAAAATCAACCATAATGAATGTATTGAGCAAATCGGATGTTTTTGCCGAAGATAAACTATTTGCAACACTTGATACTACCGTTCGTAAAATTGTAATCGAAAACCTGCCTTTATTAATTTCCGATACGGTAGGATTTATCCGTAAGTTGCCTCATCAGCTGGTGGAATCATTTAAGTCAACGCTGGATGAAGTTCGCGAGGCTGATATTATGGTGCATGTGGTTGATATTTCTCATCCTGCTTTCGATGAGCAGCTGGGAGTGGTTAACCAAACGTTGCATGATATAGGTGCCGATAATAAACCAATCCTCTTAGTTTTTAACAAAATAGATGCTTATCAGTGGGTGGAAAAGGATGAATTTGATGCAATGCCCATTACAAAGGAGAACTATAGCCTTGAGGAGCTAAAGCGTACATGGATGTCGAAGAGTAATTCGCCTTGCATTTTTATATCGGCAAAGCATAGGATTAACATCGATGAGTTTCGGAAGAAGTTATACCTAATGGCAGGGGAAATACACAAGCAAAGATATCCAAAGGATAACTTCTTGTATTGATAAACTTGGTTGCTTTATTCAAAATTCGTGAAAAAAAAACAGGATATGGGGAGTGCAATTTGAGAAAACAAAGCATGTTACACTTCTATTGACCCAATTCTGGTTAAAAAAACGGTGTCAATAGCAGTATTTAGGATCACTCGCTTTGATCAGAACCTATCGTTGCCACAAACAGGACATCCAAGCATACTCCCACTAACTTCAACAGTTTGGGGTTCTTTTTTCTTGTTGAAAGACTCAAAGCAGATAAAAAAATAAAAAACGCTTTTAGGGTTAGCCGACCCAACCTTTTTCAATTATATGCTCTGCTATTTGAACAGCATTGGTTGCTGCCCCTTTGCGAAGATTATCCGAAACAATCCAGAGATTTAAACTTTTTGGTTGTGAAGAATCCCTGCGGATACGACCTACAAATACATCATCCTTACCTTTGGAAAAAAGGGGCATTGGGTAAACATTGTTGAATGGGTTATCCTGAATGGTTATTCCTTTGGAATTGTTTAACAGGCTAACGACATCATCAATGTCAAACTCTTTTTCAAACTCAATATTAACCGATTCGGAATGACCCCCAACTACAGGTATACGCACTACCGTAGGCGAAACCATAATCGTTTGGTCGTCAATTATTTTTCGTGTCTCGTCAATAAGTTTTTGCTCTTCAGTAGTATATCCACTCTCTAAAAATGTTCCTCCATGTGGAAAGCAGTTCAAATCAATGGGATGTGGGTAAGCCATATTGGCTTTTTCCCCAGAGCGCTCAGCGTACATTTGGTTCACTGCTTTCAAACCTGTTCCCGTAACCGACTGGTACGTTGATATTACCATTCTACGGATACTATACTTTTCATGTAAAGGATATACAGCAACTACAAGCTGAATTGTTGAGCAGTTTGGGTTGGCAATAATTTTATGATTTGATTTAAGCACATGAGCATTCACTTCGGGTACAACAAGAGGGATATCCTCATACATTCTCCAAGCACTGGAATTGTCGATAACATAAGTTCCCTTCTCAGCAAAACGAGGAGCCCATTCCTTCGATACCGATGCCCCAGCCGAAAAAAGTGCTATATCTGGTTTTGCGTTCACTCCTTCTTGCAAACCAACTACAAAATACTTTTTCCCTTTAAAAACAATAGTTTTTCCAATAGACTTTTCGGATGCAACAGGAATAATTTTCGAAACGTTTAGATTTCGCTCGTCAACAATGTTGAGCATTTCGGTGCCAACTAATCCGGTACAACCCACAATGGCAATTCGCATGGTGTCGCTTTTTTTTATTTCTTTGTAAAAGTAATATTTTCATTTAAAACAATTGCCATGAGAAAACTAGGTTGCATATCATTATTATTTCTTTGGCCAATTATCATGTTGAGCCAAACTGTTACCTACGATTTTGAGGATGGAAACATTGAGGGATGGACACAGTTTCCTCAAAATAGGTGGGGAGCAATTGACACAAGCCCAATTAGCGGGACTAACTCACTTCAGCACACATACTGCTCTCCAACTGAAAATGGAACAGATAGGATTTCAGTTCAACTTCCTGCATGGGATGAGAATTCTGGAAGTATTACATGGCGATTTTTGCTAAGGCATATGTACGCACCTTCATCGTTAAATCATTGGGCTGTTTTCTTAACCTCAGATGTTGATGCTGAGGGGATGGTAGCCTCTGGAGGTGTTAATGGTTATGCCATAGGAGTGAATCTTGCAGGGACAGATGACATGCTTAACCTTTACAGGGTTACCAATGGTGCCTTTACTTCGATACATACAACATCCATTAACTGGGAAACTGATATTGGAGCCAGCAATTCATCCATAGGAGCAGTAGAAGTGGAGCGTAAGGTCGATGGGACATTCATCGTTAAGGTTTCAACCGAGGGTTCTTTCCTTTCCCTCCTACCGCAAGGGAGTGTTATTGATACAAATCACGGGTATGGTGGGTATTTTGGAATATACTTTCGTTACACAACCAACTATGCGTGCAGGCTGCATGTCGATGACATCTCTTTTTCGTATAATCCAGCAAATTTGAACGATCCCAATGCTCAGGTTTTAGAGCCAACAGAGCAAGTAGAAGGAGGTATTATTAGCTCATTATCTACAGCCTACGATTTAGCAACAGAAGTGTTCCGTTTTCAAATCGAAGATTTGGGTGATGCTTTAGCATTGCCAACTTATACTACCAAATTGCTATTCAGCAAGGTTGCTTCACCAAATGCAGCCGATTGGATTGGAACCATTGCTGGGGTAAAACTCGAGAGTACAACGGAAGAAGTTCCCATAATCTCGACATTCGTATTTGCCAATTCCATTGAGATCAATGTTGATCAATACGCTATGACAGTTAACAATGGTTCATCGAGAGAGTTTACCCTGTCGTTATACCTAAACCCAGATAACATAGTTGACGGAGCAACCATTCAACTACAGGTTGATAATGAGAATCATGGCTGGGAAACCCACTTCAACGGCTCAGAATTTCTATCAACATTCCCTGCTCCAGTTGTGTCAAACATATTTGTCATTCAGGTCATTCCTACTCATTTGTACTTTTCCAATCCACCAGAACAGCTACTGGTAAACGAAACTTTTTCCATAACAGCCCATGCAGCGGATATTGAGGGCAATTTAGCTACAACCTTCGAGACATCATCAGTCTTTCTAGGGCTGGAGCAGGGCGAAGGCGAGCTTGTTCCTCCCGCAGCATTGGAGACCAATGCGATTGGTGGAGTTGCCACCTGGAATGGGATTTCCTATACAGGACGAGATGTTTTCAGGTTGAATGCGATAGCAGATGAATTAGAGATGGCAATTAGCGATGATATTACTGTTATAAACGACACTACAACTCATGTTGCCGTTCCCGAAGAGCAACCTATTGGATTCGCAATTTCCTCTAACCTAACCACACCTGGCCAAGCAGTTGAGATGTTGAGGTTTTTAATTGTTGACAATGGTGAGAATGATGAAATGCCCACATATGTAAGGCAAATATTCATCAAACGCCCATCGGGTACAAATATGGCCTCCTTTAGTACAAACATTGCCGGAGTAATTGTTAGAGTCAATGAGCAGATTATTCCCATAGGCAATCCTCACATACTCACTGCATCTATCTCAATCCCTATCTCAGGGGAAACATTAGTTGTTGCTGACGGAGAGACCATAGAAGTATCTATAAGCATTTATTTAAAAACCAGCGGACTTGTTGATGGGGCTAATTTGCAGTTTATGGTCGATTCCAATGCCCATAATTTTCTTGCAGATGAAGAAGGGTCTACTTTTGCGTCCGTTTTCCCCGAGCAGGTTATTTCCAATAATTTTCCAATTGAAGTTCAAGCCACAAGGCTTTCTTTTTCCTCAGTTCCTCAGCACATAGGTTTGGGTGAGCCATTTTCAGTTCAGGTTTCAACAGTTGATGATAATGGTAATCTTGATGTTAATTCAACGGGAATGGTTAACCTTTCTAAGAATAATGGAGAGGGTTATCTTAACATACCAGAACCTATTCAAAGCATTTCGCTTGGAAAAGCGACTTGGACAGGCTTAGAATTCTATCAGCCAAATCCATTTACCTTACTGGCTTCATCCGATGATTACAACGATGTGATTTCTCCATTAATCTACTGTGCCGACTTTACTTCCACCCTTGTTCTTCCTCTTGATTTTCCTGAAGACAACACCATAAGCAGCCTTGCTGTAGATACATCAAGCGCTATGGAAGTTTTTCGCTTTAGAATTGCCGATCAGGGCAATACCGATGGGCTTCCAACTTACGTTACCAGATTGACCTTTCAATCTTTTGGCTTACCTACTGACATGCCCTTGAACAAGGTTATTGCCGGAGCACTTCTCTCATTAAACGATGAATGGCTTAACATATCAGCCACAACCATTTCATCTAACACGATTTTACTTGATTTTGAGGTTGGTGATTTGGAAATTCCCAATGGTGACACATTGGATTTTTCTCTATTCATATATCTAAAAAAGGGTGGACTGATTAATGGTTCAACAATTTGTCTTTATGTTCCACCCTCTAGCCATGGTTGGCAAGCGTCATCAATGGGTTCTGGTTTTTCAAATGTTTTTGGATCCGGATTAGTTGGTCCTACTTTACAAATAGACGTAATGGCAACAAGCCTTTACTTTATCGACCAGCCTTTTATAGCCTCTCCTAATAATCCGATAAGCTTAACTGTTGGCGCAACTGACATTTATGGTAACATTGACGATGAAGCCTCGGGTATTGCTTCCATTAGCCTTGGTTATGGTCCAGGACCATTCCAAACCAATTCCTACGAAATAGGATTACAGGAAGGTATTGCACAATGGGATGATATTATGCTTGCCACCACTGGACTCTATCAGTTTAAATCAAGGGCAATAGTTAATGGAGTCGTTGCCGAAACCATTTCGCAACCCATTTGGAGTGGAACGAGCCCAACTTTATTAATAGATGAAGATTTTAATACAGACCCCATATCATTTTCCTTATCAAACGAGTGGATTGTTTCAACGGTTTCTCCCATTGATGGAGCAAGATCGCTAAAGCATGGGTTGAGCAGCGTTGCTGGTGAAAGTAGCCTTTCAATCCCTTTGGAGGTTGAGAATTTGAGTTCAGGACCCGTTGAGTGGTCGTTTGTGATGCGGAATGGAAATTGGGATCCGTCAGCAGATAACACTTTCTGGTTTGTCCTGGCATCGGATGATGTATCCATCAAAATAGGCGATTACAACGGCTATGCCGTTGGGGTTAATCTTACTGGAACCAGTGATTTTCTTTCGCTTTGGAGAGCTACAAAAGGTCAGACCTCCAAGTTGCTAATCCAATCTGATTTAGATTGGGGCGAAAGTGAAACGGTATTTGTAAAAGTAACCAGATCACCCAAGGGGGATTGGAGCCTTTGGTTTCAGCCAGTTTTTGGCGAGTCCACTATTCGTTTGGCCGGACAGGCAAATGATATTCAGCATATTTTGTCCGTTAGTTGTGGCCCTGTTTTTAAATACACCTCATCAAGGGCAGGGGAATTCTGGTTGGACAACATTAAGGTTTGTACGGTTTCCTATCCTCCAATTATTCAAAGTGCCCGAATGTTAAATCTAACCTCAGTAGATATAACCTTTTCGGAACCAGTTAACCAGGATGATGCAGCCAATATTTCAAAGTATACCATTAAAACGCTTACAGGAACAAGCATTGCGATACAGGAAGCTTTTCCTAACAATGAAAATCCAGCCAAGGTATCACTACGGACAAACATTCTCCCATTGGAAGATATGAGGTTAACCGTGAAGGGGATACATAATGCTGAGGGTTCTTTAGCTATACGCGATAGCGTGATATTTGGTGCAGGAACAGCAGGAACCTTCGGAAGTGTAATAATCAATGAGATTATGGCCCGCCCTTCACCACCTGTAGGTTTGCCATCAGTTGAGTTTATTGAACTCTTCAATCGCTCATCAAACCCAATAGCGCTCAAAGGCTGGAGAGTACGGGGTAATAGTAATTATGCCAATATTCCTGATATTACCATTGAACCCAATGGTTACCTTATACTCTGTGGAACAAGTGGAGCCAATGCCATGAGCGAGTTTGGAACAGCAGTAGGGGTTACATCTTTTCCAACCCTTCTGGTTGGTGGAATGTTCCTTGCTATCTACAACGAGAAGAATCAGCTAATATCATGGGTTGAGTACTCCGACACATGGTATGGAGATGATATAAAAAAGGCAGGAGGCTACTCATTGGAGAGGATTGATCCCAACAACCTTGTTGAGGGTAAACGTAACTGGGTTGCCTCCAACGACCCATCGGGTGGTACACCTGGAAGAGAGAACACGGTTATTGCCAATAACCCCGATATTACGCCTCCTCGTATTACTGAGTTAAAGGTTGTTAGCCCTACACAGGTAGAGTTGGGCTTTTCAGAGCCCATGGATAGCCTTTCCATTGCCCTTATTTACAGCTATAGCATCGAGCCCGGAATAGGAAACCCCATTTGGGCAAGCACTTCGGGACCAAAGTACAATAGGGTAAATCTTTCATTTGCTTCTCCCATGTCGCTAAACCAGATTTACGATATCTGTTTCGATGAATCCATTGTTGATTTTTCAGGTAATCAGCTAATAAATGAATGCCTTAGTATATCCATACCTCAAGACCCAATTCCCGGCGATATCATAATCAACGAGGTGCTGTTCAATCCATATACAGGGGGTGTTGATTTTGTGGAGATATACAATAGATCCAATAAAACTTTCGATCTGAATAAGCTGTGGATTGCCAATAGGGATAGAACTACACTTGCCCTAAATGAGTACTATGCATGTTCCGATACATCTTGGTTGCTTTTTCCACTGCATTATGCTGTACTTTCAGTAAACCCGGGGCTGGTTGAGCAGTTTTACTATGTGGAGAATCCCAACGCTATGGTCTGGACCAAAAAAATGCCATCGTACCCCAACGACAATGGTTACGTTCTTATTTTGGATGAATTTGGTACCATTCTGGATGAGTTTAGCTATAATGAAAAAATGCATCTGAGTTTGCTTTCCAACGTGAAGGGTGTATCGCTTGAGCGGATCCATCCCGATCTTACAACCAACGATCCCTCAAGTTGGCAATCGGCAGCACAGACGTCAGGATTTGCCACTCCCTCTGCAAAGAACTCTCAGTATCAGGAACCCTCTGATGCTGAGGATGAGTTTACCCTAACCCCTCAGGTTTTCTCGCCCGATGGCGATGGCTTCGATGATTTGCTGCTGATCAGCTATAGCCTACCCGAGGCTGGATTTATTGCCAACATTATGGTTTTCGACTCGCGTGGTAGACGGGTTAGGCGGCTGGTGGCAAACATGACTCTCGGAACATCTGGTTCAATCAAGTGGGATGGCTCCACTGACGAAGGCAAACGGGCAGCCATTGGTGCTTACGTAATTTTTATTGAGGCATTTGACCTAAAAGGGAATGTTAAACGATACAAGAAAACCTGCGTGGTGGCTGCAAGGATAGGAGGGTAAATAGATGTAAAATATGGTACAACATTAACCAATCTCTTCCCAAATTCTTATTCCACCCATCAGGGTTTGACTAGGCGAGGGCAGCAGTAGGGCGGTTCAGACCAATGTGCGTTCTAAAAGACAAGGTCGAATTGGAATGCCTACAGTGGTCTGATGCCGATAGATATTCAGCATAATTTTGAAAAGGACATGTGCTGAGGGTCTCGAAGCAAGGGCTTCAAAATTATATCGCTGAATGCTAATCGGTATCAAGCTCTGACTAAAAACGGGCGAAAACCCCAATTTCTACTTCGATATTCAAAATTCGATATTCGATATTCGATATTCGAAATTCATTATTCGATATTCGATATTCGATATTCAACATTCGATATTCGATATTCGATGTTCGATATTCGATGTTCGTTATTCAAAATTTCTTTACCTTTGGATTTCACACCCATTAACCACTTAAACCAAACGCTTATGAA
>CAYNHM010000007.1:0-143931 GCA_964397135.1 uncultured Rikenellaceae bacterium
TCCACAAAGTATCGTGGCCAACGTGGAAAGATCTTCAATCCAGTGCATTAATTGTTATGATTGCTTCCCTATTGATCGCACTGGTCATATTCTTTATGGATATAACCTTTGAGAATGTGATGGAATTCGTTTACAAATTACTGTACTAAAGTCTGAAACAAAAATCGATGGAAGAAAACGTTAAACGGTGGTATGTGTTACGCGCCATTGGTGGGAAGGAAAAAAAGGTTAAGGAATACATCGAAAATGAAATCAAACGCCTTAAAATTAGCGACATGATTTCACAGGTGCTAATCCCTACCGAAAAAGTTTACCAGATTCGTAGTGGTAAAAAGGTGAGCAAAGAGCGTATTTTCTACCCCGGTTATGTTCTAGTTGAAGCAGTATTGGTAGGTGAAATTCCCCATATTCTGAAGGATATTCCTAATGTGATTGGATTTTTGGGTGATCCAAAAACAGGCGAGCCAATCCCATTGCGCCAATCCGAAGTGAATCGAATCCTTGGCAGGGTTGATGAACTGGCGAGTAGCGATGAGGAATTAAACGTTCCATATTTCGTCGGCGAAACGGTTAAGGTTATCGATGGTCCTTTTAACTCATTTTCCGGAGTAATCGAAGAGGTGAACGAAGAGAAGAAAAAGCTGAAGGTAATGGTCAAAATTTTTGGCCGAAAAACCCCGTTGGAGCTCAGCTTTATGCAAGTTGAAAAAGAGTAATAACAGTTAAGAGCTAAAGCATTATGGCTAAAGAAGTTGCTGGATTAATTAAGTTACAGATCAAAGGAGGTGCAGCTAATCCTTCACCCCCTGTAGGTCCTGCTCTCGGCTCGAAAGGGGTTAATATTATGGAGTTCTGCAAGCAGTTTAATAGCAGAACCCAAAGTCAGGCAGGGAAAGTGCTTCCCGTAATCATTACAGTGTATTCCGATAAGTCTTTTGACTTCATCGTGAAAACCCCACCTGTGGCCGTTCAACTTCTCGAAGTTTCGAAGTTGAAGAGTGGATCACCAGAGCCAAACCGAAACAAAGTTGCTTCGGTTACCTGGGAGCAGGTAAAAGGGATTGCACAGGATAAAATGCCCGACCTGAATTGTTTTACCTTGGAGTCAGCCATGAAAATGGTGGCTGGAACTGCCCGTAGTATGGGCATTAAGGTTACAGGAGAATTTCCGGGTAAATAACTTTTAACCTCTTATAGCGAGATGACAAAATTGACCAAGAATCAAAAACTTGCGTTATCGAAAATTGAACCTGGTAAGCAGTATAGGCTAGTGGACGCTGCCCGATTGTTGAAGGAGATTACTTACACTAAATTTGATGCATCGGTGGATATTGATGTTCGCCTAGGCGTTGACCCCAGAAAGGCCAACCAAATGGTGCGTGGTGTGTTAACTCTCCCTCATGGAACGGGTAAGTCAGTTCGCGTGCTAGTACTATGTACCCCCGATAAGGAAGATGCTGCTCGCGCAGCGGGTGCCGACCATGTTGGTCTTGATGACTATATCGAAAAGATTAAGGGTGGATGGACCGACGTGGACGTAATCATTACCATGCCAAGCGTGATGGCTAAGGTAGGTGCCCTCGGGCGCATCCTTGGACCTCGCGGATTAATGCCTAACCCCAAAAGTGGTACCGTAACAATGGATGTGGATAAAGCCGTGAATGAGGTAAAGGCTGGTAAAATCGACTTCAAAGTTGATAAGTTTGGTATTGTGCATGCTTCCATCGGAAAGGTTTCCTTCGAACCGGAGAAAATAGTGGAGAATGCCCAGGAGTTTGTTCAAACTATTGTTAAACTTAAACCAACTGCTGCTAAGGGTACATACATCAAAAGTATATACCTGTCAAGCACAATGAGTTTAGGCCTGGCTATTGATCCAAAAACAGTATCCGAATCGATTAATTAACGCAATAGAGACCCAATTATCATGAGAAGGGAAGACAAAAACGCATTGATTGATAAGCTTACAGAGCAAATCAACGAATATCCCCACTTCTACCTAACCGATACTTCGGAGCTTAATGCGGCCGATACAGGTTTACTGAGACGTAAATGTTTCGACAAACAAATCAAATTGGTAGTTGTGAAGAACACCCTTCTAAAGAAAGCATTAGAAAGGTGTGAAAAGGCAGATTTTTCGCCTCTCTTCGATGCGCTTAAAGGATCAACCTCGGTAATGTTTACCGATACAGGTAATGTTCCTGCTAAGCTTATCAAAGATTTCAGAAAGGCGAAAGAAAAGCCCCTATTGAAGGCTGCTTTTGTAGAAGAATCTTTTTACATGGGCGACAATCAGCTCGAAATGTTAGTTAACTTGAAGAGCAAGAATGAGCTTATTGCCGATGTGATTGCATTGCTGCAATCGCCTGTTAAGAAGGTTATTAGTCAGTTACAAACAGCACCTAATACTCTAGCTGGTGTGGTTAAAACCCTCAGCGAACGTGAAGGATAATAATTATTTTTTTCGAATTAATTTTTTTTAAACCTTAAGTAAAAATGGCAGATCTTAAAAAGTTTGCAGAAGAACTTGTTAACCTCACCGTTAAAGAAGTTAACGAACTTGCGCAGATCCTAAAGGATGAGTATGGTATTGAACCTGCAGCAGCTGCAGTAGCTGTAGCGGCTCCCGCTGCTGGTGGTGAAAGTGCAGTAGCTGAAGAGAAGAATACTTTTGATATTATTCTCAAGTCAGCTGGCGGCACAAAATTACAAGTTGTAAAACTTGTGAAGGAACTTACAGGACTTGGCCTTAAAGAGGCAAAAGAACTAGTTGATGCTGCACCTAAAGCGGTTAAAGAAGGAGCTTCCAAAGAAGAAGCAGAATCGATTAAAACGCAACTTGAAGAGGTAGGAGCAGAAGTTGAACTTAAATAAAGAAAACCTGATGCATTAGGTATTAGAGGTTTAGAGTCTAATGAATAGACTCTAAGCCTTTTTATTGTTATTATTAACGGTTCAGCAAATCCAATCCCAATGTCCTCAGAAATAAAAACAAGGAGAATAGATTTCTCCAAAACAAAAAATCAATTTGAGTATCCAGATTTTCTAGATATTCAATTAAAATCATTCAGTGAATTCTTTAATTTTGGATCTTCCAGTGAAGATCGAAAAAAAGAAGGACTGTACAAGGTTTTTGCGGAAAACTTTCCCATTACCGACACCCGGAACAACTTTGTTCTGGAATTTATTGATTATTATATTGACCCCCCACGATACTCAATAGAGGAGTGCATTGAGCGGGGTTTAACTTTTTCGGTACCTCTTAAAGCAAAGTTAAAACTTTATTGCACTGACCCAGAGCATGAAGATTTTGACACCGTAGTACAGGATGTTTATCTAGGAACTATACCCTATATGACTCCCCGCGGTACTTTTGTGATAAATGGTGCTGAAAGGGTTGTCGTTTCGCAATTGCATAGATCCCCAGGAGTTTTCTTTGGGCAAAGCATCCATGCAAACGGTACCAAGTTGTATTCAGCAAGAATTATCCCTTTTAAGGGTTCTTGGATTGAGTTTGCAACAGATATCAACAACGTGATGTATGCGTACATCGATCGTAAGAAAAAACTTCCCGTATCTACACTGCTTCGAGCAATTGGCTATGAAAGCGATAAGGATATTCTTGAAATTTTTGGTTTAGCCGATGAGATTAAGGTTTCGAAGGCAAATCTTAAAAAGTTTGTTGGAAGAAGACTTGCAGCTCGCGTACTCAAATCGTGGGTTGAAGATTTTGTTGATGAGGATACTGGCGAAGTGGTGTCCATTGAACGAAATGAGATCATTCTTGATCGCGAAACAGTAATTGAGAACGAACATGTTGACGAGATCGTAGATTCTGGTGCTAAAACTATTCTTCTGCATAAGGAGAATCAGAGCATATCCGATTTTGCCATAATATATAACACCCTACAAAAGGATCCAACTAACTCGGAGAAGGAAGCCGTTGTCCATATTTACAGACAACTTCGAAATTCCGAACCCCCCGATGAAGCTACAGCCCGTGATGTAATTGATAAACTATTCTTTTCAGATAAACGTTACGATTTGGGTGAAGTTGGTCGTTATAGAATTAATAAAAAACTTGGTCTAAACACCAGCTCTGAGGTTAAGGTTCTGACAAGAGAAGATATCATTGAAATTATTAAGTACCTCATCGAATTGATCAATTCAAAAGCTGATGTTGATGATATTGACCACCTTAGCAATAGAAGGGTAAGAACAGTTGGTGAGCAATTGGCTAACCAATTTAGTGTTGGCTTGGCACGTATGGCTCGAACAATAAGAGAAAGAATGAACGTAAGAGATAATGAGGTTTTTACTCCCATTGACCTAATCAATGCAAAAACATTATCATCTGTTATAAATTCATTCTTTGGAACGAACCAACTTTCACAGTTCATGGATCAAACCAATCCTTTAGCAGAAATGACTCACAAGCGTCGTTTATCTGCTTTAGGCCCAGGTGGTTTGTCGCGTGAGAGGGCAGGTTTTGAAGTTCGAGATGTGCATTATACCCATTATGGAAGGTTGTGCCCGATTGAAACACCTGAAGGTCCAAACATTGGATTAATCTCTTCTCTCTGTATTTATGCAAAGATCAATGATTTAGGCTTTATTGAAACTCCGTACCGCAAAGTACAAGAAACAAAGGTTGACCTAACCAACGATGGGGTTTTGTACATGAGTGCAGAGGAGGAGGAATTCAAGATGATTGCTCAGGCTAATGCACCCCTTAACGATGATGGAACCTTTAAAAATCTAAGAGTTAAATCGAGATACGAAGCAGATTATCCTTTCTGCGAGAAGGAAAAGGTTGACATGATGGATGTTGCACCAAATCAAATTGCCTCCATTGCTGCATCATTAATTCCATTCTTAGAGCATGATGATGCCAACAGGGCATTGATGGGATCGAATATGATGCGTCAAGCTGTTCCAATAATGGATCCTGAAGTACCCATTGTTGGAACTGGACTTGAAGGTTTTGTTGTTCGTGACAGCCGAATTCAAATTGTTGCTGAGGAAGATGGTATAATCGAATATGTTGATTCAGATGAAATAGTGGTTAAGTATTACTATGACGATGAGCAACAATTTGTTCGCTTTGATCCAGATACAAAACGGTATAAGCTTCCCAAATTCAAAAAGACAAACCAGAATACTTCTATTACCCTACGCCCAATAGTTGAGAAAAAACAGGAGGTTAAGAAAGGACAGATTCTTACTGAGGGCTATGCAACACGTAATGGCGAACTTGCTCTTGGACGAAACCTTAAAGTGGCATTCATGCCATGGAAAGGGTATAATTTTGAGGATGCAATTGTTGTCAGCGAGAAACTTGTCAAAGAGGATGTTTTTACATCAATTCATGTTGATGAGTTTATCCTTGAAGTTAGAGATACCAAGCGCGGGATTGAAGAGCTTACTGCCGATATTCCTAACGTGAGCGAAGAGGCAACTAAGGATTTGGATGAGCATGGGATGATTCGGATTGGAGCAAATGTAGTTCCAGGCGATATTCTTATTGGAAAGATCACTCCAAAAGGTGAATCCGATCCAACTCCAGAAGAGAAACTGCTTAGAGCAATTTTTGGAGATAAAGCAGGCGATGTAAAGGATGCTTCCCTAAAAGCACCCCCTTCGTTGTATGGTGTAGTTATTGATAAAAAACTCTTCACACGATCAGCAAAAGAGGTTAAGAAAGGTAAGAATGTTGAGAAAAATTTGGTTACTAAAATCGATGAGGAGTTTAATAGAAAATCTAATGATCTTAAGGATCGACTAATCGATAAACTTTTCAATCTTGTCAACGGAAAAACATCTCAAGGTGTTGTCGATCTGTTTGGACAGGTTATTATACCTAGAGGTGTTAAGTTCACTCAAACAATGCTTAAGGAGATTGATTACCTGAACATTAATCCAAGCAAATGGACCACAGACAAGAAAAAGAATGATATAGTTAAGACTATAATTCATAATTATATTCTTCTTTATAAGGATTATGATGCCGATCACAAGCGGAAGAAGTTTAATGCAACCGTTGGTGATGAAATGCCTGCAGGAATAGTACAACTTGCCAAAGTTTACGTTGCGAAAAAGCGTAAAATAAAAGTTGGAGATAAAATGGCAGGTAGGCATGGAAATAAGGGCATTGTGGCAAAAATAGTTCGTGAGGAGGATATGCCATTCCTTGAGGATGGAACCCCTGTAGATATTGTGCTAAATCCCTTAGGTGTACCATCACGTATGAACTTGGGGCAAATCTACGAAACTGTCCTTGGATGGGCAGGAAAGAATTTAGGATTAACTTTCAGCACCCCAATTTTTGATGGTGCCAAGATTGACGAAATCAATAATTATACCGACAAAGCAGGAGTTCCACGTTTTGGTAAAACTTACCTCTATGATGGAGGAACAGGTGTAAGGTTCGATCAACAGGCAACGGTTGGAGTAATTTATATGCTTAAGCTTGGGCACATGGTTGACGATAAAATGCATGCCCGTTCTATAGGTCCTTATTCACTTATTACTCAGCAACCTCTTGGTGGTAAAGCTCAATTTGGGGGACAGCGATTTGGAGAGATGGAAGTTTGGGCACTTGAAGCTTTTGGAGCATCTCATACACTTCAGGAAATACTCACCATCAAATCTGATGATGTTGTTGGACGAGCTAAAGCATACGAGTCAATAGTGAAAGGTGAACCAATGCCACAACCTGGCATACCTGAATCTCTAAACGTATTGCTGCACGAACTACGTGGTTTAGGTTTAAGTGTAAACCTCGACTAGTTTACGATTATTTTTTTGGCACTGGGTTTTACCCAATACATTTATTTAGAATTAACATTTTAACTATCAGAATATGTCGTTCAGAAGGGACACCAAGGTCAAGAGTAACTTCACAAAGATCACTATAGGTCTTTCCTCTCCGGAGGAAGTGCTAGAACGTTCCAGCGGTGAAGTGCTTAAACCAGAAACTATTAACTACAGAACCTATAAACCTGAGCGCGACGGTTTATTTTGTGAAAGAATATTCGGACCAGTAAAGGACTACGAATGCCACTGTGGAAAATACAAGAGAATACGTTACAAGGGCATAGTGTGTGATAGATGTGGTGTTGAAGTAACCGAAAAGAAAGTTCGTCGCGAGCGCATGGGGCATATAAACCTTGTGGTACCAGTAGCTCATATCTGGTACTTCCGGTCGCTCCCCAATAAAATAGGTTATCTTCTTGGATTGCCTTCAAAAAAACTTGATTCCATAATATACTATGAACGCTATGTGGTTATCAACCCTGGCGTAAAGAGTGTCGATGGAATTAATTACCTGGATTTTTTAACAGAGGAAGAGTATCTTGATATTCTCGAGAGCCTTCCGAAAGAAAACCAGCATCTTGACGATGATGATCCCAATAAGTTCATCGCCGGAATGGGTGCAGAGGCTATTCATACACTGCTATCAAGACTAAAGCTTGATGAATTAAGCTACGATCTCCGTCATAAAGCAAGCAACGAAACATCACAGCAGCGAAAAAATGAGGCTTTAAAACGCTTACAGGTCGTTGAGGCTTTCCGCGAATCGAAGGATATTAATAACCCTGAATGGATGATCTTAAAGGTGATCCCAGTTATTCCACCTGAACTTAGACCCTTAGTACCTCTCGATGGTGGTCGTTTTGCAACCTCCGATTTAAATGATCTTTACCGTAGAGTAATAATCAGAAATAACCGTTTAAAAAGGCTGATCGAGATTAAGGCACCGGAAGTAATTCTTCGCAATGAGAAGAGGATGCTCCAGGAATCAGTTGACTCACTTTTCGACAACTCACGTAAAAGTAATGCTGTAAAAACTGATGCCAATAGACCACTCAAATCTTTAAGTGACAGCTTAAAGGGTAAACAAGGCCGTTTCCGTCAGAACCTATTAGGTAAACGTGTTGACTATTCTGCACGATCGGTTATTGTTGTGGGTCCAGAACTTAAAATGCACGAGTGTGGATTGCCGAAGGATATGGCTGCAGAACTTTACAAACCTTTTATTATTCGCAAGCTCATTGAAAGGGGAATTGTAAAGACAGTAAAATCAGCTAAAAAGATTGTTGACAGGAAGGACCCTGTAGTATGGGATATCCTTGAGAATGTTTTAAAGGGACATCCAGTACTTCTAAACCGAGCCCCAACACTACATAGACTAGGTATTCAAGCATTCCAGCCAAAGTTAATAGAGGGAAAGGCTATTCAGCTTCATCCATTGTCCTGTACTGCATTTAACGCAGACTTCGATGGAGACCAAATGGCAGTTCACCTACCTCTTGGCAATGAGGCAATCCTCGAAGCACAAATGCTTATGTTGGGATCTCATAATATTCTGAACCCTGCAAACGGTGCACCTATTACTGTTCCTTCACAGGACATGGTTTTAGGATTGTATTACATAACAAAACATAGAAAAGGAGCGAAAGGAGAAGGTTTACGTTTCTATTCATTCGAAGAAGCAATTATTGCATACAACGAGGGTATTGCAGATCTTCATAGCATTGTTAAAGTTAATCTTTCCAATGAAAAAGAAGATGGAATAGTTACCAATGAGTTAATTGAAACAACTATTGGAAGGATTATTTTCAATCAATATGTTCCTAAGGAGATGGGCTTCATTAATGAAATACTTACAAAAAAATCTCTCAGGGACATAATTGGTAAAGTGTTAAAAACTTCGGGAATAGCAAGAACAGCACAATTCCTCGATGATATCAAGGATTTAGGATATTTCATGGCATTCAAAGGAGGTCTTTCATTTAATCTTGATGATGTAATGATTCCTGTTGAAAAGGAAGCACTTGTTGAAGAGGGCTATGAGCAGGTAGAAGAGGTAATTGGCAACTATAACATTGGTCTTATCACCAATAACGAACGATACAATGCTATCATTGATATTTGGACACATACCAATGCTAAGCTTACTCTTACATTGCTTAAGAAACTTTCTGAAGATAATCAGGGTTTCAACTCTGTTTATATGATGCTTGACTCTGGCGCCAGGGGTTCTAAAGAGCAGATTCGTCAGCTTTGTGGAATGCGTGGTCTAATGGCAAAACCACAAAAATCGGGAGCTACAGGTAGCGAGATCATTGAAAACCCAATTCTTTCAAACTTCAAAGAAGGACTTTCGGTACTCGAATACTTTATTTCAACTCACGGTGCTCGTAAAGGTCTAGCCGATACAGCTCTCAAAACAGCTGATGCAGGTTACTTAACTCGTCGTTTAGTTGATGTATCACAAGATGTTATAATAACAGAGAACGATTGTGGAACACTACGTGGATTGGTAGCAACAGCCATAAAAAAGAATGAGGAAGTTGTTGAAACCCTTTACGAGAGAATTTTAGGTCGCACAACCGTTCATAATGTTTACCATCCGCTTACAGGTGAATTGATAATTGCAGCTGGCGAAGAGCTTACTGAGGATATTTGCCAAAAAATTACTGAATCACCTATTGAGCAGATCGAAATACGTTCGGTACTTACCTGTGAGTCGAAGAAGGGTGTATGTACTAAATGTTATGGTCGTAACCTAGCTACTGGTAGAATGGTTCAGAATGGTGAAGCAGTAGGAGTTATTGCTGCTCAGTCCATTGGGGAACCTGGAACTCAGCTAACCCTTCGTACTTTTCACGTTGGTGGTACCGCATCGAACATCATCGCTGACTCAAAGATCATTTCAAAATTCGATGGTAGAGTTGATATAGAAGAACTTAAGTACATTGAGAAGAAAGATGATCTTGGAAATAACTACTACATTGTTGTTGGTCGATTAGCCGAAATGAGAATTATTGATAAGAATACAGGAATTACCTTATCGACCCATACAATTCCCTACGGTTCAAAGTTGTACATTAAGAATGGAGACGATGTAACCAAAGGCCTTTTGGTATGTGAATGGGATCCATGGAATGCTGTTATTATATCTGAGTCTGATGGAAAAATTGCCTTTGATTCTGTGATCAAAGAGGTAACATACAGGGACGAGTCCGATGAGCAAACTGGTTATCGCGAAAAGGTAATTATTGAGTCGAGAGATAGGACCAAGAACCCGATCATTAAGATCATGAATGGTAAGGAGGTTATCAAATCGTATAACCTTCCTGTATCATCCCATATTGTTGTGGAAGAAGGAAAAGAAATAAACGCAGGAGATATACTTGTTAAAATTCCACGAGCCATTGGAAAATCAGGTGATATCACAGGAGGTCTTCCAAGGGTAACCGAATTATTTGAGGCACGAAACCCATCTAACCCCGCTGTAGTATCTGAAATTGATGGTGAAGTATCATTTGGTAAGGTGAAAAGAGGTAATCGTGAGATCATGATTACATCAAAAACTGGTGAAGTGAAGAAGTATCTGGTACCCCTTTCAAAGCAGATCCTAGTTCAGGAAAACGACTTTGTTAGAGCAGGGATACCATTATCTGATGGAGCAATTACACCTTCAGATATACTTGCGATTAAAGGACCCACAAAGGTACAAGAATATATTGTTAATGAGGTTCAAGAAGTTTACCGGATGCAGGGAGTGAAGATCAACGATAAGCACTTCGAGATTATTGTTCGGCAAATGATGCGCAAGGTTGAGATTGATGACCCAGGTGATACCAGATTCCTTGAAAAACAAATAGTGGATAAATGGGAGTTTATGGATGAAAACGATTGGATTTTTGACAAGAAAGTTATTATAGATGCTGGAGATTCTCCAGAAGCTCGTCCAGGACAGATTATTACTGCTAGAAAGTTACGTGACGAGAACTCCTTTCTTAAGCGTAGAGATCTTAAACTAATCACTGCACGAGATGCTGTTCCTGCCACTTCAAATCAGGTACTCCAGGGTATTACCCGAGCAGCACTTCAAACAAAGAGTTTCATGTCGGCAGCATCGTTCCAGGAAACCACTAAGGTGTTGAACGAAGCAGCAATATACGGGAAGTTGGATAATCTCGAAGGATTGAAAGAGAATGTGATATGCGGACACCTTATACCAGCAGGAACAGGACTAAGAGAGTTCAACAATCTTATTGTTTACTCAAAGGAGGAGCAAGACACCTTAACTCGAGCAGAAAAGGGAATAGAAGAAACCGATTAGATGAAATATAAAAAGAGTAGATGATCATAGTTTTTACTGAAGCGAGGGTTTTTTCCCTCGCTTTTTTTTATCTTTATACCATAAAATCTAATAATCATGAATGAGAAGAAAAACCAGCTGAATATCGAACTCAGCGATGATATCGCCCAGGGCAACTATGCCAATTTGGCAATCATAACCCATTCCGCATCAGAATTTATTATTGACTTTGTTAGGGTAATGCCCGGGATGCCTAAGGCAAAGGTTCAATCACGAATTATTCTAACTCCTGACCATGCTAAGCGCTTGTTAATGGCCTTAAAGGATAATGTTGCTAAGTTTGAGAGTGCACATGGGCAGATTAAAGTTGGTGAATCTACACCAGGTATGCCACCATTTCCCATGAATTTTGGAGGTAGTACAGGACAGGCATAGAAAAATAAATTTTTTGGCTTTCCAGTTGAGTAATGAACTTTTTTTCGGTGTATCTTACAATTCAATACGACCCTAAATGAGCAAGCTTTATCTTGTTCCAACTCCTATTGGTAACCTTGAGGACATTACCTTAAGGGCTATACGTGTATTAAAGGAGTCTTCTGTTATTCTTTGTGAAGATACTCGTACCAGCAGCTTTTTGCTTAAATATTACGATATAAAGGCCCCCCTATGGTCGCATCATAAATTCAATGAGCATCGTACGGTTGAGCAGATTGCCGATCGAATTGCTTCAGGTCAAATAGTTTCCTTAATATCCGACGCTGGCACACCCGCCATTTCAGATCCTGGCTTTTTACTTGTCCGTACATGTATTGAAAAGGGTATTGATGTTGAATGCCTCCCAGGAGCCACAGCGTTTATACCAGCGTTGGTTGCCAGTGGATTACCCTGCGATAAATTTATTTTTGAGGGATTCCTACCTCAAAAAAAAGGACGCTCCAAGCGCATAGAGGCGCTCAAGGTTGAAGAGCGTACCATAGTATTCTACGAATCACCATTTAGGCTCATCAAACTCCTACAACAACTTGCTGAAATTTTGGGTGAAAATCGTAAAGCAAGCGTTTCTAGAGAACTTTCGAAAATTCATGAGGAAACCATTAGGGGAACTCTTTCCGATTTAATCAATCACTTTCAAGCAAAAGGCATAAAGGGTGAGATAGTGGTAGTTGTTGAAGGAGCTAAGCACTTATAATAGAACAACCTTTCTTTACAATAACTTCAAGCATTTGCAAGGATAGCCCTTGTATTGCTATTATTTTTTATTAACTCCAAATTACCAATTATTCTAATCTCCCCAAAAATTTCCAAAAAAGACAATTATATATTGTTATTTAATTAAAAAATATCGATAAACAATAAAAAAATATTGTTTATTTATAAAAACAATTTATCTTTGCATTGAACATTAAAACTTTTTTTATTATGGAAAAACAAAATTCGCATTTCAGCATCAGGTTGATATACAACCTGTCAAGGATTCTGTTTTGGGTCTTTGCCGTTTTATCATCAATTATTATTCTTTTTGCACTTATTCTCAATTTATTTTCTTACCCTACAGAAAACTATACAGTAAGCGTTGAAATTCCTACCAGCTTTATGGTACATGGCAAAGGAATGCTAAATGTTAGTGAGACTAATACTGCGATTACCATTTCAGAAGCATCTGGATCAATTGCTTTTGAAAATCCACCACGTATTTTATCAATCGTAATCTTTCTAGCATTGATCCCATTAGTCTTGCTTATTCTTTACTCCCTTTGGATTTTTAAATCCTTCACCTATAACGTGAAGATTGGAGAGGTTTTCGAAATATCAAACATTAAGCATCTGAAAAAGATTGCATATGTTCTTTTTGGCATTTGGCTATACTTAAAAGTGGCTATTATTCTATTCAATTCATTTTTAGTACCGAAGATAGACTTTGATGGTTTAGAGTTTAGCTTCACTTCGGGGTCACTATTTAAATTGCTTGCATTGTCACTCTTTGTATGGGTGCTATCACATATTTTTCAGAAGGGAGTGGAGATTGCTGAGGAGAACAAATTAACTGTGTAACACCATGGCTATAATTGTAAATTTAGATGTTATGCTTGCCAAGCGCAAGATGATGCTCACTGAACTTTCGCAAAGGGTAGATATCACCATGGCAAACCTTTCAATCCTTAAAAAAGGAAAGGCAAAAGCCATTCGATTCTCAACTCTTGAAGCGATATGCAAGGAATTAGAGTGCCAACCTGGCGATATATTAGAGTTTAGAGAGGAATCACTGGAGGAAGATAACCGCAATTCTGAGTAAAACAATTCATCTCCTAATAAGCTTATTGCTGTAACATAAACCTTTAAAAATTCGTCATACCCAAAGTTTAATAGAAAATTTAGTAAAATGGAACTAAAAATCAACAACCTAACCAAAACCTACCCCAACGGGGTAGTTGCCCTAGACAATGTAAACCTTAATATATCGAGCGGTATGTTTGGGCTTCTAGGGGCTAACGGGGCAGGAAAATCAACCCTGATGCGAATAATCGCAACCCTTCAAGAGCCCGATACGGGTTCAATAACCCTAAATGGTATTGATGTTCTGAGGGAAAAGGACAAGGTCCGCCAAATATTGGGCTATCTACCCCAGGAGTTTGGCTTGTATCCGAAGATTACAGCAGAAGTCCTTTTGAACCATTTGGCTCAGCTAAAGGGCATAACCAATACCAGGGAACGTAAGGAAACGGTTAGCGCCTTGCTGCAAAAGACAAACCTCTACGAGCATCGCCACAAAAATCTTGGTGGCTACTCGGGCGGGATGAAACAGCGATTTGGCATTGCGCAAGCGTTAATCGGTGAGCCGAAGCTTATAATCGTGGATGAGCCAACAGCCGGGCTGGACCCCGCAGAGCGTAATCGCTTCCATAACCTTTTGGGCGAAATTAGCGAGAGCATAGTGGTTATCCTATCCTCCCACATAGTCGATGATATTCAGAGCCTTTGTAGCCAAATGGCGATTATCAACAGGGGAGTCGTGTTGATTGCCGAAAAGCCCAATGTGGCTATCGATACAATTAGAAATAGGATTTGGCGAAAGATTGTGGGGAAAAATGAAATGGATGAGCATGGCAACCTGAATATTATCTCCCATAAGCTATCCGGTGGTAAAATTGAAATCCATGTATACTCCGAAAACAATCCCGGCAACGGTTTTGAATCCGTAGAGCCTGTCCTTGAAGATGTTTACTTTTCCAGCGTTTTTCAACACTCTCAGAACTAAAAATTATGTTTATTGATATATTCCTATTCGAATTAAAGTACAGGGCAAAACGCCCTGCAACTTACCTTTACTTCCTGATATTCTTTCTGCTGGTGTTCTTTGCAACGGTTTCCGATAATGTAACCATTGGTGAGCAGGCAGGGAATATGCTAAGGAACTCACCCTCGGCAATATTCAGGATTACGGCCATAATGAGTGCTTTTGGGGTTTTAATCGTTTCAGCCATCATGAGCACTCCCGTTCTACGCGACTTTGAGCACAGCACCAATCATCTGCTCTTCTCGTATCCCATGAAGAAGTTTGCCTACTTGGCAGGCAGGTTTTTGGGTTCCTACGTTTTTGCGCTGTTCGTATTCCTCTCGATACCTTTAGGTATTCTAATAGGTTCATTCCTGGCTCCCGCAATGGGCTGGATTGAGGCATCGCGGTTCGATTCATTTCGCCTAATGTCTTACCTATCACCATTCCTGATATTGGTAATCCCAAATGTTTTCTTTGCCGGTGCCATATTTTTTTCTCTCACCTCGCTTAAACGGCGTATGATTTACTCCTATCTAGGAAGTGTTTTGCTTTTGGTTATTTACGTTTGGGCTGCATCGCAGCTCATGAAGTTGGACTCAAAAAGTTTGTCAGCCATTCTCGATCCCTTTGGGATTGCCCCATTCTCCATTATTACAGAGTACTGGACTCCTGCTGAAATCAACACCCTATTAGTTCCGCTATCGGGCAAATTGCTTGTAAACAGGTTGCTTTGGGTTTCTGTTGGGGCTTTGCTCCTGGGGTTCACCCTTTGGCGATTTAGGCTGTTAACCGTATTTGAAAAGAATGCAAA
This sequence comes from uncultured Rikenellaceae bacterium, assembly GCA_964397135.1. Classification (GTDB taxonomy): domain Bacteria; phylum Bacteroidota; class Bacteroidia; order Bacteroidales; family Tenuifilaceae; genus MWFE01. The sequence continues at coordinate 15,202 of CAYNHM010000007.1, forward strand.
GAAAACCATAAAAACACAAGCTGTCGAGGAGCCAGCGAATATAAATGTGGAGTTGCCCCATGTAAGCCAGGACCATGGCAAGAAAAGGCATTTAAAGCACATGTTTTCGTTGGGCTGGATGGAGTTTTCCACCACCATCAAGGAGGTTCCTTTCATTGGGATTGTTGTTGCGGGGGTACTTCTCCTTTTGAGTAATGTAGTTACTGTTGGCGAGATGTACGGAACGAATACTTATCCGGTAACATACAACCTGCTGGAGTTTACCAGCGGAAACTTTATGCTCATCATGCTCATCATAATCACTTTTTACTCGGGCGAAATGGTTTGGCGTGAACGTGGATATGGCATTAACCAGATAATTGATACGTTACCTCTGCCAAACTGGCTATATGTGGGCTCAAAGGTGTGGGCAATGTTGCTCATTCTTGTTTTGCTACAGGCAATACTAATGGTGGTGAATATTTTCACCCAAGTTTACCATGGCTTCTACGATTTTAACCTACCTCTCTATTTTGCTAAGCTATTTACAGTTCAGCTTCCATTATACTTTGCTATTACCATCCTTGCAATGCTTATTCAAACTTTAGCAGGCAACAAGTACGTGGGTCATGTAATTGTTATGTTCTACTACATCGTTTCTTTTATTGCTTTAGGGATGCTTGGCTTAGAGCATTATTTATGGAAGTTTCCGCAAACACCTCCTTCGCCATATTCAGATATGAATGGTTTTGGGCATTTCTTAACGAGCGTTAGGTGGTACCAATCGGCTTGGCTTGCCCTTTTAATTGTCCTGATGTTAATTATGGTGCTTTTCTGGAACCGTGGTTTTAAACTATCCCTTGTTAACAGGATAAAGGTTGCACGATCCCAATTCAGGGGAGCAATTAGAACTATATTCTTTGTAGCATTGGCAGGATTCGTGATCCTTGCAGGGTTCATCGTATACAACACAGCAATTCTTAACAGCATTCTTTCCTATAAGGATTTTGAGAAGCTTATGGTGAAGTACGAGAATACCTACAAGAAGTACCAAGGAATTCCCCAGCCCAAGGTAAAGGCTGTGAAGGTTAATGTTGATATATTCCCCGATGAGCGTGATGTGGTTATAAATGGGATTTTATGCTTGAAAAACGAAACCAGCACGGCAATCGACTCCGTTCACCTGGTGCTGGAAAGGGGCATTGAGCTGGCCCAATGCCAAATTGGAGACAATTCCCAATGGGCTTTAGCCGATGATGAGTTAGGCTACTATGTTGTTCTTCTTGGAAGCTCATTGATGCCAGGCGACTCTATCGAGATGGCTTTCTGCACCAAATTTATATCCCAAGGGTTTATCAATGGAAGCGGTAGAACAACAGTTGTGCAAAACGGAACCTTTATCACCAGCTTTGAATTTGTCCCATCGATTGGTTATCAGCCTGGTAATGAGTTGTCCGATAGGGATAAGCGTAAGAAGTACAAACTCCCCGAGAAGCAAAGAAAAGCCTTGCTTAACGATTCCGTTGCTTTGCAACGAACATACCTGGGCCCAATTGGCGATTGGGTTGATTTTGAAGCAACGGTTAGCACTAAGCCGGGCCAGATTGCCATTGCCCCCGGATACCTCGAAAGGGAGTGGGAGGAGAATGGCAGGCACTATTTCCATTACAAAATGGATAGGCCCATTCTAAACTTCTACTCCTTTATTTCGGCCGATTATCAGGCTTTAGAGGATAAATGGAACGATGTTGATTTAAAGGTATTCTACCATAAAGGGCACGAGTATAATATCGACAAGATGATTGAGGCCATGAAATCATCGCTCGATTACTTCACTGTGAACTTCAGCCCATTCCAGCATAAGGAGCTAAGAATTATTGAGTTCCCACGATACTCAACTTATGCCCAATCATTCCCTACAACGATACCGTACTCCGAAAGCATTGGCTTTATTGCCAACCTGAAGGATGAGGAGGATATCGATTACGTTTACTATGTAACCGCTCATGAAATAGCGCACCAATGGTGGGCTCATCAGGTGATAGGTGGCGATGTGCAGGGGGCTACCCTGATGTCGGAAGCCCTGGCACAGTACTCGGCACTCATGGTCATGGAGAAGCGCTACGGCAAGGATCAGATGAGGAAATTCCTGAAGTACGAGCTCGACAAGTACCTTCGTGGACGCAGATCGGAGATGCTCAAGGAGTTGCCATTAACTCTATGCGAAAATCAGAACTACATTCACTACAACAAAGGTTCGGTGGTGATGTATGCCTTGCAGGATTACATAGGGGAGGAGAATGTGAACGCTGCCCTGGCAGCGTACTTATCGGATTGGGCTTACCTGAATCCGCCTTTTTCCAATTCCTCCGATTTTATGAAGTACATCTACAGCAATACTCCCGATTCGCTGAACTATCTGGTTTATGATATGTTCGAAACCATTACCATTTACGATATTAAGGCCAGGGAGGCAAGCATGGAGCAGCTCGATGATGGCAGGTACAGGGTTACCATTTCGGGCGGTGTGCAGAAGTTTAGGGCCGACAGCCTGGGCTTTGAAACCCCATTGGAGCTTAACGATTGGATAGATGTAGGGGTGATGACCAACAGGGTTATTGATGGCAAGAAGAAACAGGTGGAGCTATACCTGAAGAAGCATAGAGTTGACAACTGCAATCCTGTTTTTGAGATTATTGTGGATGAGAAACCCGTAATAGCTGGCATTGATCCTTACAACAAGTTGATTGACAGGCATTCGGATAATAATACGGTGAAGATAAAATAGGTTTGACCCGAAATAAAAAATACCCCAAGAAGAAAATCCTTGGGGTATTTTTTTTTTAATTATTTGCTAATACTTGATAATCTTTCCTGTTAAAACATTTTCCTTACTCCTAACTTGAATTATGTAAATGCCCGTCTTTAGAGTTGAAAGATCGATTGAAGTTTTTCCCTCATTATTTTGCAAAGAGAAAACATGCATTCCGCTTGAATCTAAAATAATGACATTAAAAATGAAATCAGTGACTATGTTAATAGTTCCTGTTGTTGGATTAGGAAATATTTTTAGAGAGGATTCATTATTTGTTGGAACACCAACGTGACTAAGTTCAAGCACTCCTGTAATGTTTTCAATGCCATCCCAGAAACCACCACCTTCTTCACTATAACCACCATAAACATAATCGCCTTCGTAAAACTTGAAACGGCTAACATATAACGCAAAGCCATTACATCCTACTCCCGATTCAATAATTGCTGCACCAATATCGGCTGAATACTGGCTATTATTCCCAAAAGAATCCTCATAAGAATTGTACGTTGCAGGAATCCAGTTCCATTCTTCGTTAGTAAAATCAGAAGTAGAACTAGGAGGAGAAAACCAATTAAGGGAATAACCAATGGATGCTTCTATGTTTTCGATGCCGTTCTCAGGAGCATCCAATCCTGAATATCCGTCAATATAAACTCTTGAGTAAACCGTAAACCCTTCATCTACATTGCAGAATAAAACGCCTGTGCTAGGATACTGAAGATTAGCCCATCCAATGCTTTGTGGAGGAGTTGTTTCGACGGTTAATATTCCAGATACGTTGTTCTCTCCATCCCAGAAACCGCCACCTGCTATGTTGTAACCTCCATACACAAAGTCGCCTTCATAAAACTTGAATCGGCTCACGTAATAGTAATTTCCTATTTCGGCAATTGTGCTGCCGATATCGGTAGAGTATTGGCTGTTGTTGCCAAATGCTTCTTCGTATGGATTGTACGTGGCATCAATCCATGTCCAATTTTCGTTAGCGAAGTCCTCATATGTTGTTGCATCGGTATTGCTGTAGCCAATCCAAACTGTTAAACCATTAACGCCTTCTGAAGGGGCTTCAGAACCTGTATACTCATCGATATAAACCTGAGCATATACCATAAATTCACTTTGTGGTTCAATTGAGCCACTTGCTGGATGTTGCAAGTTTGCCCAGCTGATGATTGGATAAATAATAATATTTTCAACAGTTAATATTCCGGACACATTGTCTGTCCCATCCCAGAAACCACCATTGAAACCTCCATATACAAACTCATATTCACCATACTGAAATCTGCTTACATAGTAGTAAGTCCCTTCTTCGGTAATTCCTGAGCCGATATCGGCTGAGTACTGACTATTTTCACCGAATAAATCCTCATAATCATTGTACATGGCTGGTACCCAAGTCCAGCTGTCATCAGTAAAATCTTCAATTTCAGTGGCATCGGTAATGCTATAGCCAATCCAAGCGGAGAGCCCTACTACACCATCAGTGGGGGCATTGGCTCCAGTTAATCCCTCAATGTGTACTCTTGCATAAGCAATAAATTCACTTTCGGGATTGATATCTCCACCAGATGGCCATTGAAGATTGGCAAACGTAATCTGTGGAAGCGTTTCGGCTACCTCGAATGTGGCAGTGAATGGACCATTTACAGTATTTCCAGGAATACCAGTCCCTTCAATGCTGAACATGATTTTTACTGTGTAATGTCCTGGCGAGAGTGAGTAAACAATATCAATCTCTTCGCCAAAGTTTGCCCAGGTTTGATTTGTTCCCTCAGGATTATCATTACTTGTCCACCCAATGTTTCTTAGGGAATAATCTTCGGGTTCGTCGCTATCAATTGCCCATACTTTGTAATGGAATGATGCACCAGTTACATCTCCTCCTTCGGATTTCCACGTTTTTATGGATGCACCTTTAATAAAAAGAGCAGATATTAACCCAAGATACTTTCCATCAAACTCTTCACCCTTTTCAGTGATATCCTCAACTGCTTCGCTGTGCCAATAGGTTAGGGTGGGTAAGTTTTCTCCATCATCATCCCTGATGCCATAATTTGGAATTGGTGGTTCTGCTTCGGTTACAGTTACTGTCCATACTTTTTGGGTAATATCTTCGGCGGTAACAGTATATTCTACCGGAGCGGTAAAATCTTGTGGTATTCCACTGGCTGGATCAATGGTTGCCAGGGGTGAAATGGTAATGGAGGGAGAAAGGTTGGTGATGTCAGCTCCAAAGCAAACTTCAACAGTAATGGTTGCAAATTCACTGTTGATAATGGCATCGCCTGTTTGCTCGGCAAGATTGAATGTCAATATTTCAGCTTCGCTGCTAGGTTCTGTGGCTTGTGCTACATACACAGTCCAATTTTTTGATGTAACTCCATCCTGAGCGGTTACTGTATATACAAAAGGATCAGAAAAATCCTGTGATACTCCGCTTGGTGGGTCTATTGCTGCAAAGGGGGAGACTGTGATGGTTGGAATTAAGCTAGTAACGATAGCCGATGGTGAAACTTCAACGAATACAGTGCCTTCTTCGTTATCAATTATTGCAGAACCAGTTTGGAGTTCGAACGAAAAACTCAGGATTTCTGCCTCGATGCTAGGCAGGATATTAAAAGTGGCGATAAAAGGTCCATCCTCAGTTTTTCCAGGAATGCCTGTACCTTCTATGCTAAAGTAAATCATTAAGTGGTAAATGCCCATGCTTAAACCTTCAGTTACATTGATTTGATCACCAAATTCAGCCCAGGTTTGGTTGGTTTCATCAGGGTTATCATTACTGGTCCAACCAACTGATCTTTCAATAAAGGTTTCAGGCTCATCATCGTCAACATTCCAAACTTTGTAAGAAAATTTTGTACTTGTAATATCACCCTCTCCAGCTTTCCAGGTTTTTATGGCAACACCTTTAATGTAAAGTTCATTTATTCCGTCCAGATTTCTGTCATGAAAATCTATACCTCTTTCAGTAATATCCTCATCAAGATCGCTGTACCAGTAAGTTAGGGTAGGAAGGTTCTGTCCATCATCGTCCCTGATGCCATAATTTGGAGCAGGTATAGGAATAATGTATGTTGTAACCCCAGTGATGTTCCCCTCTGTATCGATGGTAAACTCAAGGTTTGGACCATCTATTAGCCATTCATCATCCTGATCGGCAACTCCCCATTGATAAGTTCCGGGGTAAAGGTTAAATTCTGCTGTCCAAATATCATTGGCAAATTCCATTGGAACATTTACCCAATCGTTAAACGATCCTCTTACGAAAACTTCAGTTACATATGGGTTATTATTGGTAACCTCAAAGGTTATGGGGTAAGCAATAAGATCTTCTTCAACATTAAGAACTCCCGAAATGTTATTTTCACCATCCCAGAAACCACCATCAAATCCACCGTAAACAAATTTCCCTTCTCCATACTTAAAGCGGCTAACGTAGTAGTAAGTCCCTTCCTCGGAGATTTCAGAACCAATATCTGATGAGTACTGACTATTGTTGCCGAAGATTACATCGTATTCATCATATGTTGCAGGAAACCATTCCCATCCTGTCTCAAAATCATCGGTTGAACTTGCGTTGGTTGTGCTATAGCCAATCCATGCATTAAGATTTTCAATTCCTTCCTCGGGGGCAGATGATCCGGTAATTCCGCTGATGTATACCCTTGCAAATACCAAAAACTCGTTCTCGGGTTCTATGCTGCCCATGGCTGGGTGCTGTAAGTTTGCCCAACCAATTGTGGGATCGCCAATGGAGTAAGTGTAATTTGAATCTTCATTGTTATTCAATCTAATGGTGTATAAATCGTGATCGTTGGTGATGCCCTCAACGGTTGAACTAAAGACATAGTAGCTAACCGTAGTTCCAGAAGGAAAACCGGATATTTCAACAATTCCATTAACACCAGACATGATTATTTCAACCGTTTCAGAAGAATCCCATCCATCTGTTGAGTAACGTAGATAAAACCTCTCTTCAGCAGAGGGAACATCCGAAGTGGTTATCGATACCTCCACTGGATTGTTTGCTTCAACCTCATCTTCTGGCTCAGAAACTGAAGTGATGAGCACAGGCTCGGCTGAGGTTTCCATAAAAATAGCCTGGGTATTCTGGTAGCCATTATCCTTAAAAACAACCGTGTACCACATGTTTTGGCTTACAGGTATGGAATTGTTTGAAGGGCCTGGAGCAGTGCCATAGGTTAAATCGTTCAATGTATTGATTTCAAAGGAAGGGTTTCCTGCCCATTGGTTGCCCCAGGGATCGCCATAACTTGTGCTTACAAACTTGAATTCCTGGGTTACACTTTCTCCGGTATATTGAAAAATTGTATGCCATCTTAGGGTTCCAATTGATATTAGCTGAAGGTCGAAATCTCCCCCCATATCAGTGCTATTTACCCATCCATTCCAATCACCGGGTAAGCGCAACCCATCGGGTTCGTATATCTGCGTAAACCCTTGGCTGGGTGTAATATTAAGAACAGCTATCGCCGTAATTGCATAAACAAGTTTTCTTGCCAATTCATGCCACCGAGATATTCCCTTAATCCTTTTCATAGCAATTTTTTAAAAATTTTAGTAAAGATATACACCTATATCGTTTGCATTTTGGTAAATCCAAGATAATGATAACAAACCCTTTGTTTCCAAATATAGCAAAAAATCAAGAAGTTTAGGGTTGTTTTTCTATTTTTACTGTATAATATATGGCGCTATGAACAGAATAAATGGTTTAATCTATTGCTTACTTGTAACCACTACTTTTTTTTGTGGCTGCGAACGGAAACCCAAAATTGTCATTGAAGGGAGTATTGCTGGTTACATAAACCAAAGCATTTGCATTTATCCAGCTCAAAGCATTTATATAAACAAACCCTATGGAGAACCATTGCAATGTATAAACACAGATGAAAATGGCGATTTTACTTTTACGATTAATGCTAAAGATGATTATTTCTACTATCTTTTTACTAAAGACCAACAGCTAATAATTGAAACGCCCATTTTATTGAATAGAGGTGATACAGTAGGTTTTAGAACCTCGATTTACAATCTTTCTACACCCGAGTTTTGGGGTGATAATGCTGATTTTAACCAGTATATGTTACAGCAAAGTCAAACCCTATCGCGAATATTTCGCTATAACAGAGTAAATGAATGGCCTATTGACGAATTTTCTTGCTTTGTAGATAGCATTGAGCTGGAATATCGAAATGTGTTGGATTCAATGGTTTTGACCAAAAGTTTTGAAGAAAAGGGAATAAAAATGCTAAAAGCAGATTTGCTTCTTTACATGGCGTGTAAACGGTTTGAATACCTAAGGCATCATATCAACGAAACGCAGGGAGAATGGAGGTACTTAATTCCCAGCAAAACCTTCTACTCATTTAAGGATAGCCTGTTTGAGATTACTTCAGAGTTTTGGTTTCTGCCAAATTTTTCACAGGCGATAGATGCCATGCTGGAGGATGATTTTCAGAATGTTTCTGAAGTTATCGCAAATCCTGTTGAGATGTATTCCAAACGGTTTAAGCAAAAGCTCCAGAGGATTATTAATGATTATAGTGGAATTGTGAAAGAAGTTGCCTTGTCTCAGCTTGCAAGACGGTTTCCTGAGTACTTGTCATCATCTGATTTCTATAAAAATATGGAAGCAGCCGATAGTATTATGAAAGGTATTTCAAGAGAGCCAACACTATTGGAGTATTTTACGAAACAGGTAGAAAAAGTGTCTAACATAAAACCAGAAGCCATTGCGCCAAACCTTACCTTGCCCAATAAAAGTGGCAAAATGGTTTCGCTTGACGAGTTTAAAGGGAAGGTTGTGTTGTTGATTTTCTGGGGAACTTGGTGTCCACCATGCCTTACATCTATTCCCAAGTATATAGAAATACAAGAGAAATTTAAGGATCAAGATTTTGCAGCTGTATTTATATCTCTCGAAGCTCGGCTTGATGATGTTGAAGGTTGGCGAATGTTTATTGAAGGTAAAGGAAATCTGGCCGAAAGATTGCTCAATGGTAAACCTTTTCCAGGCGTACATCTTGTTGCCCTAGGGCAATTTGCAAACCTACAGGTACAATCATATGTTATCACCTATGCCCCATCGTATGTAATTATCGATCAGGAGGGACGGATTGTTTCTCCTCGGGTTTACCTTGATGATTCACTAATTTCACAAGTAGAAAGTTTAATTCATTAGTTTTTTCCAGAAAGTTTTTTTGAGATATGTAAGAAAAGTCCATAAGAGTATTTTAGGAAAAATGTACTTTCTGAAAATCTTGAGAATACTTGTTCATTAAAGTGTTTTTTATACATTTGTTTAATTTAAAATATTGAATAAGTAAAATTAGAGGGAATTTTTTAGTAGTACTTATCACTTAAACAATTTAATATGGAAACTAACTTTATTACAGATTTGCTTTTGCCCATTTCTCTGGGGATAATTATGCTTGGTATGGGTCTATCTCTAGTTCCCAACGATTTTAAAAGGATTGCACTATATCCTAAAGCTGCTACAATTGGAATATTAAATCAAATAGTTGTGCTACCATTGGTAGGATTTTTGCTTCTTATAATTATCCCCATGCGTAATCCTGAACTTGCGGTTGGGATTATGATATTGGCAGCTTGTCCTGGGGGACCCACTTCAAACCTAATTAGCCATATTTCAAGAGGAGACACTGCTCTTTCCATCAGTTTAACAGCAATTTCTAGCATTATAGTGGTTCTAACCATTCCACTAATTGTAAACTTTGCTATGAGCCATTTCCTTCAGCATGGTGAGTATATACCACTTCCCGTATTCGATACCATGATAAAAGTGATTATCATTACCATGTTGCCTGTTGGAATAGGTATGTTAATTAAGGCAAAGGCACCAAAGTTCTCAGAGAAAATGAATAAGCCGGTTAAAATTATGTCGGGTGTGCTGCTTTCCCTAATCATTATGGCAGCTATTCTTAACGATAAGGAAAACTTCTTTAACTTCTTTGCTCAGGCAGGTCCGGTGGCACTTGCATTAAACCTTACCATGCTCTTAATTGGATACTTTTCAGCTCGTCTTTTCAATTTACGAATTTCCCAAAGCATAACCATATCAATTGAATCAGGTATACAGAATGGAACTTTGGGTATTGCCATTGCTGCTACATTACTACATAATCCAACAATGACCATTTCACCAGCTATATACAGTTTAATAATGTTTGGAACTGCCGGCATTATTATTGCTTGGATGAACCTGCGCGTTAAGGATAGCAAGTTGATAGCCAGGTAAACAAGAAGATATTTTTTATAGTTTTTCAAAATCTTTTATTGATCTTTTAATTAAAAAAATTTGATAAATAGGTTAAATATTTTTAATTTTACTTCTAGTACTTTATTGTAAATAATTTTCAAGTTCTTCTTCTAATTCATTTACCCCATGTTTTTTTTCATAGCATTAATTGAAAATAATTATTTAGTGTAAAAATTTAATCAGGAAGTTCCAGAAAATCCTTAAATAGAGTACGGAGTGTAAGTCGAAAAACTTAAGAGTAGACAACTTAACTTAAACCCTAGTATCATGAAAAGAAAACATGTTTTATTTATTATGGTTATTTGTGCTGTAGTACTTTCCTCTTGCACAAGTGTTAGAAAAACTATCTCTACAGCCTATTTTGCAGATTTAAAAATTGAGCCACTTAAAGAACATCAGTATGAAGTAATAAGAGAAGTTGAGGGGTACGGCGATGCAACACAATTTTTAATGTTTGGTGCTTTTTCAAAGTTCTCGAATGAGACTGGTGTTGTTGGTAAGGCTTTAGGAAAAGCAACATACGATGCAATAAGCAAAGTTGAGGGTGCAGATATGTTAATCGCTCCAAAGTATGAAGTAGAATACACGAATTTTTTAATCATCAAAACAGCAACAGTAAGGGTAAAAGCAAAAGCTATCCAGATCAAAACAACAAAATAACATAATATTGTAAGCTGCTCGTTTTTTTCGAGCAGCTTACATATTTTCTACCATAAATTAGTAATTTATTTTAACATTTAATTATTCGAGCAGTTGATTATGAGAGCATTAGTATTAGTATTATTTTCTTTCCTGTTTAGCACTAACATTAATCTATCTTATTCGCAGGAAAGCTATTCAACAATTTATTTCTATCGAATTAAATCAAATGCTGATAGGAAAAGACCTTTTGATATTTTTATTAACGACAAGAAGATTGGTGAAATAAGCGCCGAAGGCAGATTGCAATACAAAATATTTAGCGAAGGTGAGGCTGAAATCTATGCAAAAACATTCGGTTGCGAAACTACTCGAATTCATTTAGTTATTCAAAAAAATTCTGAATACTACGTTAAGGTAGATGGCATTACATGCTTCTTAAAGGAATTTGACATTCATAAGGGAAAGTATGATTATAATAATCCCAGTAATTTTAGAAAAAGTGTAGTCCAAAGGCAAGAGGATATTAGTAACCCTATCCCTTTAAAGCCTATTCAAACAAATAGATTAGCCGATTTTTCTCAAACGAGTGAAGTTATCTCACCTTCCCCTCAAGCTGTAAATAAAATAAGTACACCAACAGTTGTTTTTAAAAGTGATGTTGATGAAAACATTCCAGTGACTAAACAGGTAAACGATAAAACCTTTGTCGTAATTATTGCCAACGAGAATTACCAAAAAGAGGTTCCTGTTCAATTTGCAATTAACGATGGTAAGGTTTTCAAAGAGTATTGCGAAAAAACACTGGGCATACCACCACAAAACATACATTTTGCTCAGGATGCAACATTTGGCAATATGAGATCCGAAATAAAGTGGTTGACCGATGTTGCTCAGGCGTACAGTGGGAAGGCAAAAATTATCTTTTACTACGCAGGTCATGGTATGCCAAATGAAAAGGATAGAACCGCATTTCTACTGCCTGTTGATGGATTTTCATCAGATTATGAAACGGCAATAAACTTAGATGATCTTTATAACCGCCTTAATGAGCACCCAACTCAAAGCATTACTGTTTTTCTTGATGCATGCTTTAGTGGAAGCATAAGAGATGATGGAATGCTTGCCAGTGCAAGGGCAGTAAGGGTTAAACCAAAGGAAAATGTAATTAAAGGCAACACCGTTGTTTTTAGCGCAGCCACAGGTGAAGAAACTGCCTATCCTTACATTGAGAAACAACATGGATTATTTACTTACTTTTTGCTAAAAAAGCTCCAAGAAACGGAGGGTAATGTTGATTTTCAAACTCTTTCAGATTATATAATTGAGAATGTCAAAAGGCAGGCCATTGTTGTTAACCAAAAGCCACAAACTCCTCAGGTTAATACCTCTATAGAAATTCAGGATGCTTGGCATACATTGAAATTGAAATAAATAGTTTTAGGATATATCTATTTCAATTGTTTTAATATTATTTAAGGCAACTCTAAGCGGTTGCCTTTATTTATGCTTTTAAAAATATACAACTACTTTTTCAATCTTTCCACTACGACTAAAAATATGTTCTGATATAGACTTTGAAATTGTATGTAGATGAAATTTAGATGGTTGAATGTTTTTATCTATCCAGAATATTTCAAAATATTTATTTTTTCCTTTTCTATATACAAATGAAGTATTACATAAAGTAAAGTGCAATTCCTTAAACTTGTCATTATAAAAATCTTCATCATAAAATAAAACAGGTAAAATGTTTATCTCACTATTTTTAATCCATAAACCAAGTTCATGAAATCTGCTTAGGATATCCTCCTTCACTTGTCCTGTCATTCCGGGTTGCTGTGCACCCATCATGGCTGGGGTGTGGGAGTAGGGATCGATGGGGAAAGCGCCGTAATTTTTTGGATTTTTATGAACACCAATCCCCTCTTTTACACGATAGTAGTAATGAGTTAACTCTTTCAAATCTTGTTCGCTACTGCCATTCATGGAGAATTCCAAAATGGCTTCGCCAAGATTGAGCAGCAGTTTGGAAACCAAATGCCAGTATATTGAGCCAAGCCCCTCGTACTTATAGAATGATCCCGATCGCCCAGTGAAGTATCGATGCTGAAAAATTGACTCGTAGATATCACAAATAATGGAAATCTCGCTTTGATCCACATTGAAGGGTAATTTTTCAAGTGATTCCTTTAAAATCTTTGCATTCTTAAAGTCTGCATTGAAATGATAATCGCCATTCGCATCCTGCTTAATGATTTGGGTATTCCCTTTGGACAGTAGGTTTTTCAGAACTTTTGATTTTGCAACTAAATCCTTGGGAACTAAATTTTTCTCCAAGAATTTTGGCAGCTCTCTGTTGGGATACAGCAGGAAACTTTGCTGATCTTCTCTCCATAAGTCGCTGTCGAACAATGTTTTCATCAAGTCGGTACTCTTCTCAATATTCAGGTAACCGCTACTTAGGATGGCTACCTGACCTTCCAGCATTAGCTGTAAATGGTGAACATTAACTGAATCTGGTAATAATTCTATAAGATTGTATGAATGGTACAGCCCATCGGGTCGCTTATTGGATGAAATAGTTTGATTAATAAACTCCAGTACAAGTTCAAAGAAATTCAATAGGTAAGGTTTGTTGAGATCATCTAGTTTTCCTGAAAAACCGTTGTAAACAGCACTTCGGTAATCACAACCAGCACTACCGAGCTTATCAACAATTTGTTTTCTTGCTTTGTCGTTAAAACCCTTCTCTAGTAACGGCTTGAACTCTGTGAGGGTAGAAAAAGTTTGGCGGAAGAAAAGCAATACCTCAGCAGAAATATGAAACTGCTGCTTTTGGCTTGATTTTAAAATGAAAATCACAAAGTTTAAGTAACGCCTTAATTGATAAAGCGTAACCATCGATGTTCCATTGCCCACCAGGGCATTGTTAGCATCGTTCCACTCGGGGCGTTGCGTGTTGAGCCAAATGCCCGCATCGGGCACAAAGTTGCTGATCTTGGTGAGCAGGCTAACAAGAATTTTTTCGATGAACGAGACCCTAAGTATTTGTCCGTTTTTAAGGGTTACAAGTTTACCATCGGAACCAAAATCCTTACTTCGCTGCAAAAGATTTTCGTGCAATTTTCGGCTGAAAATAATTGTATCCTGTGGATTACCAAGTATTTCCGAATAATTCTTTATGCGGTATGGAACATTGGCGTAAACAAATGTTGGCGTATCGAAAGTCTCAAGAAGTTGATCTGGGAAGAACTTATGATGAAGTTCCATTAGCTTAAGAAGGTAGATAAGCTGATGATCGCCCCAGTAGCCAATGTACGCCCAGGGATTTTCTGGTTCGGGTGCTTCCCAGTCGAAACCCTCGCGGGTTAAACGGTATGGATTGTAACCATCGGCAGTTGATGAGTTTAAAAACCTGCAAATCATTCCTGAAAGGAACTTGGGAAACGAGAAAGCCAACGCCTCCCAGTTCTGAAATATATCGCGCCAGTTGCCCTGATAGTTGAGCGACGAGGTGCCATCGGGGTTCTTTATGTTGATATCGAAGAAGTTCCATGGCCGACTGGGATCGCCGTGTCGGCGACTAAAGCTGATGGGTAGATATTCTTGGGTTAATCGGACTAAATCATTGTCGTTACAATCCTTTGCGATTGTTAGAAGGGTTTCAATGGTAGTGGGGTTTGAAACATTGCTGAACTTTTCATTAAAGCTTTTGAATAAAGCCTTGTTTGATTGCTCGATGTGCTTTAAAAAATCCTTAACATCAATTTCGTAACCATTCTCAAAGATTCCACCCCGCATGATGTTGAACATCACGTTAGCAAAATGCCTTCGGTCGTTCAACTTATCGCCTGTTTGTTGTACTCCATCGGCTAAGGCAACCAAATGGGTTAACTTTTCGGAGCTCTCCTTTATGCTTGATTCAATAAAACTTGATAGATCTTTTTCTTTGGCGATTCTGTTTTTTAGTGCAATAACCTCTGTGCTATCCTTTGCCACATCGGCAGCTAAGTACCAAGATTTAATTTCGCTTTTTGCCAATGCAAACTTATCGTAAATAAAGAATGATGTTTTCTGCCCAAGGATTATTTGCTCTGATTCAACATCATCTCCAAAACGAAAGTTTCTTAACTGTTTGGTGCTGAGTAGATTATTTTGAGCGTTAAGCCCATACATCCATACTAAATTTGTGCGCAGCGCTTCGCTGGGCTCAGCCCTATCGACAGGTATTGACGACATTCTGAAAAGGGCAAGATTTGCCTCGGGCAACCATTCGGCAACCTTGTAGGCATCCATCAACGTGCTCATAAGGCTTTGGGTATCACGGGTAATGCCGTATGGAATTACATTCTGAAGCCCGTCAACTATTTCAATGTCAATTGCTTTATCGGATAGATTTTCAAGTTTACATTTCCTTATCCACCCCAGATTATCGCTGCTCATCCAGCAGTAGCTGAAACGCATATTGAGATCGTGATTTATCTCCTCGAAAATAATTTTACTGCCTGCTGTGTTCTTGTAAAGATTACGACTTATGCTGTAAAGCCCCTCGTAGAGTTTTGAGTAGGGCTCCCACATCAATATTTTTTCACCTTCAATTATTCTGATTATGGTTTTAGGACCAGTGATTTCTGCTGATTCGTGAATTTTATCGTCGGTGTAGTATGGGAATAGCGCGTTGTTGTAGTTCTGCCTTCCGGCAGTTAGGCTACCGCTGCTTGAGATGAACATCCACAGGTCGGAGCTACTCACGATGCTCATAAAGAAAGGATCCATGCAGTCGTAATTCTCGATGCAGTACATCGACTCTCCCTCAAATTCGGTTAGAAATCCTTTAACCTCCTTTTGAGAGGTGATTAGCGGTTGGGTTGATATGTGGGGAGCTTTGTTGGGCATGGTTTTTTTGTTTCTTTAAGTAGTTTTTATCTGCTTAGAGCTAAGGGATGAATAATGAAATGTCTATAATATTCAAAATCAATTACAATTGACAGAAAAAACTATTATGAATACTAATAAAATGCCTTTGTTATTCGCGATGCTCGTTATTTCGCTGCGGTAATTTCGGCAATCTAAAGATTCATCGCTTCTCCGCCATACGGCGGATTCGCTCTGAATGACAGCTTTTTTAATGGAAATGTGGTGTGGAGGGATCGCTGGCGGCAAAGCCGCCAGCGATCCCTCCACACCACCAAATATTACAAATACACCTGTCATTCTGAACAAAGTGAAGAATCTTATTATTAATCGGTTATTAGTGAAAAATTAAATTATGCATTACTTATTTCCAGAATAATAAAACCTTTTTCTCTGCAAATCCTTTGGATTACCACCAATAAGCACTTCAAAATCACCAACTTCGGCAATCCATCGGTTATGCAAACCAACAAACTTCAGATCATCGTAGCCAATGGTTAGCGATACGGTTTTGGTTTCGCCAACATCAAGATGGATTTTCTCAAAACCAACCAATTTGCGATCGTCAGGAGTAATGGATGCTACCAAATCGCGAATGAAAAGCTGTACAACCTCCTTTCCTGGGTAATTTCCAACGTTTTTGACTTCCACGCTAACCGTAATATTTTGCTCACTATAAACGGTATCAGTTGATATTGTGAAGTTTGAGAGCTCGAAATTGGTGTAGCTTAACCCGTGCCCAAACTCCCACTGCGGATTAAAACCATCCATGCCGAACTTGTCATCCAGCTTATCGCTACCCTTGTGCTGGTACGTGTGCAAAGTGTTGGTGTAACGTGGGTAGGTGTAAGGTAACTTTCCGCTAGGATTTTCAGCTCCGCTGATAATCTCCGCCAAAGCTCTTCCACCTTCATGGCCAGGCCAGTATGCCATAAGAATTGCACTGGCGAGTGGTTCAATATCACGAATTATACGTGGTCGTCCTTGGAGTAAAATTACCACGATTGGTTTCCCGCTTTTATGGAGATATTTTACCAAATCGAGTTGATTTTGAGGTAGATCGAGGCTATGAATATCGGAAAATTTTTCTGTGGTGGGCTTTTCACCAAGGCAAACAAAGATTATGTCGGAACTTGTGGCTTTTCTTAACAGGCTTTCGCTTTTCATGAATTCACCTTCGAAGTCAGTTCCTAACTCGTAAGTCACGCTCTTTTCTCCGAAAGAAGTCTGCATGGCTTGCAGGAAAGTTTTCTTGCCCTCATCGTCATAGGTAGGATCATCGCCTTTGAATGTTCGGCTCCAGGGGCCATTGAGTGAGGTTAAAGAGTTTGCTGTGGGACCAGTTACCAAAATTCTTTGATTTTTTTTCCCAATGGGTAAAGTGTTGTTGTCGTTCTTGAGTAGGGTAATTGCCTCAAGGGCAGCCTGCTTGCTCAACGTTGCAAACTCCTCGGAGCCAAACTTTTTGTAATTGGCAGGGTTGTGGTACGATCTTTCCAAAAGGCCCAACTTGAACTTTACGAAAAGAATTCTTCGTACGGCATCATCAATCCTGCTCATTGGGATTTCACCAGACTTTACCAAATCAATAACATCCACAGCAAAACTAGCATCGTAAGGAACCATGCACATGTCAACTCCAGCCAGAACGGCCAGCTTTGCTGCTTCGCGGGTATCCTTGGCCACGAAATGGTTCTCAACCAATCGGTTAATATCGCCCCAATCGGTTATAACAAATCCTTTTAAACCAAGTTCATTCTTAAGCACATCGGTAATTAAATACCTATCGATATGACCAGGAACACCATTTACCGCACCCGAATTTAGCATTACAGTAACTGCGCCCTTTTCGATGGCATCCCTGAAAGGTTCGAGGTAGTATTGCCTTAGATAATGCTCGGGAATTATAGCGGGAGAACGATCCTTCCCGCTAAATGGAGTGCCATAGCCAATAAAATGCTTTAAGCAAACAGCAACGCTTGTTGAGTCGGAAATTGAATTGCCCTGCGACCCTTCAACAAAAGCAGTTCCCATCACTTTATTCATGTAGGTATCCTCGCCAAACGTTTCAAAAATCCGACCCCAAATCGGTTGCATGCTCACATCGAGAACTGGGGCGTAATTCCAGGGAGTTGACGATGCCCTCAACTCGTAAGCCGTAACTTCGCCGGTTATTCTGGCAAACTCGGGGTTCCATGTTGCCGCAAGAGCAATTTGTTGAGGGAATAGGGTAGAGCCAGCCGTGTAGTTTGCTCCATGTACACCATCAATTCCAAAAAGGATAGGGATTTTGTGGGTTGTATTTGCAGAAACGTACTCCTGTAATGATTTAATTATTCGATACCACTCCTCCTTTGTTGGTGGATATTTCCCTTTGTTTTGAACTGAACCAACATGGTGATGCAAAAGGAGTTGCTGCATTTTCATGGAGTCAAGCAGCAGTGTATCGCTGTCGTTCCAGAATGGACCCTGTGTTAATGCGGTTAAACCAATGTTGGTCATTTGACCAGCCTTTTCCTCCAACGTTAGTAGTTTTAAAAGGCTGTCGGCCTTGTGGAAGTATTTTGCATCTGGATCCCTTAGGCCAGAATTAATGCAGCCAGTGAAAAGGATGATGACAAGGAAAAGGCTTGGAATATAAAACTTCATCATCAACGATTTTAAACGGTTTTAGTTTTTAAAACTATAGGATAAAGAACAACAAAAAAGACCATTCAGAAAAGATGTCTCAATTCATTCGAAATCAAAAAATTTTTAAAAGATTTACCCTGAACTTCAGCTCAGAGCAATCAATATCTGACATCTACGGAACCATTATTATTCAACCAAAAACGGAATATTAACCGTTCCAACATTCTTATTATCATCTACTATGTAGATATATAATCGGTACATCCCTTTTTGCGCTGGAGATTTAAAAACAACCTCAGCTGTGGATGCCTTAATAATTAATCCTTCAATGGTTTCGGGGCGAGGTTCGAAGTCACCACCATCACTAAGTTCAACAGCCTCAGGAAGTATTTCGGCACGAACAGTTATATTTGCATCAATATTGTATTCGGCATCAACAAGAGCAGTAAACTGCGAATCTTTGGTTAGCTTCACATTATCGAAACGGCTACCCTTATCAACAATAACAGCATTCTTAACTTTTGGAGCCATCTTTTCGGGCCAATTGCCTGTCCACAAGTACCCCATAACATTGATAGCCTCAGTTTTCTCACCGATCTCGGTGAAAAGACCATACCAAGTTGGAGTTCGTTCCTGTTTTTGACCCCATAGGAAAACGTAGGAGCCCATGCAGTTTGCCGCATCGGCAAGAATGGCTTGCTCATAGCGGAGTTTAATGGCATCGGCCTTTTCGGTTGAGGTTTGCTCAATGGGTGATCCCCACTCAGTTGAGGGCATTTCCCAGTGACCCGTTGCACCCCATTCAGTAACAAGGTATGGGCCATCGTATCCTGCTTCGGCAAGCCTTTTCTCAAGGTTAATTATATCACCATACATCTGAATGGATAGAAAATCTATTTCAGGACAATTCTCGGCAATATACTCCACTTCTCCTTTGCCGATTCCTGCAAGCATTGTGGTAACAACATGGTTTCCATCAACTTCCTTGATCATCTTGGCGATATCATTTACTGCATTCCAAACCTTTTTGTTAGTGTAGCGAAGGTTTAGCTCGTTGCCAATTCCCCATCCCAGGAGAGCGGGATGGTCTTTTAGGGCGATTACATCGTTTTTGATTTGCTCAAGCTGAGCAGCAACGGCTACCTCATCGTTATAATCGAAGCCGTGACGCTCCTTGGCAACATCTAAGCCCATTAAAACCATTAGTCCATGCTCCAAAGCGTTGTCGAGCACCTCCTTACCAGTTGCTTGGCTGTTGTTCACCCGCCATGTGCGGATTGAATTGCCGCCATGAGCGGCAACAAGATGGCAGGCTCCGTATTCGCATCCTGCTCCTTTAACGAAGAACTCCTCACCGTTAACAAACAGTCGGTACTTTCCATCCACGTTCTTCATTTCAACATGCGAGGGATCAAGTTCCTCGGTAGTTTTTTTGTTATCGTTAACCACATTGCAAGCGGTCAATATTGCAGCTGAGAAAATCAATATAAAAAAACGAGTTGTTTTCATAATTATTCGTGTTTAATGAGTTTAGCCTCAAGTTCTTCGAGTGATTTTCCCTTTGTTTCGGGAACAAATCGCCAAACGAAAAATAAGGTTAGAAGTCCGAAAAATGAGTAGATGAAGTAGGTGGCGCTTGATCCCAAATTTTCTAATTGCGCAGGGAAAACTGTTGCCACTGAGAAGCTAACGATAGAATTCCAGAATCCCATGATTGAAATGGCAAGGCCACGTAGCTTGTTTGGGAAAATCTCCGAGAGCAACGCCCACATTACAGGTCCCATTGAAATTGCAAAGGATGCAACAAACATTATCAACCCAATGAGAATCCAGGTTGGATTTACGGCTATGGAATGTTTTAAAATAATCTCCTTAAAACTGTTATAGGTATCAACCCCAACGGTCTGCTTAACTAATCCAAAGAATGCCACCTCGCTTCCAAAGGCATTGCCATTAAGCTGGTTTAGTCGGGCAATATTTTCCAAATGGTGTGGTGCAACGCCCATCTGCTCAACTTCTTCGGTTAAAGCGGTCATGGATTTATTATCGATTGTGTACTTGGCGTTACCAAATGAAAAGCCAACAATAGCAAGCGATATGCAGATACCAGCAGCACCAATGTAAAGCAGAGGTTTTCGTCCCAATCGATCAATTAAAAACATGGCAACTACTGTCATTACCACGTTTGTAACGCCAAGTATTGCAGCCTGCATAAAAGCAGCATCCTTGCCGCCACCAGCCATTTCGAAGATCATAGGAGCGTAGTAGAAGATTGCGTTTATGCCCGTTATCTGCTGAAAGAATGCAATTCCAAAACCGATAATTAGAACAGTTTTCATTTTTTTTGAAAAAACATCTGCAAAGCGGGCTTTCTCCTTATTAACTTCTGAATGAAGGCTATCGTTGATTTCTCGTTGTTCAATTTCTGATTGCTCCTGACCGTGAATTCTGACCAGAACTCCCTGAGCCTCGTTATCAAAACCCTTTAGAATGAGCCATCTTGGGCTTCGTGGCACGAAGAAGAGTAGAATAAGATAAAGCAAAGCGGGAACGGCTTCCACCCCAAGCATAATCCTCCATTTTAAATCGGGATCGGCTATGGTTTGCTGAAAGTATAGGTTTGAAAAGTACGCAATTGAGATACCCAAAACTATGTTTAGCTGGTTGAAAGTTACCAGGGTTCCACGTAGCTTGCGGGGAGCAATTTCAGCAATATACATTGGTGCAATAAGAATAGCCATACCTACACCGAACCCACCAATGATTCGTGCGATGATAAAGCTGACAATTTCCCAAGAAAAAGCTGTGAATATTGCGCTGATTATAAAAAGCAGAGCGGTAATCATCAAAATTCTCCGGCGACCGAAACGGTCGGCAAGTCGTCCTGCAACAATATTTCCCATAATAGCACCAAGAATCAAGGAACTCACGGAAAAACCGATTAGCATTGAGCCAGAATTAAGCCCAAAAGTTGCTCTGTAGAAGGGAGTTGCCCCAGAAATTACAGCGCTATCGAACCCAAGCAGAAAACCTCCTAGTGCAACGACGAGGGAGATAAATATGGTGTAGGTCTTTTTATTCATTTTTTTTGGTTTAGTTGTTTCACATCATGTTAGACGCCGTAGGTGGCAAATAGCGATAGCGTTTCAGTTTAGTTTGTCCTATGCGCCCCGTAGGGTGCGCAATAGTTTTGATTTATTGCACCCGCTACGGGGTGCTTAAAGAAATGGAATCGTTTTTCCATCGCTATACGCCCTCTATCGAGGGCGATTAATATTATTGTTTTTCAATTATTTCAAATTCAAGTTTCGCTCCCGATTGGGAACTATTCCCAACCCAAAGATTATATTTCCCTGGCTCCACAACGTACTTCATATCAGGATTATGGAAGCCAAGAGATTTTGTGTTTAATTGGAAAACAACTTCTTTTGTTTCGCTTGGTGCAAGTAAAATCTTCTCAAAGGCTCTTAATTCTTTTACAGGTCGAGTACGACTTCCAAAAAGCTGACGCGTATAGAGTTGAACCACTTCAGAGGCTTCGTATTTTCCAGTATTTTTAAGTTTTGCGGAAACCTTCAGCATTTCGCCAACTCTCAGATTTGCTGCATCAAGTTTTACATCATAAATTTCGAAAGTGGAGTAGGATAGCCCAAATCCAAAGTGGTACATTGGCTCAAAGCCGTAATCGAGGTAATGCGAAGTATTGCCAATGGAAAGCTGCGGTGCCTCGGCTGGAATGTCACATAACCTTTCCCAAGTTTCATTGCTTGCGGGTTTCCCAGTATTCTTATGGTTGTAATATATTGGTATTTGCCCAACATGCCGAGGAAATGTTACGGGTAGTTTGCCTGAGGGCGAAACAACACCAAAAAGTAAATCAGCAATTGCTGGTCCAGCCATCGTCCCGGGATGCCAAGCGTATAGAATGGCATCCATCAATGGTTCAACCACTTCGAAGGTAACTGGTCGTCCAGCCATAATAATGGCCACAACGGGTTTCCCCGCTGTGACCACTACCTCAGCCAGCTCTATTTGTGCACCCTGTAAATCAATATTTGCCAAGCAATGCGATTCGCCCGATAGTATCGACTCCTCACCCAGAAACATTAGCACGAGATCGGATCGTTTTACATCTCGGAGAATGCTCTGCCTATCAATTATATTCTTCGAACGGCTTAACTCCAATGCACGGTGATAGAATATTTCAATCCCCTTATACTTACCAACTTCCTTTAACGATTGTAATGGTGTGATAGCATCTTCCTTTCTTCCATCGAAAATCCATGTTCCAAGCTGATCATGCGGAGCATCGGCCAATGGGCCAATAACTGCAATTCGTTTCACTTGGTTTGAAATGGGTAATGTCCCTTCATTTTTTAGCAGCACAACGCTTTCCTGAGCCAATTTTTTTGCCACATGTAGATGATCATCGTTGAGAAGTTCTGGAAAATCTCCCATGTGAGCGTAGGGATTTTCGAAAAGACCCAACTTAAACTTAAATTGAAGTATTCGCCTAACTGCATCATCAATTTGTTTTTCGCTAATTCTTCCTTCCTTAATTAAATCAGAAAGATATGTTTCGTAAGCCGTGCTGGCCATCTCCATATCAACGGTAGCTTGTATTGCTTTTACAGCCGATTCTTTATGGTTTGGCGTGTAGCCATGTACCACCATTTGCGTTACCGATTCCCAATCGCTTAGCACAACGCCGTTGTAACCCCACTGCTTGCGAAGCAAATTGCGAAGCAAAGGAACATGCCCTGTTGCAGGAATTCCGTTTATCTCGTTGAAGGCTGTCATTATGCTAGCTGCTCCCGCATCGATGCACATTTTAAACGGAGGCAAGACTATATCGTAAAGATCATTCTCTGAAATATTTGCCGTGTTGTAATCGCGACCGCCCTCTGCCCATCCGTATGCTGCAAAGTGCTTAACGCATGCTGCAATTGATGTGGGATTGGAAAGATCATCGCCCTGAAAACCACGGATAACGGCTGCACCAAAAATGCCATTCAGCAAATGATCCTCGCCAAAGCTTTCGGCAATTCGTCCCCAGCGGGGATCGCGGGTAACGTCGATCATTGGAGCAAAGCTCCAGCGAACACCTTGGGAAGATGCTTCAATAGCAGCAACACGTGCTGCCTGTTCAACAAGATTTACGTTCCAGCTTGCTGCTTGGGCCAAAGGAATAGGCATTATGGTTCGAAAGCCATGAATTACATCTCGTCCGATAAGCAATGGAATTCCAAGGCGACTTTCTTCAACAGCAATCTGCTGGATTTTATTCACCGCCTCTGGATCAACCTGGTTAAGCACCGATCCAATCTTTCCTGCTTCAATTAACTCCTCAAGATTAGGATGATCGCCATTCTTTTGCACTAACTGGCCGATTTTCTCCTCAATAGTCATTCTCTTCAGAAGTTCATCTATTTGAACATCCAAGTCATCCATCCCTTTCCTTGACTCGCAAGCAAGGAAAAAGAATGAAAACCCAACCAACAATAAAATCTGAAAGATTTTATTCATAGTTTTAAAAAGAATGTTACACAAGAAACTAATCGAACATATTTAGCAATAAACACCAGACTATTAAAAGTTAAATTGCTAAATTATTAGTAATAAACTAGTAACCATCATTTTGCACCAAAGTACCTGCCGAAAGATCAATTTCGGTTTGAGGAATTGGCAAAAAACCTTTTGTGTTTGAATTGAATGTTACTTGGAAAATTTGCTGATCACCAACGTAATTTGGTCCACTAATAGAATGAGTTAATTGTTGTCCAGCAAAGCTAAGTCCCTTCCTAAGCACATCAAAGTAGCGTATACCTTCGAGTGAAAGTTCTAACCTTCTTTCCCTATAAATATTTTCAGGTGTTGCAGGGATGCTAGATAAACCAACTCTAATTCTAACACGGTCAAGGTAAGTTTGAGCATTTGCACTACCAAGTTCTGCTGCCATTAAGAGAACATCAGAGAAACGGATTACGCGGAAATTGCATGTTCTGTTTAGTTCAAACTGCCCATCAGATCCCCAGTGCTCAGCATCGGAACTATACTTTTTAGAGTAGTAACCAGTGTGCTGATAACCTTTTACCAATGTCCCATCAAGTTCTTCTTCAGTGAGAATGGTGTATTGAAATCTAGGATCTCCGGCTAAATCTTGAGCCAACTTATGATTAACAGTTGCGAAACTCCATCCTCTGTTCCATTTTTGTGATCCTGTAACTCTTGGCCCTTGCATTTGAGCAGCAAGGTTGCCATTTCCTCCTCTTGGATAACCCCAATCCCACCAAGGGGGTGTATCACCGTGGGAGATTTCAAAAACAGATTCAATACCGAATTCGCCAACCAGTTTAAAGTTATCTTGATAGTTTTCAAAAAGATCATGTCCACTGTTTGTTATGAGATCTTCTAGTTGTGTAAGGACATATGCTTGATTAACAGTAGTTCCTCCTGCATTTAAATCTGCATTGTAAACCCCATTGTAGAAAAGAAAAACTCTGGCCAACAGTGCTTGAGCAGCCCACTTGGTTATTCTCCCAGCCTCGGCAGCTGGAACACTAGTGGGTAAATCTGAAATTGCCTGAACAAGGTCAAGTGCAATCTGATTGTATACCTCCTGAGGAGTATTTTGTTCCTGTTGATATTCAGAAGGTCCTTTAATGGTAGCTGTAAGTAGAGGAATGTTTTCAAAGAAACGAACCTGTTCAAAGTAAAAATAAGCTCTTAAAAATTTTACTTCAGCTATTGTTCTGGATTTAAAATCGTCAGTTGCATCAATACCATCAATAATCTCAAGATAAAGGTTAGCTCGGTATATTCCTATATAGTTTTTAATCCAAATTGAGTGAGCAAGTAAACTTGTTGTTGGTATATTGAAAGTGTTGAATTCATTCTCATCCATTCCATCGTTGGCATCAGCTCCACCTGCATAAGCATCATCAGAGAGAATATCAGACATAGTTAAAAAGGGAGCCCACGAAACTCCAGGTGTAGACTGGTAAGTTAGAACATCGTACACCGCAACCAGAGCCTTTAGAGCATCTTCCTCGGTTTGATAAAAGTTTGACGAAACCACTTGGTCTAGTGGTTTGAGGTCAAGAAAATCCTCGCAACTTGATAAAAGCAGAACAACAAGTAATGCTTTTGCTAATTTTGTTATATAGTTCTTCATATTTCTGCCTGTTTAAATTTAGAATGTCATAGTTGTACCTAAACGAAAAGTTCTTGCTTGAGGATAGATTCCTCTATCTATTGCAATATCAAACGAACTCATTGCACCAATTTCAGGATCAGCTCCTGTATATTTGGTGATTGTGAATAGGTTCTCTGCAGAAACATAAAACCTTAAGGTTTTTGCTTTTAGTCGTTTTTGAAGATTTTCTGGCAGAGTGTACCCGAACTGTACATTCTTAATTCTTAAATAAGATCCATCTTCAATGTAAAGATCAGAAACACGGTGATTATTATTTACATCGTACCATGTAACTCGTGGAGTATCCTTTGAAGGTTTTTCCTCTGTCCAACGATCCAGAATAGCAGTTGTTCTGTTAGTGTAATACAGATCTTGTCTCTGCGAACCATTAAAAATGTCGTTCCCATAAGTTCCAATCAGCAGCATTGAGAAGTCGAACTGCTTATACTCAATGGATCCATTCATACCAAAAGTCCATTCTGGTGTGGGATTACCAATCATAGTTCTGTCTTTTTCATTTATCACACCGTCTTTGTTTACGTCAACAAATCGAACATCGCCTGGTTTAGCATTGGGTTGAAGCACTTCTCCTGTGATTCCAATGTGTTGATATATTTCAGCTTGACTTTGGAAAATCCCATTAGTTTTATAGCCCCAGAAATAAGCAATCGGTAAACCCAATTCGGTGCGAGTTACCATTCCAGCCACAGCCCATGTAGCACCAGGTAATACGCCATCTTCGTTCCCTATAACAATCATTTTGTTCTTATTGTATGCCCCATTAATACCTATGGAGTATTTTACTCCCTCAATATAGTGTCGCCAGTTGAATGACATTTCTATTCCTCGGTTACGAACACTACCAACATTAGCATATGGGGGGTCGTTCCCTACGTGAGCAGGTATTGGGATTCTTTCCAGAAGCCCCTTTGTTGTTTTATTGTAGAAGTCGATAGTAGCTGTAAGCCTATTATTGTATGCCCCTATATCGAAAGCGATGTCAATTTGTTCCGATTCTTCCCAGTGGATATCAGCATTTTCTATGTAAGCTGGTGATGCTCCAATCATCCTTCCTCCAGCGAAGATATAGCCCCTGCTATAGTCCATAACCGATATAAATTGGTAGTCACCAATCTCCTGATTTCCATTTACTCCCCAGGATGCTCTAAGTTTTAAGAAGTTAATTGGATGAATATTTGGCATAAATTCTTCATCACTGATTACCCAAGAAACACCCAGGGATGGAAATATCCCGTAACGATTATTAGGTCCGAATTTTGATGATCCATCCCTTCGGATAATACCTGTGAAAGAGTATTTGCTTTTGTAATCGTAAGTTAAACGACCAAAAGTTGATAGTAATGCAGCATGGGAGGCCCCACCCCTTGCTTCCCATACTGTATCAGTTGCCATATTTAGGTATACATGGTTAGGATCAGTGACAGGAACTTTAGCATTAAATCCAAAAAGGTTTTCAAAATTAAACTTGCTCGCAGTAGTTCCAAGAAGTACTGAGAAGTTATGATCTTCAATTATTTTAGAATACGCAATAGTATTCTCCCATTGCCATGTATAGTATCGATCTATTACCTTGGAAACAGAGGTTTTTTCAACATTCAGTTGAGCTCCATTAAGGTAGAATAATGGTCTGTGAGAGTCGTTTAGCACATATGCCATATCAATTCCCAGGCTAGTGTTAAACTTTAAATCTTCAATTATTTCAAGTTCACCGAATATATTTCCGACTACCTTATCAACCCTAGTTTGAGCATTCTGGATTTCTAGTAACGCTAAGGGGTTAACTATTTCTGCACCAACTATTTTTGATATTCCGTAAACTTTACCATCGGGGTTAGTTACAACAGGTTCACTTGCATACGGATCATTGCTAAGTTCATACTCATCCTCTTCATATAAAGGTGTTAAAGGATCGAGATTAAGGGCACTACTGTATGCTCCGTTGAATGATTGATTACTTGCAATGCCTCTCCTAATAATATGTGAGTATGCAAGATTGCTGCCGAATCTGAAGTTACTGTTTACTTCATGCCGTGAATTAAGCCTTCCAGTGATTCTGTCGAATTGCGATTTATCACCACCAATGATTCCCTGTTGTGTATAGTAAGACATTGACGATGCATAGGTAGACTTTTCGTTTCCACCAGTAACCGATATTTCATGATTTGTAATTGGCGCATTTTTTTGAAAAAGATGCTCTTGCCAATTGGTATTATGCTTTGGAATTTCATTTAAATCAAACGTTTCAGTTAAATTGGAATTTCTACGAGCTTCGTTCCAAATCATTTTATATTGATTGGCATTAAGCATATCAATGGTTTTTGAAACATTCTGTATTCCACGGTAACCGGAGTAGGTTACATTCATTTCACCTTTTTTTGCACCTTTAGTAGTGATTAGGACAACGCCATTTGCTGCTCTAGCACCATAAATTGCTGCTGAAGCTGCATCCTTAAGCACATCAATAGATTCAATATCGCCAGGATTTAAGTAATCGATTCCTCCTACTGCCATTCCGTCGACAATATAAAGAGGGTCTGAATTTCCAGTTGTTCCAGCACCTCTTATACGAACTGTGGGAGCTTCGCCAGGTTGCCCGGAAAGATTGGTAACTAGAACACCCGGTGTACGTCCTTGCATAGCTTGATCGATTCGTAAGATAGGAGTTGCGCTAATCTCTTCGGCGCTAACGCTAGCAATGGCACCGGTAACTACTTTCTTTTTTTGTACACCGTAACCGATAACTACAAGTTCTTCGAGTTCTGTGGTTTGGAAAAAGAGGGAAATATTAATTACATTTTGGTTGTTAACTTCAACTATTGTAGTTTGATATCCAACAAAGGACACTTCAAGTTTAGCATTTGGATTTGAAACAGTAATGGAATAGTTACCATCCAAGTTGGACGATGTACCGTTTGTTGTACCTTGCTCAAGGATTGTAGCACCGGGTATTCCAGATCCAGTTTCGCTATCGGTTACTTTTCCGGTAACAGTATGGGCTTGTGCATACAGGTAACCAGAGTAAGAAAGCATCAATAAAGTTATTAGAAGACTTTGGAAGTTTACTCTCATAATATTTACATTTTAATTGAATAAATCATATTGCGATTCATTAATCCAAAACAATTAATACTAATTCTTTAGTTTTAATCGTCTTTAAGTTATTCTTTTTGAAATACGCGGATGTAATCTACCCTCATTTGCTGAGGGAAAAATGTAGTAGCATCGGGGTTCCCAGGCCAATTTCCACCAACAGCAACATTAAATATAAAAAAGAAACTTTGATGGAACTCTGTCATGTGATCAGGAGTAATATCAATCTGATAGAATTGGATATCATTTACATACCAAGTAATGTATGTTTCGTCCCAAATAATTGAGAAAACATGGTACTCATTGGCAAAGATTCCCGATGTCAATGAGTAGCTTTCTCCAGCTGACACATGTCCGTTGTAGTCCCAATGCACTGTTCCATAAACTGTTTTTTCTCTGCCACTTCCGCCTATCATTTCCATTATATCAATCTCGCCGCATTTTGGCCAACCAACCGAGGTTATATTATTACCAAGCATCCATAGTGCTGGCCATATCCCTTGTCCTTTAGGAAGTAGTGCCCGAATATCTACTCTGCCATATTTAAATGATTTTTTGTCCTGAGTTTTTATGCGTGTCGAGGTATAGTTACTCCCTTGATAATTCTCATTTCGGGCCTCTATAGTTAGAACTTGGCCATCCACCCATGCATTTTCCTGACGGTAATACTGCAGTTCGTTGTTTCCCCATCCACAATTTGGACATCCGTTTCCTATTTCAAAAACCCAATTATCACTATTTAAAGTGCTGCCATCAAACTCATCGTTCCAAACCAATAGGTAACCATCGTATTCAAGAGGTGTTGTATATCCATCTTCAACAGATACTTCATTGCCAACGATGACCGATATTAACCTTACCTCTTTAATATATTTGCCAGATAAACCATAGGCGCGAACTTCAATCTGGTAATTTCCTGTTTGTAAAAATATATGCTCAAATATTCCTGTTGTATTTATAACTACGTTTTCATCATTGGTTCCTATGCGTAGTTGGTATTCTATTGCATTATCGGCTGTTGCAGCAATATGAACCATTCCAGAACCATCATCGGAAATGGTTATTTCTACCATTAGGTTTGATGGATCATCAGTGTTGATGATTTTTTTCCCATCACAGGCTGATAGCAATACAATGACCAGAAGATTTAATAAGTACATTTTGGTTCTGAGATATTTCATAATATATTTTAAAAAAAAGCTATGGCCAGCAAAAGTGCTGACCATAGCTAATTAACCAAAAACTATTCAAACATGAAATTACGAATATAGAAGGTGCCGGTGGCAGTATGCCCACCTCCTCCAATGGAAATTGCAAAGAAATCAAGATCGTCGCGATCAAAAGGTGTATAATTTTCAAAACCAGGACCACTTGTTGGAGAATCGAGTTGGAATGTCCATGTTTGCCATTCGTCTAAAACAACATCGTCAGGGTTAACATCATATTGAATGTGTGCTGTCCACCACTGTTCTGTTTGGCTAGCTTCACCAATTATTATTGCAATATTCTTTGTTAATGTACCAGTGAAATCATTTGAACTTGGTATGTACACATCAAGAGATACTGTAGTGAAGTTATCGAATTGAATATCATAATCCATTTGAAACTGAAGCTCCTGATACATACCATATCTTTCATATTTTCCAACAGCAGTTTCTCCTCCGTCAGGATCATCAACACCTATTGTAAGGGTGAGTCCATTTGCTGCAACTCCAGTTCCAGGGTAAACTGCTGCAGTATCAAGTAGCACAAAGTCATCTGTGGCAGCAAAAGTGTTCCACATTTCTGTTGGGGTTAAATCTTCTAAATCTTCACCATATGGTTCTTGTTCTTCCACAACTTCGGGTTCCAATGTGGGGTCAGAATAGCTGGCATAAACAATTTTCCAGTAACCACCGCCACCAGCATTTCCATCACCATAATCAAAAACTACTGTCATTAGATCATAACCAGTTTCTTGTGTTATGGAAAGATTAAATGTTACGCTTGCAACAGGAACAGTAGTATAATCTGACGTGCCTAGTTTAGGAATACCTATCCAGGCTCCAAGTCCTGTAAGGGTTGCAGTGCCTGCAGAAGGATCGTAAGTGAATTCATGAGTTCCAGATAGCCATGCGCTTACATCGATACCGTCTAAGTTTATCATGTTGGCAGCTATGGCTTCAAAACAAATCTCAAAATTCCATTGGCCATCAAATACACCGTATTCCCCCCAGAACATTCCTTTATCATCAAAAACGTATGTACTGTCAAAGTGAAATGTAAATTCCTGATAGTAAAGACATGGTCTTTCACCGTCGTTTTGTAATCCTGGCCACCAACCTGCAGGATCATCAGGGTTAGGTCCCGCAGACATTGAAGTGCCCTCTCTGAATAATTTCCATGTTTTTGAAACTTCGCCGGTAAGCAATTTATAGGCCTCATAGGGATCAGTTATTGTAATTGTTTCCGGATAACTATGGCTAGCACCATCCTTGTTCGTTGCAGTTAGTATAACGGTATAATCACCTTCAGCGTCATAAATATGAACTGGGTCCTGCTCAGTGGAAGTTTCTCCATCTCCAAAATCCCAGCTGTAAGTAGTGGCATTCTGTGAGTAGTTTGTAAATGTTACCTCAAGAAAATTTGTTTCGCTAATTGCATATTGAAAACTTGCAATGGGATCTGGACCTGGCTCTTCATCTTTACATGATAAAAATGTAATGAGAAAAAATGCGCCAAAAAGCAAAATTGCTTTCTTAAAGAATTTTGATGTGTTTGTTTTCATTTTCAGAAATTTTTAATTAGTAAAAGGGTTAATTTGGTGAAAAGTAAATTTTAATGTTATTCTTTATTGTATTTAGCAAATTAACCCGTTGACCCACCTATATCCAAATAATAATATTCATCAAAGGCACTACATCAAAAAAAAACACTACATCAAGTATACATCAATTATTAAATAAAAGCATTGAAAAATAATGGAATATTGAATTATCTTATTCTTTTTTTTATTTTCACAATTGAAAAAATAAAATTTAAAAAATAGGGAAATAAATTTGAAAAAATTTATATTGTTTTTTTATAAAAGAGATAGGTTAAACCTTAAAATGATAATAGAAAATCGGTTAGGTTTGCATTGTGATCTAACTTAAGTTTCTTCCGCAAACGATAGCGACTAATCTCAACTCCTCTTATTGAAATATTCATTAAGGGAGCTATCTCTTTAGTAGAAATGTTCATTCGAAGGTAAGCGCACAAACGTAATTCTTTTGGTGATAAATCTTCATATTTTTCTTTTAGCCTTGCAATAAAATCCTGATGTACTTCATCAAAATAGCTGTTAAATAGTTCCCAACTCTTCTCATTTCTTAGGTCTCTGTTAATTTTTTTCAGTAAGCCATTCACTTTGTCCTTTTCAGGACTGTCGGTTTTTATGGTTTTTAATAATTTACTAAGATCCTCTTTTAAATAGGTTAAAGTTTTATTTTTTTGAATAAGGTGAAGTGTTGCATTGGCCAATTCTTTGTTTTTAAATCTCATTTCACTTTTGAGACTTTCGTTACGAAGTTGCATGATCTCCTTTTCACTGAGAGCGGTTTGTTCCTTGAAAATCTTTTCTCGCTGGGCAAGTCTTTTTTCATGTTTCAGTTTTTCTCTTTGCCTTGCTTTAAGAATTTTCTTTCTGATATAATAGAAATTTCCTAATATGATAAGTATAAGGATAACTAAATATATTGCATATGCTGCACGGGAACGAAGTATTGGTGGTTTTATAACAAAATGAAAACTTATTATCTCACTTTCTGCTCTAAATACGTTTATAGCTTTAATCTGAAAAGTATAGCTGCCCTCCCTTAGGTTTGTGTATTCCTTGAAGTTAACTCTGTCCCAATCCGACCAATTGGCATTAAACCCAACCAACCGATGGGAGAATTCAATTTTATCAGGATTTTCAAATGCTGGAGAAGTAAATTTAAAGGTAACAGAATTCTTAGAATAGGGGAGTATACGTGTTTTATCGCTTGGAGTAAATGTATTTGAAACAAAAAAAGATGTAATTGATTTTTGCTTTCCATAAAATGTAGCCTCCTTAATAAAAACTTCATCAGCAACAAGGTAATCTTTTATAATATTTGGTGAGTAGTGTATCAACCCCTTTTGAGACCCAATAAATACATTGTATGAATCGTGAATATAGATATTTTGAAATGCAGGAAGTAGAATTTCATTAACACTTGAAAAAGGGGATGTTATGTCGATATAAGTACCATCTTCAAGCAAACGCATCAAGCCTAAGTAATCGTTGGTAAAGTACCATAGATTTCCATTTTTATCCTGATGAATTTTATCAATGAAACCCTTATGCTTAAAAAGAAAGTTGAGATCATCTGGTTTCTTAAACGAGTCTGTGGAATGGTCATATTTAAAGATCCCATTTTGAGAAGTTATATACATCTCCGAGTTTAAAATTTGAATATTATAGGGTAGTTCTTCGGGTAATTCTCTTTCCGCCTTATAAAGTTTTACCGTAAGAACTGAATCAAGAGAACTACTTAGTTTTAGTTTAAACAGCCCTCTGTAACCATGAGCTACCCAAAGATTATTAAAGCTGTCCATAAATAAGTTTCTACTTGACTCATAAAAGCCTTTAACCTCATCATAAAAATCCCAACTTCCTTTTTGTCTGTGAAAACGAACTAAACCAGTGTAAGTTCCAGCAAGTACAAATTGATCGTTATTAGCTGGTTTAAGAAATGACCAGAATCCCCTTATGTCAGAAATTTGAATTGCAGTATATCCTTCAATTATAAAGCATCCAAAGTTGTGTCCACAAAAAAGAGTATTATCAATAATATCAAGACACCAAACTTGACCCTCAGTACCTTTTATAAGAGAAAATTCTCCTTTGTTTGAATTAAAACTGTTAATTTTTTTGAATTCTTTTGCATATAAACCTTGATTGGTTCCCACATACATAACCCCCTTATGTACAATTGAAGTATATGCACTTTCAATATTGTAGTTATAATTAAGCAAAGAAATTGGGGAACTAACTTCCAGGTAGTCGATTCCGTTATCAAGACCAAGCCATAGGTTATTCCTTCTATCCTCAAAAACACTAAGTATAGTATTGTTCTGTAATCCCTTATAACGGTTAAGATGCTGTAGAATATGACCTTCTTGATTGCTAATATATATACCATTACTTACTGAACCAAAGGCTAAATTTCCATTTAAAAGTTTAATGGCTGAAAAAAGATTATTTTCTTGAATTCTTTCGTTTACTTCTGAAATCCAGGGCTTTATACTTTTTGTTAACTTGTTACAAAGGAACATTCCTTCATTTGAAGTGCCAATAAGTAGTTCCCCGTTATTTAAAGGTAATATACATCTAATCTCATTTCTAAAGAAGATGGGATGCTTACTAAAGAGTTCTAAACTATCATCTTTAAGCAACATCAATCCATTATCAACATCAACGATGAAGAAATCCTCATCAGCTTGATGAAGCATGCTAAATTTACTTACAGGTTCAACAATCTTAATACACCCTTTATTTAGTATGAAGATATAATTAAAGGATTGAAAAATTACTTTACCATTGCTCTCATAGATATTCCAAATCTCATCAATATTTAAGTAAGGTTTTGGTATTAAATGATTTAGAGAGTGGTATGCTAGTTTGTTTTCTTTATCATGAGCAAGGAAACCAATTTCCTCAAATGCTCCTGAATAAATAGTATCGCCAATGGCAAGTACTGATCTAACTACCGACGAATTTGGAACCTGATATGTTTTCCAGTTAGTTCCATCGTATTCCAGGATACCATCATTATTTCCAAAATATAAGAATCCCTTTTGGCATTGGGTGATACTCCAGTTTTGGGTACTAGCATTGTATTTACTCCGGCTATGGTTTACAATATTCGGAACTCCAATGCTTTTTATTTGAGCAACAGCACTGTATATTTGAACAAACAGAATACAAAAATGAAAGAAACGTATAGTTATTCTCATTTTAATAGATCAAAGAAATAATTATACATGAACTGAAGTATCATTTTTAAACAAAAATAATCATTTAATTAATGCAAAGCGGAATCAGTCTTTAATGTAAATACTTTATTTATTAAAGGAATTGAAAATTTACATTAAATGGTATTTTGGTAATCAACTTATAGGTCAACTCGTTTCTTTAATTTTTTTATATGTTTGTAATACATAGAAATAAAATTTAATCAAAGAAATTTGATTTTTTAATGTAAATCATTCATTAATGGGTAGTGTTTATATACGTTTTGCAGAGGATTCAGATAATGAGAAGATCATGGGGTTAGCCAAAAGGTGTCCTCAGGAAGGGATGATTACCTTTTTTCCTAATCGTACTCCACAATTCAACACACTTCATAAGATACTCGACCAAAGTGCTTGGCACCTTGTGGCATGCAAAGACAATCAAATAGTTGGACTAGTTGGTGTAATTCATTTCAACGCTAAGGTTCTTGGCAAGAATTGTAAGATTGGCTATATGCTTGATTTAAGGGTTGACAAGGATTATCGAAGTGGAACTACTGCATATAAGTTAATTAAATCTGCAGCCGATAATCTTCTGCAGTCTGATTTGGATATGGTAATTGCAAACTTTCTTAAGGACAACAAGCGCCCGCTTGTTTTCACAAGCGGGAGGGGAGGATTGCCAAATGCTCATTATATGGGTGATAACAAGATCTTCAACATCTTGCCAATTAGATTTATGCAGCTTAACTGTCGTTTTGAGATAAATGAGCCAAGAGAGGAAGATATTCCTGAAATTATTGAACTTTACCGAAAACATGGAGCAAATGCTAAAATTTCTCCCATTATCACAGAGGAACTTTTCAAGAAGTACATTAGTTCAGTAGAAGGGTTATCGTTTTCTAACTTTCTGATAGCCAAAGAAAATGGGAAAATTAAAGCAATTACTGCATTTTGGGATGAACACAAGTACAAATCGTACCAAGTGCTAAAGTTTAACTTTAGCATAAAGGTGGCAACTAATATTTTAAAATTCCTTTCACTTTTCATGAGGGTGCCTCGTCCCATAAGACTAAATGAACCACTGAGGCAACTTACACTAGTAATGCATGCCCATGATAACTGCCCCGAAGCACTCGATACACTCTTTAGGCATATAAACAACATTAACATAGGGTCAGATTATACCCTAATCATGTTATATGCGCAGGAAAGCGATCCAATATTTAGGTTTATGAAGAAATACATTGGTGTAACCGTGAAAAGCGAGATGTATATTTTCGCTAGGGATAACTCGCTTTTTGAAAAACTCGATTCCGACACATCATCTGTTCAATTTGACTTAACGATGACACTATAAGGATTACCTGTTGCCTAATACTGTATCAATCTCACATCTTCTCAAGAATCAATGAAACAAGCACCCCAAGGTAATTCCCTATAGCGTAGCCAATAATACCTACGGTAAGCCCGGAGAAAATAATCTCACGATTTTTGAGTGCTCCTGCCACAACTGGAACAAATGGAGGTGAGCAAATGAATGCAGTGGAAGTTATTATGAAGGTATCGGTATCTACTTTAAAGATTTTTGATAGAATGGCCTGAATTAACAATGATCCAAATATGACAAGGAAGACATAGGCTCCAATTATCATAGAAGCCAAGTCTATTTTGCTCAAATCGGCCATAGAGGCTATTACCATACAGAAAATGAGGATTAGATACATACCCAACTCAAAAGACTTTTCCAGCTTATTTATGGCTGGGATCAATGATGACACAATACCAAGTGTTGTAATAACTAGAATAACGACTGCCATTTGCGATGATTCTGGAACAATAAGACTTACAGCACCACCAATGCCAAAAATTACTACTGCAACTCCGAATGCTTTAAGAAGTTGAACAATTACATTTTTCTTCAGCATCCCCCAGTATGGATCTTCCCCATCAAAATCACCAATATGTGCTGTGGCAGGATCAATATACTTATACTTAGGAAGGAATTTTAGGAATAGTCGTTGAGCAATTGTCATCACAAAAAGCAAGTGAAATGCTCCCACCACCAAATCGTATGTTGCAATAATCATGTAGTTGGTTTCATCGGCTCCCAAGGCAAGTTTAATGGATGCTAAATTAGGAGTTCCGCCAGTGTATAGGCCAATGAGCATACCCGAAACATCCCAAAGTTCCATGACACCATGCCCCCGAAAAATTAAGTAACCAGTAAAAACTGTAACAATTGCTGCTATTAATGCAAACACCATAGACAGCATTGTTTTCCCAGCAATTTTGAACCACTTCTTCAAATCGGTTGAAAAAAGTAGGAGAGGTATGGCAATAGGAATGGTTAATGTTGTTATAAGATCTTGGGTTCCCTCAATGCCTTCTATCCTGGGTAGAATTCCAATATTGCCAAGCACAAATCCCACAGCATAGGCAATGACTATAGCACCTATTTTGTTTACAAATCGATACTTGTGGCAGAGATGAAGGATAAGAAGTGGTGAGAAAACGTAAAAGACTACAATTGCAATTGTTGCCATATGGTGTAATTTTTTATGCTGTCCAAAATAGAAAAAAAAAACTTTAAAGAACTTTTTTTATTAATAAAATAATTTCTTGATACTAGACATGTATTTTTCAACTTTCAATATCAGAGCAACAATTTATGCAAATCATAACCTGATCCAAACATTGATTATTTTAAAAATGTATTTTTATTGATCATTTAAATAAAAAGGGAATCGTTCATAATAAGCAATTCCCCTTAAAAAGTCGGATAAGAAATTATTTAGAACTTATACTCATTATCCTCTATTAGTTTATCGACAATCCTTCTGCGGGCAATCATTACATTTACTCCTTCAACACGAGTTAAGGTTTTTACTGCCTTAACCAATTTTTCTGCTTCTTCTCCTTCGGCGATTGAGTAAATGGCATCCTTGGCATTCTTGCGGATAAGATGTGCAGTGTCGTAGGTAAATACATCAAGCATGTCCTTGTTAATAGGATGAGAACCTTTTAATCCCTCCAGCTTTTCAACTCTTAATGCCAACGATTCTACCAGGTAAAGTTCCATGATCATATTGGAGAGATTGTTGACCACTTCCTGTTCTGCCATGAACTTTTTCCCCAGTTTTTGCATGGCAACGTGTACAGATAGCATGATGGCCTTTTTGTAGTTTTTCATGTACCTGCGCTTTTGTTCAAAGTAGTTCTCACCCTTTACTACTCCATCGGTAATGCTATCCAGACTTTGATATAGTTTTTCGGCAGGACCAAACAGATCATATTCACCCTTCATGGCACGTTTGGTGGCAGCCTCAACAACAAGTAATCGATTTATTTCATTTGTTCCTTCAAAAATTCGATTGATGCGCGAATCTCGGTATCCACGGTCAATGTTCATTTCGGCAGAGTATCCCATGCCACCATGAACCTGTAGCGCTTCATCAACTACATAATCAAGCATTTCCGATCCCCAAACTTTTAGGATAGCATCTTCCACCGCGTAGTGGCTAATTCCATCGATGGCAGCCCGACCATGGTCGCATCCTTCCGATTTGTACTTGTTTATCATCGAATCAACATCCTTGCTAACACGGTAAATTGCCGATTCGTGTGCATACGTTTTAACAACCATTTGGGCCAGTTTATGCTTAATGGCTCCAAATGTTGAAATAAGTACTCCAAACTGTTTCCGTTCATTAGCATATCGAACAGCATCGGTAATGGTTTGCTTGGCTGCGCCAATCACGTTGGCTCCCAGTTTCATACGTCCCATGTGGAGAATGCTGAGCGCAATGCGAAATCCCTCACCACGTGAACCAAGCATATTCTCAACGGGAACTTTTACATCGTTGTAGTACACTTGGGTTGTTGAAGAACCTTTGATCCCCATCTTGTGCTCATCGGGACCAATTACCACACCTGGCCAACTAGTTTCAACGATAAATGCGCTTAGAATACGATCGTTATCAACTTTGGCGAAAACAACCTGTGTGTCGGCAAATCCACCATTGGTGATCCACATTTTTTGTCCGTTAAGGATGTAGTGCTTGCCATCCTCGCTTAGCTTGGCATTAGTTTTTCCTGAGTTTGCATCGCTACCAGCACCAGGTTCGGTAAGGCAGTATGCGCCAATAAGTTCACCAGTGGCAAGTCTGGAAACATACTTTTGGCGTTGGTCAACATTGCCATAGTACATTATTGGTAATGTCCCAATACCGCAATGGCATTGATACGCCACTGAAAAAGAATAACCTGCACCAGTGGTTTCGGCCACAAGCATTTGAGTGACAAAATCCTGTCCAAATCCATTGTATTCTTCTGGAACCGAGATCCCAAGCATACCCAATTCACCCGCTTTTTTTAGTATGGTTTTCATTAGCTCTCTGTTACCCTTGTCGATATTATCGAGATTAGGGAAAACCTCAGCCTCTATAAAATCACGACAGGTTTGAGCAATCATGCGTTGTTCTTCGTTAAACTCTTCGGGGATAAATATATCCTTTGTGTCAATCTCTTTTACAAGAAATTCTCCACTTTTCATCTTTACTGTTTCCATGTGTCTATAAGGTTATAGTTAGCTAATTCTTTTATGTTATAGGTTAAGCGATAGGGTAATAAGCTCAGCAATATCGTAGTTTTTTATCTCATCCTCCTTGTTTTTGTACTTGATCCCGTCAGTCATCATGGTCATACAGAATGGGCATGCAGTTGCAATCACCATTGCTTCGGTTTTTAGGGCATCTTCAGTACGTTCAATGAAAACTTCTTTGTCCCCCTTTTCGGCTTCTTTGAACATTTGTCCTCCTCCTGCACCACAGCAAAGAGCAAAACTTCTGTTGCGTTCCATCTCCACCAGATTATTGGTTACCGATTTAATAACCCGTCGTGGTTCATCGTAAATACCATTGGCTCTGCCAAGGTAGCAGGGATCGTGGAAGGTAATTATGTTATTGGCAAACTTGCTGGTGTCAACCTTTAACTTTCCCTCGGAAATGTATTTGTCAAGTAGTTCGACGTAGTTGATAATCTCGTAGTTTCCACCTAAATCAGGATACTCGTTTTTGAAAATATTGTAGCAGTGAGGGCAAATGGTTATAATTTTTGAGACCTCATACATTTTGAATGTTTCAATGTTTTGCATAGCCTGCATTTGGTAAAGCATTTCGTTTCCAGCTCTGCGTGCGGGATCTCCGGTACAGGTCTCCTCTTTTCCAAGCACTGCATAGCTAACATTTAGGTGGGTTAGAATTTTTGTGAATGCACGGGCTACTTTTTTGTACCTGTCATCGTAAGCTCCGGCGCAGCCAACCCAAAAAAGAAACTCGGGTTTTTCGCCCTTGGCAAACAACTCTGCCATTACAGGTACTTCAATTTTTACTGTTTCCATATTTCGTTTAATGTTTGATGCGTCATTGCGAGCGTACTTTGCGAAACCCAAAGGGTTCGGCGAAGCCAACCAATTTCTTGATTATTTGAAAAGATTGCTTCGTCTCATCAACAAAGACGATGAGACTCACAACGATTAAATTCTATTCATCTCCAGCCCCTCAGCCCAAATAAGCCTATCCTCAGGCGAGTATTGCCAGGGTGCACCATTATTCTCAATATTGCTGAAAGTTGCCTTTAGCTCACCTGGTGCTGAGCCTTCTTCCATCACTAGGTAGCGGCGCATGTCAACAATAAATTTTGGATGATCTATGTTAATTGGACACTCCTGAGCACATGCATTGCATGTTGTACATGCCCAAAGTTCTTCCTCGCTAATGTAATTGCGTATTAACGATTTTCCATCGTTATACTCTTTGCCCTGCTTGATTAGTCCATCCCTTTTTTCTTTCATTCTGGCGCGTAAATCCATCATAATCTTCCGGGGCGAAAGTTTTTTGCCTGTGATATTTGCAGGGCAAACCGATGTGCAACGCCCACATTCAGTACAAGCCAATGAATCGAGGTAATTCTTCCACGATGCATCCTCAGCATCGAGAACACCAAACCGTTCCACTGGAGCATCAGCTGGTGCTGCAGCGTATACAGTTTCTGGGTTCATCATCAGCTTCACCTCACGTGTAACGCTCTCCATGTTTGGTAGTTTGCCAAGTGGTTCGAGACGTGAAAGGAATACGTTTGGAACGGACATGAATACGTGAAAATGCTTTGAGTAGGGGAGAAGATTGGCAAAAATAAAAATCAGCAAAATATGCGACCACCAGAATATTTCGTGGTATATATACATCGACTCAGCACTGAGACTGCTAAAAAGAGGTGCTATTATTGCGCCAATAGGAAAAATCCCATGGATTTCAGCATCAACAGCCGTGTTGTGTGCAATGTATGCTGCGTTCATTCCCATTAGCGAAACCATTAGCAGTAAAATAATGGTAAGGGCTATGTTGGCATCAATATGCGAAATGTGTCTCATCTCAATACCCTCGAATCGCTTGACATGCATAAACAGACGGCGCGACAGGAAGATGATAATTGCCACAGCAATTATTGGGGCAAATATATCGCCGACAGCCATAAGAAAATTGTAGAACCAGCCCAGAAAGCTTAGCGAACGCTCAATACCGAAAAGCCCATCGATAACCATTTCGATGCTGCCAACTAGAATCACCAGAAAGCCCCAAAACACTAACGCATGGATTAAGCCAAGTATTGGTCTGCGGAACATTTTGGTTTGGCCAATAGCAACTTTCATCATCAAACCGAAACGCTTGCCAAAATTGCGAACCGGGAAATCGGGTTTGGTAAGCATAAACAGCTTAATGTAACGCCATGCAGTAAAAGCAAAAATGCCTAGTGTTACAATAAGAGCAATGGCAAAAATAAGTTGGTTCATATATAAAGTTTTAAAAGTTCATAAAATTGAATGTCGAACAAGCCTTCCTGAAACAGGTTCTGATTAACGATTACCGATTTGCCAAGTTTTATAGAAAAGTATAACAAACATAACTTTTCATAAATCTTTAATCAAAATTCATTATTATTTTTCAATCAATCTTACCTACCCTTCGCTTCCTTAACCGCTTCAATAAGTTTAGGAAGAACTTTGGCGGCATCGCCAACTATTCCGTACTGTGCTGCTTCAAAAATTGGAGCATCCTTATCAGTATTTATGGCTACAATGTACTTCGAAGAGCTAACTCCAGCAAGGTGTTGGGTTGCGCCAGAAATGCCAACTGCAATGTATAGGTTTGGTGCAACAATTTTTCCGGTTTGTCCGGTATGCTCTTCATGTGGGCGCCATCCTTCGTCGGAAACTGGACGAGAACAAGCAGTTGCACCACCAAGCAGGTCGGCAAGCTCAACAAGGGGTGTCCAGTTGTCGGGTGATTTCATCCCACGACCTCCCGAAACAACTATTTCAGCATCGGTTAACAGAAGTTTTCCTGTTTGCTTTTGAACATCATTCACCTTAGTTTTTACCATTGAATTATCAACATTAGCAGCTGCGGCTTCAATTGATACCTGATTTGGTGTTTCAATCAGGTCGAATGAGTTTTGAGCGAGGGTAATAATTTTTATGTCTGACTTTAGCTCTAGATTTGCATATGCATTGCCTGAGTATGCTCTTTTGTAAACAACAAATGGACTAGTGCTTAGAGGCAACTTGCTAACTCCAGAACCTATTGCAGCTTTCAAACGTACTGAAAGTCTAGGTGCAATTGACTTACCCGTATTGTTATTTGAAATTACAATAACCTTGGCTTCCTCTTTTAGAGCAATTTCTGCAATTACAGCGGTGTAGGCTTGACTATCTAGAATGTTTAATGCATCGTTTTTAAGGCTCAATATCTTTTTTGCGCCATAGTTTCCAAGCTTGGAAAGTTCTTCATCGGCAACATTGCCAATCGATAGGATGGTAGCAGAAGTACCAAGCATTTCGGCTACTTTTGTGCCGTACGAAACCAGTTCGAACGATAACTTTTTGAATTTTCCATCCCAATTCTCAGCGAAAACTAGTACTGACATATTTTTATTTTTAATCTGATTAACAATAAATTAAATAACCTTAGCTTGATTCTGAAGCAGCTCAATGAGTTGCTTAGGGTTTTCAGCATCAACAAAAATGCACTTGGCGCGTGGTTGAGGAGGTTCAAACGAGGTAACCTCGCTGAGTGCATCTATGGTAATTGGTTCAACAACTTTTATCGCCTTGGTACGTGCCTGCATAATTCCACGCATAGCAGCAATACGAGGTTCTTTGGCTATACCTTTCTGTACAATTGCAATAAATGGAGAGGGAACCGAAACGGTTTCTTTACCACCGTCAATTTCGCGAGTGATTATTGCATTTCCATTCTCTATGTTAAGTCCTGAAACGGCCGAAACAGATGGATATCCTAAAAATTCAGCAACCATACTTCCAACTGTTGAGCCATTGAAGTCGCTCGATTCAATACCACATAGAATAATATCAAATTGTTCGTTTTTTAAAACTTCGGCAAGTTGTGCAGCAACCTGATAGGCATCGGCTGGTTCAGTGTTTATGCGAATGGCATCATCAGCACCTATTGCTAAAGCCTTACGGATTGTTGGTTCAGAGCTTGCGGGTCCTACATGTGCAACCGTTACGCTTTGTATGCCTGTAGAAGCGCTATCCTTCAGCTCAAGTGCACGGGTAAGTGCCAATTCATCCCAAGGGTTTATAACCCACTGAACACCAGTAGAATCAAATTTGGTATTGTTGTCAGTAAACTTTACCTTAGTGGTGGTGTCGGGTACATTACTGATACAAACTAGAATCTTCATTGCGTATAAATTTTTTTGATAATTAATGATGTTTATTTATCATATGAGCATTTAATCTTGATAATGACAAGCATTCGCCACAGTTTGGATTATTAAATGCTACTTTTAAAGAGCGTACAAATATAAGAAAAATGGGATAATGCAATATTTGAGTTTATTTTTGTAATAAAAAAAGTTACTTAGTATTCATTTAATTACCAGAAAATGAGTTTGATTACTTTTGTTCAAATGTTTAATTTTTTATATTTTAAGGGATAAGTTTTTTATGTTAATCATAATTTATTTTTATCCTATCGCTCAATATGAAGGTCAATTCATTCAATAACCAAAAAATAAACTATTATATTAGCCATTCAAAAATTAAGGTCTACAAATATGCATTTAAAGTATCCTAAGTTTCTTGATATTGTCATAATTGGTGCTGGCAATGTGGCTTTTCATCTTTCAAAGGCATTACAGGTAAATGGTCATCGTATTATTCAAGTGCTAGGACGATCACAAAAAAATGCTAGCGAACTTGCATCTCTGATTAATTGCGAATACGTTACCAATGTTCAGGGGATTAAGAAAAATGCACATCTTTATATTCTTTGTGTGCCCGATTCTGCAATACCTCAGCTGGCAAAAAGCTTACCCAAGCTAAACGGAACGATTGTTCATACGAGTGGAAGTACCAATA
The DNA here is from genome assembly GCA_964397135.1 of uncultured Rikenellaceae bacterium. Classification (GTDB taxonomy): domain Bacteria; phylum Bacteroidota; class Bacteroidia; order Bacteroidales; family Tenuifilaceae; genus MWFE01. The sequence continues at coordinate 59,243 of CAYNHM010000007.1, forward strand.
TGAGTATTCTATCTCAAACGGCTGATTATTATGGTGTTCTTTATCCGTTTCAAACCTTCTCGAAGAATAGAGAGGCGAATTTCAGAGATCTTCCATTTTTCATTGAGGCAAGTTCTCCAGAAACCCAAAGGTTGCTTATTGACATGGTTCAATCACTACAAGCAAAACCAATAGAGATGGATTCTGAAACTAGAAAGTGGTTACATATTTCTGGCGTTTTTTCGTGTAATTTTGTTAATCATATGTTCGCTATAAGCTATTTAATAACCCAGAAAAAGGGGATATCATTCCAGAATCTTAAACCCTTAGTGTTTGAAACTATCAAAAAAGCATTTGAATCTAACCCACTCGACACACAAACAGGGCCAGCTATTAGGGGCGATTCAGAAACCATTAGAAATCATGTAGCCCTACTAACAACTATGGATGAGGATATTCGTGATCTTTACATGGCCATTAGTACAAGTATCTTGAATTTTAATCAGGATAATTAGCTGCGTTAAAAATATGACCTAAAGATTGAATATGAAAAACTTCAAGGAGCAACTACATAAGGTTAAAGCTTTTGCATTTGATGTTGATGGAGTCTTAACCGATGGCACCGTTTTACTTCACCCTTCGGGTGAACTTCTTCGTACATCCAGTACACGCGATGGATATGCTATACATAAAGCGATTCAACAAGGTTTTCCCGTTGCTATAATCTCAGGAGGTAAAAGCGAATCGGTTCGAGAGCGCTTTAAGGGAATTGGAGTTACTGATATTTATCTAGGTGTATCTGATAAGGTCGAAGCTATGGAAGATTTTAGGTTTAAGTATGGTCTTGAGCCATCAGAAATTCTTTTTATGGGAGATGATTTGCCCGACTATGAAGTTATGCAGGGGGTTGGCTTCCCAACTTGTCCTGCCGATGCAGCACCAGAGATCATGAGTATTTCTGTATACATCTCAACTTTTAACGGAGGCAAAGGATGTGTTAGAGATGTAATTGAACAGGTTCTTAAACTTAAAGGGGTTTGGTTATCTGATAAAAATTTTAGACAATAATATATGGTTAAAAGCATTGTAAAGATCGTTAGGGCTAAAAACTTGATTATTGTAGCGGCCACTTTATATCTTATGCGCTTTTTTATTATTCAACCCCTTTTGCTGCGCAAGGGTATGGATTTGCAGCTAAGTGAGTTGCTTTTCCTATTCCTTTGTCTTGCAACGGTATTTATCACAGCAGCAGGTTATGTAATAAACGATTATTTTGATACAAAAACTGATCTTGTGAATCGTCCTCAAACAGTTATTGTAGGACGTGTTCTTTCAAGAAGAGTGGTTATAATGCTTCATTGGGGGCTCAATTTACTGGGTGTTTTTCTCGGTTTTATAGTTTCTTATGGAGTGGGAAAACCTTTTTTAACGCTTGTTTTTATTCTAATTGCCGGATTACTTTGGTTTTACTCCACAACATATAAACGCCAATTTCTCATTGGGAATATTATTGTTGCAGCGCTAACTGCACTTGTCCCCCTTATGACATTACTCTTTGAATTACCAAAGCTATATCTGGTATATTGGGATAAATTAGTTTTTACAGCATCATTATTCAACGATGTAGTTTATTGGGTTGGGGGATATTCATTTTTTGCCTTTTTCCTTACCCTTTTTAGGGAAATTGTGAAGGATATTGAAGATTTTGAGGGCGATACAGAGTATGGCCGCAATACACTTCCTGTTGTATTAGGCATAAAAAATAGCCAAATTATTGCATCTGGTATTTTACTTTTTACTGTTGTTTCGCTTGCATATCTTTTTGGGGCGCATTTAAACTTTCTTCCCAGTGGAAGGTTCGATTACTTTACCTTTTTTTATATGATTTTTGGATTGGTAATCCCCATTTTTGTGCTTATGATAAAACTTTTATTTGCTGAAAGCAAAAAGCAGTATCACTGGGTGAGTACCTTTTCAAAATTTGTGATGCTCACAGGAATCCTTTATTCAATATTCTTTAGGTTTCTTGTGACATGATTGTTCTAATCTTTTGATTACAATATAAAATCGCTTGTTATTAGATGCTTTTGAAGGAAAAACTTCGTGATAAAAAAATACTACTTGCTTCCCAGTCTCCTCGTAGGCAGCAGCTATTAACTGAGTTGGGTATACCCTTCGAATTAAGGGTAAATTCTGTTGAAGATGAGACTTATCCTGAAGATCTGCCCTATAATGAAATACCTGAATATCTAGCAAAGAAAAAAGCTGAGCCATTATTGAAAAATCTTAGATCAAATGAAATTCTTATTACTTCCGATACAATTGTTTGGTGTAACGGTAGACTAATTGGAAAGCCCGTGGATAGAAAGGATGCCATTCTTATTCTTAACGAGCTATCGGATAATAAGCATGTTGTTGTGACAGGGATTTGCTTATCCAGCAATATTAAAACTCATTTATTTAGTTCAATTACTGATGTATACTTCCGAAAGTTGAGCATGGAGGAAATTGAATACTACGTTGATTTATACAAACCTTTTGATAAGGCTGGGGCATATGGAATTCAGGAATGGATTGGTTATGTGGCAGTGGAGCGGATTGATGGCTCTTTTTATAACGTAATGGGATTGCCCTTGCAAAAATTATATAAGGAATTATTAGATTTTGTTGGGGATTAACTCCACTGAAATATAAATCGAATAAATAATTTAGTAGTATTAATGTAAATATAATGTTATGAATCGCATATTTTGTTTTTTATTCTTCACGCTGATCTTTACAACAAGGCTTGTTGCCGATGAGGGTATGTGGATCCCTTTGCTCATTGAAAGGTATAATCTGGCCGAAATGAAGGAAAAGGGATTTAAGCTCACCGCTGAGGATATTTACAGCATTAATCAACCCAGTTTGAAGGATGCCATTGTGATGTTTGGTAGAGGATGTACAGGTGAATTGATTTCGCCCAATGGGCTATTAATAACTAATCATCATTGTGGGTACGGGGTGATTCAACGCCATTCATCCATAGAAAACGATTACCTTACCCACGGTTTTTGGGCAATGACCATGGATGAAGAGTTACCAAGCCCTGGTTTATCAGTTACCTTCTTAAATCGTATCGAAGATGTTACGGATAAGGTGTTTGAGGGAGTCTCATCAGATATGGAAGAGTTGGTTCGTGAAGCGTTAATTCAGTCAAATTCAAAGTCAATTGCCGATTCGGCAATCAGTAATACCCACTTTACTGCAAGAGTGGCTCCATTTTACTACGGAAATCAGTATTTCCTTTTTGTTTACGAAACTTTTACCGATGTACGTTTGGTGGGTGCACCACCTTCGGATATCGGTAAGTTTGGAGGCGATACCGATAACTGGATGTGGCCTCGCCATACTGGCGATTTTGCCCTTTTCCGTATCTATGCTGATAAAGACAACAAGCCAGCCTCTTATTCTCCTGAAAATGTTCCATATAACCCCAAAAGATATTTGCCTATTTCAACGAAAGGTGTACAACCAGACGATTTTACCATGGTTTACGGATACCCTGCAAGAACTGAGCAGTATATAACATCCCAGGCAGTTAATCAGGTCGCTAATGTATCCAATCCTTTAAAAATATCGCTTCGTCAAACTCGCCTGAACGTAATGGACCATTACATGAGGGATAATGATACAGTAAGGATTAAGTATGCAAGCAAACATGCAGGTGTTGCCAATGGCTGGAAAAAATGGATTGGAGAGCGTAACGGTTTAATTCGTTTGAATGCCATTGTGAAGAAAGAACAATTAGAACAACAATTCGCCGAATGGGTTAACCAGTCGCCTAAGAGAGTAGAAGAATATGGTGATCTGTTATCACGTTTTAATGATCTTTACCAGCAGCGAGAGCAATACCTTCGTGCTGACGACTTAAGAAGGGAAGCCATTTTAGCCATTGAAATGAATCGATTTGCACAACAATTTACTCGATTGGTTAACGAGTTTTACACCGAAAGCGAACCCGATTTGGCAGCGGTTGAAAACCTTCGAAATAGTTTAATACAAGAAACAAGAAGATTTTATAAGGATTACCATATGCCCATTGATCGAGAAATATTTTATGCTTTTATGAGGGTATTTAATGAGGAAATTCCTGAAGAATTGAACCCTCCAATGCTTAACCAGCTTATTCAACAATTCAATGGCGACTGGAATATGATTACTGCAAAATACTTTAATGAAAGTATTTTTGCCGATAGCACAAAGTTGATTTACTACCTAACGAATTTTAGTAAAAAAACAGCTGATATTTTTAAAAATGACGTTGTTTATACAATGATTATTCAATTCGATAGCATATTTACCGAAAATGTAATTTTACCACATGAACTTATTAATAATGAGTTGAATATATTATACCGCACTTATGTAAAGGGCTTGATGGAAATGCAACCTGACAGGGTTTTCTACCCAGATGCAAATTTTACTCTTAGGGTTTCATACGGTAATGTTGCTGGTTATTCACCAAGCGATGCAATTGATTATCTCCATTTTACAACCATTGACGGCATAGCAGAAAAATCAAAGATGGGTGTTTACGACTACAGTGTACCCCAAAAATTATTAGACATTTATGAAGCTAAAGATTATGGCAGATGGGAAGTGAATGGTACCGTTCCGGTAGCTTTCATTGCAACAAATCATACATCGGGGGGTAATTCCGGAAGCCCCGTAATTAATGGTGAGGGGCATTTAATTGGAGTGAATTTCGACCGTGTATGGGAAGGAACCATGAGCGATATCATGTTTGATCCCAAAATGTGCCGAAACATTAGTCTAGATATTCGATATGCCCTATTTATTATCGATAAGTTTGCAGAGGCATCACATTTACTCGACGAAATGACACTTATAGAATAACAAGGGTTTGTTAGTTTTCTTAGAACAATGAAGATCAAGTATATCTATTAATCATGTTTTGAAACATTTATTAGCTTTTCCACATTTTTTAATGCAAATAGTTGGGATAAAAGAACATAACTATTTTTTATTTTTCTTTTATGCTAATAAAAAAAGAAACAAAAGTATTGGCTTTTATACCGAAAGGTTTATTTTTGCTGCAAAATGTTTAGGAATAACAAAAGTTGAAATTAAGGCTTATATTTAACTAACATTAAATTATCAGTACGAAATAAATAAACTATTAACGTAGTAAACCTCTGAAATATGGAAACCAAAAAGAAAATTCTAATCGTTGATGATGACATTGATGTGATAACAGTAATCGAAACCATTCTCACCAAAGAGGGTTATGAAGTTCATTCGGCAATGAATAAGAAGGAGGGGTTGGATAAACTTCGTAATATCAAACCAAACCTTGCTATTCTTGATGTTATGATGACCACCCATTTCGAGGGTTTTGAGTTGGCACAAGAAATGCTTAATAACCCTGAATTTAAGGATATTCCATTCCTAATTCAGTCATCCATCGAGATCCTTGTTACTTCAAATGCTAGCATTCAGGTTATGGCTCGTGAGTATAGACAGAATCCCAATTTTAAAGACCTTCAGGTTCTTTTGCTCCATAATATTTCTGATGGATCAGCTGGGATAGATTACATGGCCGAGGATGGTAAATCCCACTGGTTCCCAGTAAGAGGTTTTATTCGAAAACCTGTTGACGGTAAAAAAATTATACCTGAAATTCAAAAACATATAAGGTAAACATAGGTTATTCTATTAGTTTTATTATTTGGCTTCTATTGGATCAACTAGTTGAAATGATAATCATTTAAACCCTAAGGTATTCTTTTCCTTAGGGTTATTTTATATTGTTAGATTTAAAGAAATTTCATAAATTAATGCCACTTTTGCTTAATTAACAAAATGCTATGAAAAGAAAAGCTTCCATTAGACTGTCTTTAGGCGATGACATTTTCAAAAGACTAAGAATTCCCCTTAAAATTAGACTTTTCTTACCAATCTCCTTTATTATAATATTGGTTATAGCTATGGCTACCGTGTGGTTTGTGAGCACCTCAATCAACGCAATTAATGATCAGATTGAAAATAACTTGGAATTGGAGGTGAAAACCATTTCCAAAATGTTTGAGAGGGAAAGCATACTAAAGCTAAAAAATGTACAGACCAACTTGAAGGTAGCTAACCACCTTTTTTACCGCCATGCGCTACATGTTCAAAATACAACATTAAAAATTGAGGCCGAGAACCAGAAGACAGGACTTAAGCATATTGCAAAGGTTAAAAACTGGAGGCATAATGGTCTTGATCTCTATGGTAGTAATCATTTCGTTGATAGCCTTTACGATTTACTGGGTGGAACCATATCCGTTTTCCAAAAAATCGATAGTGGATTTGTCAGGATTGCTACCAATGTACTTAAAGCAGATGGAACTCGAGCAATCGGAACCTATATACCAAACGATTCTCCAGTTTCAGAGTCTATTAGGAATAAGAAAACGTATTATGGCAGAGCCTATGTTGTTAACGAGTGGTATACTACTGCTTACGAGCCTATTGTTATAGATAATGAGGCCGTTGGGATGATATACGTAGGTGACAAAGAGAAGGATTTAGCCGAGTTAAAAAGAATTTTGTATACACTTAGAATTGGGAAAAGTGGATACCCCTTTGTATTTGATCGTAATGGGTATATGCTCATTCATCCTACTATGGAGGGTGATACTTGGGATGGACCTTATTTTCTTAATCAGATTAATAGTACTCCTCACGATGTGTTTCCTCTTCATTACAACGGAAAAGACAAAACCATTGCCTATACGTATTTCGAGAAGTTCGAGTTATTCATTGCTGCATCAATTGTTAAAGAGATTGAAAATAAGGAGTTTATTCGTCGTGCAATTATGGGGGCAACAACAGTTGGTATTATTGCAATACTATTTTTGTTGGCATTCCTATATTTTTTCACCACTGAACGATTGTATCGCTATTTCACACAGCTGGAAATATCAAGAAGGAAATTAGCTTCTGTAGAGTTAGCCCTTAAACAATCGGAAAAACTTGCTACTATGGGTCAAATTTCAGCGGGTATTGCTCACGAACTCAATAACCCTCTTGGGGTTATTACCATGTACAGTAATATTTTACTCGAGGAGCTCGATAAGGAAAATCCCATGGTTAAAGATATCGAGCTAATTGTTGAGCAAGCGAATCGGTGTAAAGGCATTGTTGGTGGGTTGCTTAATTTTGCACGTAAAAGCAAGATAAAACCCATGGAAGTGAATATTGTCGAGTTCGCTAAGCGAAGTATTGATTCTGTTGTGATTCCAAAAAATGTGACCACAGAGATTAATTCAACGGTAAGCGATTCTAATATCATGATTGATTCAGAACAGATGATGCAGGTTTTTACAAACCTTGAAAAGAATGCAGTGGAAGCTATGCCCAATGGAGGAAAGCTGATAATTGATATTGAGGGTGATGATTCATCAGTTGTCATTTATTTTTCCGATACTGGTTCCGGAATAGCTGAGGAGAACCTTGAGAAACTTTTCACCCCGTTCTTTACTACAAAAGAGTTGGGTAAAGGTACAGGATTGGGATTACCTTTGGTTTACGGAATTGTAAAAATGCATAAAGGAAAAATTGCCGTGGAATCCAACAACGATCCCAGTAAAGGGGAAACTGGAACAACTTTTATACTGACTATACCTAGAGTCAGTTAGTGGTGTGATGAAGAAAATACAAGAAGTAAAAGGGATATAAATAGTTTAAAACTCTAAGCACTTAAAAAATAAAATCTTAAGAAATGAGTACACTCAAACTTTTAGTGGTTGACGATGAGATTGGAATTAGAACTGGTACCGAAAGAGCATTGAGGAATTTTTCGGTAGGATATCCTTTTATGGAGGAGGAGTATACCTATGAGATTATTGAAGCCGAAACCGGTGAGATAGCAATTGAAATCATCGAATCTACGCCTATCGATATCATGCTGCTCGACAATAAGCTACCTGGAATGGATGGCATTGAAGTGCTAGAGTACGTGAAGAATAAGGACTACGATATTTCTGTGATGATGATCACCTCCTATGCATCTCTCGACCTTGCCGTCAAGGCAACAAATATGGGCGCATTCAGCTTTGTCCCAAAACCTTTTACTCCACAGGAACTACGTGCATCAATTGAAAACATTACTAAGAATTTGTTCCTGAAGAGAATGACTCGTCAGATGAGGCAGGAGGGTAAGCAGAATCAATTTCAATTCCTTTCGGTGCTTTCACACGAGCTAAAATCACCTATTAACGCTGTTGAAGGATACATAAAGATAATGCTCGAGAAGCAGGCTGGCGATTCCATTGACGATTACAAGGTGATGCTCGAGCGCTCCATAGAGCGCCTCAAGGGCATGCGTACATTAATCCTCGACCTTATCGATCTTACTCGAATCGAATCGGGGAAAAAGGCTCGCGACATCCGAAATATCGATCTCTACGAGATTGCCAAATCTGTTGTTGATACCGTAGAGCCCCTCGCAATACAGAAGAATGTGAAGGTTCACCTGGATGTTGAGGAGAACACTTTTATTAAAGCAGATAGCCATGAGATGGAAATAATTCTCAATAATTTTGTTTCAAATGCTGTTAAGTACAACAAGGAAGGAGGCGAGGTGTTTATTGCTATCACAAAATCGAGCGATGGTTACACCTTAACCATTGAGGATACTGGAATAGGAATTAGCGAAGAAGATCAAGAACTTTTATTTCAAGACTTTGTGAGGATTAAGAACACACAAACAAAGAATATTACCGGAAGTGGACTTGGATTATCCATTGCCAAGAAAATGATTGAACTTTATCATGGAACTATTGAAGTAAAGAGTACGCCCGATGTGGGTAGTATGTTTACAGTAAGATTACCTATTAGTTAACCTTATTTTATGAAGTTTCATTACCTATTTGCGGATTTCATCTTGTAATATTGCTTTGTGATTTCTTAAAAAATCTATAAGTTTGCCATTGCTATAACATAGAGAGGACGGGACAGGTGTCCCACCTGGTCTTCAAAACCAGTAGCAGACGAATAAAACCGGCTGTGGCAGGTTCGATTCCTGCCCTCTCTGCAAATTTTTTATGATGAAAACTTCTTACCGTAAAGTATGAGTTCAATCAAGGAGGCATTCAAAAGCCTTCCCGCGGTCGATAAACTTCTGGCTAACCCCGAAGTCAAATTGCTGCTTTCCCTCCACGGGAGAGAGCTAGTCCTATTCTCCATACGCAACGCCCTCGATTATTTTCGAAACTCCATCAGTAAAGGCGATTCACCGCCAACTCCAACTCAAATTATTGAGAAGGTTAGTACTTTTATCAAACTCTTTGGTGGCCGTAGCCTTAAGAAGGTTTATAACGCTACGGGGGTGATTATTCATACAAATCTTGGTAGAGCTCCATATGGGGAAAACCTTCTGAATGAGTCGTATGAAGTTTTAAAGGGGTATAATAACCTGGAGTTCAACCTTCAGCAGGGCAATAGGGGTAGTCGCAACGATCATGCTTCGGAGCTCATCAAGTACCTTACAGGCGCAGAGGATGTGCTGGTTGTAAACAACAACGCTGCAGCCGTAATGCTGATCCTTCGAACATTTGCCAAGCGAAAGGAGGTAATTGTATCCAGAGGAGAACTAATTGAAATTGGTGGATCGTTCAGGATTCCCGAAATAATGGTTGCCTCCGACTGCAAAATGGTGGAGGTAGGAACCACTAACAAAACCAAACCTGATGATTACATAAGGGCGATCACTCCTAAAACGGCCATTCTTTTTAAAGCCCATAAATCGAACTATGTGATAAAAGGATTCACCAAAGAGGTTGAATTGGAGGGACTTGCCCAAGTTGGCAAAGAGCATAATATTCCTTTAGTGTACGATTTAGGATCAGGTTTACTACGCAAAATCAAAAATCCTGCGTTCGACAGAGAGCCTACCGTTTACGAATCACTTGAAAGGGGTGCCGATTTGGTGTGCTTCAGTGGCGATAAGCTGCTGGGTGGCCCCCAGGCAGGGATTATTGCTGGGAAAAGGGATTTGATTGCTAAATTGAAGAGGGAGCCCATGATGAGAGCACTTAGGGTTTGTAAAACAACCCTTGCTTTACTCGAAACATCTTGCTCTTACTACCTTAACGATAATATCTTAAAGGAAAAAAATTTGATTTTTAGGATATTCAGCAGAACACCTGATGAGCTTAAAGGAACGGCAACTTTTCTATCATCTTTGCTGAAAAATTATGGTATTGATTCTGAAATAGTAAAGACTAAGGGACAGTGCGGTGGGGGTACTCTTCCCGATGGGGAGATTGACAGTTTTGCTGTGCAAATAAAAATGAAAGGAAGCAATAAGGTACGCTCCGAATATGCCGAGAAATTGCACTCCAAATTGCTATTGCACAGCAAACCAGTTTTGGGAGTGCTTAAGCAGGGGAATATCCTATTCGATGTTTTAACAATCTTTGAAAATGAGGTTAATGACATTGCTAAGGTAATTGGAGAGGTGAATAAGATATTAAATGAATTATAATTTTTCAGCAACCAAAAATCATCCATGAAGCACCTAATTATCGGAACTGCAGGGCATGTTGATCACGGAAAAACCTCTTTGATAAAAGCTCTTACAAATATCGACTGCGATACTCACAAGGAAGAAAAGGCAAGGGGTATTACTATCAATCTGGGTTTCTCTTATTTAGAATTACCCAATGGTGAATCCTTCGGAATTGTAGATGTTCCTGGTCATAAGGATTTTATCAATACTATGGTTGGTGGTTCCTGTGGAATAGATATGGTGCTGTTGGTTATTGCCGCCGATAGCGGCATAATGCCCCAAACCATTGAACACATCAACATTATTACTGCATTAGGTATCAGTAAGGGTGTGGTTGCTCTAACAAAAATCGATTTGGTTGACGACGAACTTGCGGAAATAGCATCATTCGAGATATCCAGCTACCTCGAGAAAACTTCGCTTAAAGGTGCACCTATTGTTGGTTGTTCTTCGGTAAATGGTAAGGGCAAAGAGGATTTGATTGAGGCAATAGCAAAAGTTGCATCCGAAATAGAACCCAAACAGGTTAGCAGTCTTTTCAGAATGTATATCGATAGGATTTTCACAGTAAAAGGATTTGGGAACGTGGTAACTGGATCAGTTTTAGGAGGAACGATTCAGGTTGGGAAAGATGTTTACCTTCTTCCTGGTGATAATCCAAAGCTTAGGATACGCTCAATTGAGCGACATGGGAAACAAGTTGAAAAGGTTATCGCTGGCGACAGGGCTGCTATAAATCTTATTGGACTTAAGAATGAGGATTTTAGCAGAGGTATGATTATTTCGGATAAACGTCTTATTGAAACTCAAATGATTGATGCCACTGTATCCTTCTTCGAAATTGATGAAACAATTCCTCTTTGGTCAAGCATAACATTTATCTCCGGAACGTTTGAATCGCAGGCTCGCATGCATCTGTTGAACAGGGATAACCTAAAAACAAACGAGGATGCAATAGTTCAAATTCATCTTAATAAACCTGCTATTCTTCTCAGTAAGGATAAATTTATATTCCGAAACACCTCTGGAGATATCACACTAGGTGGGGGATATGTTATAGATGCTTCTCCACTTCACCATAAAAAGCGCACGCCCAAACTAATTGAATACCTAACGGGGTTAAACAGTAGCATCTTAAGCGAACATAGCATTAAGCAAATTGTGGGTATAGAGCTAAAAAAGGAACCACGTCCTTTTTTTCCTGCTGAAATAGCAGATAAGCTAAATATCAGTTTGAGTGAGCTGGGTGAAGAAATAAGCAAGGGGGATTTAGGTTTCCAAATTTATCGTTCGGCAGATATTGAAATTTATATTGATGATAACCACGATAAATCATTTTCCAGTAAGGTTGTAAAGATCCTTGCAGAGCATCATTCAAAGAATCCAATCCTTTCCAATGGATTGGAATTAAGAGAAATAATCGGAAAATTGGGCATTTCGTTTTATAAAACAGGAAAGGTTTACGTAGAGTTACTTTTAGAAAAAATGCAATCTGAAGATTTAATTGATACCCCACAGGGGACATGGATTTTAAAAGGATATAAACCCAAGCTGGATAAGCCGACCCAAGAACAGATAAGTTGGCTTGAGAACGAAATCCTTAAATGCGATACCGAAAAGCCTGTATTAAGCGAAATAGAAGAACGTGCAGAAATTAATGGAATTCAGAAAAGTAAGATAAAGCTATATCTATCATATCTTGCTGGGGAAGGTAAGATACTATTCTATCAAAGCGATTTTTTGCATACAAGTATAATTAACAAATTTCGTCCAATCCTGCTCAAAAAGTTGTCGCAGCAACCCAATGGTATCGACATACCCGAATATAAGGATTTAATTGGAGGTACAAAGCGCTTTAGAGCCCTATTGACAGATATTTTTGAGGCTGAGAAGATTATTAACCTTCAAAAAGGTTCTGAAACGGAGACTAGAATACAGATTACACAGTCAGGGAAAAAGCTAATTGATGAAAGTTTATCTAGATAATTCTGCAACTTCGTGGCCAAAACCACCAAGTGTTCTTGAAGCTATTGGCGAATATATCAATGAGTATGGAGCCAGCCCAGGTCGATCAGGGCATCAATTTGCGCTGAGAGCTGCAAGGGAGGTATTTGAAACCAGAGAGTTATTGGCAAACTTCTTCAATAGTGGATCTTCCGAAAGGGTAATCTTTACTGCAAATGCAACTCATGCCATCAACATTGCTCTAAAAGGTTTGCTTAAAAAGGGCGATCATGTGATAATTAGTCATCTGGAGCATAACTCGGTTAGACGACCACTTAAATTCCTAGAAAGCATCGGTTTTATTGAGGTTACTATTATTGGTTGTGATACAAGCGGATATATTGATTTGGATGAGCTGAAGAATGCTTTTAAACCCAATACTAGAATAGTGGTAACCTTACATGGTTCCAACGTTTCAGGATATGTATTGCCCATTCGGCAAATTGGAAAGATTTGCAGCGCTTTAGGGGTACTCTACATGGTTGATGCTGCCCAAACCGCAGGTTTTATGCCTATCGATATGCAAAAAGATAACGTTGATATCCTTGCATTTACTGGGCATAAAGACTTATACGGGCCACCAGGTGTAGGTGGCTTATGTATTAGAGGCGATATTAAAATAGATGGTTTATATCAAGGAGGTACAGGTAGCAAATCTGAGATGGATGTTCACCCCGAATTTTATCCTGACAGGCTTGAAGCAGGAACACCAAATACCATGGGTATTATCGGCTTAAAGGCTGGAATCAAGTACATTCAAAGCAAGGGGTTGGATACCATTCGCACGAATCTGCTACAGAAGATAGGTTTTTTAATAAGTAAGCTTAGGGAGATTGAAGAGGTAACCCTTTACGGACCCGATGTAAATGAAAATAGGATTCCGCTAGTATCACTCAACGCAAGGGGAATAAGCCCAAGTCAATTGGCATTAACCCTCGATAGGGATTATGGAATAATGGTTAGGGCTGGACTTCATTGTTCGCCATTGGCACACCAAATCATGGGATCTTTTCCTCAGGGTACAGTTCGGTTTAGCCTTGGTAGCTTCACTACTGAAGAGGAGATTTACTACTCTATACAATCGTTAAAGAAAATCGTTAAGGCGAATATGAAATAACCCATTAACTTTCAAAATACCTCTATAATAATTTAGCAATGAAAATAGTAGATGCAAAAGGTGAACTTTGTCCCAAGCCTTTGATAATGACCAAAAAAGCATTAGGTGAGATCGCAGAGGACGAAACCCTTGAAATTCTTATCGATAATGAAACTTCGATGAAAAATGTAACCCGTTTCCTTGAGGATCATAGCATGCAGATCCGAATGGAGAAGAAGGGCAATGTATTCCATTTAATGGTGAGCAAAACGGGAGTTATTCCCGAGAGTGCAACCGTTGCTGAGTACTGTGAAATCGAAGTTCCCAAAAGGAATAATTTAGTTATTGCCTTTCAGCGTAGCTGGCTAGGCGATGGCGCAGAAGAGTTGGGGCAAATCCTCATCAAAGCATTCGTAAACACTTTACCCGAAGTATCAGCCAAAGCAAAAACCATAGTATTTCTAAACTCTGGAATCTTTCTTGCCTTAAAGGATTCGCAGGTTATCGATACGCTAATAAAATTGGAAAATAGTGGAGTAGAGATACTCGTTTGTGGTACCTGCCTTGATTACTACCAGAAAAAGAAGGAGCTTGGTGTTGGAAGGGTTTCCAATATGTACGACATCCTTGAACGGTTAAGCTGTGCAACTAGTGTGGTTTACCCGTAGGGTATAGGAAAAGAGTATTGTCTGTTAAAGTAATCTACAACCGACAACCCCAAAAACTATCTGCAAAAATCAGTTTAACCTTCTTGATCTGTGTACCAACCCGTGAACTATTTAATACTTATTTTCCAATCAACTCACCACGTGCTCAAGGCAGAGAAAGTACTCCTTGGCAAAGGGCTGAAGATCGATATTATTCCCACCCCAAAGGAAGTATCATCCGATTGTGGCATGTCGATCAGAATCGACCCTGATGCATTTGATGCAAATATGGTAACATCATTGCTTGAAGAAAGCAAAATAGATTTTAAACTTTTTAAGAAATGGATGAAGTAGTACCCTTCGATTTATTAAGTACCGTTGAGTATGGTGGTTGCTCTGCCAAATTACCCGCAGGGCAGCTGAGCGAAGCCTTGGCAGACCTTCCTAAGACCTCACACCCAAACCTGCTCGTTGATATTGAAACGCACGATGATGCGGGAGTTTATAGAATCAATGAAGAACTAGCGTTAATACAAACAACCGACTTTTTTTCGCCTGTCTGCTCCGATCCCTACGAGTTTGGGCAGATAGCCGCAGCCAACGCATTAAGTGACGTGTATGCTATGGGCGGAGAGGTTCTAACAGCATTGAACATTGTAGCGTTCCCCGCTGGTGTGAATCTGTCAATACTAAGGGAAATACTAAGGGGTGGAACAGATAAGATCGTTGAAGCAAGGGGTGTTATTATGGGAGGCCATACCATTGTTGATGATGTGCCCAAGTACGGATTGGCTGTTACGGGAACCGTTCACCCCAAAAGAGTAATCACCAATTCTGCAGCCCAACCGGACGATGTTCTAATACTCACCAAACCTATTGGTGCAGGGGTTATTATGGCTGGAAAAAGAATTGGCGAAGCCAATGAAAGTCATTATAGTGAGGTTTTAAAAAGTATGAAGCAGCTCAATAAGGAAGGAGCAAGAATTATGCAGAAGTATGGTGTAAGATGTGCAACCGATATTACTGGCTTCGGACTTCTGGGCCATGCCCTAAAGATGGCCATGGGTAGCAGTGTCACACTTCATATAGATTCAAATAAGATCACTTACTTCGATGGTGCTCTAGATTTAGTAGATATGGGCTGTATCCCTGGTGCATGTTTCAGAAACCTTGATTATGTGGATAAGCATTGCTCTTTCGAAAAAAATCTGAATTATAACCATAAGATGCTTATCCTTGATGCACAAACATCGGGAGGTTTACTAATCTGTGCCCCAAAAAGTAAAGCAAATGATATAAAAAATGATCTCATCAGCAGTGGCTTTGAAAGGTCAACCATTATTGGCGAGGTTGTAATAAAGGAAAACCGATTTCTATCTGTTTGTTAATAGACAATTTATGAATCTTGCTTATAAAGGCAAGCAAGTATTTAATCTACATCTCTTATGCTAGAGACGTAGCGAATAATAACTGCATAGTCTAAATAAAAGTGTTGGATCTTAGTAATAGAAATCAACTTCTTAGCAGTAAAACCATTTATTTGAACCATTCTAAATTAAACCAACCCCACAGCCCCATCAAGAAAACATGACAAAAGTCATGTTTTGCTTAAACCAACCTTCATATTTTTAAAAGTGAAAAATAATTTAAGTATAGAATTTGTTGTTATTTAAATAACAATGTTATTTAAATAACAAAAATAAGATATTGTTTTTATAACATATTCTTTTATAGTGTGATGATTGTATTATGTTGGATGAAATTTTTTGTTTTCTGAAAGTTGTTTTTTAAACCTTAACCACAAACACTATGGAAAAGCGAATAGCATTATCGGTGAAATGTCCACACTGTGGGGAGTCATTTATGGATGAGAACCATAAAATCAATGGTCATCCTGGTATCAAACTAAATATTGAAACCGAGCGTGAACGTGGTATACTTTGGATTTGCTCAATTTACGGATGCTTTACCCATGAGAGTAGCGTTGAGCTAAAGGATAAGGAATTGGTTAAGTTCTTTTGCCCGCATTGCAATCAAACGTTGCTCCGCGAAATCCAATGCAAGATTTGCAAGGCTCCCATGGTGGGAATAAATATTAACATTGGAGGAAAGGTTAACATTTGCTCTCGTAAGGGTTGCCAAAACCACTATGTTGTATTTGAGGATTTAAACGATGCCCTAAGCCTATTTCACGATAAATTTGATATAAACTACTAATATAAATTTAATCAAAATGGAAAATTCTGTAAAGATTACCATTGATGGTAATGTTTTTGAGACTTCTCCTGGTAAAACGGTATTGGATGTTGCCCGAGCGAATGGCATCTATATACCAACTCTTTGCTACCATGCCCGAACGGGCAAAGCAGGTAAGTGTAGGGCTTGCCTTGTTGAAGTTGAAGGCCTTCGTGGTCTTAAAGAGAGCTGCGCCCTTGAGGTGAGGGATGGAATGGTTATTAAATCCAATTCCGAGCAGATCACTCAGGTTCGTAAGATGATCGTTGAGCTATACCTCTCAAACGGTGAGCACAACTGTATCGCCTGCGAAAAGAATGGCCATTGCGAGTTACAGGATATGGCTTACCATCTTGGCATTGAGCGCCCTGCTTTCCTAATGGATCATCACACAGCTCCCCTTGATGAGTCTTCTGAAGGTATTATTCGTGACTCAAACAAGTGTATCGAATGTGGAAGGTGTATAACCGCATGTAACCACAATGTGATGCACGAAGTGCTTGATTTCGGTTGGCGTTCAGGACATACTAAGGTTATTTGCGATAATGATCTTCCCATGGGAGAGTCATCCTGCGTTCAGTGCGGCGAATGCGTTCAGGTTTGCCCTGTTGGTGCTTTAACCTTTAAGAATGTTAAAGGGAAAGGTCCTTACTGGGAGTTTGAGAAGAAAAAAACTATCTGTACATACTGCGGCGTTGGATGCTCCATAGACATGTATGTTAAGGACAACAAGTGGGTTTACTCCATGGGAACCGAGGAGAATTGGGAGAAGCAAACCAACAAGGGTATGCTTTGCGTAAAGGGACGCTTTGGTTTCGATTTTCTTCATCGCGAGGATAGACTTAAAACCCCTTTAATCAAAAGAAATGGCAAGTTTGAACCAGCAACTTGGGACGAAGCATTAGGCTTTGTTGCCAGTAAACTAGGAGAAACCAAGGCCAAGTATGGTCCTGGTTCAATAGGTTTTTTCACATCGGCAAGGGTTTCCAACGAGGAAAACTACGCCATGATGCGTTTAGCACGGGGGGTAATCGGCACAAACAATGTCGACCACTGTGCACGGCTCTGACATAGCGCAACGGTTGCGGGACTGGCAGCCACGTTAGGTTCAGGTGCTATGACAAACAGCATGCAGGAAACCGATCAATCTGGTGTAATATTTATTATAGGTACAAACACTACATGGAATCATCCCGTTTTTGGTGGGATGATTAAGAAATCAGTTAAGGAAAAAGGCGTTAAACTAATTGTGGTTGATCCTCGAGAAATAGATCTGGCTAAAATCGCCGATATCCATATTAAGCAAAATCCTGGTTCTGATACAGCTGTACTTATGGGATTGCAGCATATCATAGTTAAAGAAAAATGGTATAATCAAAAGTTTGTTGATGAGCGCACCGAGGGTTGGGACGATTATGTTAAGAGCCTTGAATTCTATACCCCAGAGAAGGTGGAGAAGTTGAGTGGAATTCCTAAGGAGAAAATTTACGATGTGGCTAAACTTTACGCCAATTCTGGAAGAGGCGCAGTTTACTATGCAATGGGTATTACACAGCACACCCACGGTGTTGATAACGTTAAGGCAATTTCAAACCTGCAAATGATTCTTGGAAACTACGGTTTGCCTGGAACAGGCGTAAATCCCCTTCGTGGACAGAACAATGTACAGGGAGCTTGCGATATGGGTGCGTTACCCAACGTATTTACAGGTTATCAACCTGTTACCGTTGAGGATAATCGTAAGAAATTTGCCGAAGCTTGGGGCGTGAAGTTTGAGGATATGGACGATAAGGTTGGCCAAACCGTTACCACAATGGTCAATAACGCAGGCGATTCCATTCGTGCTATATACATAATGGGAGAGAACCCCATGGTTTCCGATCCAAACCTTCACCATGCAAAGGAGCAACTAGAAAAACTTGATTTATTGGTGGTTCAGGATATTTTTATGACCGAGACTGCTGAGTTGGCCGATGTTGTTCTTCCTGCATTCGCTTTTGCGGAGAAAACAGGTACTTTCGTCAACACCGAGCGCAGAGTTCAGGTTTCAAGAAAAGCCCTTGAAGGACCAGCTGGTGCAAAGCAGGACTACGAAATTATTGCTGAAGTAGCCAAGCGATTGGGAGCTAAGAATTTTCCGGAAACCCCTGAGACACTGTATGAGGAAATGAGAAATCTTACTCCATCCTACAAAGGAATTACTTACGAAAGAGCTGAGAAGGAGTGTGGCCTAAGATGGCCTTGCCCAACCGAGGAGCATCCTGGTACTCCAATCCTCCATGGAGCACAATTCTCAAGGGGGAAAGGACTATTAGTCCCAATTGAATATAGGCCTCCTGCTGAGTATGCCGATGCTGAATATCCGATGACGCTAACTACCGGCCGTCTGCTTCAGCACTACCATACTGGCTCCATGACCAGAAGATCAAAGGTACTCCATGCCATCAAACCATCTGCAATGGTTGAAATCAACAACAAGGATGCTGAAAATCTCAACATTATGAATGGAGAAAAGGTGAAGGTTTCAACCAGACGCGGAACCATTGAGGTTGAAGCTTTGGTTACACCTAAGATAAAAGAGGGTATAATCTTCATTCCTTTCCACTTTGCCGAGACAGCAGCAAATATTCTAACAAACGATGCACTCGACCCAGTGGCAAAAATTCCTGAGTATAAGGTTTGTGCGGTTAAGGTTGAAAAGATAAAACCGTGTTGTTAATGCTTTTTAAAATACTGTATTAGATGAACGACGAGATAAAAAGTAAAATTCACCAATTAATGGTCCGATACCCCAAGAAGGAATCGGCCCTAATGCCTGCATTAACCCTAGTGCAAAAGGAAAACGGAAATAATCTAACGCCTGAACTTGTTGCTGAGGTTGCCGAAGTAATTGGTGTATCCAAATCGAGGGCATATGGTGTAGCCACCTATTACTCAATGTTTAACGTTGATAAAAAGGTTGGAAAGTATCATCTGCAGGTTGATACTAATATTCCTGCTACTCTAATGGGTGCGCTAGAACTTTTCGATTACCTAAGCGAAAAGTTAGGGGTTAAGCATGGCGAAACAACTCCCGATGGGCTATTCACCCTTTCAAAGGTGGAGTGCTTGGCATCGTGCGGAACCTGCCCTGTTGTTCAGGTAAACGATGTGTACTACGAGTTGATGACCAAGAAAAAGATTGATATGCTTATCGACTCGCTTCGTAAGGGAATCATGCCTGAGTTACCCGTTGAGTACAATTTCGCAACCCAGTGCAATGTGCTTTTGAAAAATAGGGGCGTTGAGAATGCTAAGTCAATTGCAGTATACAAGAAAACGGGTGGTTACAAAACCCTTTCCAAAGCATTGAAGATGAAACCTGAGGATATTATTGCTGAGGTGAAGAATTCACAGCTCCGGGGGCGAGGTGGTGCTGGTTTCCCAACGGGTGTAAAGTGGGGTTTTATACCCAAGAACACTGGAAAACCCATTTACCTGATTTGCAATGCCGATGAGGGTGAGCCCGGTACTTTTAAGGATAGACAAATCTTAGCATACGATCCTCATCTCTTAATAGAGGGGATGGCTATTTCTGCCCATGCACTTGGATGTAAAACAGCATTCATCTATATAAGAGGTGAGTTTAGTTGGATAGCAAAGATCCTTGAAGATGCCATTGAAGAAGCCAAAAAGGATGGACAGCTCAAGCACATGGATGATATCATCGTTCATCTGGGTGCAGGATCCTATATCTGTGGAGAGGAAACCGCCCTGATAGAATCAATTGAAGGCAAGAGAGGGTTACCCCGCATGAAGCCACCATTCCCTGCTGTAGAGGGTCTTTATGGTTGTCCAACCATTGTGAATAACGTTGAAACACTAGCCAGTGTTCCATATATCGTAGAGAATGGTGCCAATGCCTTTAAGAAATGGGGTTCGGAAGCTGGATATGGATTTAAACTCTATGGTGTTTCAGGAGCTGTTAATAAGCCTGGCGTTTACGAGTGTCCCATGGGTATTTCGTTTAAAGAGCTTATTGAATTAGCTGGTGGAATCAAGGGCAATATGATTGGAGTAATCGTTGGAGGTTTATCAGTGCCAATCTTAACGCTCGAAGAGTTGAAGAAAGGTCCTGGTCTCAAGATGGATTACGAATCAACAATCCAGTATGGAACTAACCTTGGCTCAGGAGGTGTTATGGTGATCAGCGATGAGTTTAACATTCCTGAGATAGCCGCTCGTACCATTCAGTTCTACAATCACGAATCGTGCGGTCAGTGTACACCCTGCCGAATGGGATCGGAGATGATGGTAAACCTTCTAAATAAAATCGTCGATGGTAAGGGTGAGAAAGGCGATATTGATAAGGTTTTGTGGTTCTGCGATAATATTAAAGGGAATACCCTTTGCCCAACTGGCGAAGCCTATGCATCACCAATTAAAGCAATGATAAACAAATATAGAAGTGAGTTTGAACAATTAATTACTAATTAAACATTAATTAACTAATCAAAAAATGGAAGCAAAAAAACAAAATCGTTGGCTAATTGCCATTTCGGGAACTATTCTACAGATTGTTCTTGGTACTGTTTATGCCTGGAGTTTTTTCCAAAAGCCCATTATTGCAGAGTATGGCTGGAGCAACGTGCAGGTAATGTGGATTTTCAGTATGGCTATCCTATTCCTTGGTCTAGCTGCGGCATTTGGTGGAATGAACCTTGCTAAGTATGGTCCTAGGAAACTTGCTAGCCTTGGTGCAATCCTTTGGGGTGCAGGTTGGCTTATTGGAGCATTGGCAATGTCTATCAAAAGTCTACCCTTGTTTTACATTGGATACGGTGTTATAGGTGGTATAGGTCTAGGGTTGGGCTATGTTACCCCAGTTGCAACCGCAGCAAAATGGTTCCCCGATAAGAAGGGTTTTGTTACAGGTATGGTGGTAATGGGCTTTGGCCTTGGTGCTCTAGTGATGTCGAAAATTATTGCTCCAATATTTGTAAATATGAGTGGAGGCAACATGATTCAAGTATTCCTTTACATAGGTATTGTACTATTAGTAATTGGTTTACCTGCTGGTTATATGATGGTTAATCCTCCTGCTGGTTTTGTTCCTGAAGGTTATACACCTCCTGTGAAAAGTGCAGCAAGCCAAGGGCACGAAGACAACTTGACTGTTAAAGACAGCATATTGTCAGCTAAGTTTTTAGGAATGTGGTTAATTCTTTTCCTCAACGTTTCGGCTGGTATTATGTTTATTGGTCTTCAATCGCCAATGCTTCAAGATCTTCTAAGAATTAAGGATGGTGCCATGAGCACTGAAGCTCTTGCCGCTGCAGGTGCAACCCTTATAGCAATCAGCTCACTTTTCAACGGTGTAGGTAGGTTTTTCTGGGGTGGTCTTTCCGATAAGATTGGTAGAATTCAAGCCTTCCGTCTGATATTGGGAACTCAAATACTGGTATTTATTGCATTAATATACATTGGCAACCCATGGTTATTTGGCATTATGGTTTGCTACGTTCTCCTTTGCTACGGTGGAGGTTTTGGTACTATGCCTTCATATGTTCTCGACGTTTACCATGCGAAATTAATGCCTGTTGTTTACGGAATTATTCTAACAGCTTGGTCAATTGCTGGTATCGTTGGACCACAGATCGCTGCTTTTATCCGCGACCTATATGCTGATAATACTGCCCTTATCGGACCTCGTACATACATTGCCGGTGCAATTATGCTGGGTATAGGATTTATTGTTGCCCTTACCCTTACTAACAAATCAATGACCGAAGGTAAAGAGTAAGCGCCCAAAATTGTTTCATAATTAATATGCAAATACCTTCAGGAAATGAAGGTATTTGCTTTTTTGGGGTTATATCAACGGAACATCAAGTTGAACCTTTATACTATTTTTACGTTCTCTTTTAGGTTAAAAGTATCAACGATTGAATCAACTTATGGTTACTAAACCGAATTTTATAATTATTGGCTCCACGGGTAGGAATACAGGAAAAACTGAATTTGCCTGTAGGCTGATTGAGAAGTATTCAAAGGATCATCAGGTGATAGGCGTTAAGGTTGTGTCTATCGATCGCAACGAGGGCAACTGCCCCCGGGGGGGCAAGGGTTGTGGCGTTTGTAGTTCGCTAAGAGGTGATTATGAGATATTTGAGGAGAAGAAAATTGATCCCAGCAAGGACACATCGCGTATGCTGATTGCGGGTGCGCAAAAGGTATATTTTCTGAAGGTTGATAAGAACTCCCTCGAAAATGGTTTGATGGCTCTAGTAGATATGATCCCCGAAAATGCAATGGTAGTCCTTGAGTCGAATTCCATCCGAAAGGTGATAGAGCCAGGGCTTTTTATTGTTATTAAGAATCTGAACGAAAGAAGGGTAAAGGAGAGCTGCGCCGAGGTGATTGAGTATGCCAATAAGATCATTGAGTTCGATAATATGAGCTGGGACTTTTCTCCAGAGAGAGTTCTAGTGAAGGATAACGAATGGATTATCAGGGAAAAGGCTACAGCCATTGTTCTTGCCGGAGGCAAAAGCTCGAGGATGGGAGGGGAGGATAAAAGCTTACTACCGGTTAATGGTTTTCCTCTGATTCAGCATATCATTGAGCAGCTGGAAGGGCATTTCGATGAGATCATCATTGGGGCAAACGATACTGAAAAATATTCCTTCCTAAACAAGAGGGTTGTTCCTGATATTGAGAAGGATAAGGGACCATTGATGGGGATCTATTCATGCCTAAGGGCATCAAGCAACGATATCAACTTTATAACTGCCTGCGATATTCCTGATATGAATATTAAGCTGATAAAGAACATGATCAACCTCTCGGTTGATTACGATATAGTTATGCCAGTAAAGGGAGAGGAGAAGCACGAGCCGCTCTATGCAATTTACAGGAAGAGCCTGATTACTAATGCAGAAAGAATTATCCAGAATAATGGGCGAAGAATTATAGAACTGCTCAATCACTCAAAAGTGAGATTTGTGGAGTTTAATGGTAATGGCTGGTATCAGAATCTAAACCTCAAGGATGATTATGAAATCTACGTAAAAAAAGTTGAGGATAGAAAGTGCTTCAGGGAACCCAATTAGCCTATCGTTCACTTTTTCAATTTTTTAAATATTCAACAACATCGCTTTTTGAGTTGCTGAATTGTAAAAAAAAACTAAATTTGCGCCAACTTTTAAAGGTGTTCAAATAATTCTGATAATTACCTAAACCACAAACAATTAAAATTATGATGTACAAGAATTTTTTCTTTTTAGGCTTAAGCCTTTTGTTCCTGTCACAACCCCTATTTGCACAGGAAAAAGTGGAAGAAAAGGTAGAGGAGAAGGAGAAGAATAAAAAACTCGAGCTAAAACCTTACGGTTTTGTGAAGGGTGATATGGTTTATACAACTGCTGAGGTTCAATCGTTTACTAATGTAGGAAGCCTTGCTGCTCCACAGCGTGCCACAGGTGTTGATCAAAGCGCAATGGGTTTTACTGCTCAGCACACACGTTTTGGACTAAAGGGAAGTGTAGGAGAAGAGATTAAGGTTGGCGGTGTTGTTGAGTTGGACTTCTTTACCAATACTTTTGTAACAAATGCTGCCCCCCGTATACGCTTAGGATATGCTTCGGTAAACTATAAGGGTTTTGAAGCCCGTATGGGTCAGCAGTGGGATCTATTCTCACCCAACAATCCTAATACCAACAATACCAATGGGAATATGTGGTATCAAGGTAACAGGGGATTTCGTAGGGGACAATTGCAGTTAAGCTATGTGATTGCTAACGAGACTTTTGCTCCAATGCTGCAGTTCTCTCTTGGTGAAACCACACCCGATGGAGGTTTCCCCGGAGCAGATAATATTTCTGGAGTTCCTATGATTCAGGCTCGCCTATCTGGAAAAGTAATGAATAAATATGTTATTGGGGTTTCCTACGTAAATGGTACATATCTTGCCCTTCCTGGAGATCCCGATGAGTTTACTGTTAGCACAACGGGTATTTCTGTAGATTTCAATCTACCAATACATAAGTATTTCTCACTTTTGGGCGAGTTCAGCACAGGTACAAACCTAGCCAACGCAACAATTTTTAGCATTGCAGGAGCACATCCATTAACGCTTGCAGGTAACGATACCAAGAGCATGGGCTATTGGGTTAATGCCACTTCAAATGTAACCGATTGGTTTACTTTTGTTTTGGGCTACGGTTCGGATATGAATAAAACCGATGATCTTGCTGCCGGAGCAACTGAAAGCAATTCTTTGATCTATACCCATTTTGTTTTTCCAATCAAGCATGGTTTTTCTGTGTCTCTTGAATGGCAAAATATTACTACTGCTGTTGTTGATGAGGATGATCGTAAAGCAGATGTTATAGGTCTTTCTGCAAGGGTTGCATTTTAACTTATAGAAGGAAACTTGTTTTAAAAAGGGAGGGAGACCTCCCTTTTTTTTATTTTTGTATTCGTTACCCAAAGGTAAAAATATGTACGCAAAATGTCCCCTTTGCTCAAAGAAATCAATAATCGTCCAGAGTTATAACAACACTGATTTCTTCAAATGTTCTGGTTGCCACTCGGTATTTGTTGACCCCCAAATGTTACCCGATTATCAAACAGAACGAGATCGATACCTAAAGCATAATAATGATGTAAACGATAAGGGGTATCAGAAGTTTATTGCTCCCCTTGTTGACGCTGTGCTTGCAAGATTTAACGGCAGCCATAAAGGGTTGGATTACGGATCGGGTCAACTTTCGGCAGTTACCCACATGCTTCGCCATAGTGGCTATAGCATTGAAATGTACGATCCTTTTTTTCACAATCGCCCCGAATTGTTGGAAAAGCAGTACGATTACATCGTATGCTGCGAGGTGATGGAGCATTTTCATTACCCTAAACAGGAGTTTTTGAAGTTGAGATCAATGCTAAAAAAGGGAGGCGTGTTAATCTGTATGACTGAATTATTTACCGATGATGTGGATTTTGGAAGCTGGTACTATAAGAATGACTTCACCCATGTATTCTTCTATCATCCTAAATCCTTAGACTACATTAAAAATGAGTTTATTTTTGCTAAACTAGAAAGAGATAATAGGTTAATCCAATTTGTGGTTTAAAATTTTACACAAGCCACAATAATTATTGATTATTCTAATATCTGCATAAAAAGTTAAAGTACAGATAGATGAGTAAACATTTCCTCAAAAATCTCTCCAACTATTGGTTTGTTTTTAAATAATCCGTATACGGTTGAACCACTTCCTGACATACTAGCATATAAGGCTCCCATTGAGTATAGCTCATCTTTAATATTTTCAACTTGAGGGTGCTGGGTGAATACAATTTTTTCAAAATCGTTTGATACCAAATTCTTCCACTTTTCGATGGGTGTGGTTTCAACCAACCGAAGGTTAAAGGGTGCAGGTTGGGGATTTGAGTTGATGTAAGCTTTTCCAGTATCAACATGGATTCCTGGAGTAACTAGTAGGATATGGTACCCTATGAGTTTTAGATCGAGAGGTTCGATTATTTCGCCTTGCCCCGAGGCAAAACAAGTAGTGTTGTGCAGAAAGAATGGGCAATCGCTTCCAAGTACCAATGCTAATTCTGCAATTATATTTGAGTGTAAAGGTTTTTCTGCAAGTTGGTTTAGTATTTTTAATGCAAAGGTACCATCGGCAGAACCACCGCCCAATCCAGCACCAAGTGGAATTTGCTTGTGCAGATGAATGGCAACCTTTGGTAATTTTACTCGCTGGCTTATAAGATTATAAGCTTTAACGCAAAGATTACTGTTTCGATCTCCGTCAATTTTAATCCCGGTTTGTGTAAAACTGATATCTTCATTCTGATCTGTCTTTTGAATTATTTCAAGGATATCGCATAATTTGGGTACAGGCAAAAAAACCGTCTCGATGTTATGGAAACCATCGGAGCGTTTCTCGGTGATATATAGACCAAGGTTAATCTTGGCGTTGGGAAATGTGATCATTATTTCTTTACCAG
Source organism: uncultured Rikenellaceae bacterium (assembly GCA_964397135.1). GTDB lineage: Bacteria > Bacteroidota > Bacteroidia > Bacteroidales > Tenuifilaceae > MWFE01. Next base: position 85,764 of record CAYNHM010000007.1, read on the forward strand.
TATGTATTTGACACCCTCATTTTTCAGCACCCATGAGCTGTTAAGGGTTAGTTGCCATCCTTTACCTTGTACCAACGTATCAGTAATCGAAATTGGATATGAAAGTGTTACTTTATTCCACTGGGAACTCATTAAAGCACCAAGGCTATCAACTTTTAGTATACCCCAATTATCAGTAATGGTGATTATTGGATATACTGTACCAAAATTTTCAAGTGGTACGATATTTCTTGGATCAAAGTTGAACCGCATTTCATGAAGTGGAATAACTAGTACGCTGTCAATCAGGAAAGTAGTTTTATATCTTTCTATCTGCGCTAGATGTTTTTGCTCTCTTAAATTTTCTGAATCAACTATACTATCCATCCCATAAGGTTCACCAATTCTCTTTATCCTTTCAATATTTAACTCTTTAGGTTCGATTTGAAAGGACTCTAGTATAAAATCAGTTAGATTTGTTTCCTTGTTAATTTTTTGATTCCAAAGATCATCAGTTTGCTTCATGAAATAGCCGTATACTGGTATGGTGAAGTATGCGAAGGAACGTACATAGGATGGAAGCCTCTGAGACATTTCGATTAGTGATATGTAGTATTGTTTGTACTCTTCATTGGTTCTGGGCGATAGGATTGACCCTGTGTACTGAGCAAGCCCTTCCATAATTTCGAGAGTATTCTCAGCATTTCTTGATTCGGGGAATAGCTGATGTCGATATTGCCTAAAATGCAGAGCATTTTGTATATGAGCCATTGGTTCTTCCGATTGCAACGCCTTTTTAAGTGCTTCATACTCTAGCTTCAGATAGATTCTTCCTTCTTTTGAATCCAGATGAACGCTTTGAATCTCAGCAATGTTATCGAAGCCAATCTCAGGCTGAATGCGATGAAATGATTCGTGGATTAATCCGTCAATTCTCTCGGCTCCATTCTCTGATAGCGGGAGTAAATAGGTTGCCCATCGTTTCCCGTTCCAGTCTATTGCTGTGTTGGCTCCAACAATGCTTTCGGGCAAAACGCCAACCCATAAATCACCAAGTTTAGCAAGTGCCCCTTTATCGTCAGGTTCGTTGGCAATAACAACCCCTGTTTCTTTGTTTATCAGTAGGGTTGGCCCGTGGAGATTGTAATTCCAAAGTCTACCGTTATCCAGCTGTAATGCTTCATTAAATTCGGTAAAAACTGATTTGGCATATTCCAATTCTGAATCTGAAACTATGACCTTTTGATTTGAACTTGATGAACATCCAAGCAAAAAGATCAATGTGATAAGAGGTAGTCTTTTCATTTTGAGATTTATTTTCTACTTATGAAACGATGCGAGCAAAGCCGCTCCAATTATACCAGCATCATTTTGAAGGGCCGCAGGAATAGCGGGAGTTTTCAGTGTTAGCTGTTTCTGAAATTTGTCGAATCGTTTACTGGTACCACCTCCAATAATAAAGAGATCGGGATAGAACAACTTCTCAAGGTACTGCAGGTATTCATTGAAACGATTGCCCCACGCTTCCCAATCGAGGTTTTCACGTTTTCGTACGGCATCGGAGGTGTACTTTTCACCTTTAAATCCATTTTTCATATAGATATGACCCAATTCTGAATTGGCCAAAAGTTTGCCATTATTAATTATTGCTGAACCAATACCCGTTCCAATGGTTAAAAAAATGGCTAGTCCTTTAATATTATTAACCTTTCCAAAATTTAATTCGGCATACCCTGCAACATCTGCATCGTTGAGAACATATACATCACAACCAGTAGCTTTGCTAAAAAGGTCGTTTGCGTTTACTCCAATAAATGCTTTGTCAATATTGGCTGCAGTTTTTATTACACCATTCATTACAACCGCAGGGAATCCACACCCAATTTTCCCTTTCCAGTTAAAGTGTTCCACCAGTTTTTGAATAATACTAACAGTTTCCTCAATGGGAGAGGGTTGTGATGTTTCAATCCTGTATTTCTCAGCTATAAACTCTCCGGTTGTAGTGTTTACAATGGCTCCCTTGATAGCTGATCCTCCTATATCAATGCCAAGAATTTCCATAGTTGATTTTTTATTCATTAAAGTAAAAATAAGGTTTTTATTCTTGTTTTTGTTGTTTAGGTATTCTTTTTATTTCAAACTTTTATTATAGTAAAACGAGATTTTTAACCCAACCATAACGAACAATGAATTTTAAAAACATTTAATTTTGTAGAAATACATTTCTCATGTTAACTTTTATATTTTCAATTGCTTTACTTATTCTTGGCTATTTGGTTTATGGTCGTATTGTAGAAAAGGTTTTTGGAGTTGATCCCAAAAGGGTTACTCCAGCCTTCACTCAGAACGATGGAGTTGATTATGTTCCATTGCCTTGGTGGAAAATTTTTCTTATACAATTCCTCAACATAGCCGGACTTGGTCCAATATTCGGTGCTATTTTGGGTGCTGCTTATGGTCCCATTGCTTTTCTATGGATAGTTTTAGGTTGCATATTTGCTGGTGCAGTTCACGATTTTTTCTCAGGAATGCTTTCCATTCGTAATGATGGAGTAAGTATTCCCGAGGTTGTAGGAAAATACCTTGGAATTGGTTTTAAGCAGTTTATGAGAGCATTTACAGTTTTGCTCATGATCCTCGTCGGTGTCGTATTTGTGGTTGGTCCTGCTGGGATTATGGCTAGTATTACACCCGAGTCACTTTCCAAGGGATTTTGGGTTTATGCTGTACTGATTTACTACATACTGGCAACTTTACTGCCCATCGATAAGCTAATTGGAAGGATTTACCCACTATTTGGTGCAGCTTTGCTTTTCATGGCATTGGGAATTGGAGTTGCCCTGGTTGTTGGTGATTATAATTTGGTTGATTTAACGCCATCAACATTTTTCAACATGAAGGCTAACTCCAGTAATTTTCCTGCGTTTCCATTACTATTTGTAACCATTGCCTGTGGAGCAATTTCGGGTTTTCATTCCACTCAGAGCCCTTTAATGGCACGATGCCTTAAAAACGAGAGTTTGGGACGAAGGGTATTTTACGGGGCAATGGTAGCCGAGGGTATTGTCGCTCTTATTTGGGCTGCTGCCGCAATGGCTTTCTTCGGTGGAGTTCCTCAGTTAAATACCGCTTTGGCTGAGCACCAAAATGATGCTGCATGGGTTGTTAAACTCATTTCCGATACAACCCTCGGGAAAGTTGGGGGTATACTTGCTTTATTGGGTGTTGTGGCAGCTCCTATCACCTCTGGTGATACAGCCTTCCGTTCTGCCAGACTTATCGTGGCCGATTTCTTAAGGTTTAAGCAGGTAAAGGTTCTCAACAGGTTAATGGTAAGCCTTCCAATTTTTTTGATCGGATACATACTTACCCAACTCGACTTTGCAATTATTTGGCGTTATATGGCATGGAGCAATCAAACCCTAGCGACAATAGTACTTTGGGCAATTACTGTTTACCTGAGTGTAGAGAAGAAGTTTTTCTGGATCACATTAGTTCCTGCAATTTTTATGACAGCCGTGATAACCAACTATATTCTTATTGCACCCGAAGGGTTTCAGTTTAGCCAATCAATAGGTTATCCCATTGGGATAGGAATAGCAGCGCTTTCAGGGTTATTTTTTTGGAGGTATATTATAAGTAGAAAGAGAAATTTGGAGTATTAGCTAAAAAGAAGTTTCCTCCTTACAAGTTCCATTAGCTGATTGGCAGCCTCATTCTTATCGTCCCAGCTAAAGTTTTCCTGAATAAAAATTAAAGCATCGTTGATATCGGAAAACTCGTTGAGTTTTTGGATTGTCTTAGCGTAAAGTTCAGCGTTGCCATTGAAAAGTTCTTTGGTATATAGAAATTTATCGTTTATTCCAATGGCTTTTGTTAGGTCGTGAATGGGTTTGTTCTGTAGTTTGGATGCCATATCTTTTTTTCCAGCACCCAGTGCTTCATTACGAAACTTTTTCGTTCCTTGAAATTTATCACCCAGCACAGGGGGTTTAATTTTTTCTTGACTGCCATTGACATAAATTTCATGTTCGATCTTTGGGAGCTCATCAACTTCTTCGGTAAAAATATCCTCTTCTTCAACAGCCGATTCGTTCTGCTTAGGTTCAATTTCCTGATCAGGTTTATGGGAAGTCTGCTTACTTGATGAGGTTATAGTTTTCACCTCGGGTTCAACCTTGGGCAATTCAACTTCTTTGCTAGGTTCAACTTTTATTTTTTGGATATTTTTACTAAAATCTTGAACCACAGAGGGAGATTCCAAATTATCCTTTCTATCGAAGAGCAATATTTCGTAGCTTGCTCTTAATTTTTCAAGAAGGATATCACGTTCAATGGTTGATAGCGATCCTTTCTCAATGCCAATCCTTATTAGCTGTTCAGCTTCTTGAACACGCTCTAGTACTTTTTTAAAGTTGATTTGATTGCTCATGGTTGATAATATTCTGGATGCAAAATTAAGAAATTGCTTACTTTTGTAAAACTAACGTCAATATTTCTTTTTATTGCTATGCTATTTACTGAAAATTCATTATTAGGTTCTAAAAGAAGGGGATGGATAGAGGTGATCACTGGGTCGATGTTCTCAGGGAAAACGGAGGAACTTATTCGTCGTTTAAAGAGAGCCCGCTTTGCCAAACAACGAGTTGAGATTTTTAAACCACAAATTGACACACGGTATTCTGTTGAGGAAGTTGTTTCGCACGATGCAAATGCAATTCACTCAACTCCTGTTACTTCATCGGGGAATATTCTGCTTTTGGCATCCGATGTTGATGTTATTGGCATTGATGAGGCTCAGTTTTTCGATAATAATTTGGCAGAAGTATGCAATAAACTTGCCGATCAGGGTATTAGGGTTATTGTGGCAGGGTTAGATATGGATTTCAAGGGTAAACCCTTTGGCCCAATACCGCATATTATGGCATGTGCAGAGTATGTTACTAAGGTTCATGCCATTTGCGTTAAATGTGGCAACCTAGCCCAATACTCTCACCGCTTATCCGATACTGATAAGCTGGTTGTGCTGGGTGAAACGGATGTGTACGAGCCATTATGTAGATCATGCTTCAACGAGGCTTTACAGAAGAAGTAATATAAGTAATACTTCTAGTAAAATATTGTAAACAGTTAAATGATGCTCAACTATTCTCTTGGGAAGCTTAAAAATATAGTAAAAGCAGAGCTGATAGGAGACCCCTACCAAGCCATATCATCTATTTCCATTGATAGCCGTTCTGTTTCTGTAAATCACAATTCACTATTCATTGCCTTAGTGGGTGGCAATCACGATGGACATATGTTTATTGGCGATCTTTACGCCAGGGGCGTAAGGTCTTTTTTGGTAAGCCAAACCACCAATTACACTGATTATTATCCCAAAGCTTCGTTTCTGCTGGTTAACAATACATTGGATGCTCTACAGCTGTTTTCTGCTTTTCATAGGGGGCAATTTCAATACCCAGTAATTGGAGTCACAGGAAGTAATGGAAAAACTATTGTAAAAGAGTGGATTAGTCAGTTACTTGCTAATGATAAAAGGATAGTTCGAAGCCCAAAAAGTTTTAATTCACAGGTTGGAGTGCCACTATCGGTACTTAAAATGGAATCCAATTTTGATCTGGGAATTTTTGAGGCTGGGATATCCATGATGGGTGAGATGGAGAAGTTGGAACGGATTATTTCACCCGATATAGGGATTTTTACAAATCTTGGCACTGCTCATCAGGAGAATTTTAACGATTTACAGAGCAAAGCAAGTGAGAAAATGAAACTCTTCTCCAACGCAAAAGTGCTGATCTATTGTAAGGATCATGAGCTGATCCACTCTCTTGCCACGAAAGAGGCCGAAAAGCGTGATCTGCAACTTCTAAGCTGGAGTAAAAGCAGTAATTCAGATATTATTTTAAAAGATGTATTCATTGAATCTAATCATACAGAGATTAAGGTAATATACCAGAAAAAATGTATCGACTTTAACATACATTTTACGGATAATGCATCGATTGAGAATGCAATGCATTGCCTTTGTGCATTGTTATATCTTGGGGTTGATGTTGAATCCATTCCTGCGCGAATGGAAAATTTGCTACCTGTTGCGATGCGCTTGGAGCTGAAAGAGGGAATCAACGGCTGTACATTGATTAACGATAGCTATAACTCCGATATTGGTTCACTCTCAGTAGCCTTAGATTTTCTAAGTCAGCAGAGGCAACATTCCCAAAAAATGCTTATTCTTTCCGATATTCTCCAGAGTGGAAGAGATCCAGAGTCATTATACGCTGAAGTAGCACAACTCATCAAAAGCAAAGGTGTCGATCGTTTTATTGGAATTGGAGCAGAGGTTGGTAAGTTTTCACATTTTTTTGATGCTGAAAGCCAGTATTACACAAATACTCAGGACTTTCTCGCTGGATTTTCCCGCAATGCATTGGCCAATACTGCCATTCTCTTAAAAGGAAGTCGTCCCTATCAATTCGAAAAAATCTCACAGGTCCTTGAGCAGAAAACTCATAGAACTGTTATGGAGATCAACATGAACGCTATTGTTCATAACCTAAACTATTTTAGGGGATTGCTTAAACCAAATGTGAAGATAATGGCAATGGTGAAGGCCTTTTCCTATGGCAGTGGTTCCTATGAGATTGCTAACCTTCTGCAATTTCATAGGGTTGATTACCTTGGCGTAGCCTTTGCCGATGAGGGCGTTGCCCTTAGGGAAGCGGGCATTACTCTACCAATTGTTGTGCTTAACCCCGCATTTGGCAGCTATGAGTTGATGATTGATTACAATCTGGAACCCGAAGTATTCAGCTTCAACAGTCTCGATAGTTTTTCGTTGGTGCTAAGCAAGAAAGGCATTGAATCGTACCCTATTCATATTAAGATTGATACAGGAATGCACCGGTTAGGATTTATGGAAATGGAGATAGCAGCCCTGTGTAAAAAATTGTTGAAGACACCCAATGTAAGAGTACAAAGCATTCTCTCGCATCTTGTTGCCACCGATGAGCCTGATCATGACGATTTTACTCAAAGGCAGATAAGCGTATTTAAGGTTATTTGCGATAAAATTACAGGTGCAATTGGCTATAAGCCAATAATACACATTCTCAATTCTGCTGGCATTGAGCGTTTTTCCAACGCCCAATTTGATATGGTACGTTTGGGTATAGGATTATACGGTATTAGTGCAGTGCATCAGTCCAATTTACTAAATGTGAGTACGTTAAAAACATTTGTGGCACAGATTAGAACCCTTAATGCTGGTGAAACGGTTGGGTATAACAGGAAGGGAATAATTGAAAAATTGTCTAGAATTGCCACTCTACCAGTTGGCTATGCTGATGGTCTTAACCGTAGGTTAAGCAATGGAGTAGGTAAAGTAAAAATTCACAACCAATTGGTTCCCTTTGCAGGAAATATTAGCATGGATACCTGTATGGTAGATGTAACCAGTATTCCTAATGTTAATGAGGGTGATGAGGTTATCCTTTTTGGTGAGGATCCAACCATATCTCAGGTAGCACAAGCATTGGGTACTATTCCATACGAAATACTTACCTCAATTTCGAGAAGGGTCAAACGGGTTTACATTCAGGAGTAGGAAACACCTTTATTCAGTATTCAGAATGCTTTATCCCAAGTCGCTAATTCTCTCCAACTTATGTTGGTCAATAATTTTTATTCGACGTCCATCCAGTTCCAATACGTTTTCATCGGCAAAAGCAGATAAAGTTCGGATTGCATTAGATGTAGTCATGTTAGAGAGGTTTGCCAAATCCTCACGCGAGAGGTAAACCTTAATGGTTTGGTTGTCCTCTTCCAAACCATAGGTATCTCTTAAGAAAACCAACGATTCGGCTAAGCGTCCTCGGATATGTTTCTGGGTAAGTGTTACTGTTCGGTTATGCGAAAAACCCAATTCGGTTGCTATGGATTTCAGTATATGGTAACATAGCAAGCCGTTGCATTGTAGTATTTTAATAAAACAACTTTTTTCAATTTCTCCAACAACAGAGTCCTCTAAGGCTTCAGCGGAAGCGATATGATTTTCATCGGCTAGTAGAGCACGATAGCCAATAAACCCAATGGGTTTAGCCATTCTTACTATCTGGTCACGACCGCCAACTCCTTCTTTAAATATTTTTACCTTTCCTTTAATAAGACAAACCAGTGCCTTGGGTGTATCTCCGTCGCGATAAATAATTTCACCTTTTTTATAGTATGAGCATGTAAAGTTCTTTCGCATCAACTCCTTCTCCCGTGGTTTTAAATTCGAGAGTAAAGAGCAAACCCCTTCGAAAGCGTTTTGAATATCAATGGTTATATGTGCCATATCGATGTAAAGAAATATTTTTCAATCAAACGATTGCTAAAATTTTGTACAACCATCTGAATTGCAACTATTTTAATGTAAAAATGCTTTATTGATTGTTCAAAGATAATAAAAATGTTTTACAACATTAAAAAAAGGATTTTTAAAATATTCTTTGAATGTTTTCTTTAATAAAAAGAAGAAACCAAATGATTTATAAGATAGAGGTATAGTTCGCAAATATCAATAGTAAAATGAACAATCAACCTTAAAATCTTTGATCTTATAACTTGATTACTTGTGAATGTTATCGTTGATATTTAGTACTTTGCAACCAGTGGCATCTTCCTTCCGTGACCAAAAGCTTTGGATGAAATTCTGAGGATGGGAGCGAACTGATACCGCTTATACTCATTAATATTAATAAGCCGAATCGTTTTTGTAACAATTTCTTTATCAAATCCTTCGTCAATTATTTCATCTACACTTTTATGCCCCTCAATGTAGTGGAAAAGGATTTGGTCTAGAACATCATATTCAGGAAGAGAGTCAGAATCTTTCTGATTGGGGCGAAGTTCTGCCGATGGAGGCTTGGTGATAGTATTATCAGGAATTATCTCAATTTCTTTGTTGATATAATGGGCAAGTGCATAGATATCGGTTTTGTAAACATCTCCCAGCACACCCAGCGCGCCACACATATCGCCGTAAAGAGTACCATATCCAACGGCTGCTTCACTTTTGTTGGATGTGTTGAGCAGAAGATGCCCAAACTTGTTGGATAGCGCCATGAGTAGTGTTCCTCGTATTCTAGCCTGAATGTTTTCCTCGGTTATATCTTCAGGTAAACCGGCAAAAATGTTTGACATGCTGTTTTTCAACGAGCTGAAGGCATCAGAAATATCCACAGTATCGTAAACGACATTGAGATTATTTGCCAACAAAACCGCATCATCGATGGAATGCTGCGAGGAGTATTGAGATGGTAGTAGTAGCACCCTTAAGTTTTGGCTACCCAAAGCTCTTTGGGCTAGAACAAGAGTGACTGCCGAATCGATTCCACCCGAAAGCCCCAGCGTGGCACTTGTAAAACCTGATTTATGAAAGTAGTCGCGTATTCCCATTACAAGAGCATCGTGAATCTTTTCAATCCTATTTTCAGTCTCTTTAAGGGAAGCAGTTAAAGCTTGATTTTCTATGGTATTGGTTTCAACAATCTGAAAGTCTTCATCAAAGGATTTGCATTGCAAAATTACATCTCCTTTGGCATTCAATGTCATAGAGCCTCCATCGAAGATTAAATCGGTATTGGCGCCAACCTGATTGACATGGATTACGGGCAGCCCAAAACGTTTAACATTTCCAGTGAAAACCGATAATCGTCTCTTGTGGCTATCGTACGAGAAAGGAGATGCTGAAATGTTGATAACCATTTCTGGGTTCTGCTTCATTAGCTCCTCCATGGGCGAAATGGTATACAGCTTATTTCGTGAAACGGCTGCTGAGATGGGCTGATCGTCCCAAAGATCCTCGCAAATGGTTATGGCAATGCGCTTACCGTTTAGGGTTGCAATTTTAAAATCTTTGCTTGGCTCGAAATAACGGTATTCATCAAAAATATCGTAAGTGGGTAAAAGTGACTTATGATGCACGCTTTTAATCTTTCCGTTTGCCAACAAGAATGCAGAATTGTGTAGTATTTTACCAGTGGAATTAGCATTAAAGCTGGGAGAACCTACTATGGCTGCTATGCCATTGCAATGAGGTGCAATCTCATTGACAGATGCTAAACAGTTTTCTATGAATTCTTTCCTGTCGAGCAGATCATAGGCAGGGTATCCGCAAACCGATAGCTCTGAGAACACCACAAGATCAACCTTCGACTCCTTTGCACGGTTAATGGCTTCAATAATTTTTTGCTTGTTAAGCTCGAAGTGATTAACCGTATAGTTGAGCTGAGCAAGGGCGATTCTCATGGTTAAAATTTTGAATTAAAAGATCAAGCCTAATCTCAATCCAAGATTTCCAATGCTAACCCTACCATAACCAGCGTCGAAAGCAGGAGTCATGCCGTTGGAAAAAGTAATGCCAACCTGGAGTGCAGAGGGGCCTCCCAAAGAGTATTCAATACCACCACCAAACATGTAGGATAGAAAACCAAGGTATAGCTGATCGTTATTAAGTACTTCCTTGTCAACATCGTGCTCTTCAATCCATGTGTAACCCTTGAGCCGTATATGACCCTTAATGCCCATTTGGGCATAGAAAGTGGTGTAACCTATCTCGTTGGTTTTAAACTTTAATCCAAGGGGAACGGTGATATATTGTCCTTTTACTTTTATGCTGGCATTTTCGCTGATGTCATATACATCATCCCTAGTATTTACCTGATAACCAGTTTCATTGTATTTTAGGTTGCCACCAATATTGTTAATTGATGCACCGCTTGAAATGGCATACCTATCCGCAAAAAACTTTTCGAAAGCGAATCCAGCGTTGAACCCCATAACTGATCCGTTAGAGGAAAATTTCTTGGTATCGGATGTAAACCATGACAGCTGAGGATCGGCAAAAACCCCAAATCGAATATACTGGGCATGTATACTTGAGTTTGTAAACAAAATAATGAAAAGTGCTAACGCTCTGAGAATTGTTGGTTTCATTTTTTATTTTGGTTTTTTTTTATCAGATACAAAGGTATGTAATTAATGTCGATGTTCGTTAGTTACCAAAAATTGAACCAAAAAAAATGACGCAAAAAGCGTCATTTTAATGATAGTATTTTTCAAATTTTAAAATAACCCAGTGATGTTTCCATTATTATCCACATCCATTTTTTCCGATGCGGGTTCTGCAGGAAGTCCTGGCATTCGCATGATTTGTCCAGTAATAGGAATAATAAAACCTGCACCAGCGGCTATTTCAATTTGCCTTACGGTTACCACAAAATCCTTTGGCCTTCCGATCAGATCAGGGTTATCAGATAGCGATTTTTGTGTTTTTGCAATACAAACAGCTATTTTATCAAGGCTTAAGTTATAAACCTTTTTTAGGTCTTCCTTCGCCTGTGGTGTATAGTCAACCGCTTCGGCACCGTATATTTTTTTGGCGATAGTTTCGATTTTCTTTTCTGGTGTCCACTCCCAATTGTACAGAGCATTATGACGACAAGCACATTTGGGAGCAATTTTTGCAATCTTTTCGGCCAAATCAATGGCACCTTCACCTCCTTTTCCCCACACATCTACCACTGAAACGGGAATATTCATCTCATCGCAGGTTTGCCTTACTATGTCTAATTCTTCCTGGGTATCGGCAGTAAACTTATTGATTGCAACAATGGGACAAATGCCAAATAGCCCCATGTTCTCGATGTGTTTCTGCAGGTTACCAATACCCTTCTTTAGTGCATCAACATTTGGTTGAGATACTTCCTTTACGGGAACACCACCATGATATTTTAAGGCACGGATTGTAGCAACTAAAACTACTGCATTGGGTGACAAACCAGAAGATTCGCACTTGATATCCAAGAACTTTTCTGCTCCAAGGTCGAACCCAAAACCTGCTTCGGTCACAACATATTCGCTTAGCGACAACCCCATCTTTGTTGCAACAACTGTATTAGTTCCCTGGGCGATATTGGCAAAGGGTCCACCATGAATAATGGCTGGGGTGTTTTCAATGGTTTGAACAAGATTGGGAAGCATGGCATCCTTAAGCAGGGCAGTCATGGCACCTTCAGCTTTAAGATCGCGAGCGTATATAGGTTTTTTATCAAAGGTGTATCCAACAAAAATATTGCCCAGCCTTTTTTTAAGATCCTGTAGATCTTCGGCAAGGCATAGAATTGCCATAATCTCCGATGCTGCAGTGATATCAAAACCTGTTTCGCGTGGAATGCCCGATGCAGTACCACCAAGACCAACAATAATGTTACGTAGGGAGCGGTCGTTCATGTCCATTACCCTTTTCCAGTGCACAGTGCGTGGATCGATATTGAGTGATCGAGTTTTACTCTGAATATTGTTATCTATAATGGCTGCCAGTAGGTTATGTGCTTTTTCAACGGCCGAAAAATCGCCAGTGAAGTGAAGGTTGATATCTTCCATGGGCAGTACTTGTGAATAACCACCTCCAGTTGCACCTCCTTTAATGCCGAAAACTGGACCTAGTGAGGGCTCTCGAAGCACCACAGTGGTCTTTTTGCCTATGCGGTTAAGCGCTTGCGATAAACCAATTGAAACAGTGGTCTTGCCCTCACCGGCAGGGGTAGGAGATATTGCAGACACCAGCACCAGCATATTCTGGTTTAAGTTCTTGTGATCGATAAGTTTAAGAGGCAATTTGGCTTTGTACTTTCCATATGGGATAAGATCATCGTGTTTGATCCCAAGCTTATCGGCAATTTCTGTTATGGGTTTCATCTTTGCCTTACGGGCAATTTCAATATCGGTCATGTCATTCTATCATTAAATTGTTAGCAATCCAAGTCTATAAAATTAACAACTTTTTTGCAAAAAAGTTTAACGAATTCAAACCATTAATGAAACAACGTTCAAATAGAGTTAGGATAATCACTTATAATTCAATATTCGTCTATTGTTGAATAGTTTTTGGGAAAGCAAATACATGTAAAACCCTTTTTATTACTTTTGTTTGAATTTAAAATACAAAAGGTTAAATTTTCTGCAATTATTATGAAACTAATAACTCTAATGGCTTTTATAGCTTGCGCTTTTCTATTTACAAGATGCAAAAATTCGTCTAATACAAATGGTGACGAGACTTATGCTGAAAAGGTTATTGAAATGGAATTTCCAATGTTAAACGACACAACTCCAAAGGTAACAGGTATAGGTGGAATATTTTTTCGCTCGATGAATCCAAAGCAAATAGCTGAATGGTACGGAAAGAACTTGGGGCTTGCCATAGATGAAAACGGATCGGTTTTCGAATTCAGGAATGCCAAAAGACCAGACCAGGTCAACTATCTTAGATGGAGTCCTTTCAATCAAGAAACTGAGTATTTTAAGCCCTCCGAAAAGGAGTTTATGATTAATTATCGAGTGCAAAATATTGATGGTTTGGTGAAAAAACTCAAAGCAAATGGAGTAGAAATACTGGATGAGATAGCTGAATACGAATACGGAAAGTTTGTTCACATACTTGATCTAGAAGGGAACAAGATAGAGTTATGGGAACCCAATGATAGTTTTCTCACCAAAATTGGAGGAGAAACAACCAAATAGTATGAAATATTGAAATGGAAGTTAAAACTAAGTCGTGGTTTAAACGAAAAGAGTAAAGAAAGTATCTATAGTAATCAAGAATAAATCCAATTTTAACCCCATCATGTTTATCATAATCTCATGAATAAAATTTAAAAAACAGAATATGAACATTCATAAACTCGATAGTTTCTTTAAGCCTAAACGGATAGCAATAATTGGTGTCTCATCAAATCCAAACAGTGTTAGCGGTAAAACGCTAAGCAACTTGGTTAGCGGTGGTTTCCATGGAGTAGTATACCCTATAAACCCCGATTTTGAAGCAGTGATGGGTATTTCGTGCTTTAAAGATTTGAAAAGTTTACCTAAAACACCTGATCTGGCCATTATTTGTACCGACTCATCTCTGGTGCCCGAAAAGGTGAGAGAATGCGGCGAAGCCGGTGTTAACGGAATAATAATTATGTCAGCGGGGTTTAGAGAAATTGGGGAAAAAGGAAAACTACTCGAAGAACAGGTTAAAAATGAGTTGGCTAAGTTTTACAGGATGAGGATATTGGGCCCAAATTGTTTGGGAGTTATTTCTCCGGCCAATGGGCTTAATGCAAGTTTTGCTGCCAATATGCCCAAATCGGGAAACATTGCTTTTATTAGCCAGTCAGGCGCATTGTGCACATCAGTCCTCGATTATGCCCTTGAATCTAAAATTGGATTTTCCCATTTCATTTCGGTTGGCAACTGTCTGGATGTTGATTTTGCCGATTTAATAGATTTTTTAGGCGAGGATGAAAGTACTCATTCCATAATACTATACATTGAATCCATTGGCAGAGCGCGGCAATTTATGACAGCAACTCGATCGTTTGCCCGTCAAAAGCCAATTATTGTTTATAAGGCTGGTCGTTTTTCCGAATCAGCTCAGGCAGCAGCCTCGCATACCGGTGCTATGGCATCGGAGGATGCCATCTATGATGCAGCCTTTGAGAGGTCTGGTTTAATTAGAGTATACGATATTGGCGATATCTTTGACTGTGCGGCGCTAATTGGGATGAATAAAATTCCAAAAGGACCCAGGTTAGGAATAATAACCAATGCAGGTGGCCCAGGAGTTATGGCTACCGATACCCTTCTGCAGCATAATGGACGATTAGCCAATCTTAGCGAGGCTACAATGCAGGCACTAAACGAGAATCTCCCCGAGTTTTGGTCGCATCGAAACCCAGTGGATGTACTTGGTGATGCTCGCTCAAAGAGGATTAGTAAAGCGGCAAAAATAGTAATAGAAGATCCAGGAGTAGATGCACTTCTGGTAATAATTACACCACAAGCAATGACTAATCCCACAATAATTGCTCAGGAAATTATTAAACTTGGACAAACTACAACAAAACCTATTCTTGCAGCATGGATTGGAGGTTTGAGCATGCACGAGGGAATTAGTACTCTAAATTCATCAGGCATTCCAGCCTACAAAACGCCTGAGCAGGCTATTCGTTCCTTTATGACCCTTGTTCATTACTCATCCAATCTGCAAACATTATACGAAACACCCCGCGATATTCCTTTTGAGTTTGAATACAACCGCGAGCAGGTGAGAATTGACTTCCTGAGTAGGATTAAATCACATGATTCTGTGCTATCTGAGGAACTATCAAAACGATTGTTACTAGCATATGGAATACCTGTTACCATGCCAAAAAATGCCAAAAACTCAGAGGAGGCAGTTTCTTTGGCCAAAGAAATGGGATTTCCGGTGGTTTTAAAAATTCTTTCGCCTGATATTACCCATAAAAGTGATGTTGGAGGAGTAATGCTGAATTTGGAGAACGTCGAGATGGTTAGAGCTGGGTATGAGAAGATGATAGCAGGGGTAAAATCTAGAATCCCAAATGCCCGAATTGATGGAATTACTGTTCAGCCAATGGTTAAATCAAAGGATGCTGTTGAAATGATACTGGGCATAAAGCGTGATTATATTTTTGGTACTGTGATAATGGCAGGTATGGGAGGAACCGTGGCAGAGCTCTTTGGCGACCGATCCTTAGGTTTTCCACCACTTAACGAACGCTTAACCCGATTGATGCTCGAAAAGCTTAAAATATATCCTCTTCTTACTGGCTACCGGGGCTCTAGCCCTAAAAACATCGATCAACTTATCGAAATCATCAATCGCCTTTCCTATCTGGCAGCAGATTATCCGGAAATTGTTGAGCTGGATATAAACCCACTGCTGGTTACGGTTGATAAATTAACCGTTTTAGATGCAAGAGTTGTTGTTGACCTTAATCAGAGTCGCAACGAGTTTAACCCTTATGCTCATCTTGCGCTTCACCCATACCCCGAAAAATATGCGCAGAAGAGGAAGCTTGGCGATCAGGAAATCCTCTTCAGGCCCATAAAACCAGAAGATGAACCATTGTGGCTCGACTTCCTTGGTAGCTGTTCGCAGGAGTCGATCTATTCGCGGTTTAGATATTTCTTTCATTGGGACTCACATGAAGTGGCAACAAGGTATTGCTATATCGATTACGACCGTGAGATTGCCATCGTGGCAATTATTGGCGATGGAAAACAATCGCGGATTATAGGCATTGGTCGTTTGATTGCCGACCCCGATCACGAAACGGTTGAATACGCTGTGTTGATTACCGATTCGTGGCAAAATAAGGAATTGGGGAGTATTCTCACCGATTACTGTATGGAAATTGCCAAGAAGTGGAACCTGAAGAAATTGGTTGCTCAAACAACCACAGACAATACCCGTATGATCAGAATGTTTGAAAAACGAGGTTTCGAAATATTATACGATTCTGGTTCTACAGTTGATGTGATTAAAGAGCTGTAAATGCAAATTAACAGTTGAAACTATCTTTAAAAACCTTAAGTTAAAACTTTTACGTTAGCTGTCATTCGTATGAAATCAAGAAAAAGTTTTACTTCAATTGCATTAATAATCATTTTAATTGCAATTACTATGTCAAACTGTAAGACCCCCAAGGAAAGAGCCGGAAGAAGTCGCACTACAAAAATAGCCGTTGAGGATTTTGATTCATTTTATAACCGATTTCATACCGATAGCCTTTTTCAGATTTCAAGGGTTCTGTTTCCTTTGGAAGGGGGTTCGGTAGATGGACTAGAAGAAAAGAAATGGACTAAAGAAAATTGGCAAATGGTTAAAACAAAAGTTTTCGACATTGATACTACTCTTTTTAGGGTTAGCTACAAAAAGACAGAAAATAAATTTTCAGCAAAGGCGTGGATTGAGGATTCTGGGTTTAGTACCGAGTTTAGGTTTGAGTTGATCAATAAAAAGTGGTATCTGGTTTATGCTTCAGATCAAAACTTATAGAATGAGCAAATGTTTTTTTGTTTCCTCAAAAGAAATATGACAAAATGGTTAAAAATGATCCTCATTTAATTGAAGTGTTTGCAGGAACAACTTGGCAAGCAGGAATGGTAAAAAGCTTGCTTGAGAATGCCGGCATAGAAGTATTCGTAAAGGATGAAATTATTGGAACCCTCAACCCATGGTGGACAGCCCCAGGTGGAGCTGGTTCAGTCACTGTTTTTATCTCAAACCTAGATTTTGATAAGGCAAAGCCCATAGTTGACGAATACGAAAAAAATTTAAAAAATAAATAAATTTCATATTTTGTGATAATAACTATAAAAATAGGCTAAAAATAAAACCCTCTCAACTTCGTTAGTATTTTACTGTTTATTATTAAGTAATATAAAATTTACCCATAAAATGTTTAGGTCATTCTTACTGCTTTTTATATCGTTAGCCTTTTATTCAAACCTACACAGCCAAGTTTATAGCCGAAAGATACCCTGGCCATCGGCTCAAGAACGTGCTTCAATTCAAAATGAACCCCGGAGTGTAGAGCCCGAATTGGGGCACCGATTGCAGTTCGTTGGTGCCGTATACCCCGATCCGATTAGCATGCTGCCCCACTACTATGAGCTAATACCAGTGTCCAATACCATTAGTGACGTATCTCAGGTATCCGTAAGGATAGAATACTTAGGGTTTGAAGTCCTCTCTGAATGGGAGCGAAAGCTGGTTGAGAGCAAAGATGGCGTTGACATTGAAGGGCAGCAGGAGGAAATCAGGATGTACCGCTCACGGGGAAAATCTTACCTTCAGGTTACCATCCCGGCAATTGGTATTAGCTCTTTCACAGGACAGTTGCAAAAGGTATCGCAGTTCAGCATTAGGGTGCAGGAAAAACCTGAAATACCCTACACTAAGGTTTCGCACAGATACACTTCTGAATCGGTTTTGGCTACGGGTACATGGGTAAGGGTAACCGCATCGAAAACTGGGATTCACAGGATCAGCTACTCCGAGTTGCAGTCCATGGGATTATCCAACCTCGATAATGTTTCCGTTTGGGGACAGGGGGGCAAGCAGCTTCCCTTCTGGAATAATCAGCCCTCGTACGATGATCTGGATCAGATTCCCATATGGGTGGACAAAGGCAGCGATGGGGTATTCAACCAGGGCGACCACCTTCTATTCTACGCGCAGGGTCCAGTAACATGGAGCATGAACCCTTCCGATAGCATGATTACCCATAGCATCCATGATTACGCCGAGCAGATAAGTTACTTCATCACCACCAGCAACCCAAACCCGTTGAGGATACCTACCGTTTCCAATCCTGTTGCCCCCGCAACCCGGATCAGCTCCTCGTACGATGCGCTGGTGTACTTCGAGAGGAACGATACCAATCTCATCAAGTCCGGGAGGCAGTGGTTTGGCGAGATCTTCGATGTGTACACCACCCGTTCGTACGCCACGGGGCTTAACCAACCCATAGTAGGGGGAAAGGCTAGGGTCAGGGTAAGCGCAGCGGCCCGATCGGGTTCGAACAGCTCGTTCACCGTGAAGGCAAATGGCAGTACTTTGGGATCGATAAGCATTTCATCAGTAAGTCTAACAAGCCAGTACTTTTATTTTGCCTCAGTTTCAACCCGCACCTTTGATTTGCCCTACACACAGGGAGAGCTGGGGCTTGAGCTTACCTACAACAAGCCCACCCCGGCAGCCAAGGCTTGGCTCGATTACATCACGGTAAACGCCCGTCAAGGCTTATCGTTTGGCGCAAAGCAGCTGGACTTCCGCGATTTGGAGAGTGTTGGAGCGGGTGAACTAACGCAATTCGCCATCCAGAACGCCACCAGCAATCTGCTGGTATGGGATGTTACAGATTTTCACAATCCAGTAAATCTCAGCGGCACCAATCAAAATGGTACTGTCAGCTTTAAAAGGGAAACCGAAATACTCAGGGAGTTTGTTGCCTTCACAGCGAATCAGGCATATAGCGTAAACGTGGTGGGCGAGGTCCCTAATCAGAATATTCATGTGCAGCCACAGCCCGAAATGGTTATCGTTACTCACCCCAACTTTCTGCCTCAAGCCGAGGAGCTGGCACAGATTCACCTGGAGGAAAGCGGTTTGAAAACCCTTATTGTGACCAATCAGCAGGTTTACAATGAGTTTTCGTCAGGAAATCCCGACGTATCGTCAATCCGTAACATGATGCGGATGTTCTACAATCGTTCTACCTCAGAGGTGGACATGCCCCGCTACCTGCTATTGTTTGGCGATGGATCGTACGATAATCGAACACAAGGTTCAGCTAACACGAATTATGTGTTAACCTACCAATCAGAGAATTCTATACTTGTTTCAAGTTCATTTGTTTCTGATGATTACTATGGATTGCTCGATGAAAATGAGGGGGAGTCAACGGGTTTGCTGGATTTGGGTATCGGACGTATACCCTCCAATTCGGTGGAGGAAGCTAACGTTGTGATCGCAAAAATCAGACAGTACCTACACCCCTCATCAAAGGGTAGCTGGCACAATCAGCTCAGCTTTATTGGTGATGATGGTGATAACAACATGCACATGAGGGATTCGGATACGCTGGCAAATTTTGTTGAGAACAATTACCCAAGATATAATATCGAAAAGATATATTTCGATGCCTATCCCATGGTAACCACTTCGCAGGGTGCCCGCTATCCCGAAGTTACAAATGCCATAAACAACCGTGCCAATCAGGGAGCTCTTATCATGAACTATGTTGGGCATGCCAATGCCCGTTGGTTGTCTCATGAAAAGGTACTGATGATTAACGATATTCAGTCGTGGCGAAACTTGGATAGGTTACCCCTTTTTATTACTGCAACCTGTGAGTTTAGCCGTTTTGATGATTTTTCCCATAAATCGGCGGGTGAGCACGTACTATTCTCATCCAAAGGAGGTAGTGTTGGGTTGGTTTCCACATCACGGGTGGTATATGCAAACCCAAATCTTTTGCTAAACAAGAATTTCTTCAAGATTATTTTTGAAAAAAGGAGTCGAAATGACGAAAGTATCAGCGACAAATATTACCGTTTGGGTGACGCACTAAGGATTGCCAAAACCCAGTCGGGAACAGGCAATAACAAGCGTAACTTTATGTTGCTGGGCGATCCGGCTTTGATGCTTCACTACCCTGAGTTGGAGCTGTCCGTTACTGAGATCAACGGCAAAACGGTGGGGGGCGAGCAGGATACTCTCAGGGCCCTGAGCCGGGTTGAATTGAAGGGAGCAGTAAGTGGCACAAGATTCCCTGAAGATTTCGATGGTGAGGCCATAATCACACTTTACGATAAGGAGAAGGATATCACCACTTTATCCAATACAGGGTATACTCCCTTTGAATTCAAAACGCGTGAGAACACGATCTACAGGGGCCGATCGACCATTAGCAATGGGGAGTTCAAGTCCACTTTCATCATCCCTAAGGATATCATGTATCGGTACGGTTCAGGACGGTTCAGCCTCTATGCAAATAATGATTTAGTAACTGGTTCGGGTTATTTTGAAGACTTCATCGTAGGAGGTATAAGCGATAGCATAGGGAATGATACCCGTGGGCCCGATATAGAGATCTACATGAACGACAAGAATTTTGTATCTGGAGGCATCATAGATCCCAATCCCAAGTTGATGGTTCTCCTTTCCGATAGTTCGGGTCTCAACACTACCGGAACAGGCATAGGCCATGATTTGAAGGCAACGCTGATGGGTGATACCGAAATGGTATACGTGTTGAACGATTACTACGTAGCCGATGCGGATAGCTACCAGAGCGGCCAGGTGGAGTACCAACTGTTAAACCTATCCCCTGGGGATTACACCCTGCGAATAAAGGCGTGGGATGTGTACAACAACAGCAACGAATCGGAGGTCAACTTTACGGTGAAAGCCGATGATGCGCTGGTGCTGAGCCATGTGCTCAACTACCCCAACCCCTTTACCGAGTCCACCGGATTTTACTTTGAGCACAACCAGCCCTTCGAGGATTTTGATGTGTCCATTCAGGTATTCAGCCCATCGGGCAAGCTGGTAAAAACCCTGGAGTACTACTACCCAGGTAGCGGAAGCTACCGAATAGGGCCAATCCACTGGGATGGACTGGATGATTTTGGCGATAGGATTGGACGCGGAGTTTACTTTTATCGCTTAAGAGTGAGGCTTTCCAGCGGAAAAACGGCTCAAGAATACCAGAAACTGGTAATATTAAAGTAAGTTAAATTAATACTAATTTAGATTTTATTATGTTTTCATTATTTAAGCTAATTTTGCGGTTTTAAATTTTTAAATCATGTTTAGAAAGTTTTTTCTTGTTTTTTTGTTACCCTTTTTGTTGGTTAACCTAAAGACCTTTGCACAGTTTAATCCAGATGTATCTTTGTTAGGTGGGCTTAATGCATTGAGAGTTGGTGTGCCATTTCTATTAATTGCTCCCGATTCGCGGGCTGGTTCCATGGGGGATGTGGGTGCCGCTTCAGTGCCTGATGTAAATAGTCAGCATTGGAATCCTGCCAAATACGCTTTCATTGAAAATGAGTGGGGGATAGGTTTATCATATACTCCCTGGTTAAGGAATCTTATAAATGATATTGATCTTACCTATCTATCTGGATTTTATCGCTTTGATGATCAGCAGGTGCTTAGTGCAACGTTGTTATACTTCTCATTGGGCTCAATTACTTTTACAAATGATCAGGGTGATTACATGCAAACCCATAATGCCAATGAGTTTGCTATAGATGCAGCTTACTCAAGGAAGTTTTCTGATAAGATTAGTGGCGGTATAGCTTACCGTTTCATTCGTTCTGATTTAACAGGAGGGTTTTCGCAGCAAGGTCAACCCGATGCAAAAGCTGGTAATGCTTGGGCTGCAGATATTTCCACATACTATCAAACCCCTATTGTGGTTGATGATAAGGATGGTGAGTTTGCCCTTGGACTGAATATCTCAAATATTGGTTCAAAAATTTCCTATAACGATGATGCCACCAAAGATTTTATCCCTATTAATATGCGATTAGGAGGTCGTTTTACACTTGACTTAGACCCATACAATAGCATGTCTGTTTTAATCGATGCGAATAAGCTGCTTGTACCAACACCTCCGATTTACCAAAGGGATGAATATGGAGATTTTGTAATAGTCTTTGGAATGGACCCGGATGTTCCGGTTACTACTGGAATGTTGCAGTCGTTTTACGATGCTCCAGGTGGTTATAAAGAGGAATTGAACGAAATCAGTATTGCTGCTGGTTTTGAGTATTTATACGCTAAGCAGTTTGCCATTAGAGCTGGTTACTTTGATGAGCATGCTAACAAAGGGAACAGAAAGTATTTTACTTTAGGGGCAGGGGTTAAGTATAATATTTTTCAGCTTGATTTTGCTTACCTTATTCCTAGAGCAGGGCAAACAAACCCATTGGCCAACACCGTTCGATTCACACTTGGTTTCGAGTTTGAACCTCAGAGGGGCAGAAAACCTTCGAAAAGATAACATGAGCAATATTAGGATTGGCATTGGATACGATGTACATAGACTAGCCGAAGGCTACGAATTCTGGCTTGGTGGAATAAGATTAGATCATCATAAAGGCTCAGTAGGTCATTCAGATGGAGATGTGCTTATTCATGCTATTTGCGATGCCATGCTAGGAGCTGCTGCGCTTCGCGACATTGGCTATTATTTTCCCGATAACAACCCCTCATTAAAGGGGATTGACAGCAAGATTATACTTAAGAGAACCAATGAAATTGTTTCCAATTCAGGTTATTTGATAAGTAATATCGATTCTACCATTTGTCTTCAGAATCCTAAGGTTAAGGATTTAATACCCCAAATGCAGAGAACTATTGAGGAGACGCTGGCTTTGGAGCCAGGGACAGTATCAGTTAAGGCAACAACAACTGAAAAGTTGGGTTTTGTTGGTCGCGAAGAGGGAATCGCTGCATATGCAGTTGTTTTGCTAAGCAAAAAGTAGTTTATGCAAAAAAAGACACTGGTACTTGGGGCAAGCAGTAAACCCGGTCGGTTTTCGATGTTAGCCATAAAAAGCTTAGTTAATCATAACGTTGATGTTGTCGCCATTGGATCCCGACCCGATGAGGTTGCCGGGATACCAATTCTTAACTACCCAGTATTTCCAAACGATATTCATACAGTTACGCTATACCTTAATCCTTTTCGTCAAAAGCAATATCTTGATTATATTATCCAGCTAAAGCCTAAAAGGATTATTTTCAACCCAGGCACTGAGAACCCAGAACTCTTTAAACTAGCCAAAGAGAATGACATAGATGTAGTGTACGATTGTACATTGATTATGCTGAATAAAGGCACCTACTAGAGAAAAACCTTTATATTCCTACTTGTAACGTTATTATTTTGATGATTTTTAATCATTAGGAACAATTATTATCATTTTTTCAGATTTATACAAGTTTATTTCTCAATACATTATCATTATTTTTAGCCAATAATTTTTACAATTTTATTCTATCGGAATTATTAGTATATTGCATTTCCAATTCTATCAAACAAAATCTTCTAACATAGTTTTTATATGAGGAATTCGATTCTAATTTCAATTGCAATTATTTTATTCAATTTCTCTGTTTCTGCCCAGTTGGATTATCTTTACAATGATTCAATTCCACATTCAGCGCTATTATTAAGCCAATACATTCAGTACCCTTCTGTAACAGGAAATGAGCGCGATGCAGGTTTATTCTTGGCATCCATCGCAATGCAGAAAGGACTTTATGTTACACTTTTAACAGACCATACTGATACTTTAAATTTTGTAGCTTCCCTTTATCCGTTAGAATTAAAAAAACCTAATATCATTCTCCTTAATCATATTGATGTTGTACCTGCAAGTAACATAGATGAGTTTACCTACGAACCATTTTCAGGTACAATAGCCGATGGACAGATTTGGGGAAGGGGTGCAATAGATAATAAGGGAATGGCGGTAATGCAGCTATTGGGTATGGAGCGTTTCGTTGAATTGGCTAAAAAAAAGGATTTACCCTATAATGTTACTTTTCTATCTGTTTCAGGAGAAGAAACTGGAGGCTATACCGGTGCAAAAATTGTATCCGAAAGGTTTATCGAATTACTAAACCCGTTTGTGTTTTACGGAGAAGGTGGTACAGGTATTCCAGGACTTTTAAAAAATGATCCCGAGCGAAAAGTTTTTACAATTTCCACTACGTTTAAAAGAAGGCTTTTTTTAAATCTAACTTTAAACATGAATACAACTGGGCATGGATCGGTACCACCCCGAAGCTATGCACCTCAGGAAATGATAAATTCAATGAACAGTTTGATTAGTAGAAAGAGTAAAATAGAATTCTCAAAAACAACACGACTTATGTTTTATGAGTTGGGTCGTTTAGAAGGTGGATTAAGAGGTTTGGGACTTCGAAACACAAGGCTGTTTCGCCCCGTTGTCAACAAATCTATTCGAAAAGACGAGATGATCCATTCTCTTTTTGTCAACACTGTAACCATTACAGGGATAAATACTCCCTACGGAAATGTCAATCAAATACCTCAGAGTATATCTGTTATTCTGGACTGTAGGCTTTTACCTGATGTTCAAACAGATGTATTTATAGCAGATTTGCTAAAAATACTTAGTAATGATGACTTGGATGTGAATATTATTCATGAGGATATTCACGCAGCTCCTACACAGCTAGGTCAATACTATACCTTAATGGAGAGGGCACTGGATAAGGTTTATCCCGATTGTGGAGTGGTTCCTGTATTGATGCCTGCATCAAACGATAACAACTACTTTAGAGCAGTTGGAGTTCCTTCTTATGGTATTCTACCGGTACTTATGCAAATGGAACATATTCTATCAATTCATAATATAGATGAAAGGATTCCAATCAAAGCACTCGAAGAAGGAGTAGAGGTTTACTATGAGCTGCTAAAAGAATTTTTTGAACCTTACTATTCAAACTAAGCTAAAACTTGCTTAAAGCCATATCAAAGTTAGCGTCTATGCTTTATTCCCACAAGTTTAAACTTTGGGAAGCAAATGCTATTCGTTTGCAGAAGAACGTTTTTTCTGGGCTAATTAAGAAAGGTGAAAGTACTCATTTTGGGAAGGATCACCATTTTAGCGAAATATCAAACCATGAAGATTTTATCAAACATGTTCCCATTTGCGACTACGAAACCATAAAACCATACATAAATAGGGTGATTGATGGCGAAGAGAATATTTTATGGCCGGGGAAGCCCATTTACTTAGCCAAAACTTCTGGAACAACTTCGGGTGTCAAATACATTCCAATTACCGGAGACTCAATACCTAATCATATTAATTCGGCAAGATTCGCTCTGTTGATGTATATATACAAAACAGGAAGGTGTGAGTTTGTAAATGGAAAATACATCTTCATTTCAGGAAGTCCTGAACTTAACAAGCTGGGCTCAATACCCATGGGGCGACTTTCAGGAATTGTAAACCATCATGTACCTTTTTATGTTAGGAGAAATCAGCTGCCTACATATAAAACCAACTGTATTTCCGATTGGGAAAAGAAAGTTGATACCATTGTTAAGGAAACATTGCAGCAAAGGATGAGCTTGATCAGCGGAATTCCCCCATGGGTTGAATTATACTTTGAAAGAATTCTGAAAATTTCAGGTAAAAGTACAATTGGAGAAGTATTTCCTAATTTTTCGCTCTTTGTTTATGGAGGGGTAAACTTTAAGCCTTATGAATCGAGGTTTAAGGAGATGATTGGCAGAGAGATAGACTCTCTAGAAACCTATCCTGCTTCTGAGGGGTTTATTGCCTTTCAGGATGAATTCCCATCGCAAGGGCTTTTATTAATTCCTGACTCAGGAATTTTTTACGAGTTTGTTCCAACAGAAAGGTTTGATGAGCCAAATCCTCCTCGTTATACTCTCGAAAATATTGAGTTGCATAGAAACTATGCTGTTGTTGTATCCACCAATGCTGGATTATGGGCATATAGTTTGGGTGATACAGTGATGTTTGTCTCCAAAAATCCATACCGATTGATAGTTACAGGTAGACTTAAACATTTCACATCAGCATTTGGCGAGCATGTAATTGCCGAGGAGGTGGAGTCATCAATAGATGAGGCTTGTAAAAAATTTAATGCTCAAATTGTTGAGTTTTCAGTTGCTCCTTTAGTAAATAATCCTAATGGCATTGCCTGCCATGAGTGGTTCATTGAATTCTCAAAACCACCAGAACAGCTTAATGAATTCCAAATATTTCTTGATGAGATTATGCAGAAGAAAAATCCTTACTACAAGGATTTAGTACAGGGTAAGATTTTGCAGCCTTTGCTAATAAGGACTTTGCCTAAAGGAGCATTCATAAACTACATGAAATCCATTGGGAAGTTGGGCGAGCAGAATAAAGTGCCACATTTAATGAATGATCGATCAATAGCTGATGTATTGTTGCAATACCCTGATAGTAAATGAAAGGCTATTGGTTAGCTGTAGGTGTTTTTATTACTCCCTTGTTCTTCAATGAACCCAGAATGTGTTTAATCTCATCGGCTTTATGGGTTCCTATTAGTATGGTTTTACCATTCATCAATTCTATTTTTATTCCACATTCACCCGATAAAGTATAACACCACCCTTTTTTAGGCATATACCTAAAACCCCAGCCAAAGTATTCCCTGATGGCATTATATTTTACTACTGAAATAAATTTTATCGTACTCCAGGCAAAAGTTCTTTTTGTCAAATGAAAAGGGAACATCTTGAAGCTAATCCCCTGTTCGGTAATCTCTGTTTTAATGGTAATTGACACTATAAAGAGTATCAAAACAAGTATACCGATATTGCATAATATTAATGTAGTATTACTTCCTGGGTTTGTTCCCCAAGGTTTTTCAAATATAACCTGCTGAATGAAACCCCATAGAAAAATTGCCTGAATTATTCCTAGAAGGATATAAAATGAAATTTCAGTAAATCGTTGCTTTTCAGTAAAATGATACATTGACTTAATCATATTTTTAATTGCAAAGCCTAATTCCACGTTCATCAATGGTAATCAACTTCGATTTGTATAACGATCCGATTGCCTTCTTGAATACCTTTTTGCTAATGCCTAGGAGTTGGTAAATCTTTTCAGGTTCACTCTTATCGGTCAAATTCAAAAAACCATTATTTTTCTCCAGCTTATCGAGAATACCTTTTGATACTCCATCAATATTTTCATAACCAGACCTTTGAAGGGCAAGGTCAATTTTGTCATCTTCTCTTACTCTTTTTATATATCCTTTTATTCTCTTACCTCCATCGAGATGTCGAAATACTTCGTTCTTATACAGAACACCCCAATGGGCATTGTTAATAATGGCATTGTATCCTAATTCCGATTGCCCGTAAATCAATAGATCTACCTCTTGGCCAACAGAATAATTGGGTGGGGTATTATCCAAAAATTTGTCGATTTTAGCCGAGGCGGCTAATCTATTAGTTTCATGGTCAAGGTAAAGTGCTACGATATATCTTTTGCCCACCTCCATCTTTTGCTTCTGTTCCCTGAAGGGAACAAAGAGATCCTTAGGTAAACCCCAATCCAAAAAAGCTCCAGCATTGGTAACCGATATCGCTTGTAGCATGGCAAACTCGCCCATCATAATTTTTGGGGTTTCAGTGGTGGCAATAATCCTATCCTCTGAATCGAAGTAGATAAAAACATCAATGGTATCATCAACCTTTGTGCCTTCGGGCACATATCTGCGGGGAAGGAGAATCTCACCTTGCTCTCCTCCATCGAGATAGCAGCCTATGCTAACAATCCTAAGCACCTTAAGGCTGTTTATCTTTCCAATCTGTGTCATATTCTTCCCAATAAGTTGCTATAAAAGTAGGTTTTTTTGCTTTGGGATAGAGCACAAAAACAATAAAATAAACAAAAACGGTGAGGCTTAAACTTAAAGCCCCACCGTTTTAAATAGCTAAAACAATCTATTGAATGACAACTCTAGTAGTACGAGAATGCATTGAGATATCTTGTACTTTAAGGATATAAACCCCTTTAACTAATTTGCTTATGTCCAATTTAGCCAATTCATCAAGTGCATATTCGCTCATTATCAGTTTTCCGGTAATGCTGTAAATCTGTATCACAGATCCCTTTTGAACACCAGTAATTATAACATCACTCGATGCGGGGTTGGGGTAAACATTGAGTGTATTCAATTCAGGTTGCTCTACTCCAACTGGAGGTAATACCGTAAATGCATTGCTTGTAAACGATTCAAGGCCTTCAGCTGAAGCGGTTATACTAACCTCACTCTCTGCTTTGTCGTATGTTACTCCTGTTATGGTAACTTCTGATGTGGCTTCGATTATATATCCAGTAAGATTTCCTCCTAGATTACCAGAACCAGTTGCTAAGGAGATGGTAACAAGTACATCATCAATTACTTGAGCAGGAATATCATTCTCATCTAGAACTCTTACAACAACGTTGAATGGTTCATTTGCCCTAGGATTCTGACCATTATTTATTGATACTATATGAAGTTTAACCGGGTCGGAGGCAAATATTTGAGTTCCACTGATGGAAACATTGTCAAATCTATTGTTCCCTGTTGGATTACTGGGACCCTCTCCAACGAATAGTATTCTAAACTTCAGGTTTTCATTGTTGTTCAGTTCAGTTACTTCTGATAGATCGAAAGTTTTGAGTATCCATCCATCTACATCAATAAATGGAATTGAGTAGGCCTCGCCAACCTTTACCCAAGTTTCCCCATCATCATGAGAATAGTAGAATTCTTGCTCTTGAGCACCGTTTTCGGTACGACAGGTAGCAAATGCCATTTCAATATTTTCATAACCAGTTGACGGAGCATCGAAAATAAGTTCCCTCGTATCCGATGGGTTTCTAACTCGTAGAACTGCACCCTGATTGGGTTCTTGACCCATGTGTAGGTTAAGATTTGAGACGGGGTTTGCATCATTATGGGTTCTTTCATCCATATACCCATCACCAGTTCCTGGATAGGTTATTACTGCTGTACCTATCGCAGAGTAATCAGCTATTACTTCAGTTACTACGCCACTTAAAGTATTAAAATGCCAGTAATGAATAAGCGATTCTTCACCCTGATATTCAAAATTTGCGGTAAGACTTAATGCTTCACTTGGCATGCTGAATGTATATGAGGCATTTGTGCTAGCAATAGATTCATCATCGAAAGTCCAATTAATGAAAACAAAATTTGTGTTGGGTTCAGCAGTTACAGTTACCTCCTCATCTTCCTCATAGTTTCCTTCCCCAGTTACAACTCCAGCACCTGAGGGGTTAACAACAAGGGTGAGGGGATAGGTTACCACCAACACCTCGAATGGTTCGGTGGTGGCCGGTGTAAGCCCTGTAGTTGAGGCGGTAATGGATACACCCTCCTCGGCGGTATCGTACAGGATGCCGCTGATGGTGACCGATGTGCTACCTTCAAGGATAGTTCCAGTGAGCGTTCCGCCCAGAATACCGTTACCGGTTTCAAGGGAAAGGGTAACCTCAGTGTCTGCATTAACAATAGCAGCTAACTCATCGTTGTCGCGTGCCTGTATAGATAGACTAAAAGGCTGATTAACATAAATAGGATTCCCCTCGTTTATGGAGGTAATAGCTAAACTTACCGCTTCTCCACCAATAATTTGGTTACCCCTGATGGAGATGTTGTCCATGCGTTGATTGCCCGATGTACCCGATGCGTTGGCACCTATAAAGAGTATGCGGAACTGCAGGTCGGGGTTGTTGTCGATCTCCTCGATGGCGGAGAGGTCGAAGTTGAACAGCTCGTACTCGGGATCGATGGGCTGGATGTCGTAGGCTTCACCCACCTGAATCCAGCTTTCACCGGAATCTGGTGAGTAGTAGAACTCCTGCTGTTCGGCCCCGTTGTTGGAGCGATGGGCAGCGAAGGTGAAGAATAGTCCCTCGTAGCCGGTTGACGGTGCAGCGATGATCATCTCTCGGGTGTCGGCGGGGTTGCGCAGGCGCAGAGCAAAACCTGGTACTGCATCCATGAGCAGGTTAAGGTCTGAGCCGGGATCGAAGCGGTCCATGTAGCCAGTTCCCTCGCCGGGGTATGTGATGGTGGCTACGCCAACAATCGAGAAGTCGGCATCCACCGATGTGAGCGTACCCGAGGGCAGATCGTTGAAGTGCCAGTAGTGAATGATGTCACCACCGGGGATCAGCTCGAAGTTGGCCGTTAGGTGCAGTGGTTCAGCGGGCATGTCGAAGGTGTACTCAGCGTCCTCGCTGGCTAAGGACTCATCGTCGAAAGTCCAGCTGATGAAGGCAAAGCCTGAGTTAGCCTCAGCGTTAACCGTAACCGATTGATTCTCCTCGTAGCTGCCAGCTCCGGTGAGGATCCCCGCACCGGGGATGTTTACGCTGAGCGTAAGGGGATAGGTTACCACCAACACCTCGAATGGCTCGGTGGTGGCAGGGGTAAGCCCTGCGGCTGAGGCGGTGATGGAAACGCCCTCCTCGGCGGTGTCGTACAGGATGCCGCTGATGGTGACCGACGTGCTACCCTCCAGAATGGTACCCGAGAGCGTCCCGCCCAGAATGCCAGTACCTGTTTCGAGGGTCAGGGTTACCTCGGTGTCAGCATCCACAGCAGCAGCTAGCTCCTCGTCATCTTGTGCTTGAACGGTTATGCTAAATTCTGTATCCACAAGGATTATATTTCCACCATTCAACGAAGTGATGGCTAGATTTACAGCATTACCTCCAGTTATTTGGTTACCCCTGATGGAGATGTTGTCCATGCGTTGATTGCCCGATGTACCCGATGCGTTGGCACCTATAAAGAGTATGCGGAACTGCAGGTCGGGGTTGTTGTCGATCTCCTCGATGGCGGAGAGGTCGAAGTTGAACAGCTCGTACTCGGGATCGATGGGCTGGATGTCGTAGGCTTCACCCACCTGAATCCAGCTTTCACCGGAATCTGGTGAGTAGTAGAACTCCTGCTGTTCGGCCCCGTTGTTGGAGCGATGGGCAGCGAAGGTGAAGAATAGTCCCTCGTAGCCGGTTGACGGTGCAGCGATGATCATCTCTCGGGTGTCGGCGGGGTTGCGCAGGCGCAGAGCAAAACCTGGTACTGCATCCATGAGCAGGTTAAGGTCTGAGCCGGGATCGAAGCGGTCCATGTAGCCAGTTCCCTCGCCGGGGTATGTGATGGTGGCTACGCCAACAATCGAGAAGTCGGCATCCACCGATGTGAGCGTACCCGAGGGCAGATCGTTGAAGTGCCAGTAGTGAATGATGTCACCACCGGGGATCAGCTCGAAGTTGGCCGTTAGGTGCAGTGGTTCAGCGGGCATGTCGAAGGTGTACTCAGCGTCCTCGCTGGCTAAGGACTCATCGTCGAAAGTCCAGCTGATGAAGGCAAAGCCTGAGTTAGCCTCAGCGTTAACCGTAACCGATTGATTCTCCTCGTAGCTGCCAGCTCCGGTGAGGATCCCCGCACCGGGGATGTTTACGCTGAGCGTAAGGGGATAGGTTACCACCAACACCTCGAATGGCTCGGTGGTGGCAGGGGTAAGCCCTGCGGCTGAGGCGGTGATGGAAACGCCCTCCTCGGCGGTGTCGTACAGGATGCCGCTGATGGTGACCGACGTGCTACCCTCCAGAATGGTACCCGAGAGCGTCCCGCCCAGAATGCCAGTACCTGTTTCGAGGGTCAGGGTTACCTCGGTGTCAGCATCCACAGCAGCAGCCAGCCCCTCGCCATCGCGCGCTTGAACAGACAGGCTGAATGTTTGGTTGACAAACACCGTGCTGCCTTCATTTATTGAGGTTATAGACAAACTCTCCGCTCCAACTCCAATAATCTCAGATCCAGTTAAGGAGATATTGTCAAATCGATTATTGCCCGAAGTATTATCGGCACCAACACCAACGAATAGTACTTTGAAGAGTAGTTCCTCATTATCATTCACTTCGCTAATACCAGTAAGGTCGAAGTTCTTTAATACCCACTCGGTAACGATTGGAATTTCATAGGCTTCACCAACTATTTCCCATAGGGTTCCTCCATCGGTTGAATAATAAAGTTCTTGTTCTGAAGCCCCGTTATCGGTTCGAGTTGTGGCAAAGGTGAAGTAGAGATTTTCATAACCCGATGAAGGAGCCTCAATAATGAGTTCTCTTGTATTTGATGGGTTTCTTACCCGTAAAACTGCACCCTGATCAGGTTCTTGACCCATGTAAAGGTTGAGATTCGAAACAGGATCGGCTGTCCGATGGGTTCTCTCGTCCATGTAACCATCACCAGTTCCTGGGTAGGTAATTAGCGGTGTGCCAACGGCAGAAAAGTCAGATCCGACTTCGGTTACTGTACCGCTAAGAGTATTGAAATGCCAGTAATGGATTAGGCTTTCACCTGCTTGTAACTCGAAGTTGGCCGTTAGGTGCAGTGGCTCAGCGGGCATGTCGAAAGTGTACTCAGCGTCCTCGCTGGCTAAGGACTCATCGTCGAAAGTCCAGCTGATGAAGGCAAAGCCTGAGTTAGCCTCAGCGTTAACCGTAACCGATTGATTCTCCTCGTAGCTGCCAGCTCCGGTGAGGATCCCCGCACCGGGGATGTTTACGCTGAGCGTAAGGGGATAGGTTACCACCAACACCTCGAATGGCTCGGTGGTGGCAGGGGTAAGCCCTGCGGCTGAGGCGGTGATGGAAACGCCCTCCTCGGCGGTGTCGTACAGGATGCCGCTGATGGTGACCGACGTGCTACCCTCCAGAATGGTACCCGAGAGCGTCCCGCCCAGAATGCCAGTACCTGTTTCGAGGGTCAGGGTTACCTCGGTATCGACACCCACCTCGGCGGGGAGGTTGTCAACATCCCAACTATGAATTGTTAAAGAAAAAGGAACATCAAAATAAATCATTTCCCCATCATTAATGCTGGTTATTGCCAATTTCTCTGCATTAGCTCCTTGTAATGCATCACCTGAGAAAGTAACGTTGAGCAAACGCCAGTTTCCTGTTCCTGCATAAGCATTGCCATCGTAATCGGTGGCGTTGGCACGGTGGTATGCTGTGTTAGCATCGTATTCCTGGTCGGGAACGGTGGGGTTAAAGGCAACAGGGGAGAAGATGGAAACTACGCGAACCCCGAAATCGGCGTTGTTATTCGCACCAGAAATGCTGGAGAAATCGAACTGGAACGGGTAGTTTGATCCGCCCGGGGCAAGCCCGCCGTTGTTGTTCTCAAGAACCAGCCAGTTCTCTCCACCGTCAATGGTGTACTGGATTTCGGCCCAACGGCTCATGGTGTTGGAAGCCTGCTGCTCGAAGTCGAGGATTATATTCTCAAACCCAACGGTGCTCACCATAAAACTAGCACCAGCAGTACCCGAAGCAGTTTCCTGATCGGGAAAGGTTGTGATCCTCCAGCCGCTGGCAAGGGTTGCCGAGTGCTGGGTTGTACCACCCACAAGTGCAGCGGTACCTGAACCGGTTGAAGGCTCAATGGTACCGTCGAACGTCCACTGGGAAATGATATCCTTTATTATAATGGGATCGCCTGAGAAAGTAACATTTAGCAAACGCCAGTTTCCTGTTCCTGCATAAGCATTGCCATCGTAATCGGTGGCGTTGGCACGGTGGTATGCTGTGTTAGCATCGTATTCCTGGTCGGGAACGGTGGGGTTAAAGGCAACAGGGGAGAAGATGGAAACTACGCGAACCCCGAAATCGGCGTTGTTATTCGCACCAGAAATGCTGGAGAAATCGAACTGGAACGGGTAGTTTGATCCGCCCGGGGCAAGCCCGCCGTTGTTGTTCTCAAGAACCAGCCAGTTCTCTCCACCGTCAATGGTGTACTGGATTTCGGCCCAACGGCTCATGGTGTTGGAAGCCTGCTGCTCGAAGTCGAGGATTATATTCTCAAACCCAACGGTGCTCACCATAAAACTAGCACCAGCAGTACCCGAAGCAGTTTCCTGATCGGGAAAGGTTGTGATCCTCCAGCCGCTGGCAAGGGTTGCCGAGTGCTGGGTTGTACCACCCACAAGTGCAGCGGTACCTGAACCGGTTGAAGGCTCAATGGTACCGTCGAACGTCCACTGGGTGATAACTTCTTGACCTACTATTCCTAAGGAACAACAGGTCAAAAGTACAATGGTTAAAAGTTTTTTCATGATAGAATAATTTTAATTAGAGAATTCAGAAAAAATGTTTTCAAAGGTTAGATTTTATGTTCTGCTTAAATTATTAATTAGTTTAACAAATCATTAATATTAGATTACAAAAAGCTAATATAAAGAAGTTGAGAGATTTACTCGGTATAATTTACCACTTGTATTCCCAGAACCTTCTTCAGTTATGAAAAGGTTTTGATAATCAATAAAGCCAATTGCTTCAGCCTGTCCAATTGCAGAAGTAAACTTATAATCGATAATATCACCCTTAAAAAACAGATTATTTGGGTAATCCTTAAATGAAATAATTCTCGTTCTTGTTAGTAAAACTAGCTCACCGGTTAGATGGTTAATATCAGCTGCAGTAACTCTGGATTCGTTGGCATCACCATCTATTTGATAAGAATCAATTAGTTTGGCAACATGGTTTCCAGGCGTGGCAGGAATAGAATACATTTTTGTGAAACCGGTGAGAGGGATGCTTCTATCCTTGGTGAACATGTAAATGCTATCGCTTTTCCATGCTACGGCCTCGATGTCGTAATTGCGATCGGTTGATGGAGGGGGAAACTCTGTTTGATCTTCCAGTGTAAAGCTGATAACATCAGCATTTACAGTATTCCCTTCAATATCATTGGGGTCAGATATTCTATAAATGCAGAGGTTTGTTCGATTATTATTGTTGTTTCCAGCATCATTAATGTATATTCTACCCTGCGGATCAGCACATACGTCTTCCCAGTCAACATTTTGAGCGTTGCTTATGGTTAGGGTTCGGATAAGATTGCCAGTAGAATCAGTAAGAAAAAGCTGATTGGAATTACCGGAGTCGTTATGCGACCAAATGCGATTGGAACTAGATACTACAATGCCAGAACTCTCCTTTAGAACACTTGGCAATAGACTTACATATTTTATATTTATGTATTTTATTAGCACATCTTGATGGTTATCATTAGAGGGAATTGGGCTGTCCTTTGTGCATCCTGTATGAAATAGTGTAATAGTAAGCACAAAACAATAGGGTAAATATTTATTTCTGTCGAATCTCATGGTAAATTAGTTTGTATCAATTTTAAAGAAAGATGTTATTTTCAGTAAGTTATCAGATAAATTTCTTAATTCGTCAGCATTTGCTAATAATTCATCACTTGAAGCAGCATTCTGCTGTACGATTTGGTTAAGGCTTTGAATTGCTGTATTTAGTTGATTTGCTCCACTAAATTGATCTATGCTTGCAGCAGCAATTTCTTGAATAAGTCTAACATTATTTTCAACCATTGGAATTACTTTGTTCAATTTGAGATTAGCCTGATCGGATTCATATTTGAGGGTATTGGCCATGGTTTCAATTTCATTGGCAGCCTTGGCAGATCCCTCGGCTAGTTTGCGAACTTCAGAAGCAACTACGGCAAAACCTTTTCCATGTTCACCAGCGCGTGCAGCCTCCACTGCAGCGTTTAAGGCAAGAAGATTAGTTTGAAATGCAATATTGCGAATTATGGAAATCTTCTCGTTAATTATGTTGGTTAGGTTCATTGCCTTTTCAGCAGCCTTAACACCATCGGAAATACTATGTTCAACCTCAAAAGTTGCCTGCTCAGCTTTACCCGAATTGGAAGAAGTTTGTTGAATATTTGCAGCAAACTCCTCCATGGTTGATGACATCTCTTCTGTAGATGAAGCTTGATTATTGGCTCCTAAAGCCATAATTCTGCTGGTTTCGCTTAGTAGGTTGCTGGAGTTGGCGATTTCCTTTGCGCTGTTAATAATTGTAGTAGAGATCGTCTTTAATTTCTCGATCATTTTATTCAAATTGTAAGCTAAATCACAAATCTCATCATTGCAATAAACTCTTACCATTTCACCAATTTGGCCATTAGCAATTCTGCTAATGCCCTCTTTAACCAACCCGATTGACTTGATAATGGGATTTATAATAATGAAAGAACCGAAAATAACGAGCAGAATTCCTATTGAAGTAATAATAATGAATAGGTTTCTGATATTAGAAAGATTCCCAAAGAACTCATCCTCATAAAATGTTACAGTTACGTATGCATCATATGGCTTAAAGTAATGAACATATTGCCATTTGTAACGCTTATCGAGCGAAAACTCATACCTAAAAAACCCACATCCTTCACCGTAGGAAAGTCTTTGTGTATGATTTTTGGAATCTTTTTCATTGGTTCCTTCCTTCCATGGATGAATGAGATAGTCGCCTGATTGGGAAACTAAAAATGGATATCCTGTTTCGTAAAAAAGCTTGTCATTAAAAAAGGGCTTAAGAATTTTGTAATCATCTTTGTTAAACCCACCCTCAGTGAAATTTTCAACCATTTCCATCATATGTGCAATGTCAATCAGACTTTCTGTCATGAAAGAGTGGGTTTCGGTAAAGGTTTTTTTGACCTGGCTTTTGTACAGCATAAATAGAGAAATTATAACAAAAAGGGTAAATGAACCTAAAAGGATATTAATCTTGCTACGTATGTTTATTCTTCTCTTAGTGTTGAATAAATTCATACCTTTTTTTTAAATTAGTCAATACAATTGCGAAATACTAAATCTTTAAAATCTTTCAATTTCTTTTATACCCTCTCTGTTTAAGGTAAGCCGGTATCGGACAAATGAAACATGTTCTTCGTATTTAAGCTGCATGATAAGGTTGATAAAATATGTTTTCTCACCTCTAATAACCTTTGGTTTTTCCTCATCACCTAAAACATGCAGTAGCATATCAGGGTTATCCATCTTATTTGTAAATGAGGATATATTAAGTCTTATGATTTCGTTTATTCCAGAAATATTATACTCGCTGCACTGTTCAAGTTTCTTTCTATTTAAACGAATTAGCTTTCTGAAAAGAATTATCCTCTCGCTTCGGTTACGATTATCAGCTTCAAGAATTGCCGAACGATTTCTAATGCGTATTACATCTTCAGGAACCTTAGAATCAGAAATAAAATCCATGGCTTCTTTACTCCACCCAATTTTATTGCTATTCAATGTTATGTGGGTTTTGTGATCGAAGAAGCGATGTCCTAGCTGATGGACAAAATAGTATCGGCCCAACTCCTTGATCCTATCCTTAAGCATATAGCTAACAACCAATGCCACAAAAAGGGGCATTGTGAAGTTCCCATATTTCATCTGTATTGAGAAAGCAATGGCTGTGGCAAAAATCATTGAGATACCAGCGGCTAAACTATAGTAAACCTGTTCTGTGATTATGCCATCTCTCTTCTTTCGAGCAGATAAGAAAAGAACATTTTCAACGTATTTCTTCAATATATTCATTCTGAGCGCAAACTCACGGTTCTTATCGGGGCTTTCCTTTTTGATTACGGGGAACTTTTTCTCCGATTTATATGCTATTTCCCGGTTTATTAAGTCAATCAGATGCTTTTTGCTTGAGTTATCTACTTTTTTACCTGTTTTGCTATCCATGAATTCAAGCAAACGAAAAGCATGTTGTTCTATCACATTGCTCATAAATTCATCACCAAAAAGGTAGAAGTTTAGCAAGGTATCTTTAATGGTTGGTACATTTATGATGTGACGGAATTCTCTATAAGATTTGGATATGCTGAAGATATTTTCCGAAAATTTTTTAAGCAGAGGAGCGGTATCCTCCTTTAATTTATTGTTTATTATATGGTTGGTTTCATCCCTTAGAGCACTTTTCATTATTGAGCAAAACATCTTGATTTGATACTCATACAGGTCTATATTTGTTCTAGATGGATTGGATGAAACATCAGAAAAAATCTTTTGCAAGTTTTTTAGGGGAGAATTTTTACCTTCTACAATATCGCGAAGTAGAAAAACAGGTGTAATCAGTCGGATATTCGTTTTAATGTCTCTGTAGAAATCCTTTTTATCATAAGAATAAGGGTTAATATCTAAGCTATTGGGAATGAATAACCAAGTGTTAACCGCAAATTCACTCACTTTCTTTTTTTTGCGAGCAATTAACCCAAGTTTAATCTCAACTGAGTAATTATCATGTATTTTTACTAGTTGGTCAATCATTTATAATTGCTTCTTAAGAATAAATTGACAACTTAATGTAATAACTGTTTTTAAACGATACTCCAATTCCAAAGTGATTATTAATAACTAAAAAATATTTTTATTTCTAGTTAAAAAGTTAGAAAAATCCAAAAACACCGTTGGGTGTAATACCCAGAATTTTAAACCAAGTTTCTCCAGCAACAATGTTTAACACCCATGCAATTATCATCATGGTTATACCATATTTAAAAGTGTTTGTTAAGCTGTAGTGATCTGTTTCGTAAAGTAGGGCTGCCGGTTTGCTGTTGAATGGAAGCACATATACATGCTCAATCATAAAGGCAACAGGTAAGGCCAGGCTAATAACGCTAAACCCAAATCGGTTAGCAACACCAATGGCAATAGGAATGAATATCATTGTCCTCATGGTTTTAGACTGAAAAAATAGTGCACTAAAAACCATAAAACCTGTAAGAAGTAAGTATATTTTCCAAAAATGAGTATCATTTCCTATTCCAAGATGATCGAAAAATGAATTTACTCCAATAGATGGGAGATCAGTATAAGAAAAACCTGAACCTAGAGTATAAGCTCCGGCTGAGAAAAGCATGAGATGCCAAGGAATATCAACTTCATTCCATTTAATAATGCCAATACGGGGTAGCAAAGCAACTATGCCTCCCAAAAATGCTATTGCGGTTGGACTAATTCCATGCAAACGATCGGTTGCCCAAAAAGCTAGTATTGTGAAGAATATGATAACTGCTTTAACTTCCTGAAGGTTCATTTTTCCAAGTTTAATATACTCTCGTTTAAGTCGTTGCATTCCCCCTGGAATTTGAGGAACTCTTTCTTCGGGTGATAATGGAAAATAAACTTTCATGGCTAGCAGATAGCC
The DNA here is from genome assembly GCA_964397135.1 of uncultured Rikenellaceae bacterium. Classification (GTDB taxonomy): domain Bacteria; phylum Bacteroidota; class Bacteroidia; order Bacteroidales; family Tenuifilaceae; genus MWFE01. Next base: position 124,773 of record CAYNHM010000007.1, read on the forward strand.
AACAAACATTAGCCCAACCATAATTGGGAACATTGCCAGCATCCAGTCGCTAAAAAATACTGAACCCCCAATAGCACCCCCAATAAGGGCAGCAGCAAGAAGGTTTGCTCCTGATCCTGTTAAAAAAGCACCTGCCCCTAGGTTAATGCATAGGAGGTTTTGTAGAACAATGCTTCTCCCAAAATTATTACGGGTTTCACCACCACGAGTACCGTAAATAGCTGCAATTACCATAAAAATTGGAAGAAGGATGGCAGCTTTTGCAGTAGTAGCAGAAATAAAGGCGGAAAGAATAATATTTATGATGATGAAGCTGATAAAAATGGAACTGGCATTTTTCCCAAATCTAATGATAAACCAGAGGGCAAACCGCTTGGCAACTCCAGTTGCAACAAGCATGCTAGCTAGTACAAACGACATGATGTTGAGCCACATTACAGGATGACCCAGCTGTGCATAGGCTTCCTTCTCTGGTATTACTCCTGTTAACACAAGGCTTATGATTAGAATTAGCGAAGTGAGGTAGTTCGGTATCGCTTCTGTCATCCAAAGGATTATTGCAGCAACAAAGATCCCTAACATCATTTGATTTGACCGGATGAAAGCGACCTCTCCTAAAGCCTTGTATGCTTTCTGGGCAGCTGACGAAACCAAACTATTGGGATCAATGCTACTTAAAAACGGAACGTCAACAATAAAGGCCAGAAGAATGAACGATATGATCGCTAAGGGTACACCAGTTAATGCAAGCCATTTTTCAAATTTTGTTTTAGGTCGTTTTGGAAGCTTCTCAATACGATAATTGTGCATATCCAAAGGATCGATGGCATTTACAGTTTGCTCAGAAGTATCGTTTGCAATCATGTGGTTTAAGTTAATAAAAATTCAAAAAAGAATAGGGTTGGCTCGAAAATAATGTTACTAACCAAATCTATAAACTATGCTAAGCATTCATCATAATTAACCAACCCTATTTATACCCACCCCATTACCATTTTAAGTAAGGGTTTTTCATGAGCATTGAGTTATAGTATTTAACGTTACCTGTTACCTCTTCGCCAAGCCAATTAGGCTTTTCAAAAGCCTCTCCTTCAGATTTAAGTTCTATCTCTGCAACAATAAGTCCTTGGTTCTCTCCAAAGAATTCGTCCACCTCAAAGGTGTGTTCGCCAACCTTAACCAAATGTCGGGTTTTGTCGATAACTCCAGGTTCGCAAATCTTTAGCAGTTCGTTCACCTCTTCTACTGGTATTTCCTTTTCCCATTCATAGCGTGAAGCTCCTGAATCATTGCCAATACCCTTGATGGTAATAAACCCTTTTTCACCCTTTACACGAACCCTAACAGTACGTTCTGGTATCGATGATAGATAACCTTGGGTAATACGGGTTTGCTTAACTACGTAAGGTTTAAAATCACCCGATACTAAAAATTTCCTTTCAATTTCTTGTGCCATATCTACTCGTTTGCTAAAGGTTTATCAATCATTCCAATAACACGTTTGATGGCTTGAAGGTAGTTTATGTTTTCAACTCCTTCAAGCCCAACTTCTTTGATAGTATTCTTAATGTCATCAACTTCAGTGGATTCAGAATTAATGGTATAAACTTGTGCTCCATTGATCCTAACTATGCCAAATTCGCAAATAGTGTTGTTAACCATGTAGCCGTAACGCTCTTTGCTAACCCTAACAGCCTGTAGGTCGGGATGATTTTTGATTATTGCGATGAATTCATCGTAGGTGTACTCATCCTTGGTCAGTTCAGGCAATGCAACCTGGAATGCGGGAAAAACTTCTTCCTTTAGTATTGAAACCTTGAGAGGAAATTCTCCTTTCATCCGGGGGTTCCACTGTTCCAGTCCATCAACGGTTTGCACATAGGTTTTAATGTCCATTTTACCGTCCCTGATTTTGGTATTGTTGATATCATTGGTTCGGGATACAATGTAAATCTCTTCGGAGTAACGCTCCCACACCTTTTCGGGAACAGGTACTGATAATCGGGACATACGGTAGTGCGCTTCCTCGAAATCTTGACCAAACGATCTAAACTCAAATCTGGGTTTAGATATCTCTCCAATCTTTAGATTCTCTTTGCTCATGTTTTTATTTTTTAAAGTTCATTTTTTTTAAACCCGCCCCATTTTTTTTGGAGTTTTCTTGGGGCGGGTTTCACCTTTTAAAAGAAAAATGGTGGTTAGTTAGTTTTTACACCCTCAATGGTGATGTTGTCAAATCGATTATTGCCTGAGGTTCCATCTGAGTTTGTGCCAACAAATAGTATCCTGAACTGTAAATTATCGTTATTGTTAATGTCTGTTACTTCCGATAGGTTGAAAGATACTAAAGCCCAGGATTCAGTTATATTGTAAGTGTCACCAAATTTAACCCAGTCAGTTCCTTCATTTACAGAGTAGTAGAACTCTTCTTGTACAGCACCATTTCCAGAGCGCATAACGGCAAAAGAAACTAGAAGATCACTGTAGCCCGTTGATGGTGAAATAATGATTAGCTCTCTGGTGTTAGCTGGGTTACGTGGACGAAGACCAAAGCCGACAACTTCATCCATTCTTGAGTTTATTTCACTTCCCGGATCAACCCTGTCCATATAACCATCACCGGTACCAGGGTACGTAATGTTTGCCTCACCAACATTTGTGGCAGTAAAATCAGAAATAACTGGATCTGTAAGTGTTCCTTCAGGAAGGCTGTTGAAATGCCAGTAGTGGATCAGCTCATAGTTCAATGGTGATGTATTGCTATTTGGCTCACCTGGAGTTACGGTTTCCAGTACCTGCCAGTTGCTAGAGCCATCGGGAAAACGGCCATACGACTGGGTTTCCTCAAGTGCGGGGAAGGTAACGTTATCAATTATGGTGCCGCTGGCATCCTCCAACCAAACCTCTTCGCCACTGCTAGATAGTCCAAATCCGCTCTCATCCTCATCGTCGGTTACGATAACCAGGAACCCATTAGCGGGAACAACGCTTCCCGAAGGGAATGCTTTCTTAGGCTTGCTTCCTGCCTGTCCGCCGCTGTCGTAGATGAGGTATCCGCTGATATCAACGCTCTGATCGGATGTGTTGTATACCTCAATCCAATCGGGATTCTCGGCTGTTCCTCTGGAATAGATCTCATTCATAAAGATAGTTGGGGCAGAGGCATCGCTGTTGGGTTCACCCGGGGTTGGCACCTCAAGTATTTCCCAAGTTTCTGAACCATCTGGAATTCGTCCATATGATGTTGTTGCGATAGGCATGGCCGGAAAATCAACATAGTCAATTACATCACCCGCTGAGTTTTCAAGCCATACCGACTCTCCTCCGCTAGATAGGCCAAATCCGCTAGGATCATCGTCGTCGGTTACAATCACGTAGAAACCTTTGGCTGGAATTATTGCTCCCGCAGGGAAAACCTTTTTAGGCTTACTTCCAGATTCTCCACCGCCATCGTATATCTTATACCCGCTAATATCAAATGCTTCATTGGAATTATTGTAAACTTCAATCCAATCGAGGTTTTCAGCAGTTCCTCTCGAAAAGATCTCGTTCATTACAATGCTCGACTCCACAATAACAGTGGGATCTTCATATAATTCATCCTTAACACAGCTTGTTAAGCTTATTGCAACAAGGGTTATTGCTAATAATAATCTATTTGTTTTCATAGCTATATTTATTAAATCAAGTAATTACTAAAAATCAACCTCAAATCGAATGGTAATCATATGGAAATCCTCACCTGCCTTTCCGGTTTCATCTACAACTAGTTTTGGATTTTTGGTGAGTTCTCCGTTAGCATCATATCCAACAAAAAGTTTATTCTTTCCATTGGCATAACGATCATGATTGAGGTAGGCGTAGTTCAACATAATCTTAATGTTGTTATTCACATAGTAGTTTAGTCCAAGGGTGTAGCCTTCGCCAGCACCTCCCATTAGGGAACTTCCTTCAGTAAGGCTGTTAAGGTTTAGGTAATCATAACGAAGAGCAAGCTCAATATCACCCCATGATTTTCCTCGTTTGGGTTGGGTAAACTCTCCCTCGCTGGTATTGTACTGGTAGTTTCCCCCAAATAGCATCATGCTGCCGAATATATAGAAACCGTTGAATTTTTCGGTTCCCATGTCGTCAAAGCGTGTAACAGAACTCATCAAATACTCCGACTGAAGCCTGAAACCTTTAAAATAGCCTGCCAATTCCATTCCCCCAAGAGTAGAGTACTCAACATTTGTAATATCATCAGTATCAATATACTTTTTTCGGTTAATTGAGGATAGTGAACGAGTGCTGTATCTAATGCTTCCCCTTTGGGTTGCATAATCCCAAACTTCAGCATCGGTTCTAGGGGTACGGTATGACCCTGCAATACCTATATGTAAACCTTTATTAACATCGCTAAACCAGGGCATTATGACTAGTTTCCCTGTTAACGAATACCCTTCGTCTATACCTCCGTCCTTGTTGTGGTCTTTCGAAAATGTGCGTTCTTCCAGGTCGTCAACAGCCTGAAAGTGAATACCACCCGATGTGAATAGCCATTCCCTGTTGTAATTGATTCCAAAACCAATATGTCTAGAAGGTGCAAAGGTGTTTACAGCCATTGGTCTTTCCAGAAATGTTAAGTATCGAGATGTGGTGGTCGATTCCATGGAGTATACCTCCTTGAAGTTACCAACTCTAACTTCGAGACCATTATTCTGATATTGTAGGTAGGCGTCTTTTAACTCTAATTCGGAATTGGCAATGTCCATATCAAATTCAGCATACCAGTTATTGGCAAACTCTGTTTTTACGGCAAACCTTGCCCTACGGATTGAAGTTCCGTTTCCAATCTCGTTGTAGGTGTCGCCAAAGAACATGGCACCATCAGCTTGAACTCGCACGTCGTACCATATCCTATGACTTTGATCCTTTGACTCGAAAACAAGAATGCCATTTCGCTCTTCTGCATCAAGTGGAGTTCGGTTTACCCTTACACCATATTGGTTATAGCGCACATTGCTTGTCAATTGAATATCCAATTGGTTCTTTCCGTTAACCCCAATTTCCATATCATCAAAATCGGGATGTGAGAAGATGAGCACCTCAGTTGATTTCTCATCAATCGCAATTGAGTAACCCCCTTTTGCATCAGATACGGTTGAAGCAATTGCTCCTTTTAACCGAACTGAAACCTCTGGGATGGGTTTGCTATCCTCAGATGAAGTTATCTTTCCGCTAACGGTACGGGTTTGTGCCATTGAAATTGTACACGAAAAAATAAAAGCAGCGGTTAATACAAGTTTTGTTTTATTCATAATGTTTAGTTTTGGTAATAAAAAATTAATTATAGACTTTGAATAAATTGGACTAGATTTTTTCCTTTGATAATATTTAATTTTTTTCTTAGCCTGTATCGATTGATTTCAGCACTCTTAGGCGAAATATTTAGCAATGGGGCAATTTCTTTTGATGACAAACCTAGCCTTAATAGGATAGCAAGTTTTTTATCATTCTCTGTCAATTGCGGAAACTTCTCTTCAAGTCGAAGGGTAAATCCTTTATGGAGTTTTTCTACTTCAATGTTAAACGATTCAAGTTTATCAGAATAGTTCATTTTAATTTTTATTGTCTTAATCAACTCCTTGATGAGTAGAGACTTTTCCTTAGGATCGTATGTACTCTCTATATTAGTTAACTGCTCAATAACATCATCCATAAAATTTTTCTGTTCCACAAAGTTTAAAGCCATGTTTACAATCTCTTTCCTTCTGTATTCAAGTTTGTTAGCAAGTGCTGTATTCTCCAGTTTGATAGCCTTAAGATCAGCTTCCATCAAGGCTTTTTGGGTTATGTGGAATTCATTCTGTTTGTTGTGCAGTTCTTTTTGTGCATTGATCTTTTGCTTATTCTGTTTTAACATAAAGATCATTAAACTTGAGAAAAGTATGATAGAAGCAACTCCGATGATCAACCAGATCAAGTTGAACTCTTGTGTTTCTAATCTCGAAACACTCGAATAATCAATAGATTCAGATGTTTTTGAAAAAGGGAAATTTTCTGAATAGACTTTTTGATTGAAGACATTTTGAACAAAGAATAGTGAGAAGAATGATAAAAATCCAGCGACTAAAGGTGTCAGTAGCCATCCAATTGCTATTCCACCAAGTGTTTTAATGCGGACTTCTTGCACCCCTTTGATAAGGCCTATACCCAGAACGGCGCCTACCACAACCTGAGAGCTTGAAACTGGGACCAAGGGTATCCTAGGCAAACCTATTTCAACAATAAAATTTGAAAAACCCGTTGATGAGAAAAAGAATAAAACTAAGGCTTGGGCAAGAACTACTACAATAGCTGCTTCAGCGGAAAGGGACATTATCCCATTCCCAACGGTATTTATAATCCTTTTACTATAAGTAAAAATTCCAACAGATATGGCAATACCACCTAAAAAGAATAAAAGTTGGGTTCCATCAAGTGAAAAAAGACCAAAATTGAGAAGAATATTTGGTGCTCCACCAACAAAAACACCAATAACATTTGCTATGTTATTGGCACCAAGGCTATACGCACCAAATGCTCCAACAGCAATCAATCCCCATCTAATATAAGTATCCAGATTAATGGCATGAATTTTCAACCTTTTTAAAACGCATCGCATTAGTAGATAAAGTATAGCTGAAAATACGGCACCAAGGATTGGCCCCGAAACCCAAGTGCTTACAATTTGAAATAGTATTACTTGGTCTGTACTCCTGTTTGCAAAAAGATTCCACCCTATAATTGCTCCTACAATAGCCTGAGTTGTTGAGACGGGTAAACCGTTCTTGGTCATAAAAAAAACAGTGATACCTGCAGCTAGAGCAACGGTGAATGAACCTGCCAATTCATCAATTAGACCTAAAGATCCTAGTGTTTGAGTGGTTCCACTTCCTTGAACAACTGCACCAATAATTACAAAAATGCTTGCAATAATGGCAGCACGTTTAAAGCTAACCATTCTAGAGCCAACAGCAGTTCCAAATATATTTGCTGCATCGTTTGCTCCTAAAGACCAACCCAAAAATAGACCACTTGTTAGAAAGAAAAAAAACACTTTTTTATCCTTTAGAATGTACGTTTTATAGCCATAACGGCTAATAAGTCAGCGACCTTTTCGGAGGCATCAGATACCTGCTCTATATGGAAAGAGAAGTACCTTAAATGAAACTTTTCACTTAACTTAAGTTCTTCCATTTTCTGAAATACCCTTCTCTTTATTGCAGCTGATAGTTTATCAGTTTCTTTTTCGTAGAAATAAACCCGGTGAAGCTGATCCTTAACACTATCTGGAGATCTAAAGTATGATCGAGCAGCAGGCATTAATGCTTCTACTGAGGATACTGATAATTCTGTAAGTTTAGAAAAATCCTGATTTAGTTCAGCAGGAATGTTTGGTACCTCTACATCAAATTGATACAAATTAGTCTTCATTATATCAATTATTTCATCCATCTCCTCCAATAATCGTAATATATCCCCTCTAAGTTGCGGCATTAGGGAGTGTGTATATAGCTGATTTTCTATCTCTCGCCTAATTAGATCTGCATCTGACTCTAACTTGGAAAGGGTTATGATGTTATCATCAAAAGCCTGTTTGTTAGCGTACAGATAATTATCAACACCTCTTTTAAAAACAATTGCACCTTGATCGATTGAATCAAAAAATTTTTCGATCAAATCGATCACTTTCTTCGAATTTTTAAAGAATGGCATCTCTAAATAAATTTAAATTTACATTTGTCAAATATATGTTAGAAACTATACAAAAAATAGTTTTTAAGTAAGTTTTTGTATTTTCAATGGTTGTTCCTGATGTAGAGTGAGAAAATAATTTATAATTCTATATGTCAGACATATAAAATTATTGTGTAGGGGTAAGTAATGTCTATATTTAAAAATAGTAACAAAAATGTAGAGTTTGAATACAGTATGTTTTCAATTTGTTTTAAGAATATTTTTTCTATATGGGTATTCATTTTTTACTATTAACTAGTTCGTAAAACACAAACTATACTACTGTAGATTTTTTTCAATAATTTTATAATTAAATTTTTTAGATATTATTTACATTGTATTTAAAACAATAAAATAGTTTATCTTATAAACTGATATGCGGTTAATTTTTGAAATGTGAATCATATTAAGGTCTGAGGAATACAGAAACAACATTAGGATCATCGACTTGACCAAAATAGCTGAAATTCCAGTAAATTGCGCTATAATCCCTTTCAATGTGACCGGTTCCTGTAAAACCATCAGTTGTGTTAGTATAAAACAATGTGATCAAAGTATCCTGAACAGTAGCGTAGGTCTCAACATTGAAACCCAGGTTATAAAAATTGTAAATTACAATCATTGTAGAATCCACCCCTTGGTAGTCAATACTTACATTGTATTGTCTGTAACCATAAACGCCCCCATCCTCCTGACAAAGCCAAGCACCAAGAATTGAGTCTTTTGGATAATTTTTTTCCTTGTCGCACGAAGAAGAAATCAAAAAAAGGCCAACTGAAACGATTATAAGAAAACGTGATATTCTTTTCATCATATGAAAGTTTTATTTGACAACTTTATTTATCAAATCATCATCAGCTAAATTAGGAAGGGTAACAATTAAGTTTGGAGTTCGATCCATTTCACGCTGAATGGCAAAAATAGCCTCCTTGTTTCGGGCCCAACTACGTCGAGCTATACCATTATTAACATCCCAGCTAAGCATCATTCGCAAACGGCGATCAGCTTCAGGTGATCCATCCAAAGTCATTCCAAAACCCCCGTTAATCACTTCGCCCCAGCCAACTCCACCTCCATTGTGAATAGATACCCATGTAGCTCCCCGGAACGAATCGCCAATAACATTCTGGATTGCCATATCGGCAGTATAGCTTGATCCATCGTATATGTTTGAAGTTTCTCTGTAGGGGGAATCTGTTCCGGATACATCATGGTGATCACGTCCCAAGACTATGGGAGTTGAAATAACACCTTCGCGTATAGCTTTGTTAAAAGCTTCGGCAATCTTAATCCTTCCTTCAGCATCAGCGTAAAGAATACGAGCCTGCGAGCCTACCACCAGCTTGTTTTTTCCGGCTTCCTTTATCCAGTGGATGTTATCTTCAAGTTGCCCTAATATTTCTCCAGGTGCTGTATTTGCAAGTTGTTCAAGTACCTGTTGGGCAATACGGTCGGTTTTTTCTAGATCTGAAGGATCGGAAGATGTGCAAACCCAACGAAATGGACCAAATCCATAGTCGAAGAATAAAGGCCCCATAATATCCTGAACATAAGATGGATATCTGAATTTACCATTATTGTCAAGGATTTCAGCACCTGCTCGGCTCGATTCAAGAAGGAATGCATTGCCATAATCGAAGAAGTACATACCCCTTGCGGTAAGTATATTAATTGCCTTTACTTGGCGGCGTAAACTTTCAAAAACCTTTTCCTTGAAAAGATCGGGATTGCTAGCCATGAGAAGGTTCGATTCCTCAAGCGATAACCCAGCAGGGTAGTAGCCACCAGCAAATGGATTATGGAGTGATGTTTGATCGCTACCTAAATCAACGGCTATATTCTCAAGCGCAAGACGCTCCCATAGATCAACAATATTGCCCTGATAGGCTATTGAAACGGCTTGTTTGTTTTCCATAGCTTTGCGTATTCGAGGAATCAGAAGATCTAAGCTGTCGAATACCTCATCAACCCATCCCTGGTTATGTCTTATTTGAGTTGCCTTTGGGTTTATCTCGGCAATAACGCTTACTACACCGGAAATAACACCTGCCTTGGGTTGTGCTCCTGACATACCACCCAATCCTGATGAAACAAATAGTTTTCCTCGTAGATCTTTTTCTCCGGGTTTGAGCTGTTTACGTCCTGCGTTCAAAATTGTTATAGTCGTTCCATGCACTATTCCCTGAGGCCCAATATACATGAAGGAACCAGCAGTCATTTGCCCGTATTGAGTGACACCTAGAGCATTGTATCGTTCCCAATCATCTTTGCTGCTGTAGTTGGGTATCATCATACCGTTAGTAACCACAACCCTTGGTGCATCCTTGTGCGATGGAAAAAGACCCATAGGGTGCCCAGAGTATAGTACCAGCGTTTGCTCATCTGTCATTTCGGCCAGATATTTCATGGTTAAAAGGTACTGTGCCCAGTTTTGGAAAACAGCTCCATTACCGCCATAGGTTATTAGTTCATGAGGGTGCTGCGCAACAGCATAATCAAGGTTGTTGCTAAGCATTAGCATTATGGATGCTGCTTGTAAAGATTTATGTGGAAAGTCATAAATGCTTCGGGCTGTAATTTTATAATCAGGGCGAAAGCGATACATGTATATTCTTCCAAACTCGTTGAGCTCTTTAGCAAATTCCTCTGCCAAAACGGCATGATGTTTTGCTGGAAAGTAACGAAGAGCGTTTTTTATGGCGAGTTTTTTTTCGGTTATGGTTAAAATTTGTTTGCGTTTAGGTGCATGGTTGACATTATGATCCCATGGTTTCGATGCTGGTAGTTCATCGGGAATTCCTTGATGGATAAGGAATTGAAATTCTTCTCTGTTCATTTCTTGTGCTTACTTTTATTATCAGGTTGTAAAGTTACAACTTTTTTAGCCTGGTTTGCCATTTTACTTTTGTTATCTATTGCATACTTTTTGATAGTTACCGATTGATCATTTTAGTAAATTTACCAATCACTTAAAACTTAAAAAGACATGAATAAAAAACGGCTATTTTACCTTTTAGCATTGATAATGCTGATTCCCTTTTTCAGCAGCTGCGGATATAACCGTATGGTATCACTTGATGAGGGTGTAACATCGCAGTGGGCAAACGTTGAAAACGTTTACCAGCGACGAATGGACCTTATTCCCAATTTGGTTAGTACTGTAAAAGGATATGCTGATTTTGAGCAGCAAACCCTCACTCAGGTTATTGAGGCAAGAGCAAAAGCAACTTCGGTTACCATAGACCCAACAAATCTTACAGAGGCAAATTTAAAGCAGTTTCAACAGGCTCAAGGTGAAGTGAGCAGTGCCCTTTCGCGTCTTTTAGTAACCATTGAACGTTATCCCGATCTGAAAGCAAACCAAAACTTTCTTGAGCTTCAGGCTCAACTGGAAGGGACGGAGAATAGGATTGCCGTTGAAAGACGCAAGTTTAACGAGACTGTTCAGTCATATAACTCTTATATTCGTTCTTTCCCACGCGTGATCTATGCTGGTTGGTTTGGTTTTGAAAAAAAGGCATACTTCGAAGCTGATCAGGCTGCCAGGGAAGCCCCTAAAGTTGATTTTAGTAATTAAATTATAATTTTGATATTTAGTAATATCGGGTTAACCTAAAATCAAATATTCATGGCAATCGATAATTTTAAATTAGCTGAGAAGATAAAGATTGTTAATGCAATTAAGCATGCTGAGAAAAATACATCCGGAGAGGTAAGAGTTCATATTGAGAATCATAGTAAAACTGACGTTCTAGATAGGGCAGCCGATGTATTTGCGATGCTAAAGATGCACAAAACACAGCTTCGCAATGGGGTGCTTTTTTACCTAGCACTCAAAGATCAGAATTTCGCTGTCCTTGGCGATGCTGGTATCAACGCAGTGGTACCCAATAATTTTTGGGAATCAATCAAGGAAGCGATGCAGGAACATTTTAAAAAAGGAGATTTTGCTGAAGGTTTATCCATAGGAATTACCATGGCTGGCGAGAAACTGAAAGAGCATTTTCCTTACCAGAAAGATGATTTTAACGAACTACCCGACGATATTTCGTTTGGGTAATAATACCAATTGCAATGAAGAGAATTATTTCATCAATAGTACTATCGCTGAGTTTTCTTATAGGTATATTAAATGCACAGGAGATTCCAGAGCCAATGCAGCCTCCACGCTTGGTAAATGATTTTGCAGGATTACTTAACCAAAATGATTATGCAAAGCTAGAGCGAAAACTTCGAAATTACCACGATACAACTTCAACACAGGTATATATCATAACCATTAATGATTTAATGGGTTACGATTTAGCCGATTTTGCTTTTCGCATTGGCGAAAAATGGGGAATCGGACAGAAAGGTAAGGATAATGGCATTATCATAATGATTAAACCAAGAATTGGAAATCAACGAGGAGAGGCCATGATTGCTACTGGGTATGGTTTGGAGGATGTAATCCCAGATGCCATTGCCAAACGAATTGTTGATCGAGAGTTGATTCCATATTTTCAGGAGGGAAATTACTATGGCGGACTTGATAAAGCCACAACAACGATCATTGGGTTAGCCTCTGGAAAATTTTCTGGAGACGAGTATCTTGGTCAGGGCGGGGCTTTGGTTGCTCTACCTTTAATAATATTCTTAACACTTTTCTTTATCATACTCTTCAATGTTAAGAAAACTAGAGGAAGATCTATTGGACATAATATCCCATTTTGGATTGCAATGGGCATGCTCTCTGGCGGAGGAGGTCGAAGTGGAGGCTTTGGGGGATTTAGTTCAGGAGGAGGTTCGTTTGGAGGATTTTCTGGTGGAGGAGGTGGCTCCTTTGGGGGTGGCGGTGCCAGAGGTAGTTGGTGATATTTCCTTATACTCAAATATTAATTGAAAAAGGGGCATAAGCCCCTTTTAACAAATATTTTCATACGAGAAGTTTACTCATCTCCATTTTCTGAGTAACCTTGGTCTACAAGAATTCTTCCGCAATATTCACAAACAATTATCTTTTTACGCATTTTAATGTCGAGTTGACGTTGAGGGGGAATCTTGTTGAAGCAGCCACCACAGGCATCACGTTTTACAGTTACAACAGCAAGTCCATTGCGTGCATTTGATCTTATCCTTTTGTATGCTGAAAGAAGTCTTGGCTCTATCACCTCCTGAAAAGCTTCAGAATTACGAAGCAATTCTTCTTCCTCTTTTTGTGTGTCAGTCACAATACTGTCAAGTTCACTTTTCTTTACTTGCAGATCGGCTTTGGTATCAGTTAGTTGAATCTGAGCTTGTTCGATTAGTTGCTTCTTATCTTTAGCTTGTTGGGAGTACTCTTTAATCCTTTTCTCACAAAGTTCAATCTCCAGGGTTTGGTATTCAATCTCTTTCGATAGAGAATCGTATTCCCGGTTGTTACGAACGTTCTTCTGCTGTTCAGAGTACTTTGAGATCAAACTTTCAGCATTCTTTATTTCAAGGTTTTTGTTAACAACCTGTTGGTTGAGTTCTTCAACTTCGGTGTTGAGATTAGAAATGCGCGTTTCTAGTCCTGCTACATCATCCTCAAGATCCTGAACTTCAAGGGGGAGTTCGCCCCTAAGAGTCTTGATCTGATCAATCTTCGAATCAATTTGCTGAAGTTCATATAGAACTTTGAGTTTCTCTTCAACGGACATTTCAGTTACGTCTGCTGCTTTGCTTTCTTTTGCTACCATACCTTTTTTATAAATAGTTTATGGGATTGGTCTTAACTTTAGATTTTCGGATTGCAAAATTAGGTAATTTTTTTGTAAGATAATCATAAAAAATATCCACAGTAAATTGTTCGCTCTCGAAGTGGCCAATATCAGCTACTAAAATTTTACCATCAGCATCAAAAAACTGATGATATTTCATGTCGGCTGTGATGAAAATATCTGCTTTAGCAGATAAGGCTTTGGGAAGAAGACTGGCTCCGCTACCACCGCAAAAGGCAACTTTTCGAATTTCTTTTCCCGTAAGTTCAGTATGTCTAATGCAACCTGTTTTGAAGATTTGTTTCACTTTCTTCAAAAAGTCTAATTCTTCATAAGGTTTTGTAAGATTACCAACCATACCCAAACCAGCCCTTGGGTTATTGTTATGCAAAGGATAAATATCATATGCAACCTCTTCGTAAGGATGAGAATCTACCATGGACTGAATAACCTTGGGGAGGATTGGCTTAGGAACAATAACTTCAATCCGGGTTTCGGGTTCGAAGTGTAATTCTCCTTGATTGCCAACATACGGATTGGTTTCGCTCCCTGCTCTGAAAGTGCCCTTACCTTCAAGGTTGAACGAGCACTGATCGTAATCGCCAATTTGCCCAGCACCAGCGTTAAACATGGCTAATCTAACCGCTTCTGCTTTTTTGTTAGGAACAAAAGTGGTAAGTTTCACTAATTGATCAGTGGCAGGGCTTAGGATTTTTAAGTTATCTAATTCTAAGCGTTTAGCAATCTCCATGCTAACCCCATTCCAAATACTATCAAGGTTGGTATGGGCGCAGTAAATGGCAATACCATTTTTTATGGCTTTTATTACAGTACGCTCAGTGTAGTTAGAGCCAATAAGCCGTTTAATCCCGCCAAATATTACGGGATGGTGTGCTATTATTAGGTTTGTTCCTTGTTTTAGGGCATCATCAATGACATCTGGAGTTACATCGATGGTAAGGAGAATGCCATTGACGGGGCTATCGGGAGAGCCAACCAGCAACCCTGAGTTATCGTAACTTTCCTGGTAAGAAAGGGGGTAAAGTTGCTCAATAATATGGCAAATCTCACGGACTGTCATGTTTAAAACGATTCTTCTATTTCAACCAGCATTTCCCTGATTCTCTTTAGGGATTCGATGGCTTCAAAATTATTTACCGTTTTATTTTTGTCTTCTGCAAGCTTTATTCTGGCACCTTCAAGGGTTAAGCGCTGCTCCTTTACCAAGTGATAGATTAGTTTGAAGTTATTAATGTCGGCTTTAGTAAAGAGCCTATTTCCCTTTTTGTTCTTTTTGGGTTTGATGATGTCAAAATACTTTTCCCAGAAACGGATTAGGGATGTATTTACCCCAAACATATTGGCAACCTCACCAATGGAGTAGAATAGCTTTTCAACTTTTTTTTCTTTGTAGGGCATTTTTTTATTCTTTTAGATGAATTTTACCATCGTTTGAAATAACAAGTTGCGATTCAGGAAAGTCAGCTTTGGTTAGCCGTTGAATTTCAATAATAGCCTTACTATCAGAATCTAACTCAACGCCACCCCTTCCCGTTTGAATAATTGGAATTATTTCTCCCTTTACAAATTTACCATTTTTTTCAACAAATAGCTTTATTATTGGAGCAACTCCGTTGAGCCCACGTAAATTAAATCGTCCATAGGTGCAAAAATTCCCTAAGCTGTAAGCTATAAAACGTCCTTTGTAGAGATCAATTGCCCTTGTTACGTGTGGTCCATGCCCAAAAACTACATCGGCACCAGCATCTATAACGTGCCGTGCAAATTCATACACATTTCCGCGATCTTCGCCATAAAAAAATTCACTATTGCGTGTAACATTTGTATGACTTGCTCCCTCTGCGCCTCCATGAAATGAAACAATTACAATATCGCATTGCGATTTTAGCTCTTCTACAATTCTCTTTACATTGGGTATATCATTAATATTGCAGGTTCCTTTGTTTGGGGCAAATGCGCTGAAGCCAATTTTTAACCCATTTTTCTCAAATATTGAGATGGGGTGTGTGAGCAATCCTCCATAATGTATCCCAACAGAATCGAGCAGCCTCATGGTAGTTTCTCTGCCCTTGTCACCAAAATCTCCGATATGGTTATTCGCCAGGCTTACCACATCAAATCCGCAATCCACAAGGCAATCGATGTATTTTTCAGGCATCTTAAATGCAAAGCATCGGGTAGTGTCGCTACAGCGTTTGGCAACATCTCCTTTGTCAAGAAAACATCCTTCTAAATTACCAAAGGTTACATCAGCGTTCTGCAGGATATTTATTACGGGTTCTATAAGTGGCTTGCAGTCATTGTTTGGAGGAAGGTAACTTCTGTTTGGAAAATCGGTTCCGAACATAATATCGCCTACTCCAATTATTGTTATATGGTTAATGGTGGAGTCGATGTTTTGCGAAAAAAGTTTGCTAGAAGGGTTTTGCAGCATTATAAAAATGAAGAAATAAAAGCAAATAGAGGTAATAAGCTTTTTATGTTTGGTTAGCTTACAAATTAATGGCATCATAAGAATTTAAAAAAAATGCGAATGTAATAGTAAGGAATATTCTAATCGAGCGATTGTCCGCTTTGAGCAGCCAACTCAATAATCTTATCATACTCCTCAGGGGTTAGATCATTAAAATAGAAGTTGATAGGATTAATTGGTTCGTTATTTTTTCTAACCTCATAGTGTAGGTGAGGAGCCATGCTCATCCCAGTATTTCCAACAAGGCCAATCACGTCGCCACGCCTAACTTTTTGTCCAGGTTTAACTAAGGTTTTGCTTTGATGTGCATAAAGGGTTTTGTATCCAAATCCATGATCAATGATTATTGTGTTTCCATAGCCTCGTGAAGAGTGAATAACATCAGAAACTACACCATTGCCTGTTGCGTAAATTTCTGTGCCAGTGGGAGCTGTGAAGTCCATGCCAGTATGCATTTTAAGCACTTTGTAAAATGGGTGCATTCTAACTCCGAATGGCGAAGCCACGCGTTTAAGATCTTTGTTTGATACGGGTTGAATGGCTGGTACACAAGCGATCATTTCCTCTTTTCGCTTGGCCATTTCAATTACTTCGTCAAAAGATTTTGACTGAATATATACTTGTTTTGCCAACTTGTCGATACGTTGTGCAGTTTTTATTACCAGTTCAGAATTGGAAAGATCTTCAAGGTGCGTGTACCTGTCCACACCCCCCATACCGGCAGATCTATAAGTGCTTGGTATTGGTTCGGCTTCAAAAATGGTACGGTAAATATTATCATCCCGTTGCTGAATATCTTCCAGCACAGCGTTGATATGGTCAAACTTTTTGTTGAAAAGTTCAAATTGTAGCACTAGTTCTTGATTTTCGCGCCTTAAGCCTCGTTCTTCTGGGGTATCAAAGAAAAACGAGAAGATAATGTAATAGATGATGGAGACGATGATGCTTAACAAAAAGTATCTGAAACCTTGCCAAAATCTTTTCTTAAAGGAGTTTTCTTCCCTAATAAAGTTTAACGATTCTGGATTAAACCTATACTTATGTTTCGGCATGTTTTACTATTGATTGAAGATGTAAAGATATAAAAAAGATTAAAATACAATCCATATTAAAAAGTGCAAAACAAATGATAATTATCAACATTAGTTACTTTGGTTTATCTTAGTATTATTTGAGTTTAACAGTTCCTTTGCTCAATTTGTTGATAAATTTGGTTTGTACATAAAAGAAATGTTTGTTATATTATTATATACTACTATATTTGTGCTAATTACAAATATTCCTTTAGATTGATCGACAATGCATCGATTTTTGTCTATTCTTTTCCTTTTGTTAATTAGTCACAATCTGCTAATTGCACAGAACTGGAATCAAATTTTTTCAAAAGAACTCGAAGCTGAGTTTTATCTTTATGAAAAGCGATACGAGGAAGCAGCCTTGAAATACCAAGAGGCATTAGAACTAATACCAAGAAGTGCTAATATAACCTACAAAATTGGGTTCAGCTATCTTTTAACTTCAGATAAAAAAGAGCAAGCCATTAAGTATTTAGAGGAAGCCGCTAATAATGTTTCTAAAGATTATGATCCTAGAGCAATAAAAGAAATTACCGCTCCTCCTGAAGTTTTTTATTATCTTGGAAAAGCATATCAAATAACAAAACAATTCGATCTTGCTAAGGATGCTTATAAACGTTACAGAGAATTTTTAGATCCTTTAGATGAGTATAGCAGGAGAATTGACATGTTGATTGCTCAATGTAATATTGCCCCACAGTATATTGAGGATAAAAAAGGACTTAAGGAAAGAAACCTCGGGGCTACAATAAACGAGAATAATCCAAATTTCAATGCTGTTATTTCTGGTGATGGAAAAACTATAGCTTTTACTAGGCACCTTGAGTTGGGCTATGAAGTTCATATAGCAAAAAAAGAAGGTGATTCGTGGGGTGAACCTAAGAGTATTGCGAGTAATCTTAGAGCATATTTTTTGAAGACATCAAGTATTTCTTATGATGGTACAGAGTTATATTTAATCGACGATTTTACTTCGGATGGGCTAATTTATTACTCTCGTTATGATAGGGGATCAATTTACTATTCACGATTTGAGAATGGTGAATGGACAAAGGTGAAAAAATTAAAAAAGCCAATAAACAGCAAGTTTAACGACTCTCATGCAACCATATCCTCCGATGGGCAAACGCTTTACTTTGCAAGCGACAGACCCGGTGGAGTTGGTGGAATAGATATATATAAATCTACATTGAGCTCAAAGGGCAAATGGGGTAATCCAGAAAATCTTGGTACAAGAATAAATACTGAGTACAATGAGGATACACCATTTCTAACACCCGATGGAAAGTACCTTTTTTTTAGTTCTGAGGGTCATAATAGTATAGGAGGATACGATATATTTTATGCTGAAATGAATTCAAGCAAGAGTCCCGTTAACATTGGATACCCATTGAATGATACTGATGACAATCTATTCTTCTTTCCAAATGATGTTGTGTCGGGCTTTACAGCTTACTATGATCCTGATGGTTATGGATCTAAGGATATTATGTTTGTAAAAGTACTTCCACTAATTAATCTTTTGGGCATTATTTCAACGGATAAAGGATCATTAAGCGACTTTGTTACGGATGTAAATGTATCCATATATAGCTTTGACGATAAAAAGGTAGAAGCTGAAATAGCAGCCGATAGAGCTGCAAGTAGTTTTTCCCATAGAATAATGCCCGGGAGTTATCAGGTTACTCTTCAAGGAGAGGGTTTTAATGATTTTATTGCCGAAGTTAGTATCCCTGAAGATTACGATTTTCCAAATTATACTCTTGATGTATTGCTTAAACCCATTGTACAAGAGCCATCACTGGCTGTTGTAGAGGAATCCAACTTCAAAGAGAGTGAAATTGAGATGCTTGATGCTCAGTTTGTTGAAGAAGAAACAGAAAGTTCTTTTGAAAAGGATAAAGAAAAAGAATCACCCAGCAGAAATGTTACGATAGAGCCGAAGATTGCCTTCGTTGAAACAAGTTCTTTATCAGAAGATTCCTATACAGTTCAAATAATGGCACTAATTGTACCAGTTGATATTGAACATTTTGCAAACATCTCGGGCGTTTCTGTTGTAAAAGGATCTGATGGTTTTCATCGCTATACAGTAGGATCAACTA